>JAEWGM010000017.1 GCA_023388315.1 Bacteroidota bacterium | reverse complement strand
CAAGATATTAAACAAATACAATACGCCATCAACAAAAGACCAAGAAAAAAATTAAACTTCGAGAATCCTAAAAATATTTTTTTCTTATCTTTGAAGAGAAATGTTGCATTTAGTAGTTGAATCTACGTTTTTTGCTTTTTTGTAAAAGGATACGTGAAAATTTGCATATCAAAAAAAAATAAAGTACTTTTGCACCTCATTTTGTCAATAGGCTCTACAAGAAGACGCATAAAGCGGCTCGCCTCAGGCACGTAACGTTAAGTTATTTATATATGTACGTAATAGTAGATATTCAAGGTCAGCAATTTAAAGTACAGCAAGACCAAAAATTATTTGTCCACAGGCTCAATGCCGAGCAAGGCAGCGAAGTGGAATTTGAAAAAGTAATGCTCATTGATAACGACGGCGATGTAACAATTGGCGCCCCCGTTATTGACGGAGCAAAAGTGGTAGTAGAAGTCCTTTCTCACGTAAAAGGAGACAAAGTTCTTGTTTTCAAAAAGAAAAGACGTAAAGGTTACAGAAAGCTAAACGGCCATCGCCAACAGTTTTCACAAGTAAGAGTAAAAGAAATTATTGCTTAATCAGTTAAAATCAGAAGAAAATGGCACATAAGAAAGGTGTAGGTAGTTCGAAGAACGGTCGCGAATCGGAAAGTAAACGATTGGGCGTTAAAATATTCGGTGGTGAAATGGCAAAAGCGGGCAACATTTTGGTTCGCCAACGCGGCACGGCTCATCATCCCGGAGAAAATGTAGGTATGGGAAAAGACCATACATTGTTTGCGCTGATTGATGGCGTTGTTGTTTTCCGCAAAAAAACCAACAACCGTTCCTTTGTATCGGTAATGCCCAAAGAGGTTGCAGAAGCATAAAACAAACCAGTCAGTTTGGTCAACAAGGAAACTTGAACCATAAAATAATTTTTTAGTTGATAAGAACAACCTGCTTGTAATGAGTGGGTTGTTTTTGTTTTAGGGAGTAATTTTTTTGAATCGGAAAGATGCAATTAACCGCGCGACAAAAACAATTTATCCGAACGCACGAAAACGAAGATGTACGCGATTTGGCGCTTCGATACTCCGGAGAAGATATGCCTTTTTTGCTTTCGCAGATTGCCGGTCGACAAATGGCGAAACATAAAATTCCATCATGGTATGCCAATGATAACATTGTTTATCCCGCGCATATTTCGTTGGAGCAGGCATCGTCGGAGGAAACCGCGCGTTATAAAGCTTCTCTTTTTTCCCAGCAGAGGAACCGATTAATTGATTTAACCGGCGGTTTGGGTGTTGATTTTTCGTTTCTTGCACCCGATTTTCGCGAAGCGGTGTATGTGGAACAAAACCCGGAGTTGTGCGATTTGGCGACAAATAATTTCAAAGAATTGGGGTTGACCAACCACACCATTATCAACGCTGCGGCGGAAAAAGCGTTAGCAGATTGCTCTTATGCCGATGTAATTTTTTTGGATCCCTCTCGCCGCGATGGAGTGGGGCGCAAGGTTTTCCGAATAGAAGATTGTAGTCCCAATGTGCTGGAGTTGAAAGAACAGTTGCTTGCGAAATCCGATACGATCCTGATTAAATATTCCCCTATGTTGGATATTTCGTTGGCCGTGAAAACATTGCAAAACGTGCGTGAAGTGCACGTGATTTCGGTGCAAAATGAATGCAAAGAATTGTTGTTTTTGCTTTCTGCTGAAGCCGATGAATGTGTATATCACGCGGTAAACCTGAAGAAAAACGAAAAAACTGAATCGTTTTCGTTTCGGCTTAAAGATGAACAACTAAGTGACCCCGCCTATGCTTCGCGACCCGAAAAATATCTATACGAACCCAATGCTTCTTTGTTGAAGGCGGGAGCATTTAATGTTCTTGCCACCGCTTTTCAAGTGAGCAAATTGCATAAAAACAGCCATTTATATACTTCTGAAAGATTTATTGAAGATTTCCCCGGACGAATTTTTGAGGTGAAAGAGTTTTTCGCTCCCAACAAAAAGAACGTTCGTCAGTTTGTGGCCGAAACACAAAAAGCGAACATTTCCGTTCGCAATTTTCCCACATCGGTTGCTGAAATTCGTAAACAATCGGGATTGAAAGATGGTGGCGACGTTTATCTTTTCGCCACCACTCTTGCCAATGAACAAAAATTGTGGGTGGTGGGAGTGAAGTTAGGTTAACTAATCTAAGTCCATTATTTTACCGGCGAACCAACTTGTTTATCTTCCATCTCCGGTTTCCTGAACTCCGCCTTATAAAAGGGCATTCCCAACCAAAAATATTCTTCATGAACAGGTTCAAACGCGCTGTTTGCGAGCAGGACATCAGTAGGGCGGTTAAGCTGGCAACCTTCGGCTAATTTTTTCCACAAAGGGTTTACCAAATTTTGTGCTATGGCACCCACACGGCAACGCGATTTAATGTGCTCCAAAACAAGCAAACGACCGTGGGGTTTAAGCCATTTCAAAAAAACGGTTATCGCTTTTTCAGGTTCGGGGATAGTGCAAAGAACAAGCGTGCAAACAATGGCATCGAGCGATTCAGGTGAAATGAGGTGTTGCTGCTCCGCTTCTTCGTAAGTGACGTTGTGTAGCGTAAAACGGTGAGGGTGAGGTAGTTTTTGTTTCCGTTTTTTGGCTTTGGAAAGCATATAAGGCGATGGTTCAATTCCGATTAATGCTACATCGGCCTCGTAAAAAGGCAAATTTGCTCCCGTGCCAATGCCTACTTCCAGCACCTTCCCGGACACGCCCGATAAAAGATTTTTCCGATGCGATTTCAGAAATACCTCCTCGGGAATATTCATTACCGTGTCATACCATTCTCCGAATTTCTCACTGTATTTTTTCATCAGCAAAACATTGAAAATTAAACCCTGAACACTAAACCCAGAACATTGAACTCTGAACCCAGAACTATCGATGTCTTTCCTTTAACACTTGCTCAATATCTTCCAATTTCAATTCCTTTGTTTTCAAAAGAATAAGGAAGTGATAGAGTAGGTCGGCCGCTTCGTTTTTAAACAACTCCGTGTTATTGTCCATTGCTTCAATAACCAATTCCACGGCTTCTTCGCCCACTTTTTGCGAAACCTTATTTACGCCGCTGTTAAACAATTTGCTTGTATAAGAACCTTCGTTTTTATTCGCGATGCGTTGTTCAATCACTTTTTCCAGTTCATAAAGAAAACCTTTTGGCGTTTCTTCGGCAAAGCACGAGGTGGCGCCCGTGTGGCACGTGGGCCCTTGCGGAAGGGCTTTTATCAGTAAGGTATCGTTGTCGCAATCTTCCAATATTTCGCTCACGATAAGGTAATTCCCCGATGTTTCACCCTTCGTCCACAATCGGTTTTGACTGCGGCTGAAAAACGTAACTTTGCCTTCGGCGCGGGTTTTTTGCAACGCTTCTTCGTTCATATATCCCAACATCATCACTTGTAATGTGTTGGTGTGCTGAATGATGGCCGGAATCAACCCGGATAATTTTTCAAATTTCAATGACATATTTTTATAGATTAATAGAACCGGAATCACTTCTTGACTTCTTGACTTCTTGACTTCTTGATTTCTTGATTTCTTGACTTCTCAACTCTCAACTTCAATATTCTGTTCTTTTAAAAACGTTTTTAATTTCGGAATGGAAACTTCTCCAAAATGGAAAACGCTTGCTCCTAATGCCGCCGCGGCCTTTGTTTGTTGAAAAACATCGGCAAAATGTTGCATTGTGCCGGCGCCGCCCGATGCGGTAACGGGAATATTTACGGCATCGCAAACGGCGGCGGTAATATCAATGGCGAAGCCATTTTTGGTACCGTCGTGGTTCATGGATGTGAGCAAAATTTCGCCCGCGCCACGGCGTTCGGTTTCCTTTGCCCAATCAACCGTGAGAAGTTTTGTGGGCGTTCGCCCGCCGTGGGTGTACACTTTCCAACCATCGGCTTCCAACTGGGTGTCAATGGCGGCTACCACGCGCTGACTGCCAAATTCTGCGGCGAGTTCCGAAATAAGTTCAGGCCGATTTACGGCGGCCGTGCTCACGCTCACTTTATCGGCACCCGCTTCTATAACGGCGCGCGCGTCTTCCACGGAGTTGATACCGCCGCCCACGGTAAAGGGAATGTTAATTTCGCGTGCCACTTTTTCGACTAACGTTGTCAGGTTTTTGCGTTTTTCCACGGTAGCGTTTATATCGAGAAAAACCAGTTCGTCAGCGCCTTCTTGCACGTATCGTTTGGCGAGTTCCACGGCGTCGCCGGCATCGCGAAGCCCTACAAAATTAACACCTTTCACGGTGCGCCCGTCTTTTATATCTAAGCAGGCAATGATTCTTTTTTTAAGCATATAATATCTTGTTTTTTAGTTTGTTATGTTGATTTTTCGCAGTCATTCGATTGTGTTATCAATGAATGGGCGTAACTCTTTTAGTTGTATTTTTCCTTCGTAAATGGCTTTGCCGATGATGGCGCCTTCGCACCCCAATTGTTTCAACGCCACCACGTCATCTATTGACGAAACGCCGCCGCTTGCGATGAGTTTCACCTTGGTTTTTTGCAATATTTCGCTGTAAAGTTCATTGGAAGTGCCTTGCAGCATTCCGTCTTTCGAAATATCGGTGCAAATAACGTATTGGATGCCCAATTGTGAATACCGGGTTATGAAATCCAACACATCAAGTTCCGATTGTTGCTGCCAGCCATTTGTGGCTATTTTGCGGTTGTGGCTGTCGGCACCCAAGATAATTCGTTCGTTGCCATAGGTTGATAACCAGCGTAAAAACGTTTCCGGTTGTTGCACGGCGATGCTTCCTCCGGTAATTTGCGCGGCGCCGTTCTCGAATGCGATGCGCACATCGTCATCGGACTTGATGCCACCGCCAAAATCCACCGTGAGAGAGGTTTTAGAAGTGATTTCGTGTAAAACTTCGTGATTCACGATGTGCTTCGACCGCGCACCGTCCAAATCCACCAAGTGAAGGTATTGAATGCCGTTCGCTTCAAATTCTTTCGCCACCTCCAATGGGTTTTCGTTGTATGTTTTTTGCGTGGTATAATCGCCTTTGGTGAGGCGTACACACTTACCATCTATAATATCTATGGCTGGAATAATTCTCATTGCTTTATGTTTTAGTATGCTCTTTTAACCACTGAATAACCACTGAATAACTACCGACTAACAACCTACTAACTACTGAATAACTATCAATAACCATCGAATCAAATCACCCCTTTCGTACTGGGAATCCCCTTGTTTTCGCCTCGTTCCTTCGCCATTTCTATGGCTTTGGCAAACGCTTTAAAAATGGCTTCCACTTTGTGGTGTTCGTTCTCGCCTTCGGCTTTGATATTGAGGTTGCACTTCGCGTTATCGCTAAACGATTTAAAAAAGTGCATCACCATTTCTGTGGGCATATCGCCGATTTTTTCGCGCTTAAAATCCACGTCCCAAACCAACCACGGGCGTCCGCCAAAATCGATGGCAACCTGCGCCAGGCAGTCGTCCATCGGCAGGGTAAATCCGTATCGACGGATTCCTTTTTTTTGGCCCAGTGCCTGCAAAAAGCAACTTCCCAGCGCGATTCCCACGTCTTCAATGGTGTGGTGCTCGTCGATATGTAAATCGCCCGTTGCGCGAACGGTTACATCGATGTTTCCGTGCCGCGAAATTTGTTCCAGCATATGGTCAAAAAATCCCAATCCGGTGTGGATGTCGCTTTTGCCCGTTCCATCTAAATTTACTTCCACAAAAATATCGGTTTCAGATGTGGCTCGGCTCACTTTCCCTTTGCGCGGTTCGGCCTTTAAAAAGCGATAAATTTCATCCCAATCCGTGGTGTAAAGTGTGGCCTCGGGATGTGAAGTTTTGCTTATTAAAATTGACTTACACTCTAAATTATCAGCTAATTGAACATCTGTTGATCGGTCGCCAATCACAAAAGAATTTTCCAAATCGAAGTTGCCTTTTATATAATGCGTGAGCATGGCCGTGCCCGGTTTTCTGGTAGGAAGGTTTTCGTGTGGAAATGACTTGTCTATCAATATTTCTCTGAAGGTTACCCCTTCGTTTTCAAACGCTTTTGTGATTTTGTTTTGCACGGGCCAAAATGTTTCTTCGGGAAACGATGCGGTGCCCAGCCCGTCCTGATTGGTGACCATCACCAACTCGTATTCCAATTCATTCGCGATACGCGACAAAGACTGGAAAACTTTTGGATAAAACTCCAATTTTTCGAGGCTGTCTATTTGTTCATCTTCGGGTTCTATGATGAGTGTTCCGTCGCGGTCGATAAATAATACTTTTTTCATACAGAAATGTTTTTTAGTTCCGAAAGGAGCAACCGGTTTTCGTTGTACGTGCCAACAGTAATTCGGATGCAGTTTTCAATTTGTGTATGGCGGTTTCGGGTAATTATTTTTTTGTCAATTAATTGATTATAAATGGAGTTAGCATCGGAGACCTCCACCAATAAAAAATTGGCGTCTGAAGGATAAATCTTTTTCACCACAGGCAGTTTTTCCAATTCTCCGATTAAAAACTCCTTCTCATTCATTATTTTCCCAACGCGGTCGAATGTTTTATTTTTGCCCAAGAGCGCTTTTAAAGCGGCTTTTTGATTGGGTTCGCTCACGTTGTATGGTGGCTTTACTTTATTGAACAACGAAATAATTTCCGCCTGCGCATAAGCCACACCCACGCGGGCGCCGGCCAGTGCCCACGCTTTACTAAATGTTTGAATTACAATGAGGTTTGGATAGCTTTGAATTTTCGGCAGAAAAGTTTGGTCGGAACGAAAATCGATATACGCTTCGTCTAACGCGACAATTCCATGAAAATTTTCCAGCAGTTTTTCAATGTCTCGCAACCGATTGCCGGTTGGATTGTTGGGTGAGCATACGAAAATAATTTTGATGTCGGGGTTTTTGTTTGTTTTGTCTAATACGGCATCCGTATTTAATTGAAAATCATTTAAGAGCGGTACGCGAACAATGCTCACATCGTTGATATTGGCCGATACTTCGTACATTCCGTACGTGGGCGGACAAATCAATACGCTGTCTTTTACCGGATTGGCAAAAACTCTATAAATCAAATCGATTACCTCATCGCTGCCGTTGCCGATAAAGATATTTTCCGTAGGAATGCCTTTTAATTCTGACAATGCGGCTTTCAGCGATTTTTGGTGCGGATCGGGATAACGGTTGAACTTGCCGTAAGGGTTTTCGTTCGCATCGAGGAAAACGCCTTCGGTACCCTGAAACTCGTCACGAGCGCTGGAATAGGGTTGTAAATTCCAAATATTTGGGCGGACAAGGCCTTGTAAGTTAAACTGTTTCATAGTTGTGTACCGATAGCTTTAAAATCCGAATCAGGTAATTTTGCGTTCACTTCCTTTAGCCGCAACGTTACCGCGTTTTTGTGGGCGAAAAGTTGTTCGGCCTCAGCCATTACTTCCACTGCGGGGCCAATGGCGCACACGCCTTCAGCAGACACTTGCTGGAAGGTGATTTTCTTCACAAAACTATCCAGCGAAACGCCGCTGTATGCTTTTGCATAACCACTTGTGGGCAATGTGTGGTTAGGTCCGCTCGCGTAATCTCCGAGGCTTTCACAACTGTAATTCCCGAGAAAAACGGAACCCGCGTTTATCACTTTTCGGCTTACAAGCACCGGATTTTCCACTGCTAGAATCAAGTGTTCCGGCGCATATTCATTACTGAAAGCGATGCAGTCGTCCAAGTTTTTAAAGTAAACCGCCCGACTGTTTTTGAGCGCTTGCACGGCAATGTCTTTGCGTGGCAAGGCTTCCAATTGAGAGTCAATTTCTTTGTTTACCTCTTTGATAACCTGCCTGTTATTGGAAAGTAAAAATACTTGGCTATCGGTCCCATGCTCCGCTTGCGAAAGCAAATCGGCCGCCACAAAGGCTGGGTTGCACGTTTCATCTGCAATGACCAACACCTCGCTTGGCCCGGCGGGCATATCAATGGCAACGCCATAATATTGTGCCGAGCGCTTTGCCGCCATCACATATTGGTTGCCGGGGCCGAAGATTTTGTCCACCTTGGGAATACTTTCGGTGCCGAATGTCATAGCGCCAATCGCTTGAATTCCGCCCGCAGCCACAATTTTTGTGATACCCACTACGTTTGCCGTGTATAAAATGGCGGGATGAATGCTTCCGTTTTTATCGGGCGGCGTGCACAACACAATTTCACGGCATCCCGCAATTTTTGCCGGAACAGCCAACATTAAAACGGTGGAAAAAAGTGGGGCCGAGCCGCCGGGAACGTAAATTCCCACCCGTTCAATGGGCCGCGATTCGCGCCAGCAGACCACACCGGGAGCAGTTTCTGTTTTATTTATTTCTTCCTGTTGCGATAAATGAAACGATTCTATGTTTCGACGTGCCAAATCAATAGCTTGTTTTAGCTGTTCCGATAGTTGCTCTGACGCGGCATCGATGATTTCTTTATCCACCAATAGCGACTCTTGTTCCGGAAAATCGAACTTTTGCCCGTAGTGCAGTACAGCTTTATCGCCTTTTCGATGAATGTCGTAGAACATTTTCTCCACGGTTTTCATCAACTTTTGTTGCTTTATCATTGGGCGTTCCGTCAATTTTTCCCATTTGGATGGGGACGGGTTGTTTATTGTTTTCATTCGCTTCACAATTTTGTAATTATTTGTGTTTCAGCTACGTTACGAGATTTGCACGGTAGCATATCAAAGAATCATTTTTTCAATATTCATCACTAAAATTCCCTGCGCCTGCACGTCTTTAAGCGCGTCAATCACATCCCAAAACTGGTCTTCCTGCACCACGGAATGCACGCTGCTCCAACCTTCTTCGGCAAGCGGAAGAATGCTTGGCGATTTCATTCCCGGCAAAATGGAACAGATTTGGGGGATGGATGCGTTGGGCGCGTTCATTACAATATATTTGCTGCCTATACCGCGTTTATAAGCGCGAATGCGGAACAGTAATTTATCGAGCAACGCTTGTTTTTCTTCGTTCAGGTTTTTGTTGGCAATTAAAACGGCTTCACTTTTAATGATGGCTTCCACTTCTTTCAATCCATTCATAATGAGTGTGCTACCGGTGCTTACGATATCGAAAATGGCATCGGCCAACCCAATTCCCGTGGCAATTTCTACGCTGCCGCCCAGTTCTTCAATCTTTACATCAATTCCTTTTACCGAAAAGAATTTGTCGAGCACTTTGGGGTAGCTTGTAGCGATGCTTTTGCCGTTGAAATAATCCAAGCCCGTGTATTCTTCGTCTTTGGGAATAGCGAGGGAAAGACGGCAGTTGCCAAAGCCGAGCTTTTCAATTTCATCCACCTCCTTTTCTTTTTCCCACACCTCATTTTGTCCCAAAATGCCGATATCGGCAACGCCTTGTTCCACATATTGCGGAATATCATCGTCGCGAAGGAAAAGAATTTCCATCGGGAAATTTTTGGCTTCGGTTTTCAATTTGCGGCCGCCATTGGATATTTTTATGCCACATTCGCTAAGCAACGCGAGTGATTTCTCGCTCAACCTGCCGCTTTTTTGGATGGCTACTTTTAATTTTGTCATTGTTGATAAATCGTTTTTTCTGAAACAAAAAACCCGCCTGAAATCATCAGACGGGTTTATAAATATATTACTTTTTACGTGGGCACATATCTATTTCAGCTCGCCTGATAGCAAGTGTGAAAATGATGATGATGGCGTAAAATTGCTTTCATTTTGTTATTTTAATTCGACAAAGATAAGTAAATTATTTTTATATCAACAAGTTTCTTTGAGAATATTTTTTTATTTGCTCGTTTTTGAAGGACGCGTCATATGTTTCGGGTCTAAAATTTTGTCCAATTCTTCTTTTGTGAGAAGCTCTTTGTCCAAAACAAGTTGATATACGCTTCCGCCGGTTTGTAGCGCTTCTTTGGCAATTTCGGTGCAGTTGGCGTAGCCGATGAACGGTTTCAAGGCCGTAACAATTCCGATGGAGTGCTCAACTACGTATCTACAATGGTCTTCGTTGGCGGTAATGCCGTCGATGCACTCAACGCGAAGCGTGTCGCACGCGCGGGTGAGCCACGTGCATGATTCGATAATGCTTTGCACGAGAACGGGTTCCATTACGTTTAGCTCGAGTTGCGCCGCCTCCGATGCCATCGTTACGGTTAAATCGTTGCCGATGACTTTAAAGCACACTTGGTTAACCACCTCGGGAATCACCGGGTTCACTTTTCCGGGCATAATGGACGAACCGGGTTGTTTGGGCGGTAAATTAATTTCTGAAAGACCCGCGCGCGGCCCGGATGCCATCAAGCGCAAATCGTTACACGTTTTGGATAAACGCAATGCCAACATTTTCAACGATGAAGAATAAGCCACCATAGACGAAGTGTCGTGCGTGGCGGCCACCAAATTATCGGCCAGCGTGATATCCCATCCGGTAATTTCCTTGATATGGCGCGTGCAAATTTCGGCATATTCCGGTTCGGCGGTAATGCCCGTGCCAATGGCGGTTGCGCCCATATTGATGACGAGGTATTCACCCGATACGCGGTTGAGCCGTTTCAATTCGCTGCGCATGGCATCGGCAAATGCGCCGAAGGATTGTCCCAGCGTCATGGGAACGGCGTCCTGCAGCTGAGTACGCCCCATTTTAATGATGTGGTCGAATTCTTTTTCCTTTTTCTCCAACGACGCGATGAGTTTCTCCAACGCCGCTTTCACTTCTTCGTGCAACAAAAACAAACCCAGATGCATGGCAGTGGGGTAGGCATCGTTGGTGGATTGCGCCATATTAATGTGGTCGTTGGGGTGGCAATATTGGTATTCGCCACGCTGTTTTCCCATTATTTCGAGGGCGCGGTTGGCGATCACTTCATTGGCGTTCATATTTACGCTGGTTCCGGCGCCGCCCTGAATTAAATCGATGGGGAAATGCTCGGTGTGCTGTCCGTCCATCAGTTCGCGACAGGCTTTCACCACAGCGTCTTTTATTTCGTCGGACACCAGCCCCAGTTCGTGGTTGGCCAGTATCGCGCCCATTTTCACAATTCCCAGCGCTTTAATAAAATGGGGATAGTCTGAAAGTAATTGCCGGCTGATATCAAAGTTTTCGATACAGCGCAATGTCTGAATACCGAAAAGCGCTTCCACGGGAACTTCTTTGTCTCCCAACAGATCGTGTTCTGTGCGCGTTTTTCCGCTTGTGTTGAATTTGTAAGGTCTCATAATTGTTGTTTAGATATTTAGAAACTGTTTTGAATTTTGCGAATATTGTTTTTAAATCTATCCCAAACAGTTTCTTAGGATACGAGTAGCAAAGGTAATGAATTAAAATTTGATTGGGGAATAATTTAGCGCAAAGATAATTAGACGTTAGATTGTTAGAATAAATATTTTAGATTTACGATTTTAGAATGTTCCCCGCTATTGTAACTCATCTGCCCACCGCTCAAAGCCCATTGCCCATTGCCCAATGCTCAAAGCTCAACGCTCAATGCCTGCTTCCGCGTGAATCACCGGAATTGATTCCATAATTTGACTCCCTTTCGCTTCCTAAAAATCCTCAAAAACCACACAAAAACACGTTCAATTATCCGCTCGTGGCAAATTTTTATGTAAGTTTGCACCCGATGAAAGAGAAATTGTTCATATTCCTCCTATTCTGTGTATGCACCACGATGGCGTTTCCGCAGGCACGCGTTATTTTGCCCGATTCATCGCAAATAACATCCGACCCCGATTCGTTGGACTTGCTGCCGCGCCAACAATCGCATTTAGATCACTTACTGCATGACCACGGCGCCGAAGCGGATTCGCTTAGAATACTTTCGCGCATGGTAATGTGGAATATCGATACCAGAACCGGTGAAAGATTCATGGCGGAGCCCGATACCATATTATATAACTATCAGCAAACCACGTTGCCCGACGGATATTCGGTTGCTGTAGGGCATTTGGCACCCTTGGGCGCGCCCATTATCTCAAAAATATTTTTTGAAAGAGACGAACCGGGACAGTTTATCTTCAACGATGCCTATTTTCCCTATTTCCGAAAACCCGAAAACCAACTGTTTTACAACACGCGTGTGCCCTACTCGTTGTTGAACTATCAAACCGCCGGTGGAAACCAGAACAAAGAACAACGCTTCACCGGCCGTTTAACCTCAAACTTCGGACAAAGCCTGAATGTGGGTATTGAGGCCGATTTGATTAACTCGCGGGGTTTTTACAATTCGCAAGCCACCAAACACAATAACTTCGGCATCTTCGGAAATTATTTGAGCGACCGCATCGAAGCGCATGCCTACGCCAACTTGGGTAGCATTACCAATTACGAAAACGGTGGCATCACGGACGATTTGTTTATCCGCGAGCCTGATTCCGTTCAAAGCCGCTTCACGCCGCGTGATATTCCCGTGAAATTTACCAATACGTGGAATCGGGTTCGTAACAACCAATATTTGGTTTCGGGAAGGTATAATTTGGGGTATCGCGAAACAACCACCGATTCGCTGCACACAGGTGGAAGCCGCTTTGTTCCCGTGGCCAGCATTACGCTCACTTCGCACTTTACGCAGCAATATCGCCGATTTTTGTCGCACGACACGGCCTTTGTCAATATAGACGGTACTCAAATGCAGCGCATCGACCAGTTTTATGCAAACCGTTACTACAACGCGGCGGTGGACGACAGCACAACATTTTCATCCTTTAAAAACACGGTGGCGTTGTCGCTGCGCGAAGGTTTCAAGCCGTGGGTGAAGTTTGGGTTAACGGGTTACCTTCAGCACGAAGTGCGGAATTTTTCAATGATAGATGTGGTGGATGGAGAACCGGGAAGGATAAAACATCGGGAAAACGTGGTTTATATTGGAGGAGTTCTCAATAAGCAGCAAGGTGAATATTTACGTTTTAATTTGCAAGCGGAACTGGGTGTTTTGGGTGCCGATTTGGGTGGTTTCACAATGCAAGGAGAAGTGGAAACCAGCGTGGACATTGCCGGAAAACGAACCACCTTGAGCGGAATGGCATATGTGAAAAATAGCACATCCAACTATTTGCAAGAGCATTTTCATTCAAAATATTTCTGGTGGGATCAGAGTTTAGGTGATACCCGGCGGGTGTACGTGGGTGGAAAATTGTTTATTCCCTTCACCAACACCACGTTGAGCGCGGGCGTGGAAAACATTCAGAATTACATTTATTATGGTGCTGATAAACACATTGCTCAAGAAAGCGCCAATGTGCAAGTATTGATGGCGCGTGTGGATCAGAACCTTCGTTTTGGTGTTTTCAACTGGGACAACCAGTTAGTATATCAAACATCAAGTAACCAAGAAGTTATTCCTGTGCCGATGTTGAGTTTATACACCAATATGTATTTGAAAACCAAGATTGTAAATGAGTTGACATTCCAATTCGGCGTGGACGCGCATTACCACACCAAATACTTCGCGCCCGGTTATGAACCGGCGTTATTGCAGTTTTACAACCAACGCGAAAAAGAAATCGGAAATTATCCCATCGCCACGGTCTATGCCAACATGCATCTTAAACAAACCCGGTTTTTCTTGATGTTGTACAACGTGGCTTCGCAATTTTGGAAACCCAGAGAATATTTCACGTTGCCGGGCTATCCGGTAAATCCCTTCGGGTTGAAGTTGGGTGTTTCGGTTAATCTTCACAATTAATCTCTTTCTTTCGTGGAAATAAAAAAGCGCATTTATCTGTATGTAACTTTGTTGGTTATCGCGCTTGTTTCAATGTTTTTATTGAAAAACAAAAACAAGCGAGAGGCACATTTATCCCTTTCTCCGCGCGATTACGCCCAGATTATTGAGTCCGGAGAATTGAATGTGGTGACCGATTATAATTCCATTGGTTATTTTGTGTCGGGCGACTCCATCGATGGATTTCAGTATGAAATGATACGGAAGTTGGAAAACGATTGGAACATAAAAGTGAACGTTTTCTTAGAGAACAGCCTGAACAATAACCTGCACGGTTTGCTAACGCACAAATACGATGTTATTACCCGCAATATTCCGATAAATACCGAGCTAAGAGATGCTGTTTCTTTTACCGATGCGATTACACTCAACAAATTGGTTCTGGTGCAGCGAATAGCCGAGTTGAATAACGGACAAAAGCCTATTCGTCAGCACCTGGAGTTGGCAAACGAAACAATCTACGTTGCTAAAAATTCCCCCGCTATTCTGCGCCTACAGAACCTTTCTCACGAAATAGGAGACACCATTTTTATTCACGAAGACGAGCTTTATGGCGAAGAACAACTGGTAATGATGGTCGCCGGAGGCGATATTGATTTCACCGTGTGCGATGAAAGGGTCGCGGAACAATTGACTGAAAAATTTCCAGAAATTGACGCGGGTACCGATATTGGTTTCACCCAACTGGAATCGTGGGCCGTACGGAAAGACGCGCCGGTTTTGTTGGATAGTTTAAATGCGTGGCTTGCGCGGTTTTTGCAGTCGGAAGCGTATCAGAAAGTGTATAAAAGGTATTATTGAGGTGTTCAACTTAATTTAAGAATCCGAAACCGTCTGACCGATTACCGGTCTGACAGATAAAAAAATGAATCCCAATGCATCAGACGGACTTGAAGCCGTCAGATGCTGTTCGAAAACCGAAAATCGAAGGATAAGACACTAACACCCCGCACCCCGCATTTCAAACCCACATCAATTCACTCATAATCCCATCCGAAATAAAAATGCCATCGCGGGTGAGGGTAAGTGTGTTGTTTTTCAATGAGAGTAGGTTTGTTTTCAAATATTTTTGCGCGTTTTGAAGACAATAATCGTGAAATTTATTTCCAAAAGTATTTTGAAGCAACGATAAATTCACACCCCATTTGGTTCGTAATCCGGTTAAAATGAACTCATTGTATTTTTGCGATGCTGTTAAATGCTCTGCTTGCTGCAGCAATTTGCCCGACTGAACCGCTTCCATATATTTGTTTGTGGAAGCAATGTTCCAGCGCCTGTTTTCTCCATCGAATGAATGCGCCGAGGGGCCTAAGCCCACATATTTTTTGTTTTGCCAATATGAGGTGTTATGCTTTGAATAGAGCTTGTTTTTTGCGAAATTGGATATTTCGTAATGCTCAAAATCGTTTTCGGCCAGCGTGTCAATGAGTTTTGAAAATAGTTGGGTGCTCAATTCATCGGAGACGGGTTGAACAGAGCCTTTTTTCAAAAGCGAATAAAGCCTGGTTTTTTCTTCGTAAATAAGATGGTAGGCCGAAATGTGCTGAATGTCTAACGCGCAGGCTTGTCGCAGGTTTTCTTCCCAAATTTCCGTGGTTTGCTTGGGTAGGCCATACATTAAATCGATGCTAATGTTTTGAAATCCGGCATTTTGACAAGATTTTACCGCTTCAATCGCTTGTTGGGCGTTGTGACGGCGGCTTAAAAACCTCAACTCTTCATTGTTAAAACTCTGAATACCAATGCTGATTCGGTTAAACGGAAGTTCAGCAAGCTGCCCGATGTAATCCGGCAAAAGGTCATCGGGGTTGGCCTCGATGGTTATTTCCGCGTCTTCCGAGATAACGTAATCGGCAAAAAGCGTGGCGAAAATATCGTTAAAGTGCTGCGGAGAAAGCCGGCTGGGAGTGCCGCCTCCAAAATAAACAGTGTTTACCGGGTCTTTTAATTCGTGTTTTCGCAAGCGGGCCTCGGCGCAAAGCGCTTGCACAAACGCGTCTATTTTGCTTTCGTCGGTTCCCTTGTAAAAATCACAATAAACGCATCGCGTTTTGCAAAAAGGAATATGCAAATAAATACCCGCCATTATTTGGGACGGCTGGTTTTTTCGGTGAGTTGTTTGTAGGCTTTCAGGTATTTTCTGAGGTTGGCAATGGTGGTATCGTTCAATTCTTTGGCCCGACGAATATCCATATTGTCTGTTAAATCGCTCAGTTTAACCCGCACAGCCAAAGGGTTTTGCTCTACTCGTGCGAGGTAAGCACCGTATGCTTCGCCATCGCGTTTGGTTATGGCATCAACCCCATCAATAATCTCTTGAGGGAAACCCTTTTTTTGCAAAGCATCCAACGTCCAATCGGTATCTTCTACCACATCGTGCAACGCGCCAACAATTTTCTCTTGCATGGTGTGCCCCGCGTAGCAAACCCGTAATACGTGACCGATGTACGGCATACCGTATTTGTCGGTTTGTCCGTCGTGCGCTTTGGTGGCTATTTCTATGGCGGTGCTCAGTTGTTGTTGTAGTGTCATTTTCGCTCTTTAATCAACTCTTTTACCAGTAACGGCTCATCGGTGGTTATGTAATCAACTTTTGCGTCCAGCATTTTCTGTATGTCCTCCGCTTTGTTCACCGTCCACACGTTCACTTCCATTCCCAATTTTTGCGCTTCTGGCACCCATTGCGAATGTTTGTAGATGAGGTTATAATGATAATCGAATCCTGCCGCACCCATAGCCGCGAGCGATGAAGGCGTTACATCGCCGGTGAGGTAATACACTTTGGCTTGCGGAGCAAGAACGCGCACCTGTTGCACTAAATTGATGGAAAATGAAATATATTCCACTCTATTTTGCAACCCTTTTTGGTTCACCATGTCAATCACTTTCCGCGCCAGCGTGTTTTCTTTGTCTTTGTTTTTATGCGGTTTAAGTTCAATGATGAGTTTGATGTGTTTGCATTGCTCAAACGCGATAAGATATTCCTCCACCGTGGGCAAAGATTCACCGTTGGCTAATTTCACTTGCCTGAGCGTAGCAAAAGGGGTTTCTTCTATGACGAATTTTTCGTCGTTCAACGTTACATCCGCATCATGGTTTACAACCGGTACACCGTCTCCCGAAATCCAAATATCCACTTCCGATCCAAAAACTTGAATGGAATCGGCTTTCATTAGCGCCGCGATGGAGTTTTGCGCCGAACCTTCGGTTTTCCAGTATCCTCTGTGGGCAATTATCTTGGGTTGTGCCAGCAATAAAGTGGTTGATATGCCAAAAAGAAGCACTCCTAAAACAATAATTTTCTTAGTCATAATAAATTGATTTTTTCTTGTTGCAAATATAAGAAACTGTATTGAATTTAGACGAATTATATTTCTTATCCTTTTCCGATTTTCTTTGAGCGGCTTGTTTTTCGCATTCTATTTCTCCCGCATCACCCTGTCAGACAATGCCGTAACCCAAGTTCGCGGCATAAATCGGATAAAGAACGGAGCTATTTTGTTCATATTTCCCGAAATAATTACCGGCTTTCCACGCATCATGGCGTTGTATGATTGTCGGGCTACTTTTGCGGCATCAAGAATTTTTACGTTTTTCACCAACTTGCTCGCGTTCATTCCCGATTCTTGTCCAAAATGCGTGGATGTGGGGCCGGGACAAATGGTGGTAACGGTAATGTCCGTGTTTTTCAGCTCTTTGCCAATGGCCTCCGAAAGAAGCAAAACATATGATTTGGTGGCGAAATAAACAGCCATCATTGGGCCGGGCTGGAAGGCGGCGGTGGAAGAAATATTCATTATTTTTCCCTTTTTTCGCCCTTTCCAATCCGATGTATAAAGGCTGCAAAAATGGGTGAGCGCAGTCATATTCAGCGCGATCATTTTTTCGTATCGTTCCCACGGCGTATCCGCAAACGCGCCATAATCGCCAAAACCGGCGTTGTTCACCAAATAATCAACATCTATTTCGTTCTGTTTTAATTCATTAAACACTTCGTTAGCGGCATTTTCTTTTGTGAGATCTTTCACGATAACGTAAACGTCCACGCCATATTTTTCGGCCAATTCTTTTTCTAATTGCTCTAACTCCGGTTGTGAGCGGGCTACTAAAACTACATCGCAATTTTCGGAGGCGAAAACTCGAGCCAATTCTTTTCCAATTCCTTTTGAAGCTCCGGTAATGAGGGCTGTCTTTTTCATCTTTCTGCTGCTTTAACAATTATAAGAGATAACATTTGTGCTTATCTTTCAAATAAATACAAAATTAAACTTTTTTCCGTTGGTATTGTCAAACTTCAAGACGATTAATTTAAGTGTGATATGAAAAAACTTTTACTTACTCTTGCAGCAACCGGTTGCCTTGTTTTTACAGGATTTGCGCAAAACAGAAAATCGCAAAACGTGGATGACGAAACCAAAGCTCGAATTGAACAAAGAGCCAAAGACAAAGTAGATGCCATTTCGCAGGAAATGGAACTTACCAAAAAGCAAGAAAAAGAGTTATTGGAGCATTATTCCAAAATGGAAGCCAAAAAAGAGGAGGAAAGAAAACTTGCGCAGCGCGAGCGCGAAAAGCGCGAGGTGGAACGCAACCGAGAACTGGCACAACAGGACAGAGAATTGGAGCGCATTTTGGGTGCTGAAAAGTTTGAAGAATACAAAGAAGTTGAAAAACGAAACGGCGGTGTCAAGAAGGATAAAGTAGTGGATAATTTTATCGACTTTATGGGCGATTCTTTTGAATTGAACCCAAGGCAACGTGAAGCGCTTCGTGAATATTACTTGGATCAGGAAAAAAACCTGCGAAAAATTATGAAAACAATAGAAAGCAAGCAAGGCGAAGTGGAGGAAATATTAAAAGATCAGGGAAAGAAAATGGATGATATCTTTAAAAAAGAAATGAATGAAGATGTAAATCATAAAACAACGCTTGTTATCTAAAAATAAAGGAAAAGAGAGATGAAAAAAATTATAGGTATCACTTTCATTGGTATTTTTATGAGTTTCGGACTCTTTGCCCAACGAACCGAGAGAAGTGGCAATAGGTTGGGGCGCAATGCGGTTACTGTTGAAGAAAGAGTTGCCGCGATGGACAAACAATTGCATCTTACCGATGAGCAAAAAACCGAATTGACTGCCTTTTTCAACCAAAACGAGGTCACAATAAAAGAGCAGCGCGAAAAAAGAGAAGCAAACCGTTCCGCGGCGCGTGCCGAAGCTGAGAAAAAAAGATCGGAATACCAAGCCGAATTGAAAAAAATATTGGGAGAAGAAAAATATGCTGCTTGGAACGATAGCAGAAGCCAAAGAACGCGTGGGAATTACGTTCGTAACACACGTGGAGAAGATAGAGGAGATGTAGCACAACGTTCCGAAAGAAGCGGAAACAGAAATGCGGCTATAACCAACCGTTCCACTACAACGCCAAAGGAACAAGCCGAGCGATTGAGCGAACAGCTGCAACTCACCGATTCGCAAAAGGCGCAATTGGAACAACATTTCACGGAAATGAAAAATGCGCGCTCTCAAGACTTGCAAAACTCGGCAGAAACCAGAAGCGAACGTCGTAGCCGGGCGCAAGCGCGACAAGAAGCTAACGATGCGAAGCTCAAAGAAATATTGGGTGAAAAGAAATTTAAGGAATTGCAGGAAGGCAGAGCTCAAAGGCGGGCAAACCGCCGATGAGCGAGCCAACTCTACAACCTGTAATGTTTATTATATAATTGGGTTCTAATTGATCGAGCGTATCCGGTTGTGATAATCGGGTGCGCTCATTTTTGTCTAGGAAATTTTATTGGAAAACAATCAAGTATCCTTTGAAAGAAAACTCAAAAAACACTCATTTCTTCACCCCCTCTTCCTCGATTTATCAATTCGCAGGAAAATAAACAACAGCAGCGTGAATCCCCACAGCGAGGAGCCGCCATAACTGAAAAACGGCAGCGGAATGCCGATGACCGGCATAATGCCGATGACCATTCCGATGTTAATAATCAAGTGAAACAGGAAAATACTTATCACGCCATAGCCGTACACCCGCCCGAAAACTGTGGTTTGGCGTTCTGCCAAATGCAACAGCCTGAAGATGAATATGGCAAACATCAGCAAAACGATGGTTGAGCCCACAAAACCGTGTTCCTCGCCAATGGTGCAGAATATAAAATCGGTGTCTTGCTCGGGAACGTATTTTAGTTTTGTTTGCGTGCCGTTGAGAAAACCTTTGCCCGTTAATCCGCCGGAGCCGATGGCAATTTTCGATTGTCCCACGTGATACCCCGAGCCTCGCAGGTCTTGCTCCATTCCCAATGTTACTTTAATGCGCATTTGCTGGTGTGGTTGAAGCACTTCGTAAAAAACGTATTCCACCGACTCCAAAAATACGAACGACCCCACCAAAAAAGCCAATAGTAGCACATAAATTCTTTTGCGGAACCGGATAAAAAGATACAATAAATAGAGCGTCACAAACGCCAATGCGGCCAAGGCTACCAATCCCCAATCTATTTCCACTTTTAAGAATGATACAAGATAGGCAATCAGGAAGATGGCGGCTGCTCCGATAAGAGTGAAAAACACCACGTCGCGCCGCTTTACATAGCTCCACAGCATTCCCGCGGTGAAAGCGATAATGAGCAAAATGGTGATGAATTCACCCAGTGAGAAAAACCCCATTTCGGTATCGGAAAACTTAATGCCCAGCACAAAATAAACCACCGCGGCAAGGCCCATAAACAAAATTCCGCCGGGGAGCCCTTCTCTGTAAAGAACCAAAATAAAACTCAAATATACCAGCGCAGTTCCTGTTTCGCTTTGCAAAATAACCAAAACAACGGGCAAAAGAATAATGCCGCAAATGAGCCAAAGATTTTTTCTTTCCATCAGCCGGAAGCCATAGGAATTGAATATTTTTGCCAGCGTGAGGGCGATGATGAATTTCATAAACTCCGCAGGCTGCAGCCGCACCGGGCCAAGGATTAGCCACGAGCGCGACCCGTTAATTTCGCGCGCGAAAATCAAGGTGAGCACAAGCAACCCGATGCCGACGAGATAAAAAACGAACGCGTAAGTTTCGTAAAAGCCCACATCTATTTTTATCAGCGCGAAAGCCAATAGCAAAGAAGTGCCCATCCACACCAATTGCATGCCGGCGCGCCCCGATAAATCGAACAAACTGGTGGCATTCTCCAAATCGTAACTGGCGGCGTAAATATTCAGCCACCCCATCACGATAAAGAGCAGGTAAAGAGCGACTGTTGTCCAATCTACTCTCCCTTTTTCAACCAATTCTCTGCTTCCGGTGTACATTCTTTGCTTCTTGCTTTTTATTGTATGGTGTCTTTGGGAATGGAAATAGACGATTTATCCGCCGGCAGGTTCCGTGTATAAACATAGGGCAGAATGGAGCGTTCCATCAATGTTTTTTCCAACCATTTGTCCCTATCGGGAATTTCGCCTTTAAACATTTTTTGCAACATCAAGCGGGCGATTGGAACCGCGTTGGTGGCACCAAACCGTCCGTTTTCCACAATTACGGCGATGGCCACTTGCGGGTCGTCTTTCGGGGCGAAGCCCATAAACAAAGAGTGGTCGTCGCCGTGCGGGTTTTCCGAAGTGCCTGTTTTTCCACAAACAACCACATCGGGCTCCAAATTGATGGCGCGGCACGTTCCTCTGGTAACCGCGTCGGCCATACCGGCTACGGCGAGTTCAAAATGTTCTCTTTTTATGCCCGAATCGTGGCGTGTGGTGAAGGTAGGGTCTAATGCTTGTCCTTTGCGGTCTCTCACCACATGCGGTGTGTAAAAATAACCACGGTTGGCCACTATGGCGGCAAAGTTTGCCATTTGCAGTGGGGTAGCAAGGATTTCGCCCTGCCCGATGGCAATGGAAATGATGTTGTGGGCATTCCATCTGTCGGTTTTAAAAATAGTGCTGTAAAACTTGCTGTTGGGAATAAAACCCCTCTTTTCCGAAGGAAGGTCAACCCCCAGTTTATAGCCGTAGCCCAAATCAACCATATGGTCTTTCCAAATATTAAACGCGTCAGGGACGCTGCTGTATTTAGAGCGGTTGCTTAACATGCCGTTTAATCCGTAGCAAAAAAAGGAGTTGCACGATGTGGTAAGCGCATATTGAATGGCCGTGGGCGACGCGTGTCCGTGACAGCGCGGGCGTCCGCCCAATGGTGGATAACCACCGTAACAAGAATAGCGGGTGTGCTCGTCAATGATTCCTTCTTCCAGAAAAATAAGTCCTTGCGATACTTTAAAAGTCGATCCGGGAGGATACGTTCCCGCTATAGCTCGATTAATCAGCGGTTTAAAAGGATTGTTTTCCAGTGACTGATAGTTGGTGCTGAAGTTTCGGCCGGTAAGTAAAGACGGGTCATATGTTGGTGTTGAAACCATGCACAATATTTCGCCCGTTTTGGGTTCAATCATTACAATGGCGCCCACTTTGTTGCCCATTAATTCTTCGCCGTAGGCTTGTAAATCTATATCGATGCCCAACGTAAGGTCTTTTCCCGAAACGGGGGCTTTATCGTATCGGCCTCCTTCATACTGTCCCTGTACTCTTCCGTGCGCGTCGCGCAAGAGAATTTCCACGCCTTTTTCGCCGCGGAGGTCTTCTTCGTGCGAGAGTTCCACGCCCGATTTCCCCACGTAGTCGCCACGCACATAATACGGGTCGGCCGCCATTTTATTTTTATCCACCTGAGCCGTGTATCCCAGAATGAGGCCCATATTGCTGTAATTATATTGGCGTTCCGTTCGGCTTTGGATGTAAATTCCGGGAAATTTATACAATTTTTCCTGCAACAGGCCATACTCTTCCACATTCAACTGGTCCATAAACAGTTGGGGCGTATAGGATGAATAGCCGGGGTTTTTGCGCCGGTCTCGCATTTCATCGTTTAATTGATGGAAGCGTTCAATGTCTATCTTTAGAGTGTTGCAGAAGTCAAGCGTATCGAATTGCTTCATTTCCCGCACCACCATCATCACGTCGTATGTGGGTTGATTGTAAACCAGTAACTTGCCATTTCTGTCGTAAATTGCGCCACGAGCGGGATAAAGTGTTTTCCGTAAAAAAGCGTTGCTGTCGGCGTATTCTCTGTATTGAGGGCTTAGTATCTGCAAACTAAATAATTGCACAATATATACCAAGCCGATTATCACAACAATAGCGGCTACAATGTATTTTCTTTTGGATAATGAATCAAGTTTGCTCAATGGTTTTTCTCCTAAATAATATCGTGTCTAAAGCAATAATTATCAATATGGTAACCGCCGATGAGGCAACAATCCTCAGTAGGGTGGGTATCACATTGAAAAACGTAAATGATTCTATGAAAAACAGAAGCGTTAAATGGAATAACACAAAGAAAATCACAAATCGCACAAACGCGCCGGCCGAATTATGGATGCCGGGCACAAAATCTTCGTATTCTTCCCGCTCATAAAACAAATTCAACACCGGCTTTCTCATCGCTGCCACAATAGTGGTAGCCGCGGCGTTCATTCCGGGCGTGTTCAGGAAAATATCGATAATGAGCCCCATGAGAAAGCCCGAAATAATCACATAAAAAAGATTGCGGCCAATGGGCAGTTTCATTAAGAAATAGCTATACAAAATGGGTGTAGCATAACCAAATACGCTTATTCTGTTGAGCAACAATACCTGAAAAAGGATGAGCGCAACAAAAAGAAACACTTCATAAATATAGCTTAATTTCATCAGCTTAAAACACTTAATGAGAGAGGAAAGACTTTGTTAATTTCCTTGTTATTCCAGCGTACTTTCCAGCGCGTTTTGTTCTTCGTAAAACCTATCATCAATAATAAGCACATCCTGCAAGGTGTAAAAATCGGTGGCAAGCTCCAAATTAAACGTGTTGAAATTGTCGTCTTTTGATTTTCCTTGTTCGCTAACAAACCCGATGATCACGTTTTTTGGGAAGATGCGAGAGAAACTTGTGAGCACAGTGTCGCCTTTGTTAAACGCTTCGTGCTTGGGTAACTCTTGCAATTGCGCTTGACGAATGTTTTCTCCGTCCCACGAAACGGAACCGTAATTCTCCGAATTTTTCAGTTTCGCACTCAATCGGAATTTGGAGTTGATGATGGGGATGACCACCGAAAAATGTTCCGACACATTAAACACCACACCCACCACTCCGCGGTGCGACATCACGCCCATATCGGGTTTCACGCCATCGGCAGCGCCTTTGTTGAGGGTGATGTAATTGTTGGTGCCCGAAAAGCTTAAGTTGGTGACCAACGCCGGGATAAAACCAAATTGCTGCGTTTGTGTGGAATCAAACGCAAAGGCTTGTACATCTGCTGAATCCGAAACGCTCATCGCCTCCATTTGCGATTGAATGAGAAACAGCCGCTCTTCCAGTTCCGCGTTTTTCGCCAACAATTCCGCGTTGTTTTTCTTCAAATGCAAAAACGATGTCACACTGTTGGATGTTTTATAAAACCACCCCGTAACACTATTGGCAGACGTTAAATAAACGCTGCGCTGGTAAGAGTTATGCGTGAAAACAAGATAAAAACTGATAACAACAAGCAGCGTTGCTAACAGCCAATGACTGTTGCGTATGATAAAAGTGAGCAGATTCTTCATCGCAATTGGCTATCGGCCGGCCATTGCCCGTTTGTCAACAGCTGAGGCCGATTTATCTCATCAAAAAGGTGAATTTATCAATGTTTCTTAACGCGATTCCTGTTCCTTTGGCCACCATGTGCAAGGGGTCGTCCACCACGCGGAACTGAATGCCTATTTTGTCGGTCAATCGTTTGTCGAGGCCTCTAAGCAAGGCGCCGCCGCCGGTGAGGTAAATACCGTTGCGCACAATGTCGGCGTACAATTCGGGTGGCGTGTGTTCCAACGCGCTGAGCACGGCCGAGTCCACTTTTGAGATGGATTTCTCAATGCAATGCGCAATCTCCTGATACGACACGGGCACATCCATCGGCAACGAAGTCATTCTGTTTGGCCCGTGAACGATGAAATCTTCCGGCGGGTTTTCCAGTTCCGTTAACACCGAACCCACGTTTATTTTAATTTGTTCCGCCGTGCGGTCGCCCACCTTCATGTTGTGTTGGCGGCCCATATAGTCTTGAATGTCTTCGGTGAAATCGTCGCCGGCAATTTTAATGGATTTGTTGGAAACGATTCCGCCAAGCGAAATAACGGCAATTTCGGTGGTTCCGCCACCTATGTCAACAATCATATTTCCTTCGGGCGCTTCCACATCCAACCCGATACCCAAGGCGGCTGCCATCGGCTCAAAGAGCATATATACGTCGCGGCCTCCTGCGTGTTCTGCCGAGTCGCGCACGGCACGAATTTCCACCTCGGTGCTGCCCGACGGAATACAAATTACCACGCGCAACGATGGCGAAAACAACCCGCGTTTGTTTTTATTTGCCATTTTAATCATTCCGCGAATCATTTGTTCGGCGGCGTTAAAATCGGCAATCACACCGTCTCTCAACGGCCTTACCGTTCTAATATTTTCGTGTGTTTTTCCATGCATTTGTCTTGCTTTTTCTCCCAAAGCAATCATTCTGTCGGTTTTCCTGTCTAATGCCACAATGGATGGCTCATCTAACAAGATTTTCCCACCGTTGTTTACAATTACGGAATTGGCGGTTCCAAGGTCCATTGCCAATTCTTGCGTGAATGAAAATAATCCCATATTGTTTAGGTTTTAGCCGTTGGCACCGGCCGCCGGCTTTGTTGATGATTTATTATGTGTGTTAAAAAACGCCTGTGTGGCGCCTTTGCAATTTAATGTTTAAAATGACGCGTTCCAGTGGTAACCATGGCCATGGCGTTGTCATTGCAATAAGCAACGGAATCCTCGTCACGGATGGAGCCACCCGGCTGAATAACAGCGGTGATGCCCGCTTTATGCGCGATTTCCACGCAATCGGGAAACGGAAAGAAGGCGTCGCTGGCCATTACCGCGCCATTTAAATCGAAATGGAATGTTCCGGCTTTTTCGATGGCTTGGTTCAACGCGTCCACGCGCGAGGTTTGCCCTGTTCCGCTGGCAATCAGTTGTTTGTCTTTTGCCAACACAATGGCGTTCGATTTTGTGTGCTTCACCAATTTATTGGCGAAAATTAAATCTTCAATTTCGTGCGGAGTAGGGGCTTTATCGGTTACTACCGTTAAATCTTTTTCAGTTTGCACGCTGGTGTTTACATCCTGAACCAGCGCGCCGTTCAATACGGAGCGGAATTGTTTGCCTTGCACCACGTTTGCCGTTTGCTTATGCACCAAAATGATGCGGTTCTTTTTTGTAAACAAAATATCCAATGCTTCTTGGTCGTATTCGGGCGCGATAACCACTTCAAAGAAAATTTCGTTCATTGCCTGCGCCGCCTCTTTGTCCACCTTGCGGTTGGTGATAATGATGCCGCCAAAAGCAGAAACCGGGTCGGCTGCAAGCGCGGCGTCCCAAGCGCCTTTTACGGTGAGGCGGCACGCCATGCCGCAGGCATTGTTGTGTTTGAGGATGGCGACGGCGGTTTCGTCGAAATCGGAAATAAGCGAAATGGCCGCGTCGATATCTAACAAATTGTTGTAGGAAATTTCTTTTCCGTGCAATTGTTCAAAAATGTCATCGAAATTACCGTAGAACATGCCTTGCTGATGCGGATTTTCACCGTAACGAAGTTTTTTTCCTTGATTGATGGACACGCGAAGTGCCGATTCGTCTTCACCATCAAAATAATTGAAAATGGCGCTATCGTATGCCGAAGAAACTTTAAACGCTTCTTTGGCAAACCATTTGCGGTCCGTGATATCGGATTGGCCTTTTTTCTGTTTCAACAAGTCCAGCAACGGCCGGTATTGGTTTTTTGAGGCAACGATGATTACATCGTTGAAGTTTTTGGCAGCGCCACGAATCAGTGAAATGCCGCCGATATCTATTTTTTCAATAATTTCTTCTTCCGATTCGCCCGAAGCAACCGTTTCTTCAAACGGATACAAATCCACAATAACCAAGTCGACCGAAGGAATATCGTATGACTTAACTTGTTTTCTGTCTTGTTCGTTTTCACGACGGTAAAGAATTCCGCCGAATACTTTGGGATGCAGCGTTTTCACACGCCCGCCCAAAATGGAAGGATAACCGGTGATGGATTCCACCGAATCGCATTCATAGCCCAGCGATTGAATAAAATCTCGCGTTCCTCCAGTGGAAATAAATTTCACACGTAAATTGTTTAGCTCTTGAAGTATTTCCTCCAAGCCGTCTTTGTGATATACCGAAATAAGTGCCGTATTGATTTTTTGTGACATACGTTGTCTTTGACTCTTTAATTTTTAAGGAACACAAAGGTATAAAATCTATTGTTCATTTGTGACAATTTGTGGGTAAGTTTTGGAAAATTTAGCGAAATGAACTCAGAAACTGTTTTGAATTTTACGAATACTATTTTTACATCTCTCTTTTATGTTGTTTTTTGCCCTTTTTTGCGTCTTTGAACTTTCCTTTCTTTCAAATAGCACCGATAAATCGGGATTTTCGTTTTACTTCAACCGCTACTTGATGCGAAACGAAAGCCCAAACCCATCAAAGCCTCTCCACGAGAGAGGAACTTACAAGCTACGTTTTATAACTTGTTGCCCGTTATCCTTCTCCCCTGTGGGGGAAGTTAGAAGGGGATTAAAAAACAAGGCCACCATTGTTCTAAAGGCGGCCTTGCGTGTGTTATCTAACGGTAAAATTACTTCACTTCCCAACCTAAAGCGCTGGCACCTAAAATAGCGGCATCGCTTTCTTTTAGTTCAGAGAACAGAAGTTTTACTTTTCCTTTGAAAATTTTGAGTAAGTTGCGTTCCATGCTTTCGCGGATGGGATCCATAATTAAATCGCCGGCGTAAGACAGCCCGCCGAAAAGAATGATGGCCTCGGGGGTTGAAAACGCTACGAAATCGGCGAATGCTTCACCCAACATATTTCCGGTGTAGCGGAAGATTTCTTTTGCCATTTCGTCGCCCGCGTTCGCCGCGTCCGACACGTCTTTAGAGGTAATGTCTTCTATGGGAATGTTGCGCAGCAATGTTTTTTCATCGGGCCGCATATCCAGAAACTCGCGTGCTGTGCGTGCCACGCCCGTTGCCGATGTGTAAGCTTCCAAACATCCCGTTCTTCCGCAACCGCACATGCGGCCGTTGTTTCGGCGCATAATTACGTGGCCGAGTTCACCTGCGAAACCGTCGTGGCCATACACCAATTGTCCGTTTACCACCACGCCGCTTCCCACGCCAGTGCCAAGTGTAATCACAATAAAATCTTTCATTCCGCGCGCAGCGCCGTAGGTCATTTCGCCAATAGCCGCCGCATTGGCATCGTTTGTGAGTGCCACGGGAATGCCAATTTTTTCTTCCAGCAATCGTGCAAAAGGTATCACGCCTTTCCAGCGCAAGTTGGGCGCGAATTCAATGTTTCCGGTATAATAGTTACCGTTGGGGGCTCCCACGCCGATGCCTTTAATTTGATCTTTGGTTACCACATCTTTCATTAACTCGTCGAGCGCTGCTGCCAGATCCGTCAAATAATCGTTCACATCTTCGTGTGTAGCGGTTTTAATACTTCCGCTTTTTACGATTTGTCCTCGTCTGTCCACAATGCCGAATTTCGTATTGGTACCACCCACGTCGATACCAATTGCATAAGGTTTATCCATGTTTTTTTCTTTTTAAGTTATCCAATGATGATTGTTTGCTATATATCAGCACAAATATACTCTTTTTTCCACAAAAACCTTTTTAAATGGTTAATTTTTTTGCCGAGAGGATGTTTTGGGTTACAAAATTGTTGATTGGGGGAGGGGGATGCGGAAGAGGATGGGATATAAAAGGAGAAAGATGGTAATGGTTTTCAATTAATTTTAGTAAGGTTGTCTTGCTGCGATATAATGGATTGTACATGCCCAGAATATAGCATATTACTTACTTACAAACTGAAACAAAAAGAGATTGACATTTTACCAAACCTGCATTTATAATCCGGAAAATGTTTACCTTTGAAAGGTATTTGTTTTTCACATTCAAACAGCGAACCGAACATGCAACAACAATCCCTCACAAACTTCAATCAAGCCATACAAGCAATTAAAAGCGCCATTCTGGAAAGCCGTTATCGAGCTGCTAAACTAGCTAACCGTGAAATGCTTTCACTTTATTTCGGTATTGGAAAATTCATATCCGAAAATAGCCGAAACCACTTTTGGGGAACAAGTGCCATTGAGAGTATTTCGGAAAGGCTACAACAAGAGTTACCCGGTTTACGTGGATTTTCACCAGCAAACATAAAGCGGATGAGACAGTTTTATGAAGAGTGGAAAAAGCATCTGCTTCCTGAAAATCAAGTACAGACAATTCGCCCGTTGCCAACGTACGATATTCAGATTGATTTACTGTTTGTAAATCGTCCGATAGTGTCGGACGATTTGGACAACGATATGTGGAATTGCTTCTTATCAACCGGATTTTCACATCATTATGAAATACTTATCAGGACTAATACATTGGAAGAGCGTTTCTTTTATATAGCAAAATCTGCCACAGAATTTTGGAGTTATCGAACGTTACAGAAGCACTTGAAATCGAACTTATATAATACGCAAGGCAAACTTGCCAACAACTTCGCCATTACAATTTCAGATACCAACTTGCGGCGAAAAGCACTTCTTTCTTTCAAAGATGAATATTTGTTGGATTACATTAACATCGAATCGTCCGATGACGAAGTGGATGAAAAGATACTCGAAAGTAAAATCGTGTTGAATATCAAAAACTTTATTATGTCACTGGGGAAAGATTTTTCCTTTGTCGGCAACCAATACCGTTTCATTGTTGAAGAACAGGAATATTTTGTCGATTTACTTTTCTTCAATCGTCAACTGCAATGTTTGGTGGCAATTGAGTTGAAACGAGGCGAGTTCAAACCTGAGTATCTTGGTAAAATGAATTTTTATCTTTCCGCCCTTGATGATTTAGTTCGATTACCACACGAAAACTGCTCCATAGGCATTATTCTTTGCAAATCGAAGAAAGAGAAAATTGTAGAGTACGCATTTCGTGATACGTCAAAACCAATGGGTGTTTCCACTTATAAATTGGCTGCGGAATTACCAAAAAAATACAGGGATGTATTGCCGGATGTGGAAGAGTTGAGAAAACTTATGTAGAAGAAAGGAATGATTAAAAACAAGAAAGCTTCTATTGTTAGTATAAATGAGTGCAGGACAAGCGAAAAAAAGTTTTAAAAATAAAGACTAAAAGTTGGTTTATCAAAAAATAAAATCAAAATGAAATCCGAGACTTTCGCCCGAATGGGGGCGAAATTTCCGTAACTGTCCCGAAATTCAGGGCGTTAAGGCAATATGCCGTAAGCTGAACCCGATTATCATCGGGTTTGCATACGGTTATGGAAATGCCGCCGAGCAGCGGAATGCAATTTAATTTGATTACTTGTTTTTTGAAATTTACTAAGCTTCACCTTGCAACATATAGACAACAATAAAAACCGCCATAAATCACCTGATCTACAGCGGATTTTTAGTACACCCGGCGGGAATCGAACCCACATCGTCGGAACCGGAATCCGATATTCTATCCATTGAACTACGGGTGCGTGGGTAACATTACCTGAACCTTGAGTTGTTCCATTTTAAGTGAATGGAATCGCTTTTCAGAAAAGGTTGCAGTTGTGCAATAATGTCGTCAGACAGGTAGGATTTATAGTCGAAAGTGAGCAATAAATCGGTTTGTCCGTTGACAAATTCCGCCTTGATGGGCGAAATATCCGGCAAAGATACTGCATATTTGTAATTATCCGTGCCTTTTTTGGCAGAATCCAAAAAACTTTCTACCGAAATGGTGGGTAGGTAATCGTTTGCGTTGAGTTTTACCCAATTGGTGGTATAAAAGGAAATTTGGCTATCACAAACGCTTGCGCAAACGGTTTTAACTACACAAACCACGTTAGAGTCCGCGGAAAGGGGAAGAAGTTTTATTTGCGTGGTACCCGCCTCGGACGTTTTCAACGACAGAAAACTTTGGGTGTGATGTGTTTTTTCCACTTCGCCCAACGCGTATCGGATTACTGTTTTGCCGGTATCGACAACCAGCATGGTTTTGTTGGCATCGGAAAATCCCGGCAGCAAGTCGGCGGGCATTGTTTTAAACACATCGCTCACCGATTGGCTTTTGGCTGCCATCGCTAAGCATAAGAAAAGTAAAATATAAATTTTTTTCATCCTCAAACTGTTTATTTTGTGCGTACTCCTATCTGATTTATTTCCACCGAAGGCTTCCCGCCATCCACACCTCTAACGGTTTCCAGTTGTATGAACCGCGCGTTTACCGCCTCATTCAGGGTGATTTCCTGCATAATGGGGTTGTTTTTTATGTTACTGAATTCTCCTTTTCTAACTTCCGTCCATTCCGTTCCGTTTTCGCTAACGCTAAGAATGTATGTAAACACAGATTCCTTGTTTTCGGTGGGCGAGTAGGTGAGGCCTTTCAGGGAAATGCTTTCGCCTAAATCGATAATTAGCGGATTTTCTTTTGTGGTTTTCCACGCGTCTTTAGGAATATCGGTTGTGATGACGGTTTTTGAAGAATCCTCCAAAGACGGTGCATAGTAGGCACCCACGCGCTGGATATTGGCCGTTTCGCGGGTTTCTGAAATGGTGATTCTCAGTTGTGTGGGCGACGCGTCGGGGAAGCGAAGCAATCGTTTGTATCCAATGGTTGTGCCTTCGGCCAGTTTAATCCACTCGTCATTCATAAACCCTTCTATTTTAAACGATTCCACTCGTTGCCCTTTCCTGATATCTTCTTGCAACATCACGGTGTTAATGGGCTCATCCTCTTGGAGAATATATTCTTTGGAGTCGCCCGATTTGGCTCTCCAAACTGCTTCATCATTAATGAGCTGATTCTTTTTAAATGTTTCGTTGATGTAGGTACCGAATTGTTTTAACCTTTCCACATCAATTTCATGCAATTGTCCGCGCGTATCGGGCGGAATGTTTAAGAGTAAAACCGAATTCATCCCCACCGACTGATAATAAATATCCACCAATTCCGCCAAGGTTTTCACCTGATGGTCTTGCTCGGGATGATAAAACCAGCCCGGGCGGATGGATACATCCACTTCCGAAGGATACCAATACAATGTTTTTGATTCCGCGATGAGTTTTCGGCTGCCTAAATCTTCCGATGTTGGCTGAATGGACAAACGCTGATTTTCCTTCACTATGGCATCATTAATATCGGGATTCAACGGTGTTACGCTCCACTCGGTTTCTCTTCCCAGTCCTTGTTCGTTGCCAACCCATCGTACATCGTTGCCCATAATTGCCTTTACGGCATTTGGCTGCAAGCTGTCAATCACGTGATAAAACCGTTTCCAGTCGTATTCTTGCACCCGTCCGTTGGGGCCTTCGCCGTTGGCTCCATCAAACCACACTTCGTGCACTTCACCGTAATTGGTGAGCAATTCTTTTAATTGATCCACAAACATTCTGTTATATCGTGGTGAGTCGCCATAGCTTTCGGCATTTCTGTCCCAAGGCGATAAATATACGCCGAATTTCATATTGTATTTGTCGCACGCGTTTTTTACCTCCTTCACGATATCCCCGTTACCTGATTTCCAAGGCGATGACGCGACGGAATGGGCTGTTGTGGCCGTTGGCCATAGGCAAAAGCCATCGTGGTGCTTGGCCGTTAAAATAAGCATTTTGAAACCGGCTGATTGAAGCGATGTGACCCATTGTTCGGCATCAAAGTCGGTAGGATTGAAAATAGCGGGGTCTTCTTTTCCGGTACCCCATTCCCGTCCGGTGAACGTATTCATACCGAAGTGGATGAATGCGGTTAGTTCCAACTGTTGCCAAGCATATTGTTGTGGTGTGGGCACAACGTAGGCTGCTAGTTTTACTTTTTGGTCATTGGTTATTCTATCGGGAAAGGTGACGGTTTTCTCGAAAAAAACTTTGTCTCTTTGCGAACACGCGGCAAGCGACGCCAAAATAAATAAACTGATAAGAAATTGCTTCATACAATATGGATAATTTTTCCAAAAAAAGAAGAGTGGATTATTTTAACGAACAAAGTTACAATATTTGTTGAAAATACAAAGAAGGCTGCATCAAAAGTATCTTTCAATTTTTCCTTGTCATCTTGCTCCATCACTTGATGAAACGCGTTTAATATGACAATGTGTGAATGAATTTTACTTTTGACGCAGCCTTCTTTGCTTCTTTGTTTCTCAAGTGAGAAGTTATTTTTTGAGAAAGCTCAGTCGCGTTAATTTACTAATGCACGTGCGGTTCCGCGCCTTCTTCTCTGGTTTGGTGTACGGTGCCATGCGGATGCTCAACCGGTGCGTAAATGGAATATAATTTCAATGGTTTATCGGTATCGTTTACCAAATTGTGCCATTTTCCGGCCGGAATAAAAGCCGCGAAGTCTTCTTCCATTCTTCGCTCAAAATTGAGGTTATCTTCTGTATCTCCCATTTTTAGAAGTCCGCTGCCTTCTTCCACACGAATAAACTGGTCGATGGTGGTATGCAACTCCAACCCGATATCTTCTCCCGGTTGAATGGTCATTACCGTCATTTGCATTGATTTGCCGGTCCAAACAGCCGTGCGGAACGTTTCGTTTTGAGTGGTATATTCTTCAATATCAAATAGAAAAGGCTCAGGGCCAAAATCTCTGAACTCCACCGGTGTGGAGGTTTTTGTTGTTTCGTGAGAAACGGTTGCTTCGCGATTTTCTTGAGTGTTGGTGTTACTTCCTTGAGTACAAGACGATAAAATAATCGTCATAACCAATCCTGCGAGTAAAAGTGTTTTTTTCATTGTTTGATTTTTTTGTTGAGTTCTTAAAAAATTCATAAGTCATAAAGATACAAAAAATAAAAAAACACGCCAAGTTTTTCGTTCTTTTGGCGTGTTTTTTCTCTTTTTAGAAATGGTGTATTATGTGTATAAGAAGCGTTTAATGCTTTTCTTGGGCGTCTTTTCAAACTCTGTTTCTCGAATTTCAATGGCGCTGATTTTCTCGTAATTTGCCACCGATTTGTTTACGGACATTTTGTAATCGTCCATAATATCGCTTAAATTTTCCAATGGCACGTTATCCGCCTCCAATGCAGGATAATCGGGAAAGACTACGGCAACCAGCCTGTTACCCCTTTCCAGTACCAAACTCTCTGCCACATACGGCAAATTGTTTAGTTTTGATTCCACCTCTTCGGGATAAATATTTTGCCCGTTCGCCGTTAAAATCATTGTTTTAATACGCCCTTTGATAAACAGCCTTCTGTCTTTCATTACGCCCGAATCACCGGTCTTTAGCCAACCGTCGTCGGTGAAAACTGCTTGGGTGGCTTCGGGATTTTTGAAATAACCTTTCATCACGTTTTCGCCTTTCACTTGAATTTCGCCCACCACATTTTCGGGGTCGGGCGAGTCAATTCTTGCTTCCATAATTCCTTTCAACACGGAGCCGCACGATGTGGGCACAAATTCGTGGTGATAATCGTAAGAAATGAGCGGGGCACATTCCGTCATTCCGTAACCCACGGTAAACGGAAAATTAATCTTGTGGAAAAACGCTTCCACTTCGGGGTTCAACGCGGCGCCTCCAATAATCACTTCCCTGAAATTTCCACCTAAAGATTTGATAAGCGATTTCTTTATTTTGTTGTAGATAAAAGAATTAACTCCCGGTATCTGAAGCAACGCCTTAACGATGGGTTTGCTGATAATGGGGAGGATTTTTTTCTTATAAATCTTCTCAAAAATCAGCGGAACAGTAATAATGAGCCGTGGTTTTACTTCTTGAAACGCTTTGATGAGATTTTGCGGTGTGGGAACGGCGCCCAGCAAGGTGACGTGCACGCCTGCCGATAGAGCGTAAAGAAAATCGAACGCGCAGCCATACACATGTGCCATTGGTAGAAAAGCCAAATGCGGTTCGCCTGCCAAAAGCAAATGAAGTTGTGCGGCATAGGTTACGTTTCCGGCAAAATTGTTGGCGGTAATCATTACGCCTTTGCTAAAGCCGGTGGTGCCCGATGTGTAATTGATGCAAATAACCTCCTCGTTGCTTACGTCAGGGTATCGAATATCTTTTGGTTGAAATCCCGTGGGGTACGCGTTGTTGAACAGTTTATCGAGTTCACCGTTTTCTTTTCCATTGTCTCCGTTTATTTTTTTTAAACGCGCAAATGAAGGAATCTCATACACGGGCAGCGCCACTTTTTGTTGGTCGAGGGAATTCCACAAATTGTCGTTGATGAACACCAATTTCGATTCGGAATGTTGGATAATTTCCGTAATGCTTTCGGGGTTAAATTCGTGCAAAATGGGGACAATCACAGCACCGTAGGTGATGGTAGCGAGAAAAACGGCACACCACGTGGAATGGTTTTTGCCCACCAACGCAATTTTATCGCCTTTTTCAATTCCGTGCTCGGCAAACAACAGGTGCAATTTGGCAATTTCTTTTGCCAGCTCGCCATAGGTTAACTTGGTGCCTAATTTATAATCGGTTAGCGCCGGAAGGTCCCAGTTTTTTTTAAAATTGTCTTCGTATAATTTTATAAAATTTTGTTCAATCATTTTGCACAATTTATTGAGAACTGTGCAAAAATAATATGTTAAATTAGAATGACAAAGAAAAAGGACAAATAAATCGGGCTAAATATTGTATTTTTGCAAATTAAATTACAGCTTAGAAAGTTTTTTACAATATAAAATGATCGATCAACAAACATTTCAAAATAAAACAGCAGCCTATTATACGCTTGGTTGCAAGCTCAATTTTGCTGAAACTTCCGCTATTGGAAGGCAGCTTCAGGATGCCGGCATTACCCGTGTGAGAAAAGGGCAAAAGGCCGATGTGTGCGTCATAAACACGTGTTCGGTGACTGAGCTTGCCGATAAAAAAGGACGCCAGGCCATTCGAAAACTTATTCAGGAACACCCCGAAGCATTTGTGGTAGTAACCGGCTGCTATGCACAATTAAAACCCCAAGATATTGCCGAGATAGAGGGTGTGGACGTGGTTTTGGGCGCGGAGCAAAAGTTGGATATCACGCAGTATTTGGACAATTTAACGAAGAAAAACCACGGAGAAATCATCACATCGCGCACCAACAAAATAAAATCCTTTGTACCATCCGTTTCGGCTGACGACCGCACGCGCTATTTTCTGAAAGTGCAAGACGGATGCGATTATTTTTGTTCTTTCTGCACCATTCCGTTCGCGCGTGGGCGCAGCCGAAACGGCTCCATTGCCGATTTGGTGAAGCAGGCGCAACAAGTGGTGGACGAAGGCGGCAAGGAAATTGTGCTCACCGGTGTGAACATCGGCGATTTTGGACGCACCACCAACGAAACTTTTTTTGAACTTGTTCAGGCGTTGGATAAGGTTGAAGGCGTTGAGCGGTATCGCATCTCGTCCATCGAACCCAACCTGCTTACCGATGAAATTATCGATTTTGTGGCATCTTCTCAACGTTTTACGCCCCATTTTCATATTCCGTTGCAAGCGGGATGCGATGAGGTGCTCACGCTGATGAAACGAAAATACGACACGGCCCTTTTCCGAAACAAAGTGGAAAAAATAAAATCGGTTATGCCAGATGCCTTTATCGGGGTGGATGTGATTGTGGGTGTGCGCGGCGAAACCGACGAATATTTTGAAAAAAGCAAGGAGTTTATTCAACCGCTCAATTTCTCGCAACTGCACGTCTTCACTTATTCTGAGCGCCCTGGCACGCGTGCGCTAAAAATAGACCACAAAGTGGAACCGAAAGTGAAACAAGCACGCAGCAAAGCGTTGCTGGATATTTCAGACGAGAAACTGCGCGCATTTTACGAATCGCAAAAAGGCACCACCCGTAATGTGCTTTTTGAACACAACAAACACGGAAACAAAATGCACGGTTTCACGGAAAATTATGTAAAATTGTACGCCGATTACAACAGCGCCCTCATTAACCAAATAACGCAAGTGAGGGTGGGAGAGTACAATGAAGATGAAATGGCGATGAAAGCAGAGTTTTAAAATGGAAGAAGACAATCGAAAAAAGAGCATCGGCTACCGTGTTTTATACGCTATGGTGTATTTGCACGCGTTGTTGCCGTTTTCTGTTTTATATGTTCTCTCCGATGTGCTTTATTTTATTGCATATCGTCTTATTGGCTATAGGCGCGCGATGGTGAGAAAAAACCTTACAAACGCGTTTCCCTCTAAATCGGAAAAAGAAATAGTCAAGATAGAAAAAAAATTCTACCATCACCTATGCGATTATTTCGTGGAAACCATTAAAACGCTGCGTTTAACGGACAAAGAAGTGCGAAAGCGCATGAAGTTTGAGAATCCCGAAATCATCAATCGCCTCACAAAAGACGGCAAATCGTGCCTGCTCAGCCTTGGGCATTACGGCAATTGGGAATGGGTTCCGTCCATTGGCATGTATTTGGAACCCGGTGTGGAGCAAGGATTGATCTACAAACAACTGCATTCGCAGGCGTTCGATGCGTTGTTTTTGCGCATCCGTTCACGTTTCAGTCCCAAACCCATTGAAATGCGAAGTGCTTTCCGAAAAATGATTCAAAGCCGCAACGATGGCAAAACAATGGTCATCGGCTTTCTCACCGATCAACGGCCGCCGCGAAATTTAGAACACTATTGGACCCGTTTTTTGAACCAGGAAACGTTGGTGCAAACCGGTATGGAGCGCATTGCCAAACAATTGGCTTTCTCGGTGGTGTATCTCGATATTGAGAAAGTAAAGCGCGGCCATTACGTTGGAAAATTCTTCGTAATCACACCCGATGCCAGTCAAGAACCGGAATTCACGGTAATGGAACGCTATATGAGAAAACTGGAAGAAACGGTGCTGCACGAACCGGCTTATTATTTGTGGTCGCACAACCGATGGAAATTTACAAGAGAACGAAAACCCGTAAACGCCTGAAAATGAAAACATCCGTTGTTATACTCAATTGGAACGGCCGCAAATTGCTGGAGCAATTTTTACCCACGGTGTTGGAGCATTCTTTATCGGATGAGTGCGGGGTGGTGGTGGCCGACAACGGTTCATCGGATGATTCGGTGGCGTTTTTGCAATCGCGTTTCCCTGATGTGCCTCTCATTTTACTCGATAAAAACTACGGATTTGCCGAAGGTTATAACAAAGCATTACAGCAAGTTGATGCCGAATATTTGGTCTTGCTAAATTCCGATGTGGAAACCACGCCCGGATGGATTCAAACGCTGGTGACGTTTATGGATTCGCGCCCCGATGTGGCGGCCGTGCAACCCAAAATACGCTCGTATCGCGATAAACAACATTTTGAATATGCGGGTGCTGCCGGCGGTTTTATCGACTGCTACGGATATCCTTTTTGCAGAGGCCGCATTTTGGAAGTGGTGGAAGAAGACGCGGCGCAATACGACACCGAAATTCCCATTTTTTGGGCTACCGGCGCGTGTTTGTGCATACGCCGAAAAGACTATTTCGCTGCCGGCGGATTAGACGCCCGTTTCTTCGCGCATATGGAAGAAATTGATTTATGCTGGCGCCTGAACGCCCGCGGACGAAGAGTAATGTGCGTGCCTTCATCTGTTGTGTATCACGTGGGCGGCGCGTCGTTAAGCGCGGAAAATCCCCGAAAAACATACCTGAATTTCCGCAATAACCTGTTGATGTTGTACAAAAACGTACCACGCAACAGTTTGATAATCATTTTTATCGTGCGATTTGTACTGGACGTGTTGGCTTATATTCACTTATTATTAAAGGGCAAGTTCGGAAACGCGAATGCGGTGGTGAAAGCTCATAAAGATTTTCTATCGATGAGGACTCATTTTAAGCACGATAGAGATGAAAATTTAAAGAAAACAATAGCAGAAAAGATTTCCACCCAATTTAAGGGCAGCATTTTGTGGAATTTCTATGCGCGGGGAAGAAAAACGTACGCTTCTCTTCGCGGTTTCACTCAAAATTAAAACTCAACGTGATGGTTCGGTGCGTGGCTTTAGAAAGCGCGCGCGGATATTTCTGCAAATCTTCTTCAATCAGATCGCTTCGGTCTTTTGGCAGTGCGTTCACCAGCCCGAAACCGAATTTTAGTTCCGGCGACAACTTGAACAACGGCAAATAAAAATCGCACCCAAAGCCGATTTCAATCCCATAATCGATTGGTTTTAACAAAATCGGGCGGTTTTTTTTCGCCGCCAGCTCCAGCCGTCCATATCCGCCAACAAGAAAATAGGGGCGATAATTATTGATTCTGTCGGCCGCAAGTTTCATGTGCAGCGGCACCGAAATATAGTTGTTTCTCAGGTTGGTTTTAAATTCCTCAGCCGATGCTTGTTCCTTGAAGACGAAGTTTTTATTGCCCAATTGCAGGGTGGGAGAGAGACGCAGGTTCATAAACCGGTTCACATACACATCGCCGATGATGCCCACGTTGAATCCCGGTGAGTAAGATGGGATTTCCGCGAACCACACCTCGCCGTTATCGTTCACAAAACCCGAATGTGTTAAAATAAGGTCTTGCGTGTGAAAACCCAACGTGAATCCCAAATGAAACAATCGCTGGTCGGCATAAGGCTGATTTTTTAATTTTTGCACTTGCGCGAACAACGCTGAACATCCCATTGAAAACACGAAAAATAAACCGATGATTTTTTTCATTACAGCTACAACGTTTTTTGCAGACAGATATTGTGTTTTATTGCGGAAAAACCAGTGTTACGCGGCTTCCTTTATTGTCCGATTCAACGACGATTCGCCCTTTATGACGCAGCATCATTTGACGGCTCAGGCTCAACCCAATGCCCGAGCCTTTGGTTTTGGTGGTGTAAAACGGGATGAAAATTTTATCGATGGCCTCGGGCGAAATTCCCGTTCCGTTGTCAATAACGGCAATATGAATTTCTTCGCCAATTTGTTCCGCTCTAACTTTTATTTTCGCATCTGTTTTTTCTTTTGTGGCGTCGTAAGCGTTTCGCAGTAGGTTAATCAAAATTTGTTCCAACATATTTTGGTCGGCACGCAACACCAATTCTTCGGGATAGCAGGTAAACGAAAACCGGATATTATCGGCCGCAACAAGGCTTTGCAACGAGGCGAGCATAACGTGCATTCGGATGGGCAAAATTGTCGGCTCGGGTATTTTTGTCAATTTCCGATAGTTCTCCACAAAAACGAGCAGTCCTTCACCCCGCCGATGAATGGTTTGCATGGCACGTTTCATTATCTGGTAATCTTCGTTCGTCGGTAAATCGGTTTCGGCAGTCTGGCTAAGCGTTTCAGACAAGGAAATAATGGGCGCGATGCTGTTCATAATTTCGTGCGTTAGCACACTGATGAGTTTTTGCCACGCTTCGGTTTCCGCCTCGTCCATCATTGAACTTTGCGCCTGATTGCGGAAAATTTGCAACGCTTCGTCCATCTCTTTAGATAAGCGGTGAAGTTCGTCTTTTTTGTCTTTTTCGGGAAAATGCAGCGAAAAATCGGAATTTCTGATGCCGGAAATCATTCGTTCCATGCGCGAAACCAACCTTTTCCTGTCGTAATACATCGAAATCGCCACACTCGTGATGGCAATAAAAACCAAAATCGTTGAAAAATACAACTCTTTCAAAAATAACCATGCGCCCAAAAGCGATAGCAACAAAACGGATGCTATCTTGAGAATAAAGAGGTATTTAGAATTGATTTTCATCTCTTGCAGCGATTAATTTTGCAAATATAGTCATCGTATTGACTGAATTTGCATAAATTGCGTCATTATACTGACTGAATTTTCATTTATTTGCTGTTTTTCTCTATTTTCCTATACAAGGCAAAACGCGAAATTCCCAATAAGTTGGCTGCTTGGTTTAGGTTTCCGTCACTCTGTTTCAAAGCTTGCTCGATGGCTTTTTTCTCCAACGCTTCCAAGTTCAGCATTTCGGTTTTCTTTCTCGAAGAAATGGGCGTGAGTAGGAAATCATCGGAGTTAAGAACGTATCCGTTGGAGAGAATTACGGCACGTTCCATTGCGTGTTGCAACTCCCGCACGTTGCCCGGCCAGGGATAGGCGTTGAGTTTTCGCAAAGCGGAAGGGGAAATGCCGCGAATGTCTTTTTTATATTTTTTCGCGAAACGATGCAAAAAGTAGTCGGCCAGCAGTTCAATGTCTTTGTCGCGCTCACGAAGCGGTGGAATATGCAGTTCAATGGTGTTTATACGGTAGAGCAAATCTTGACGGAATTCACCCCTATCCACCATTGCGTGAATATCGGCGTTGGTGGCGCAAAGCAAACGTACGTTTATGTGTATGGGTGCGGTGCCGCCAAGGCGCATAATCTGTTGTTTTTCTATTGCCGTGAGCAGCTTCATTTGCGTGGCAGGCGTGAGGTTGCCAATTTCATCGAGAAAAAGTGTGCCGCCCGATGCAATTTCAAACCTGCCTGTTTTTTCTTTTTTGGCATCGGTGAACGCGCCTTTTTCGTGTCCGAAGAGTTCGCTTTCGAACAACGTTTCGGGGATGGCGCCCAAATCAATATGCACAAACGGTTTGTCGGCACGTGGCGAGCTACAATAGAGCAGATTGGCAACCAAATCTTTACCTGTGCCGTTTTCGCCCAAAATCAGGATGTTGGCATCTGTGTTTTTGAGTTTTTCAACGGTTTCAAACAACGAGCGCATTGCTTCACTTTCGCCGATAATTTCGGGAAACGCGCGATTGCTTTCAAACGCCGCCACCTGTTGTTTGAGTTGCGAAACTTGCGTTCGGCTACGGCGCAACTTCACCGCCGAAGACACAGTGGCCAGCAATTTGTCTTTGGGCCACGGTTTGGGAATAAAATCGGTGGCGCCGGCTTTTATGGCTTTCACTGCCTTTTCGGTATCCCCATAAGCGGTGATAAATATTACCACCGCGTCAGCGTCCATTTCGCGGATTTTTTGCAGCCAAAAGAAGCCTTCTTGTCCGCTACTGGCGTCTTTGTGGAAATTCATGTCGAGCAAAATCACATCGGGTTGGAACGTGGCGATAAAATGCTCGATCCGTTCGGGTTGTGTGGTAACTTTCACTTTTTCCACGTGCGGTTGTAGCAGGATGTTTAGCGCGAAGAGGATGTCTTCGTTGTCATCTACGATAAGGATTTTGCCGGTTTTTTGCATTGTTGATGAATAATTTCTCACAGAGTTTAATAATAGCGATAATTGGCTTAAAGCCATTTAATTTAGCCCAACGGCAACGCCTTGGGTTAGATTGAAAGATAAAAATTGCGTCCTGAAAGGGCGGATTAATAAGTTTTTATTTCTAATTTACTTCCGTTTTTGGCAGCATTTTACTCCGCACTTTGACATTTGGTATTATTCCCAATTATTTCCCAAACTCAAACCATGGCACTACATCCACAACAGATCGTTTTTGATAATCGTTACCACCATATACAAGTGTTTTCGTGAAACTTTGTTCTTTATCCAAATCGGCAAAATAATTTAATCCCTTGAATAAATCAGGCATTATGGTTTGCGTGGCTTTTATTTCTACAATTTCAGTTTGTTCGGTTTTTTCAATAAGCAAATCAACCTCATTACCATGAGAATCACGCCAAAACCATGGGTCGACTTGTCTCTGGTTTTTATGATGCATACGTTTTACGTATTCCGCAACAATCATATTTTCAAACAATGCGCCTTTTATGGACTGATTATTCATTTTAGATACATCGTTTATTTTTAAAAGATGAGACAATAATCCGGTATCGTAAAAATAAAGTTTAGGCGATTTCGTAATTCGTTTACTGAAGTTTTTGTAGTACGGTTGCAACAAGAAAACGATGTAACTGTTTTCTAAAGCAGATAACCAAGCTTTTACAGTGGGAGACGATATGCCGCACTCTTTTGCTAAACCGCTCATATTCAAGAGTTGTCCTGCTCTTGTTGCGCATAATGCCAAAAACTTTCGAAATAGGCTCATATCTTGAATAGCAACCAACTCACTTACATCACGTTGAATATAAGTCTCAATATAATTCGGATAGTAGTCAATTGGTTTGATATTTCGATCGTAAATCGCAGGATAAAATCCTTTGATTAAATGCGTCGTGTATTCTTTTTGAAGTAAATCCACACTTCGCAATTCCTGAAAATCGAATGGGAATAGCCGAAAAATAGCAACCCTGCCCGCCAAACTTTGGGTAATGTTCTGCATTAGATGAAAGTTTTGCGAACCCGAAAATACAAATTGTCCCATCATTCCACTCTCATCAACAATAGACTGGATGTATGAAAACAAGTGCGGTACTCGCTGAACCTCGTCAAAAATAACAAATTTATCGTATTGCTCTAAAAAGTTTCGCGGATCGGTTTCGGCAAAATTTTGCGTGTCCGGATTTTCTAAATTTACATATCTGTAATCCGGGAACATCAATTTTAACAAGGTTGTTTTACCCGATTGTCGTGGTCCTGTAAGCGCAAGAATAGGAAACTTATTGACCAACTGTTTCATTGCGTTCACTATTTCCCGTTGAACCAACATAATTCACTTATTTTAAATTCATTTCCGATGCAAAGATAGCATATATTTTAAATTTACACAAACTAAATTTTAAATTTGCACAATATGTATTTTAAATTTACACAAACTAAATTTTAAATTTGCACACATATTGTTTTAAAATTGTACAACCTCAATTTTGAAATAACAGCCATTCAACTTTGAAATAACATAGTATTTCTGTTACACAGAGCTCACAGAGATGGCACAGAGAAAATTCCCACACCACGACGACAAATATACAACAATAATCTCAAAAAATCATGTGCGAACCCGCACCTAGTTTGTGCGAATCCGCACTTATTTTAAATTTTAATATTCACACAAATCGCTAATAATAAATTAATTAGCCACTTGGCACTGCTTTTGCTATACTTTTTTATATGAAACACACACTCTCTCTCATTCTTTTGTTGTTCGCGATAGGGCAATTACAAGCGCAAGACACGCTTCGGCTATCTTTGGACGAAGCCATTGCGCTTGCCCGCGAACAATCACCGCAAGCGGTGGCAGCACGCCATCAGTATCGGGCGGCATATTGGAATTGGCGGTCGTTCAAAGCGGATTATCTGCCGAGCTTGACGTTCAATTCCGTTTCGTCGCTCAACCGAAGCATCAGTCCCATCACGATGCCCGACGGAAGCGACAGTTTTGTCCACCGCAATCAACTGCTCAACGACGGAAATCTTACCATCAATCAAAACATATCGTTTTTGGGCGGAAGCATCTTTGTGCAGTCGGGATTGCAGCGGCTGGATGTTTTTTCGGATAAGAAAATTTCGTACAAATCCACACCCGTTGTGATGGGTTATTCGCAAAATCTGTTCGGATACAACCGCCTGAAATGGGACAAAAAGATTGAGCCAAAGCGATATACGCAGGCACAAAAAGCATATCTGGAAACGCTCGAACTGGTTTCGGCAAACACGGCGATGAAATTCTTCGGACTGGCAACGGCACAAAGCGACCTCGCCTCGGCTGAGCACAATTACGCCGCCGCCGACACGCTTTTCAGGTACGCCAAAGGCAGATACGATATCGGCACCATCACCGAAAACGAAATGCTGCAACTGGAAATCAACTACCTCACGGAGCAAACCAATAAACTGAACGCGCGCATCGAAATGGACGACCGCATACAGGATTTGCGCAGTTTTTTGGGCATCAACGAGAACGTGGAGATTGTTGTAACGCTGAGCGAAGATATTCCCGACTTCGCCGTTCCGGTGGAAGAGGCGCTGAGTTTTGCCCGACGATACAGCCCCGACATCGAACGTTTTTATCTGATGCAGTTGCAAGGCGAAAGCGATGTGGCGCGAGCAAAGGCTTCGCGCGGATTGAAAGCCGATTTGTATGTGCAATTCGGACTGACACAGACCAACGATTTGCTGCGCGAAGCGTATCGGCATCCGCTCGACCAACAGTTGGTAAGCCTCGGCATCCGCATTCCGTTGGTGGATTGGGGAGTTGGAAAAGGCAGGGTGGAAGTGGCGAAAAGCAACCTCGAAAAAATAAAGATTGATGTGGCGCAGGCGCGCACCGATTTCGAAGCCAACGTTATAAAAATGGTAAAACAGTTTAACTTACAGGCGGGAAAAGCGATGATAGCGCAAAAAACCGCCGAACGCGCCAACCGCCGCAGCGATGTAGCCTATCGGCTCTATCTGTTGGGCAAATCCACCGTGTTGGACTTAAACGCCGCCATTGCCGAAAAAGACCGGTCGCAACGCGCCTATATCCGCGAATTGCAGAACTATTGGAGCCTTTACTTCGGGCTGCGCAGCATTACGGGATATGATTTTGAACACGGGAGATTGATAGTTGATAGTGAAAGGCGGAGTTTTTGAGGATAACACACAGAAGAGAATCGTAAAATCTTTTAAGAAACTCTCAGTCTAAATAAAAAGTATGGCAAAGCGTTGCTATACTTTAAAAATTGAAATATTGATTAAAAGAATTCGCCGTTCCACAGCATCTCAAGAAATTGTAAAGCGGGATAAATTTCCACTTCGTTCATCTTACGCGGATTTTTGTCTAATGAAACAATGATAAGACGGGCAGATGGGAATTCCTCCGAAAACGCTTTCAATCCTCTTGTGTGATGCGACTGCACTTCATCGGTCGATTTAATTTCGATAGCAACTTGTGCGTTTCCGATAATGGCATCTACTTCGTAACCCGACGTGGTGCGCCAATACGACAAGCCAAGCTGAGGTCTGAAATATCCAATAAACGCTATTAGTTCCTGAATGATAAAATGTTCGAAAGCGTGTCCAAATTCGGGCGAACCAGAATTTATCGTCGTTCTTTTAAGCAGATAGTTGGCGATGCCTACGTCGAAATAGTAAAACTTAGGCGATTGAATAACCCGCCGCTTTACGTTTCGGGTAAATGCCGGAATGGTATAACCGATAAGCGTTTCTTCCAAAATGGAAAAGTACTCTTTCACCGTTGGCGCGCTCACACCGCATTCCGAAGCGATATTGTTGTAATTTACAATTTCGCCGTTGCTAAGTGCCGCTACTTCCATAAAGCGCGAAAAAGTTCCCAAATTTCGGGTAAGCGCTTCGGCTTTTATTTCCTGTTGCAGGTAATCGCCGATATATGCTTGCAGGCGCGCAGAAGGGTCTTCGCAAAGATAATGACGGGGCAGCAAACCATTATTGCAGGCTTTTACAAGATTAAAATCGGGAATTTCCGCGCTCACAAACGGATAAAGATGCTTGCGGATAGCTCTGCCGCCCAATAGGTTTACACCGCTTCTACGCAACTTGCGCGCACTGGATCCGCTTAAGATAAAACGAAGATTTCGGTTCGCAATTAGCCAATGGACTTCGTCGAGCAAAGCGGGTATTTTCTGTATCTCGTCTATTATAACGAGCTCATTTTTGGGCAACAACTCAAGTTCTTCGCGCAACAGTGCCGGACGGCGGCTGTATCGCTCAAACTCATCGGATTTCAGTAAATCGATGTAATGCTTATCAGGAAATATCATTTTGAGTAATGTGCTTTTTCCGGTTTGGCGTGCGCCCCAAAGAAAAATGCTGTCGTTTTCGGCATCTTGAAGATCAATTTTTCGTAATAACATAATGCTTAATTTCATAAATTATATACACAAAGATATAATTATTTCTATGAATATCTAAAGTTCAACTTTATTTAATCACGAATATCTAAAGTTCGACTTTGTTTTTTTCACAAAAAACAAACGATCAAACTAAACACAAATATGCCCCATTCAACCCCAAACCCCAAACCTCAAACCTCAACCGCATCCTTCCACGAGGCGCGCGACAGCCAAATGGACAAGCTGCTGCCCAAAAAATCGCCGTTTCAGAAATACAAATACCACATTCTTGCCGGAGTAGCGTTTGTGGCGTTTCTCATTTTCGTTATCGTGAGCGTATCGGGTGGACGAAAATTGCGCATCGACAACGAAAAAATCGGTATTGCCGACGTTTCCGAAGAGCATTTTCTCGATTACGTGGATGCCGAAGGCATTGTGCAACCCATCTTAACCATCAAACTCAACTCGCTGGAAACGGGAACGGTAAAGGAGATTGTGGCCGAAGAGGGTTCTATGCTGCACAAAGACGATGTAATTCTTGTGCTGCAAAATCCCGATTTGGAACGCACCATCGAGGAACAGCAGGACGAGTGGGAAAAACAGCGCATTCTCTACGAAGAGAAAAAAGTGGAAATGGAACAAAAAACCATTCTCTTGCGTCAGCAAACATTGCAGGCGCGATACGAGCTGAGCCGACTGGAAAAAGATTTCGCGCTGGGCGAAGAGGAGTATAAAATGGGCGTAAAAAGCAAGGCGCAACTCGATGTGCAGCGCGAGGAGTACGACTACAAAACCAAAAGCACATCGCTTCAATTGGAAGGATTGAAACAAGACAGTGCCGCCACCCGACTTCGGCGCGAACTGATGGACAACGACTTGCAACGCGCCCGAAAAAGCGCCTCGCACGCCCGCGGACGGATGGACAATCTGGTAGTGCGCGCGCCATTGGACGGACAGCTGAGCTTCCTGAACGTAACATTGGGACAGCGCGTAAGCCAATCAGAAAACATCGGCGAAATAAAGGTGATGGACAACTTCAAAATCCACACGCAGCTGAGCGAATATTATATCGACCGCGTAACGGTGGGACTGCCCGCTTCGGTAACCTATCAGGGCAAAAAATTCCCGTTGCGCGTATCCAAAGTAATTCCGGAAGTGAAAGACCGACAATTTCAGGTGGATTTGGTTTTCACCGGCGGGCAACCCGACAACGTACGCATCGGCAAGAGTTTCCGCGTGCAGGTGGAATTGGGTCAGCCCGAAACGGCGATAATCATTCCGCGAGGCGATTTCTTCCAAACCACCGGCGGACAATGGATTTACAAGCTCAACAAATCGGGCGACAGAGCCGTAAAAACACCGATAACCATCGGACGGCAAAATCCCGTGCAATACGAAGTGCTTTCCGGTTTGCAACCCGGCGACCGTGTGGTGGTGAGCGGATATGCCAATTTTGGCGAGGTGAATGAGTTGGTGATAAAATGAATGTGCCAATGTATCAATATGCTAATATACTAATGTTTAGGCTTATGCGCATCTCCGAGCATCCTCTGTGTTTCTCTACGTAACAAGTAATAAAAAAACAATATGATATGATTAAAACAGCTCTTAAAATTATCTTCCGAAATTGGTGGCGAAACAAAACATTCACGCTTATTTCCATTATCAGCCTAACGGTGGGTATTGCCTGTACGGCGCTTTTGATTTCGTTCGTAAGCTACGAATACGGTATTGAGAAAAACAATCCAAATCGCGACAGATTGGTGTGGGTGATGCAGGAAAACCCAGCTTATCCGGGACAAAGGAGTGCGTTTATGCACAAAGATATTGCAGGACAGCTCAAACAAAAATATCCTGAAGTGGAAGATTTTTTTCAGTTTGAACCACCATTCGTAAAGTACGTTGAAGTAGATAATCAAAGGTTTGATGCGCTCACAATTCTGAACGTAGATGCTTCGTTTCCTTCGTTTTTTCCATTCAAGTTGCTTTACGGCAGTTGGGATGCGCTGACTCAACCCAATTCCATTTTTCTGAGTGAGAAACAAGCAAACTTATTTTTTGGTGATGAAAACGCCTTAGGAAAACAGATACAGATTTCTGAGGTTTTTGGGAAAGACAGAGATTATACGGTGGAAGGAGTAATAAAAGACAGAGAACAATCGGGCATTCCATTCAATGCGCTTTTCTGTAATCCTAACATCAAGAACGGTGGAAGTACTTTCTTGAAACTTTCAAAAGGAACAAACCTGCAACAATTTGAACAGAAAGTAAAAGACGACAAAATATCCATAAAGGATGAGCAATATTATTTTTATGATTTCGACGAAGCTTTTTCTTCCGCCAATTCGAGATATACGCATTCCCGAAAAGATAACTTGCTTTTTATCGGGCTTATTTCTGCTATTTTAGTACTATTTATCGCTATTTTCAATTATGTGAATATGAGTTTTTCGCGTGTGTTGCAACAAGTGAAAAGCCTTCACGCGCAAAAACTGATGGGAGCCAAGCCGAAAGATGTTCGCTTACAGATTTTCTTAGATACTTTTCTCACCGTTTTCATCTCGTTTTTGCTGGCAATGCTAATGATGCACGATTTACTTCCGATATTCAATCAAGTGGTAGCCGTAGATTTTTCATCAAAATACTTTTATAGCAAAGACTTTTTCCCGCTGCTGATATTATTGATTTTTCTGCTCACAATAATCCCTTCTCTGATAATGAGTCGCAAGATAAGCCGTTTGTCGGGAAGTGATTACAAGATGTTTTTTGTAACCAAGAAAAATCGTTGGATAGCACCTATGGTTACCGTTCAGTTTATTATTGCCTTTGCCCTTATTATCGGAATGTTTACAGTAAACAAACAGGTTAATCTGGTGAAAAAGAATATCGATCGCTACAAAAACGTGATTGAAGTAGGCAGCCCGTTTTCCAAAAATTCTATCGTAACATTCGAATCACGCCTAAAGAGTATTGCCGGCATCGAAAGTTACGCGTTTACCAACGGCGGAGTATATACTACACACACTGGCGAAAACGCTTTCCGCAAGAAGAGTGGCGAAGAACAAAAAAACAATGTCTTGCAGATTTCCGGTAGCGATGGATTTGTAGATGTGTTGCAAATAAATCAAATTACGGGCGTTGGCTGGGACAGCGCAAGCGAAAAATATCGCAATCCCGTTTTTGTAAATAAAACTTTCGCGGATGTAGCGGAAACATTGCCTTCGGATATGATTGGTAACTCGTTGCGCAACTATATTGATGATTATGATTCGTTGGCAGTTATCGCCGGAGTGGTGGAGGATTTTTATATCAGCTCGATGGAGAAAAAAGCAATTCCTGTAGTAATGAGGCATACCGACAAAACGGCTCATCACAGCAATATTTACATCCGAACTAAAAAGGGAGAAATAAAAAACGTCGCAAAATCGCTAAAACAAGCTTGGGCGCAGGCTTATCCGGATGATTTTTTCGCTTATGGTGAAGTGTATGATGCGTTTGTAGGAACTAACGGCAAAATTTTCGAAATGTCGCGCCTGCTCAAAATGTATTCGCTTATCAGCATTTTGCTCACCTGTTTCGGGCTGTTTGGCATCACGTTTTATGCCGTAAAACAACGAACCAAAGAAATCGGCATCCGCAAAATAAACGGAGCCAAAACACCGCAGCTACTTTGGCTGTTGATGAAGCCGATGTTTCTGTGGATAGTGATTGGTTTTGCCATTGCCGTGCCGTTGTCGTGGTGGTTGATGGAAAGGTGGCTGCAACAGTTTGTGTATCGAGTGGATATTTCTGTCAGCTCATTTGTATTGGCGCTTTTGTTTGTATTGGCGATCACCTTCGTTACGGTTGGCTGGCACGTGTGGCGCACGGCAAAAGCCAATCCGGTAAAAAGTTTAAAATCGGAATAACAACAACCGAACGACAATACAAAAATAGTTTTAACGAATAAATTAATTCAACATATAAAAAATGAAAGCAATACTAATCGGTTTTATAAGTATTACTCTGCTTCTAAGCTGCAGCGGAAAAAACAAACAACTCAAAGAGGAAATGAATCAACAAACTGAATCTGTTGATACAAACAGGATTTACGAAATATGGGAAGTGGATACGCCGCCTGCGCAACCGAACTGATTATGTCGCGAATGAATATGACCAAGCATCAGGTAGTTTTGGAGCGGTCAGATGCATAAATAAACTCCGTGAAACCTCTGTGAACTCTGTGTTACAAGAAATATAAACAAAAAGAATATGATTAAAACAGCTCTCAAACTCATTCTTCGAAATTGGTGGCGAAACAAAACGTTCACGCTTATTTCCATTATCAGCCTAACGGTGGGCATTGCCTGCACAGCTTTGCTGATTTCGTTCGTCAGTTTCGAATACGGTATAGAAAAAGACAATCCAAATCGCGATAAATTGGTGTGGGTGATGCAGGATATGCCGTCCAATCCCGGAGAAAAAGTGGCGTATATGCACAAAGGAGCTCCGGAACAGATGAAGGAAAAATATCCCGAAGTAGAAGACTTCTTGCAGTTAAATAGTTTCGACATTAAGTACATAGAAGTGAATTACCAACACTTTGATCCAATAGAGATTCTCAACGTTAGCGCCTCTTTTCCCGATTTCTTTCCATTCGAATTGCTGTATGGCTCGTGGAACGCATTCAGCAATCCGCAGTCGATTATCATCAGTGAAAAACAGGCGAAACGGCTTTTCGGAAACGAAAACGTTATAGGAGAACAAATCACGGTTTGTGAAGACGATTCCGGCGCGGATGTCAAGAAAGTTTATACCATCGCCGCAGTGGCCAAAAATCGGGAGCAATCCGCCATTGTTTTCGACGCGCTTATTTGCAATCCCGAAGAAAATTGGGGTGGTCCCACGCTGTTGATGATGCCAAAAAACACAAATCTGCGTCAATTTGAGGAAAAGGTGAAAAAAGACCAAATTTCCACACTCGCAGGGGGGCAATACTATTTTTCCACGTTCGATCAATCCATTTCATCTACCTACAATCAACAGCAATTGAGCTACTGGCATTATCGCAAAAACAACTTATTGATGGTGGGACTCATTTCCGCCGTTTTGGTATTTCTTATCGCCATCTTCAATTACGTGAATATGAGCTTTTCGCGCCTGTTGCAACAGGTAAAAAGCCTTCACGCGCAAAAACTGATGGGAGCCAAACCGAAAGATGTCCGGTTACAGATTTTCTTAGATACTTTTCTCACCGTTTTTATCTCTTTTGTGCTGGCAATGTTGATGATGCACGATTTACTGCCGGTATTTAATCAAATAGTAGCCGTTGATTTTTCATCGAAATTTTTCTACAGCAAAGATTTTTTTCCACTCTTAATTTTGTTGATTCTCTTGCTTACGATACTTCCGGCATGGATAATTAGCGGAAAAATAAGCCGGTTGTCGGGAAGCGATTACCGAATGTTTTTTGTAACCCGAAAAAACCGTTGGATTGGAGGCTTGGTTACCACGCAGTTTATCATCGCTCTCGCGCTCATTATCGCTACCATTACGGCAAACCGGCAAGTTGCACTGGTAAAACAAAGCGGAAATCGATATCGAAATTTAATCGAAATAACCAACGTAATGGAGATTCGGCAACTTCAAGACCTTACAGCCAGAATAAAACGCATTCCCGGCGTTTCCAATGTTTCAACAGGAAATCTACCCATTATGAATACGTGGATTATGCACGGCAAGATACGCAAAGAAACCGGAGAAGAAGTTGAAACAACTGTGCTGCAACTTTCAGGAGACGAGGAGTTAACAACCATTTTTAATTTTCGGCAATTGTCGGGCGACGATTGGAAATCGTTGCTTGAGACCAACCCGCATTCAGTTCTTGTAAACAAAACTTTTGCAAATATGACGGGAAAATTGGAAACGGAGATAATCGGCGAGCCGTTGTCGAAATATTTAAGTTCAAACGATTCGTTGTCTATTATTGGTGGCGTAGTTGAGGATTTTCAGTTCAGTTCTCTGGAAGAAAGAACAATGCCTACCGTACTCGGTCAATATGAATACGGACCCAAATACAACAGTACGTTGCGAGTAAAGACAAAGAGCAAAAACAGTTCCGAGACCTTTTCCGCCATCAAATCGGCGTGGGAACAAGTTTTCCCCGAAACCGTTTTTTCACATATAGACACTTACAGTGTTTTTACGAAACGCAACAGCAAAATATTCGAAATGTCGCGCCTGCTGCAAATGTATTCGCTTATCAGCATTTTGCTCACTTGTTTCGGATTGTTCGGCATCACGTTTTATGCCGTAAGGCAGCGCACCAAGGAGATTGGCATCCGCAAAATAAACGGAGCCAAAACGGCGCAAATTCTTTGGCTATTGATGAAGCCGATGTTTGTGTGGATAGTGATTGGTTTTGCCATTGCTGTGCCGTTATCGTGGTGGCTGATGGAAAAGTGGCTGCAACAGTTTGTGTATCGGGTGGATATTTCTATCGGCTCATTTGTTTTGGCGCTTTTGTTTGTAATGGCGATAACTTTCGCTACGGTTGGTTGGCACGTGTGGCTCACGGCAAGGTCCAATCCGGTAAAAAGTTTGAAATCGGAATAAAACCAGCGTCCGGCTGCTGCAATCCGCCTGACGCGTAAAAAGGGAGTACACGGATGACACGGATTGGGGGATAAACGCGGATAAGAAAATTTTTAATAGATTTTTCCCTACGTTCAAAATGACAACCGTATGTTGTATTATTTTCAGCCTGTTTGTCATATCGAACTAAGTGAGATATCTAAAAAAAGCAAGATAATTTTATAAAAAACAAGCGTCAGACCAGCTTGTGCAAGCATCCGCTGGGTCGAAACCAGCGGATGCGTAAGCTAAACTCTGTGTATTCTCTGAGAACTCTGTGCAACAAAATAATTTATAATTCAAACAACTATGATTAAAACAGAAAACCTACAAAAAATCTTCCGTACGGAAGAAGTGGAAACTTGGGCATTAGCCGACGTAAATATCGAAATCAACGAAGGCGAATTTGTCGCCATTATGGGCCCGTCGGGTTGTGGGAAAACCACGTTGCTCAACATTTTGGGCTTATTGGATAATCCAACCTCGGGACACTATTTTCTTAACGGAACGGATGTGTCTAAATTCTCCGAAAACGAACGAACCGATCTCAGAAAAGGTGTTATCGGCTTCGTTTTTCAAAGTTTCAACCTGATTGAAGAACTCAATGTATATGAAAACATTGAATTGCCGTTGCTTTATATGAGAATTCCCGCTGCCGAGCGTAATCGGCGAGTGAAAGAGGCGATGAACCGTATGGCCATTTCGCATCGTGAAAAGCATTTTCCGCAGCAGCTTTCGGGCGGACAGCAACAACGCGTGGCCATCGCGCGCGCCGTGGTAGCCAATCCCAAGCTTATCCTTGCCGACGAGCCAACGGGTAATTTAGACAGCAAAAACGGCGCGGAGGTGATGGGCCTGCTCTCCGAACTCAACCGCGAAGGAACCACCATTGTAATGGTTACACACAGTCAGCACGATGCCGGTTATGCCGACCGCATTATTAAATTGTTCGATGGAAAAGTGGTGCCGAGCACCGTGTTGTGATGCGGGAAGATTGATGTTTATTAAAAAACCATGGGGAGTTTGGAAGCGTTGGTCGTGGTTTTTATTCATTTGAAAATACTTCAATGCTTTTCTTAAAAAAAGCATAAGTTCTGATTTGAGAATCTTGACAACGATATTTGAAATGGGACGTGTCGAAATGTACAGAATACTTCCCAATATGAAATGGTTTCTGAATTTGTTGTGGGAGATTTATCGCCCAATGAGATGAATACTTTTGCTTATTTACTCCGAAGTTTAGATAAATATCATAAAGATATATTGGAAAACAAAATAAATTCCGATTTACAAGATTTGATAAAATGATAACTCCTTATTTCAAATTACCGCATTGTTGTATTAATAAATCGAACAGCTTGCGTGGCAGTACAAATTTACAACTTGGCGACGAAACTTCGGGGCAACTCCTACTTTTTTCTAACTATTTTTGTCAGTCAATAGTGATAAAAAATATTAGTAATAAATTAAAAATGGGCTTTTTAAGGCTCGACTAAATGAAATTGTTTTTGTTGACAGAAAGAATTTCTTTTATCTAATAAAACAACCGAAATAGCATAGCATCTGTTTTTTTAATTTCTTCGCAATATATTTATCGGAGAATAATGCTGAAAAATATGTATCTTTGTCATGAATTATAATTAGGTAAAATGGCAGTCAGCGCATGAAAATAATGCTTGATATGGTTGTTTGCGAAAACGAACAACTCAATTATCAGAATCATTTACTAAAAGTAAGCCCCTCTTCGGGTGAAGAACTTCCAGCTATGTTGCCGGGACAGTTTGTGCAAATCTCGGTCACATCGCCTTCGGTATTTCTCCGGCGGCCCATCTCGGTTAATTTTGTGGATAAGCAAACCAATCAACTATGGCTTTTGGTGCAAAGCATCGGTAAAGGAACACAGCAGATTTGTGCCGTGCAAAAGGGAGATATCCTCAATTTAATCTTTCCGTTGGGCAATTGGTTTATGCTTCCCGATGATCCTCACAAAAAAATACTACTGGTTGGCGGCGGTGTTGGAACCGCTCCATTGCTTTTTTTGGGAAAAATGGCGAAAGAAAAAGGTTTTTCGCCTCATTTTCTTTTGGGAGGACGCTCAAAAAGAGACTTGCTGCAATTGGACGATTTTGAGAAATTCGGCACGCTATTCACCACCACAGAAGATGATACGCACGGCGAAAAAGGATTTGTTACGCACCATTCCGTTTGGAACAACAAATACGATGCTATTTACACCTGTGGCCCCAAACCCATGATGGTGGCCGTGGCCAAATTAGCCAAAGAAAAGGGCATTGAATGCCAAGCTTCGCTTGAAAACTTAATGGCCTGCGGCTTTGGCGCTTGCTTGTGTTGCACCGAAAAAACCACTCGAGGCAACCTTTGCAGTTGCACGGAAGGCCCTGTTTTTAACACCAACGAACTCACATGGACAGATTGAAAGTAAACATAGGAAACCTGGAATTAAAGAATCCGGTAATGACGGCTTCCGGAACATTCGGATACGGAACCGAGTACACCGATTTCATTGATTTGGGCAAGCTTGGTGGTATTTTCGTAAAAGGAACCACCTTGGAACCGCGACAGGGAAACGAATACCCCCGAATGGCTGAAACGCCGGCGGGAATGCTTAACGCGGTGGGGTTGCAAAACAAAGGGGTGGATTATTTTGTGGAACACATTTATCCTGAAATAAAGGATTTTGACACCCATATGATTGTGAATGTTTCCGGATCGCGCATCGAAGATTATGTGGAATGCTCCGAAAAACTGGCCAACCTTGAAAAAATTCCGGCCATTGAGTTGAATATTTCTTGCCCCAATGTAAAAGAAGGAGGTATGTCGTTTGGCACTTCGTGCGCGTCGGCGGCGGAAGTTACAAAAGCGGTGCGGCAGGTGTTTCCCAAAACGCTTATCGTGAAACTTTCGCCCAACGTAACCGACATTACCGAAATTGCCCGCGCCGTGGAAGATGAAGGCGCCGATTCCGTTTCGCTGGTCAACACCTTTTTGGGAATGGCCATTGATGTGGAGCGCCGCAAATCAAAACTCTCTACCATCACCGGCGGTTTATCGGGCCCTTGCATAAAACCCATCGCCATTCGCATGGTGTGGCAAGTGTATAACGCGGTGAAAATTCCCATTATTGGTATGGGCGGCATTTGCGATTGGCAAGATGCCATAGAGTTTGTGTTGGCCGGTTCTACCGCCGTACAGGTAGGAACCTATAATTTTATCGATCCCACGGCATCGGTAAAAATTGTGGAAGGAATAGAAGAATACCTTCGGCGACACAATATTTCGTCCATCCATGAACTGATTGGGCAGTTTGAGGTGTGAGATAATCATTTTGATTCAATAATTGCCGATTATGCATCAAATAGACACTTTGTTTGCGCGTCGAATGTAATGCTGTAAGTTTAATTGGAAAATACTTTGACATAATGGAAAACACTATTATCTTTGCACCTTTATAACAAAGAAAATATAACGTATGTCTAAACTATTTGTCCCAAAAGGCTATAAACCACTGCTTAACCTCAAGCAAACGGAATTAGGTATCAAAAGCATCAAAGATTTTTTTCAAGTAAATTTATCATCGGAGTTAAGACTACGTCGTGTGACTGCACCGCTGTTTGTGGAAAGCGGAACAGGTATTAACGACGATTTAACCGGAGTGGAACGGCCGGTTCATTTTCCAATAAAAGATATGAATGACAAGAATGCGGAAATTGTGCATTCCTTGGCAAAATGGAAGCGCCTCACGTTGGCGGATTACGAAATTGAAGAAGGTTTCGGCATTTACACCGATATGAACGCCATCCGCGCCGATGAAGAGTTAGATAATTTGCACTCGCTATACGTGGATCAATGGGATTGGGAGTTGGTGATGAGTGAAAAAGACCGTAACCTGGGTTTTCTAAAACGCGTTGTGCAGCGCATTTATGCCGCTATGCTGCGTACGGAGTATTTGGTGTATGAATTATTTCCCGAAATAAAGCCGGAGTTGCCCGCGGATATTACGTTTATTCACGCCGAAGAACTTTTACAGAAATACTCCGATAAAGACGCCAAAGATAGGGAAGACGCCATTTGCAAAGAATTTGGCGCTGTGTTCGTTATTGGCATTGGTGCCGAGTTGTCGAACGGAGAACCGCACGATGGCCGCGCCCCCGACTACGACGACTGGATTACCACAAACGAAGACGGATACCAAGGCCTGAACGGCGATTTGCTGGTGTGGAACCCGGTGTTGAAAAGAGCTGTAGAACTGTCTTCGATGGGAATTCGTGTGAATCCCCAATCGCTCAAAAAACAAATGAAGTTGAGGGACAAAGAAGACCGCTTGGCTTTGTTTTTCCATCAACGATTAATGAATGGCGAATTACCACTTTCCATTGGCGGCGGGATAGGGCAGTCGCGTTTGTGTATGCATTATTTACGAAAAGCCCACATTGGTGAAATCCAGGCAAGCCTTTGGCCCGCTGAAATGCGCGAGGAGGCGAAAAAGCAACACATTTATTTGATATAGACACTATGCTGATAGGCCTTTGGCGATAGCGCTTCGAGCGATAGAGCTTTGCTGATAGGTGCTTCGCACGATAAGCCTGCGGCGATGGTTTTGTGGATGTGGATGATTTTTGTACTTTCGTGTATTCAATCCTTTTAAATGAATAACCGATGGACGTTAAAATTGAAGAGAGCTGGAAAGCAAGGCTGCAAAACGAATTTGAAAAACCCTATTTTAAAACATTAACCGATTTTGTGCGAAATGAGTATTCCACAAAAACTGTTTATCCGCCGGCAAGATTTATTTTTAACGCATTTGACAGTTGCCCGTTCGACAAAGTGAAAGTGGTGATTGTGGGGCAAGACCCGTATCACGAACCGGGACAGGCACACGGCTTATGCTTTTCGGTAAACGATGGCGTGCGCATCCCGCCTTCCTTGGTCAATATCTACAAAGAAATTCACGATGATTTAGGAACACCAATTCCCCGTTCGGGAAACTTAGAACGATGGGCGAAGCAAGGCGTGTTGTTGCTCAATGCCACGCTAACCGTGCAAGCGCATCGTGCCGGTTCGCACCAAGGAAAAGGGTGGGAGCAATTTACTGATTCCGTGATAGCACGTTTAGCCAATGAACGCCAACATTTGGTGTTTATTCTTTGGGGCGCCTACGCGCAACGAAAAGGGGAGAATATTGACGCGAACAGACATCTTATCTTAAAATCACCTCATCCTTCGCCTTTGTCGGCCCATAGGGGATTCTTTGGTAATAAGCATTTTAGCAAAGCTAATGCGTATTTAGCCGCATATGGAGAAAAACCAATAGATTGGTAGGGTAGTTCCATGTAAAAAACATTACTGTAAAATCAAATCAAGTTTCCAACATCTCAGTTGAACACTGCGAGTGTTTCATTATAACTTACACCGGATTTATAAGCACCACCACCATATCCATTACATTGGTGCCGGTATTTCCTGTAACCACGTGCCCACCAATTTGTGCAAAAAAGTGGTAAGAATTGAAATTCTCAATATACGGCCGAACATCAATTTCTTTTTCTTTCGCAAGACGCATTGTTTTGTTATCAACCACGGCGCCGGCAGCGTTTGTTGGGCCGTCGGTGCCATCGGTTCCGGCGCAAAGGATGGTGATATTTTTCATAGCTGTAATTTTTGAGGCTAAGAGCAATGCCAAGTGTTGATTTCGTCCACCTAATCCGCTTCCGGAAACTTTTACCGTGGGTTCACCACCGAAAAGCAAGCAAACCGGCTCTTTCCTGTTTTTCTGTTTGTCAATTGCTTTTACAATAAAATCGGCCACTTCCAATACGTCTTCCTGCAAACAATCAGTTACGATATGCGTTTCAAACCCCAGCTCTTTGGCCTTTGTGGCGGCATTTTCCAAAGCGACTCTATTGCTCGCGATAATATAATTTCGCACTTTTTCAAAAATCGGGTCATCGGGTTTAGGTGTTTGATCAATGGCGCCATGTGCACCTTTCTGCAAATGAGTTAATAAAGAAGCGGGTAGGGAAGAGGCTAACGCGTATTTATCAATAACAGACAGGGCATCGGCAAACGTGCTTGAGTCTCCCACCGTTGGGCCTGAAGCGATTACGTCCAATTTATCGCCAATTACATCCGAAATAATGAGACTGATTGTAGTAGCCGGATAAATCGCTTTCGCCAACCGTCCCCCTTTCACGTTAGAAAGATGCTTACGTACGGTGTTGATTTCGTGAATATTGGATCCGCTGGTCACCAATAACTCGTTGGCGCGTTTTAGGTCGTTGAGAGTGGCAGTTTCCGGAAAATCGGCCATCAGTGCCGATGCGCCGCCAGACAACAAACAAATAACCAAATCGTTTTCGGCTGCTTTATTCGCTATTTCCAGTAATTTTCGGGTACCTTTTATACCTTCGGCATCGGGAATGGGATGTCCGGCTTCGGTGAGCGTCAGATAACGCAACTTTGCTCCATGGCCGTATTTGGTGATGATGTGTCCGTCGGTTATTTTGTCTTTCAACACATTTTCTATTTCCTTGGCCATTAACGCTGCCGCTTTCCCGGCACCCAAAACGTAGATATGGTTGAATTGAGATAATTCATAGTTTTCACCCGCAATTTCCAAGCGCTCATCGGTTAGTTTCACGTGCAGTTGGAACATTTTTTCGGGTAAAACGCTTCTTACGCCGGCATTAAATATTTCTTCGGCAATATTTCTCATCTGTTACAACATAAAAAATGAAGACAACCAAACACAAGCAAACGTAACCACACCCATAACAATAGTAGCTGAAGAATAGACTTTTAACGTGGTATTTGAGTCGATCCCCGAAAACCGGGAAACCACCCAAAAGTAAGAATCGTTGGCATGGGAAATCATCATAGAGCCGGCACCCATTGAAATCGTTGCCAGAAGTTTTCCGGTTTCGGAATCCAGTCCCAAAGCGGGAAGCATTGGCGCTACAAACGATGCCGCGGTTATGATGGCGACAGTAGTTGACCCTTGCGCCGTTTTCAAAATGGCGGCGATAAGAAACGGAACAGCAAGCCCCAAGCCGCTTTGCACAAGAAATTCTCCTGCATAGGCGCCTATGCCGGTTTCTTTAATAACTAAGCCAAACATACCGCCGGCGCCGGTTACAATTAATATGGGGCCGGCTTTTTCTATAGCCGATTCAAGGAGAGAATTGATGGTGGTTATTGAGTTGTTTTTCAAAAGAAAAAGCGATAGAAATACGCCAATAAGCAACGCGATGATGGGGTTGCCCATAAAAGATAAAACTTTTATTAATAGGTTGTTGTCGGGAGTTTCCATTACGGCGATAAGAGAACCGATAGCGATGAGCATAAGTGGCGCTACAATGGGCAGCAACGAAAGTTGCACCGATGGCAAGTGTGTTTCATCGCGAACATCGATTTTGGTGGGCGTTACTTCCTGAAAAACATCTTTTCTCGTACGCCATTTAATCCATAAAAAAGCGGCTACGGTGGCGGGAATGGCAAAAAGCGCGCCCAACAAAATAAGCACCCCGATATTGGCACCCAAAATTCCCGATGCCGCCAAGGCCCCCGGATGCGTGGGCGTGAGACAGTGAACGGAATAGAGCGAAGTGGCCAATACAAATGCGATAAATGGCAACGCTATTTTGGCTTTTGCACTGAACGATTTTGCCAACCCGCTCATAATAATGTAGCCGGAATCGCAAAAAATGGGCAAACCCACAATAAATCCCGTTATTCCCATCGCCGATGCGGCTTTGCTGCGGCCCGTCTTCAACAAAATATAGTTGGCAATGCTGATGGCGCCACCCGTTTTTTCCAGCACCACGGCAATAATGGCGCCGAAAATAATTAGAAACCCGATAGATGCCACCGTGCTTCCGAAACCTTGTTTGAGGATATCCACAACATTCTTATCGGGGAGGGCAACCATGGCAAGCAATAGTGCCACCAGAAACAACGATGCGAACGCGTTGAGTTTTGTAACGGAAGTCAACACCACAATAAGCACAATGCTCAACAGAACTAACAGCGAAATTACTGCAATGCTCATTTCATTAGATTGAATAAACCTGAATTGATTTTACAAAACGTAAATATATAAAGATAAAATGAATATCCGCGTAAATTTCTAAATCAGTTTTTACCCACAACTTGTCCCGCTACGCGGGATAGATACATAGTTTTTTTGGTAAAGAGTTTAAAAAGCAACACATCAGTTGAGGTTGAATTAAAAGCGTCGGCCACGTGCAAAACAACGTTTCTATGGCGAATGCTTGAACAATTTCAGCGCAAAAAAAAATCGACAATCTTACGTATTGCCGATTTTTTTCCTTATGAATTATGAATTCTTAATTGTGCATTATTTCTTACCCCACGCTTCCTTCCAAACTAATTTGCAACAGTTTTTGGGCTTCCACGGCAAATTCCATCGGAAGTTTGTTTACCACCTCTTTCACATATCCGTTCACAATGAGGCCAATGGCTTCTTCTTCGCCCAACCCGCGTTGGTTGCAGTAGAAAATTTGGTCTTCACTGATTTTGGATGTGGTGGCTTCGTGCTCCAGTACCGCCGTTTGATTTTGGATATCGGTATAGGGGAAGGTGTGCGCGGCACAATAGTCGGTGAGCAAAAGGCTGTCGCACTGCGAGTGGTTGCGCGCGTTGCTGGCTTTTTTAGCCACTTTCACCAATCCACGATAGGAGTTTTGGCTGCTTCCGGCCGATATCCCTTTAGAAACGATGCGGCTACGGGTATTTTTGCCGAGGTGAATCATTTTTGTTCCCGTGTCGGCCTGCTGGAAGTTATTGGTAACGGCAACTGAATAGAATTCGCCCACGGAATTGTCACCCGCAAGGATACACGATGGGTATTTCCACGTGATGGCCGAACCGGTCTCTACTTGCGTCCACGAAATTTTGGAGTTTTTGCCTTTGCAAATGCCTCGTTTGGTTACAAAGTTATACACCCCGCCTTTTCCGTTTTTGTCGCCGGGATACCAGTTTTGCACGGTCGAGTATTTCACTTCGGCATTATCCAGCGCCACAATTTCTACCACGGCGGCATGCAATTGGTTCTCGTCGCGCATCGGGGCGGTGCAGCCCTCAAGGTAGCTCACGTAAGAATCATCGTCGGCCACAATGAGCGTACGCTCAAACTGGCCGGTGTTGGCCGCGTTGATGCGGAAATACGTGGATAATTCCATCGGGCAACGAACGCCTTTAGGAATGTAAACAAACGATCCATCGCTAAACACGGCGGAATTGAGCGCGGCGTAAAAATTGTCTTTATAAGGCACCACGGTGGCTAAGTATTTTTTCACCAAATCGGGGTGGTGTTGCACGGCTTCGCTAAACGAGCTAAAGATAATTCCTTTTTCGGCCAAAGTTTCTTTGTAGGTCGTTTTTATCGAAACACTGTCCATTACGGCATCCACAGCAACACCGGCAAGCACTTCACGCTCGTGCAGCGGTATTCCGAGGCGTTCAAAGGTTTTCAACAATTCGGGGTCAACCTCATCTAAACTCTTTGGCCCTTTTCTTTTTGTGGGGTCGGCATAATAAATAATCTCCTGAAAATCAATTTCGGGGATGGTCAAATGCGCCCACTCGGGAACTTTCATTGTGAGCCAGTGCCTGTATGCTTTAAGCCTGAATTCCAGCAGCCATTCGGGTTCATTTTTTTTGGATGAAATAAGGCGAACGACATCCTCATTGAGCCCTTTTTCAATTAATTCCGTATGGATATCGGTTTCAAAACCGTATTTATAATCGCTGGTGGTCAGTTCCGTTAATATCTGATCTTGATCTAATTCTTGCATGATTTTTAAAATATTATAGCTGTGGTTATTTGGAGGGTAAAAAAACTCTTCCGCGATTAGTAACAACCACAACAAGCTTTTTGTTTACTGCAAAGATAACGCTTTTTTGTCTGAATTCTATTTTATGGTTCATTGAAATTTACAATCGAACAAGTTTGAACACTCACTTGTTTTATTTTCATAACAAACTAAAAGCAAGAAAATATGAATAAGTTTTTTTTAGTACTAAGCACGTTGATGATGAGCGTTGGGCTGATGGCTCAATCGAGTTATAAGGTGGATGCGGCGCATTCGTCGGTAAACTTTAAGGTAAAGCACTTGGGCATAACGTTTGTAAGTGGCAAGTTTGAGAAATTTGATGGCGGCATTATTGGTGATGTAAACAATATGGAGCAGGCCACCGTTTTTTTTAATGTGGAAACCGCCAGCATCAACACCGGTGTGGAAGCGCGCGACAAGCACCTGAGAAGCGCCGATTTTTTTGATGTGGAAAAATTCACGGCTATGTCTTTTGAAAGCACAAGCATTGAAAAGGTGGACAATGAGAATTACAAGTTAAACGGGATTTTGCAGATTAAAGATGCATCCAAACCGGTAACGTTTGATGTGAAATACGGTGGTGCGGTCAAAGATCGAAATGGGATTGAAACCATTGGTTTTATTGCCAAAAACACCATCAACAGGTTTGATTTTAACGTATCGTACGACCCGGAGCTAACTTCCATCGGCAAAGATGTGAGCATCACGTTGTATTTGGAATTTAAAAATGCTGCGGATAAACCGGCGCAACAGTAAAACTTTGGGTGAAGCGAATTCCAATTCGCTTTGAACCGGTAGTTTAGGCATTAAAAAAAACAGGGCATCGCGCCCTGTTTTTTAGTTTAATAATAGAAACTACTCCCTTTAATCACGGCTATCTCCTTTGAGAAAATACCTTGCGACAATGCCATTAGGCAATAAAATATCTTTCAAATCGGAGTAGGGGATGGTTACTTCAATTACGCCGGAAGAATAGGGTGCAATTTCGTATTGGTTATAGGCGTAGTGAATCCCTTCTTCGTTAAGCCAAAAGTTGTTATTGGGCGCAATATCTTCCACAGCGAAGAAACCTCTTCTTATGAGCGAATCGGGTTCGGTCACTTCGTATTCTTTCATCAGATTGCTTACAATTTTCTCTGTCAATCGATTATAATAATCGGGGATAAAAATGTCTTCTTCCGAAAGAGTCACCAATTCATTTAAATCTATGTTGGTGAACGTTATTTGGTACGAACCGTGCGCGCCGCCGGTGTAGTCGGCATATTCCACCGCATAACTGATGATGGAATCGTTTTTGTGAAGAATTTTGTTGGTATTCATCATATAATACCAATACCATTGAGGCGTTTCGCCATCGAGCCGGGCTTTTTCTTCATAAAAACTGTTGCTTATCTCTCTGTATTCAGCGGTATAGTCGGCTATGTATTTATCCACCGCGTCAGCAGGTGAAAGTTTATCGTAGGCAATATCACCAAAGAAGGTGCCCAAAAATATTTGTTGCAAACGGGCCAAAGCTTCCTCGTTGCGAAAACGAGTGGGATATGTAAAACTCACTGTTACATCGGAATAGGGCAGTGTGGTATCGGTTTCTGCAAGTAACGGGATGTGTTTTTCAACCACAATGCTATCGAACGTGATTCGGGGTGACTCGCTTGCTTTTTTTTCTTTGCAGGAAAAAATCGTTCCGGCAATGATTATCATTAATATGGCAAGGAGATATGGTTTTTTTCTTTTCATTATTCTAACTTCTACTTTTGATTTTCTACCTTCTAATTTTGGCGGCAACGCGCAAGCGTATTGCCGACATCCCGATTAGCGAAGCGATTCGGGGCTAATTTTCTAATTTTTCACTGAACAATTTGTTTCACCGCGCCCAATTCTGGATAAAAGATAACTTTGATGGGTTGCTTCAGGTTATCGAACATTCTTCGAGTCAAAACATCTTGAGATCCGAATTGCACCACATCCACTTCCATGTTTTTTACTGTGCGGTTTTTAAATTCGATGCTTAAATCGGCTTTTCCCGGAACATTATAAACCAGCCCTTCGGTTAGTTTTTTCTCTAAGCGCTGTAAATCCCTGTCTGAAAGCTGAAGCTCCACTTGTGGCGTTTTATTTCTCAACGTAAAGTAGATGGGTTCACCCGCCAAATTGTCGGCATCCACAGGGCCCAGTTTTTCGGAAAAACGCGCCACAATTCTTTTATCGATATTGCCACGTTCGGGAATAATGGTGAAAGTGTGCGTGAAATATTCCGTTGCCTCACTGCCGGCAAAAAGTTCGGTGAGCGCTTTTTCCTGCATATTTATTTCGTCCATCACCACTTTATAAGCATTGCCATCGGGTGGCATTGTTTCGGCTTCGCCAATAAGGATGTCGTTTCGGCTGCGACGCAAATCGAAAATCTGGCGCGACACCAATTCCGCTTGCTTAGCCGTGGAACCCGCCATGAGCGTTTCTTGCGATAGAAAACGGCGCGGGTTTACCGATGCGGATTTCGCCGCCGGGATGTTCATTTGCGGAACATTTTCCATTTCGGGCTCAGCGTTTACCGCGGCAATTACGCCATCTTCTCGCAACGTTACATAGGGTTGCTGCGTGTTGGAGCGAAACTCCACCATAAACGAATTGTTTTTATCGGGTATGCCCTTGTTTGTCACCGCGATATCTTCCAGTTCAAATACCGTTCTGTTTTCAGTAACGGGCTGGTCAACACCCAAGTAACGCTGCGCGTATTGATAGAAATCACCTCGCTGATACGTGGTTTTCTTTACCAACAGCGTTACTTCAAACGATGTTTTGGGCAACGAATATACCACTCCGTAATCATTGGCTTTTATGGCGTTTACACGCGTTGTGCGCTGCGCGAATAAGCCGGCAGTGAAACAACATGTAAGAAATAATAAGGCAAAGTGTTTTGTTTTCATTTGTTTGTTGGTTTTAATGCGCCGCTTGAAACTGTTCCAAAAAGCGCACGTCGTTTTCAAAAAACAACCTGATATCGTTAATTTTATATTTGAGCATGGTAATGCGTTCAATTCCCATTCCCAACGCGTAGCCCGTGTATGCTTGTCCGTCTATTCCGCAGTTTTCCAACACGTTGGGGTCAACCATTCCGCAACCTAAAATTTCTACCCAACCGGTGTGTTTGCAAATATTGCAGCCCTTTCCTCCGCAAATATGGCACGTGATGTCCATTTCGGCGCTTGGCTCCGTAAATGGGAAGTACGACGGGCGAAGGCGGATTTGCGTTTCCGGCCCGAACATTTCCTTGGCGAAGAACAAAAGCGCTTGTTTTAAATCGGCAAACGACACGTCTTTGTCAATATACAGCGCTTCCACCTGATGGAAAAGACAGTGTGCGCGCGCCGAGATGGCTTCGTTTCTATATACGCGCCCCGGACAAATAATGCGGATGGGCGGTTGCGTTTTTTCCATCACGCGTGTTTGCACTGATGAGGTGTGTGTGCGCAAAACAATATCGGGTCTGCTTTGCAGAAAAAACGTGTCTTGCATATCGCGTGCCGGATGGTCTTCGGCAAAATTGAGTGAGGAGAATACGTGCCAATCGTCCTCAATTTCAGGCCCTTCGGCAATGGAAAATCCCAAGCGTTTAAAAATATCGCATATTTCTTCTTTCACAATGGAAAGCGGGTGACGCGTTCCCAACGATACAGGGTAGGCCGTTCGTGTGAGGTCGATATCGAGGTTTTTCTTGTTTCCTTCGGCGGCCTGTTGCTTCAACAATTGAATTTTTTCTTGCGCTTTTTGCTTTAACTCATTCAACTTCATTCCCACTTCGCGCTTTTGCTCTGCCGGAACACTTCTGAAATCGTCCATCAAAAGGGAAATGCTTCCTTTTTTACTTAAATATTTGATGCGCAAGGCTTCAATCTCGTCGTTGGTAGTTGCCGTTAACGCGTTAATCTCTGATAACAGCGCCTGAATTTTATCTAACATACACTCTTTATTGTCATTAATTTTATGCAAAAATACATTTTTCTCGGCTATTTACCTTGATTTTTAAGAAAGAAATGATTTTAGGTTGATTTTGAAAAACATATTGTAATTTTGTATTTACGAAAACCCTCGATGCCGATGCTTGACAGCGTTAAAAAATATATTGCCGAAAATGATTTGCTTAAACCCAACGACACCGTTATTGTGGGTGTGAGCGGCGGTGCCGATTCCATGGCGTTGCTGGATATTCTTATTTTGCTGGGTTACAGGTGTATTGCGGCGCATTGCAATTTTCATCTTCGGGGCGAAGAATCGGATGGCGACGCGGCGTTTGTTAAAAACTGGTGCAAAGAGAATGACATTGAATTTACCGCCATCGATTTCGATACCCTTCAATTTGCCGTCGATAAAAAAATTTCCATTGAGATGGCGGCGCGCGAATTGCGCTACAATTGGTTCGAAATGGTACGACAACAGTTTCATGCCGATTGCATTGCCGTGGCGCATCACAAAGATGATTCCATTGAAACCGTGCTTCTTAACCTGATTCGAGGCACGGGAATAAAAGGGCTTACCGGCATTTCCCCTAAAAATGGGCGCGTTGTGCGTCCGTTATTGGGCGTGACGCGCGAAGAAATTGAACATTACTTGCGCGAAAGAACTCTCGGTTATGTTACCGACAAAACCAACAACGAAGACATTTACACCCGTAATTTCATCAGAATAAACATTTTGCCTAAACTGCAAGAAATAAATCCTTCGGTGAAGGATGCCATATATCGTACATCGCAAAACCTTACTGAAGCGGAAAAAGTTTATCAATCCGCTATCAACGAGCAGATTAAAAACGTTCTTCGCGATAATATTATTGATATTGCCGCGTTAAAAAAAACACCGTCACCATTATCGGTTTTGTTTGAACTGCTCTCACCGATGGGCTTTCATCCGTCTGTTATTGAAGATATTGCAGAAAGTTTAGACGCTGTTTCCGGGAAAGTTTTCTATGCCGAAAACTTCCGGTTGATAAAAGACAGAAGCTCTTTCCTATTAGATGCCATGCCAGAAAAAGCCGCGCAAAGTGAAAGCGGTTTTATCGATAAAGTTGCGCAAGAGATAACTTCGCCCATTCATCTGAAAATAAGCATAGAAACTCCCTCTAAAATAAAGAAAAGCAACCGTTTTTTATACGCCGATGCAGATAAACTCTCTTTTCCGCTTGAGTTAAGAAAATGGAAAGCGGGCGATTGGTTTATTCCTTTTGGCATGAAAGGCAAAAAGAAATTGAGCGATTTTTTCACCGATCGAAAACTCAATCTTAAAGAAAAAGAGAACGCTTGGGTACTTTTATCGGGCAAAAATATTGTGTGGGTTGTGGGCCGGCGGCCCGATAATCGGTTCAGAGTTACCGAGCACACAAAGAGCGTATTAAAAATTGAGTTGATGGAGGAATAAACTTTTTTCGCGTAAAAAAAGAAAATAATCTGTTTTTGGTGCAGCGTTTTCCTCATTTTTGCGTCTTATTAGAAAACACTAAGCGCTTATTTTTGTTATACTATAAAACGGATTTAATGAAAAATGAAAAATAATACTTTTAAAGACATTCTCATGTTGGGAGCGTTTGTAGGATTCGCTTATTATGTTTCGCGTTATTATCGTCAGAAGAAACAAAGAGAGAGAGAATTACGTGAATTCCTTCACTTCCAGCTATTTTAACTACACTTGGTTTCAACGATTTTTTTCGGTGCGGCTGTTTTAATGCTGGTATTTTTACTACCTTTGCACATCTAAAAACAGTTGACACAAATTTTGTATGCTCACACTTAAAGTAATAAACGAAAACCCAAACGAAGTAATTCGTCGTTTGGCAAAAAAGAATTTTAACGCCGAAGACGTTATCCATCAGATCATTGATTTAGACACAACACGAAGAAACACGCAAACTCAACTCGATGGCACGCTTGCCGAAATAAACACCATTTCCAAATCCATTGGCGTGCTCATAAAAGAAGGCAAAAAAGAAGAAGCCAACAACGCGCGTGCCAATGTGGGAAAGATGAAGGAATCGACCAAGCAATTAAGCGAAACCCTTAAGCAGGCCGAAGAGAAAATTCACGAGCTGCTCACCACCGTTCCCAATCTTCCCGATGAATCGGTACCCGAAGGAAAAGGAGCCGAAGACAACACCGTTGAGCGGAGTGGGGGAGAAATGCCTTCGCTTCCCGACAACGCGTTACCCCACTGGGAATTAGCAAAAAAATACGATTTAATTGATTTTGAACTGGGCGTGAAAATCACCGGGGCGGGATTTCCTGTTTACAAAGGAAAAGGAGCTCGTTTACAACGTGCGCTCATTAACTTTTTCCTCGATAGCGCGCGCGACGCCGGATATATGGAAGTGCAACCGCCTTATGTGGTGAATACGGCATCGGGATTCGGAACCGGACAATTGCCCGACAAAGAAGGACAAATGTACCACGTTACGTTGGACGATTTATATTTGATTCCCACAGCCGAAGTGCCCGTAACCAATATTTACCGCGATGTGATTTTGGATGAAAAGGATTTACCGGTTAAAAACACTGCTTATTCCGCATGTTTTCGCCGTGAGGCGGGTTCCTACGGAAAAGATGTGCGCGGGTTGAACCGACTGCATCAGTTTGATAAAGTGGAGATTGTGTGCATCGATAAGCCGGAAAACTCCTATCAGCGACTGGACGAAATGGTGCGATATGTGCAAACATTGGTAGAAAAACTGGAGCTTCCGTGGCGCATTCTTCGCCTTTGCGGTGGCGATATGAGTTTTACATCGGCACTCACGTTTGATTTTGAGGTGTATTCCGCTGCTCAGGAGCGTTGGCTGGAAGTGAGTTCCGTTTCAAATTTCGAAAACTATCAGGCGAATCGGTTGAAATGCCGTTATCGCGACGAAAACAATAAAACACAACTCTGCCACACACTCAACGGTAGCGCGTTGGCATTGCCGCGCATTTTAGCGGCACTTCTGGAAAACAACCAAACGGCCGATGGCATTCGCATTCCCGAAGCACTGGTGCCGTATTGCGGGTTTGAGGTGATTGATTGAGAAAGGCAGATGACACAGATAAGGCTGGTCAAGTTCACAACTTGTAGCCGTGTTTTAAAGCATTTTCAACATCTGAATAATAGCTAAATTAGCCGTGCGGACAATATTCTCTTCGCGGCTTCTGCCCACGTTGTATTTTTGCGAAACGCACTCATTATTATAAAAGGTGCAAATCCACACCGTTCCCACGGGTTTTTCTTTGGTGCCGCCTTCGGGGCCCATTATGCCCGAAACGGCAATGCTGCAATCGGTTTTGAATTTATTCGCAACGTTTTGCGCCATTTGCTCCACCACTTCGCGGCTCACGGCACCATTTTCTTCCAGAAGGCGCTCATCCACATTAAGTAGTTCTTCTTTTATTCTGTTGTCGTACGAAACAATGCTGCCTTCAAAATAAGCCGACGCGCCGGGAATTTTTGTAATGCGATGAGCAATGTAGCCGCCCGTGCAGCTTTCAGCTGTTGCGATAAACAGGTTTTCCTTCTTCAACTTTTTGCCCAACAACGCTTCGGGCGATTTATCGTTTTTCGCTACAAAATAATCGCCCAACGCTCGTTTTAGTTGCCTCGATTGCGATTTCATTTCCTGAAAATGCTCGTCTCCCCATGCCGACAGACGTAGTCTGATAAAACCAAAAGAGGGTAGGTAGGCCAAGGAAAAGCCGGTGGGAAGCGCGTTTTCAAAATCGGCCAATTTTGTTGCCAGTGCCGATTCCGTAATTTCCGAAACCAAAAAGGAGCGCCGAATGTACTCTTTTACCTGAAACCTTTTCTGCAACAACGGAATAATATCGTTTGTCATAGCCGTTTTCATTTCAAAGGGAACACCGGGCATAGAAACCAGCACTTTGTTGTTTCTCTCGAACCAAAGAATGGGCGCCGTGCCTGCCTTGTTTTGAATCACCGTGCAGTTATCGGGCACGTAGGCTTGGTTTTTGGTGAGTTGGTTAAATTGCAAGTGCCTTTTTAGAAATACTTCTTCAATGTTTTGGAGCACCTCATCACTGAAGACCAGTGCGGTGTGAAAATAATTGCAAAGCGTGTGTTTGGTTATATCATCGTTGGTGGGGCCAATGCCGCCGGTAAGCAACAGCGCGTCAGCGCGCTCAAAAGCGATGTCTAAGGCACGGATAATGGCATCGGCTTGGTCTCCAACAGTGGAAATAGCGACCACTTCAAATCCGTTTTTCGTGAGTTCGGCACTCATCCACGCGGCATTGGTGTCAACAATTTCTCCAAGTAGAATTTCATCGCCAATGGTTATGATTTCTATTTTCATGTGATAAAAAAATACGTCAACTATAGAGATAATCAAGCCAAAAGAAAAAACCACGCAATTTTATTTTGTTATCTTAAATGATTATTCTATCTTTGCATTCCGAAAATTGAGAACAATAAAAAAACAAATATAATGAAAAAAGAGATTCATCCAACAAATTACCGTCCGGTGGTTTTTAAAGATATGTCGAACGAAGATATTTTCATCTCCCGTTCAACCATCAACGCTAAAGAAACCATTGAAATAGACGGTGTTACCTATCCTTTAGTGAAGTTGGAAATTACCAATACTTCGCATCCTTTTTACACCGGAAAACAAAAACTGGTGGATACAGCAGGACGTGTGGATAAATTTATGAACCGTTACGGTAACCGTAATAAAAAGAAATAAGCATGTAGTGCATTGAAAAAAAGAGCGGTGATTTTCTGAATCATCGCTCTTTTTTTTATTTCTACCGGGCATATCCCACGGATTGTGGGAGTAGCACTTGCTCATTGTTTTTTAGTTTAAGAAGCTCACCCATTTCTTCTTTATTGAATGAGCCCCTCACAACCGCTGCAAGCCCTTCTGAAGCGCAGTAGAGATAAATATTTTGCGCGATAAATCCGCAGTCGGTATAAGCGTATTGTTCGCTGGAAGCTTTGTCCATATCGGCCACAATAACCACGTTCAGAGCTGCCGTTGCAACATAATCTTGCGTGCCGGTATTTTTCCGATAATCGCCTTCTTTGATGATTTTCAGTACGTTTTCTTTTGCATCGTAAAAATAAAGCCCGCTTTTTAAGGCCACATATAGCTCCAGTTCTTGACGATTATTGGCCGTTGGCGCAGTGCGCTTATCGTCTCGGTTAAAGCCGTTTGCGGCCCACAACAAATCTGACAGCTGTTGCAGGCTGAGCTCTTTATCCTGAAAATCTCGGGTGGATTTTCTTTCGTTTAAAGCCTTCATCAGCGGCTGCCCGCCGGTTCTGTCCGGCGCCGGAAGCTTAATATCTTGAGCCGATGTTGTGCAACTCATCCATATTCCTAAAAATAATACGATTAATTTGTTCATTGTTAGTGTATTTAGTGATTTAATAACAAAAATAGATATTTTGCAAGACATAAGAAAATGAATTGCCTAAATAAATGAAGTCGATTATTCGTAAAGCGTTAGACACTTTTTATTAAGGCAGAGAATATGCTTCTTAACCGCCTTTAGTCTTAAAAAATCATGGCTAAAGCCTTTGTGGGACATATTTTCAACCACTGCTTTAAAAAGTGGAGTTATTAGGACGCTTTGCGGATAATTATCTGATGAAAATTCCCTAAAATAACATTTTTGCATCAACTGTGTGCAGAATTATGTATATTTGCGAATTCTTTCAACGAAAACGTAAGTTCAATGAAAAGATATTTTGCCATATTATTTTTTGTTTTTTGTTTAACCGTCATTCCTGTTTTCTCCCAGGTGCAATTGAGTGATAGCGCGAAAATAAGTTTAATGACCACTTCGCCTTGGGATGGCGCTGTTTACGCCGTTTACGGGCATACGGCTATGTGGGTTAAAGATGATTCAACGGGTATAGATGCCGTGTTTAATTACGGCTATTTCGATCAATCACGGCCAAATTTTCTATATCATTTTGTACGAGGCGAAACCGATTATATTTTAGGCGTGGTACCCATTGATCATTTTTTGCAGGAATATCGTGAAAAAGGGGTAGAAGTGATAGAACAGGAATTAAATCTTACGCAGAAAGAAAAACAAAATTTATGGGAAGCGCTGTACATTAACGCGTTACCTGAAAATAGAGAATATCGGTACAATTTTTTATTTGACAACTGTGTGACACGTCCGCGCGATTTAACGGAAAAATATGTGGAAGGGCTTATTAAATATCCCGACGACACAAAGGTGCAAACGTTTCGCGACCTGATTCACGAATGTGTAAATGCTTTTCCGTGGATGAAATTTGGTATTGATTTGGTGATTGGAAGCGATGCCGATAAACCCATTACATTGCGTGAAAAAATGTTTCTTCCGGTGTATTTACAAGATGCTTTGGAAGAGTCAACCATCGTGAAAAGCGACACACTTGCATATCCTGCCGTAAAAAGTACACATATTGTGTTACCCCTTGTAAACGAAACGAATAATAAAAACGAATGGGGCTTGTTTTCTCCAACAATAATAGCATTCGCAGTACTTTTGCTCACCCTTTTTGTTTCGATAAAACAAATCATTACACTCAACCATACCAACCTTCCAAAAATTTATGATACGGTTCTTTTTGGTATCATCGGCATAGGCGGATTGATTATTTTCTTTCTGATGTTTTTCTCCGAACATCCTGTAACAAACCCGAATTGGAATTTCGTTTGGATGAATATTTTCGCCCTTATAGCGGCAGCTTTATTTTGGGTAAAATCGGCCCGAAATATCGTTTATATCTATCATTTTATTAACTTTGCAGTCTTAATCGTGTTCTTGCTGTCGTGGTGGTTCATACCACAAAAAATGCCCGTTGCATCCATTGTTTTTTCATTGAGTTTACTGCTTCGATCAGGAACTAACTTGGTGATGATGAGAAGGACAAGACTGAAACGAAAAAAATTCACTTCGTCCAGTTACATGAAAGCAGGGTGGGGGAATTAAAATTTAGCACGGTTTTTGCACAAGGTATGTGAGATAGATTTATACGAATGGTTAGAATAATATCCTCAATAGTCACTTTTTTTTCGGTAGTTTTGTTAAACGCGCAAACCACTTCGGGTGAAATACCCAAGCTGGTTGTGGGAATCACCATTGATCAATTGCGCGGCGATTACCTCGAAATTTTCAAGCATTCATTTGGCGATAAAGGCTTTAATAGGCTGATGAATAACGGAATTGTATTCTCAAACTTGAAGTACGATTTTCCGTATCTCGACAAAGCGTCCACCATTGCCACCATATACACCGGCGCCAACCCATCGTATCACGGCATTACTGCCGAGAATAAATATTCGCCCGAAGCGAATAGAGAATTGCATTCGTTTACCGATAACAACTTCACCGGCAGCCACACAACCGACAAGTTTTCGCCTTTGGCGGTGAAGGTGTCAACGCTCACCGATGAGTTGAAAGTGGCATCCTCCGGACAAGCAGATATTTTCGCCTTCGCCCCCGATGCGTCGCAGGCCTTGGCCTCCGGCGGACACGCGGCCAGCGGCGCTTACTGGATTGAGGATTACAACGGAAAGTGGGCGACCAGCAATTTTTACACCACCAAGCAACCCGTTGTTGACCAGCATAACAGAAGTGCGCAATCGTTGAGCACCACCATTACAAGCCTCACGTGGCGGCCCGCCATTGATGTGAAAAAATACAACGCTTTTCCCTATACGCAAAACTTATACAGTTTTCAACATCATTTTAATGCCAATAAAACCAACAACATACGGTTGTTTAAGCAATCGCCCTATGTGAATTCCGAAGTGTGCGATATGGCCATCAAAACCATTCAGGCAAATTCACTGGGGAAAAGAATGAACCCCGATTTTGTGGCTGTTACCTTTTACGCGGGAAATTTTGAGGCGTCGCTCGACAAAAATTATTCGGTTGAAATACAAGACACGTATTATCGTTTAGACCAAGAACTCGGCAAGTTGCTGGATGCCATCGAGTCGGCTGTGGGATTGAAAAACACGTTGATTTTCGTGGTATCGACCGGTTATTTCAACGAACAGGAAATTTATCCCGAAGGGATGACTACCGCCGGTGGCGATTTCAACCCCGATCGAAGCCAAGCGCTGCTCAACATGTATTTAATGGCGCTTTACGGCCGGGAGCAGTGGATAAAAAAATATTACAACAACCAAATTTTCTTCGACAGAAAACTCATCGAAGATAAAAAAATAAACCTCGGTGATTTTCAAACCCGAGCCGCCGAGTTTTTGGTGCAATCGGCCGGAATTCAAGATGTAATCACGTCATACCAAATGCTCCACGGCGCCTACAACGAAAACGTGCAGTTCTATCGAAACGGGTTCTATAAAGGAATTTCGGGAGATTTGTTTTTGGAACTTCAACCGGGGTGGAAAATCACAAGTTCCGGAGGGCCTGACAATCAATATGTGCGGAACAACGCGGTGGTATCGCCCGTTATTTTCTTCGGGAACGGCATTCAGCCACAGAAAGTTAACAGAACCATCGATGCTACCGAAATAGCCCCCAGCGTTGCTTACCGGTTGCGCATCCGTGCCCCCAATGCGGCCAAAGGCGAGATTTTGAGAGAACTATACTAATGAAACAATAATATATAGCAAGTAAAAAGAATAAAGGGAATGAGTTGTTTTGCTCACGCGAACACTTCACCCGAAACCAACAAACATATGAGATTCAATAATATTATATCAAAAATATTTGGTAACAAAGCACAGCGAGATTTAAATGAAGTGAATCCGCTGGTGAAGAAAATTAAGGAAGCATATCCTGCCATTGAGCAACTGTCAAACGATGCATTGCGCGCCAAAACTAAAGAATTGGAACAACGCATCAAAGACTATGTTGCCGAAGAAGAAGCGCAAATTGCGGAACTAAAAGCCGGAATGGAGCAAATTGAGCTCGAAGAAAGAGAGCCGGTGTGGAATAAAATCGACTCCATTGAAAAAGATATTACGGAGAAATTCGAGAAAATACTGTTGGAAGTATTGCCCGAAGCTTTCTCTATTGTGAAAGAAACCGCCCGCCGCTTCACTGAAAACGAAGAAATTGTGGTTACGGCAACGGATTTCGACCGCGACCTTGCCGCTTCACACGATTTTGTGCGCATTGAAGGCGACAACGCCATTTATCAAAACCACTGGGTTGCCGGCGGAAACGAAATAAAATGGGATATGATTCATTACGACGTACAGCTATTTGGCGGCGTGGTATTGCATCAAGGAAAAATTGCCGAGATGGCAACCGGAGAGGGTAAAACGTTGGTGGCAACATTGCCGGTTTTTCTCAACGCGCTTACTCACAGAGGCGTGCACGTGGTTACGGTAAACGATTATCTATCGAAACGTGACTCGGAGTGGATGGGACCGATTTATATGTTCCACGGGCTGTCGGTAGATTGTATCGACAAGCACGAGCCCAATTCCGATGCGCGCCGCAAAGCATATGAATCCGACATTACGTTTGGAACCAACAACGAATTCGGTTTCGACTACCTGCGTGACAATATGGCCGTTTCACCTAAAGACTTGGTGCAACGCAAACACAATTACGCCATTGTGGACGAGGTGGACTCCGTGTTGATTGACGATGCCCGTACGCCGCTCATTATTTCGGGCCCGGTGCCTAAAGGCGAAGATCAGTTGTATGACACACTGCGCCCGCGGGTGGAAATCATTGTGAAAGCGCAACGCGACTTGGCAACTCAGCTGCTGGCCGAAGCCAAATCGAAAATGAACTCCGACGACCCCAAAGTACAGGAAGAAGGTGCGCTGTTGCTGTTCCGCTCCTATAAAGGAATGCCTAAAAGCAAGCCGCTCATTAAATTTTTGAGTGAACAAGGTGTGAAGGCCGCGATGCTGAAAACCGAGGCATTTTATATGCAAGAGCAAATGCGCAATATGCACATTGTTACCGATCCGCTCTATTTTGTTATCGATGAGAAAATGAACAGCATTGAGTTGACGGATAAAGGCATCGACTTGCTCACCGGAAAATCCGATGACCCGCAATTCTTTATTTTGCCCGATATCGCTTCTCAACTTTCAGAGCTGGAAAATTCCTCGTTGTCCGATGAAGAAAAAGCCACGCAAAAAGATGAACTACTGCAAAATTACGCTATCAAATCGGAACGGGTTCACACAGTAAATCAGCTTCTTAAAGCATACGCTTTGTTTGAACGCGACGATGAATACGTGGTGATTGACAACAAAGTGAAAATTGTGGATGAGCAAACCGGCCGTATTATGGAGGGCCGCCGTTATTCCGACGGGTTGCACCAAGCAATTGAAGCCAAAGAACGAGTGAAAGTGGAGGCTGCCACGCAAACATTCGCCACCATTACGCTGCAAAATTATTTCAGGATGTACAGCAAACTGGCGGGGATGACCGGAACGGCAGAAACCGAAGCAGGCGAGTTTTGGGATATTTATAAATTAGATGTGGTGGTGATTCCAACCAACAAACCCATTGTGCGCGACGACCAAAACGACCGCATCTATAAAACCAAACGCGAAAAATATACCGCTGTAATTGAGGAAGTTGAAAGCTTAGTGGCGCAAGGGCGCCCCGTGTTGGTGGGTACCACATCGGTGGAAATCTCCGAGCTGTTGAGCCGTATGCTCACGCTGCGAAAAATTAAACACAACGTGCTGAACGCCAAATTGCACCAACGTGAAGCCGATATCGTGGCCAACGCCGGACAAAGTGGCGTGGTTACCATTGCCACCAATATGGCGGGCCGTGGTACCGACATCAAGCTCACTCCCGAAGTGAAAGCAGCGGGCGGTTTGGCCATCATTGGCACGGAGCGTCACGAATCGCGACGGGTTGACCGCCAGTTGCGCGGACGTGCCGGCCGTCAGGGAGACCCGGGCTCTTCGGTGTTTTTCATTTCGCTCGAAGACGATTTAATGCGTCTCTTCGCCACCGAACGTATTGCCGGATTAATGGATCGGATGGGATTCAAAGAAGGCGATGTATTACAGCACGATATGCTCAGCAAATCGGTAGAGCGCGCACAAAAGAAAGTGGAGGAAAACAACTTCGGAATTCGTAAGCGCTTGCTTGAATACGATGATGTGATGAATTCGCAACGCGAGGTGATTTATAAACGCCGTCGCTACGCGCTTATGGGCGAACGTATTGAAAACGACGTGGCCAATATGATTAGCGACACGTCTAAAAACATCGTGGAGCTAAACGAAGACGATTATGAAAACATGAAACTCGACCTCTTCCGCGTGATGGCTGTTGAAATTCCGTTTAAAGAATCGGAAATGAAAGGCATGCGCGAAGATGCTCAAATAGAAGCGGTTGAAGGTAAAGCTTTTGAAAGTTTCAAACGAAAAACCGAACGACTTGCCGAAGTGGCGCAGCCCGTGATTAAGCAAGTATATGAAAATCAGGGAGCGATGTACGAGAATATTCTTATACCCATCACCGATGGCAAAAGAGTGTATAACATCTCTTGTAACCTGAAAGAGGCGTATGAATCTGGTTCCAAAGCGCTGGTGAAGGCATTTGAGAAATCCATTTTGCTGCACACCATCGATGAAGATTGGAAAGAACACTTGCGCGAAATGGACGAACTACGACAATCGGTTCAAAACGCCAGCTACGAGCAAAAAGACCCGCTGTTGATTTATAAGCTTGAATCGTTCAACTTGTTCAAATCCATGGTGAGCGATATCAACTCCAAAGCCGTTTCCATTCTCATGCGCGGACAAATTCCGGTGCAAGACCCGCAAAGCGTGCGTCACGCCGCGCCGGAACAAAAAACCGATTACAGCAAATACCGCACACAAAAAGACGAAATGGAAAATTCGCCTGCGGCAAGCAGTAACGGTGGCGCGCCACAACAGCGTCAGCAGCAAAAGCTGGAGCCCATTCGCGTGGAGAAAAAAGTAGGACGAAACGATCCTTGCCCTTGCGGAAGCGGCAAAAAATTCAAAAGCTGCCACGGCAGATAATCGCAGGATTAACGTTAGAATTGAAAGTGGATGTTTTGGAAACAAGGCATCCACTTTTTTCGTTTCCGTCTGACCGATTACCGGTCTGACGGATTGAAAGTACTGAATCAGGGCTGAAAGCCCGAGGTTAATTCAGCCCAACGTGAAACGTTGGGTCTGGTTAACAATTTACTCCAAAGTCCTGAAAGGACGATCTAATCATGTTATATATCTCATTATTATCCAGATAAATAAACGAGATTATCATTATTTCGCCTCTTTCAGGGCTTGTGTTCTGCTACGCTTCACCACCCAACGTTTCACATTGGGCTAGAGTAAGCAAACCTTTCAGGCTCTTCCAAATCACGTAAACACTTGAATTTCTAGTTAGGAACGCGAGTTCGGTATGAAAATATATTTATTCCATTGATAAATAATCTAATAAGGTCTATGTCTCCTTGTAATTCTGCGCTACTAAGCTTTAATCTTCTAAAATAAGGTTTTGGAAATGAGAAAAAACCTTATTTTTCTCAGCCAATCTTAGTAGAAAAGAGGGAAATATAATAAAAAACCTTATTACCTTATTATATATCAATAATTTACGTTGTTTGAATCGCATTTTTATGGCGAGTTAATAGGTTTGCAAATAACCCGAACTCATGTTAGGACGATACATTAGGACCGTACATTATTTTCATCCCCGTTTCTAAACAATAAAAAATATTAAATCCTCATTTCGCCAACCACTTTTAACCCCTCTAATTTTTGTGAAATTGCAAAAAAAGTTATACCTTTATATATTAAATCCTCCAAAGAGGATAATTTTTTATATATCTGAAATACAACTACATAATATTAATATTAGAAGATTAAAATCACTTTTTTATAATGATTGATCAACAAGACAGAATCATCAAGATTAACATTGAAGATGAAATGAAATCGTCGTACATCGATTATTCGATGTCCGTTATCGTCTCGCGCGCTTTGCCCGATGTCCGCGATGGATTCAAGCCCGTACACAGACGCATACTTTACGGTATGTCGGAATTGGGAAATACATCCGACAAACCCCACAAAAAATCAGCCAGAATTGTAGGTGAGGTGCTTGGTAAGTACCACCCGCACGGCGACTCATCCGTTTACAACGCTATGGTGCGCTTGGCGCAAGAGTGGAGCATGCGCTACACGCTGGTGGACGGCCAAGGAAACATGGGTAGTGTGGACGGCGACAGCCCCGCGGCTATGCGTTATACCGAGGCAAGATTGAACAAATTGGCCGAAGAAATGCTGCGCGACATTGAAAAAGATACGGTTGATTTTCAACTCAATTTTGATGATACGTTGATGGAGCCCACCGTGCTTCCAACCCGTATCCCCAATCTTTTGATTAATGGCTCATCCGGTATTGCCGTGGGAATGGCAACCAATATGGCGCCGCACAACCTCACGGAATGTATCGATGGCATCGTTGCGTATATTGATGACCGCGAGATAGATACCGAAGGCTTAATGGCTTACATTAAGGCACCCGATTTCCCCACCGGAGCCTACATTTATGGTTACAAAGGCGTGCAAGACGCGTTTGAGACGGGTAGGGGACGCATTGTGATGCGTGGTAAAGCCGAAATTGAATCGGGTAAAACGCACGATAAAATCATTGTTTCGGAAATTCCCTATTTGGTAAACAAGGCCGATTTAATTAAACACATTGCGGACCTGGTTTCCGATAAAAAAATAGACGGCATCTCCAATGTGAACGATGAAAGTGACCGCCGCGGAATGCGCATTGTGGTTGATTTAAAACGCGATGCCAACGCCAACGTGGTGTTAAACAAATTGTATAAACTCACCGCGTTGCAATCGTCTTTCAGCGTAAACAACATCGCGTTGGTAAATGGCCGTCCGGAATTGTTGACACTCAAACGGATGATTGAGCTTTTTGTGGCTCACCGCCACGATGTTGTCATCCGCAGAACAAAATACGAACTTCGCAAAGCCGAAGAAAGAGCGCATATTCTGGAAGGATTGATTATCGCTTCAGATAATATCGATGAAGTAATCGCCATCATCCGCAGTTCTTCCACGCCACAAGAAGCCATTCAGCGCTTGATGGAGCGTTTTGAGTTGACCGAAATTCAATCGCGCGCCATTGTGGAAATGCGGTTAAGACAACTCACCGGACTGGAGCAAGATAAACTGAGAGCGGAATACGATGAGATTCAGAAATTGATTCAATATTTAAACGAAATTCTCAATAACGAAGATCTTTGTATGCAAGTAATCAAAGATGAATTATTGGAAATTCGCCACAAATATGGGGATGAGCGCCGCTCCGAAATCATTTACTCTTCGGAAGAAATGAACGCGGAAGATTTTTATTCCGATGATGAAATGGTCATCACCATTTCCCACATGGGCTATATTAAACGCACCGCGCTGACCGAATTCCACACCCAAAACCGGGGTGGGATAGGGGCCAAAGGCTCAAATACCCGCGATGAAGATTTTGTGGAATACATCTACCCCGCCACCATGCACAACTATATGTTGTTTTTCACCCAAAAAGGAAAATGCTATTGGTTGCGTGTATTTGAAATTCCCGAAGGAACCAAAAACTCCAAGGGACGCGCCATCCAAAACCTTCTCAACATCGACCCCGATGATGCGGTAACCGCTTTTGTGCGTGTGCTCACGCTGGAAGATGAGGAATACATCAACTCTCATTATCTTTTCTTCTCTACCAAAAAAGGAGTGGTTAAAAAAACGTTGCTCGAGGCATATTCCCGTCCACGTCAAAACGGCGTTATCGCCATCAGCATCAACGAAGATGATCAAGTTATTTCCGTTCGTTTAACAAACGGTAAGAGACATATTTTACTGGCAAATCGCAACGGACGCGCCATTCGTTTCAACGAAGAAGATGTTCGCCCAATGGGCCGCACGGCAACCGGTGTGAGAGGAATGACACTGGACGATGATCCGGAAGATGCCGTTATCGGAATGATTTCCATGGCGCCCGACTCCGAAGCCACCATTCTTGTGGTATCGGAACAAGGCTATGGCAAAAGAACTCAGCTAAACGATGACGACGGAGAACCCGTTTACCGAATTACCCGGCGGGGCGGAAAAGGTGTTAAAACACTAAACGTTACAGATAAGACCGGTAAACTGGTGGCCATAAAAAGTGTGACAGATGACAACGATTTAATGATAATTAACAAGTCGGGCATCACAATACGTTTGAAAATTTCCGATATTCGCACTATGGGACGCTCCACACAAGGTGTGCGCCTCATTAATTTGGAAAAAAGAAACGACGAGATTGCTTCCGTTTGTAAAGTAAATTCCTCAGATGAAGCCGATGAAACGGATGAAACAAATGAAGCAACTACAAATAATGATGAAAACGAAAACGGTACTGTTACACATGAATCGGAAAGCGATGAATAGACATTCATTTTAAACTTTTTGGTTTATTTCAGTCAAAGATAAAAGAATTAAAAAAACCATTTGAAAACTTATTTAATCAACTTTAAAATGAATAAAATGAAAAGAATCTTATTCCTTACTGTAGTAGCCGTTTTTTCTGCAGCAAGTTTGTTTGCACAAAAATCGGCTCTTAGAGACGCTAAAAGGGCATTGGGAAGCAACGACCTGAATGAGGCTCGCACACTAATTAAACAAGCGTCAACAAATGCCGAAACAGCCAACGACCCCGAAACGTGGAAAGTAATGGGCGATATTGGCAACAAAGCGTTCGATAACGAAAGAACAAACGCCATGCTTGGCAAAGACGCAAACGACAAAGTGATGTACGACGGCTTAATGGAAGCTTATCATCCATACATAAAAGCCGACTCACTCGCACAACTTCCCGATGACAGGGGACGAGTAAGAAACCGCGTGAGAAAAGACATTGCCGGAGTGCTTCGTGCAAATCATCCATTCTATATCAACGGTGGAGTGTATTACAACGAACAAAACGATTACAACAAAGCCGCCGATTTTTTCCAGGCTTATTGGGATATTCCCACATTGCCAATGTTTGAAGACAGCAAAGAAGCGTTTGCTATCGACAGCACTTACCAAACCATTAAATACTACGCCATTATCACCGCTATTCAGGCGCAAAACCACAGAAGAGCGTTAGATATGCTGGAAAGAGCAGCTAAAGAGCCGTTTATCGAAAATAGCGCGTATAAAGAAAGCGATATTTATGAATTAATGGCCAGCGAATACGAAAACTTGGGCGATTCAGTTAAATATATGGAAGCGCTTTACCAAGGAGCGGAAAGATTCCCACAAAGCAAATACTTTATCCCTAATTTGGTAAACGTATTTATCCGCCAAGGGGAAAACGACAAAGCTATGCAATATTTGGATCAAGCCATTGCAAACGATCCATCAAACGCTTGTGATTTGAACAGTGTAAAAGGTTCATTATTAGCAGAAAAAGGAGACTTTGACGGAGCAGAAGCAGAATACAAAAAAGCCATCGCGGCCAATCCGAATTGCGAAAGAGGACTTGAAGCATTAGCAAGGAATTACATTGTACAAGCTCAAAACCTGAAAGAGCAAACAGCTACCCTGAACGACAGACAACAACAAATTGAAAACGATAAAAAAACGGTGGCGTTCTACCAACAATCCCTTCCTTTATTGGAATCGTTGGAAAGCATAATGAAGGAACGTACAGCAACTGAGCAAGAATTAAACGGTGTATTGTTGCTGCTCAGAAACGTTTATTACAACTTAAGCACTATGGGTGTTGACAAATCAAAAGAGTTGGAAGCTGTTGAAAAACAATTGGATCTGTAATAGCAAATTTAGAATATCATAACAGAAAGTGACGTCAATGGTTGGCGTCACTTTTTTTATGGGTGAAGAGGTCTCAATCGCTTTTTTCAAAAGAGAATCAGCAAAGTTATCTATGGGGGAGGCTAAACTATGGAAAGCAACTCTAAATTTGCTTCACCCGAAAACCTTATTAAACATAATATTTATTATAGGAAAAAGATATGTTTTCTTTATATCGGTTAATTTGTTCTTTTTTATTACTTTTGTGTTCACGTAAAATAAACGCACAAAGCAAGTTTAAATGAAAAATCAACGATACTCACAGCGCGGAGTTTCCGCCGGCAAAGAAGACGTTCACAACGCGATAAAAAATATCGACAAAGGACTTTTTCCAAAGGCATTTTGTAAAATCGTTCCCGATATTTTGGGCGGCAATCCCGAATATTGCAACATTATGCACGCCGACGGCGCCGGAACCAAATCGTCGTTGGCATACGTTTATTGGCGCGAAACCGGAGATTTATCCGTTTGGAAAGGAATCGCCCAAGACGCGCTCATTATGAACGTGGACGATTTATTGTGCGTTGGCGCTACGGATAACATCTTACTCTCGTCAACCATTGGGCGTAACAAAAACCTGATTCCGGGCGAAGTAATTTCGGGTATTATTAACGGAACCAACGAGTTGTGCGAAGAACTTTCGTCCCTTGGCGTGAATATTTATCCCACCGGCGGCGAAACTGCCGATGTGGGCGATTTGGTGCGCACCATTATTGTGGACAGCACCGTAACGTGCCGCCTGAAACGCGCCGATGTTATTGATAACGCCAATATTCAAGCCGGCGATGTTATTGTTGGTTTATCTTCTTCGGGACAAGCCACTTACGAGAATTCGTACAACGGCGGTATGGGCAGCAACGGATTAACTTCCGCTCGGCACGACGTTTTTGCCAATTATCTGGCTCAAAAATATCCCGAAAGTTTCGATTCTGCCATTCCTTCCGAATTAGTGTATTCCGGACAAGTAAAACTTACCGATGAAATTGCTGAATTGGGCATAGATGCCGGAAAGTTGGTGCTATCCCCCACCCGCACCTACGCGCCAATTATATCATTGATATTAAAAGAATTGCGCCAAAACATTCACGGAATGGTTCACTGTTCCGGTGGCGCACAAACCAAAATATTGCATTTTTTGGGCGAAGGATTGCACGTTATCAAAGATAACCTCTTCCCTATTCCACCGCTGTTTAAACTCATTCAGGAACAATCGGATACCGATTGGAAAGAGATGTACAAAGTGTTTAATATGGGACATCGGATGGAAATTTATCTACCCGAAGAATACGCTTCTCGCGTTATCGAAATATCCAAATCTTTCAACGTGGACGCCCAAATTGTGGGACGTGTGGAGAAATCAACCGAACGCCAATTGACAATAGAAAGTGAATTTGGAACGTTTATTTACTCCTAATACCCCTAAATCCCCTAAAGGGGACTTAAAGGGTACGTATCTCACAGAGAATGTTAAGTTAGAACACGAAGAAAAATAAACTCAAAAATATTTCGATTATTTAAAAATCAATAAAAATGTCTCCTTCAGGGGATTTACGGGTAAATAATATGGCAGAAAACTCATTATTAGATAAATTAGAACATTTAGTGACGCGTCACAGCGAGTTGGAAACAATGCTTGCCGACCCATCGGTAATTGCCGATATGAATCGGTTTGTGAAGCTCAACAAAGAGTATAGCGATTTGCAAAAAATTGTGGACAAGCGCAATGAGTACAAATCGGCTCTTGACTCGGTGGCCGAAGCCAAGCATATTCTCGAAAACGAGTCGGATAACGACTTGCGGCAATTGGCAAACGAAGAACTCTCCATTAATACCGCCAAAATACCCGAACTGGAAGAAGAAATCAAGATTTTGCTGATTCCTGCCGATCCCGAAGACGAAAAAAACGTGATTATGGAAATCCGCGCCGGCACCGGAGGCGACGAAGCCTCTATTTTCGCCGGCGATTTGTTTAAAATGTACAGCAAATATTGCGAAAGCAAGGGCTGGCAAACCGAAATAACAAACATTAACGAAGGAACTGCCGGAGGCTACAAAGAAATTATTTTCACCGTTTCCGGCGATGGCGTTTACGGTATTTTGAAATACGAATCGGGCGTGCATAGGGTGCAACGGGTGCCGCAAACCGAAACGCAAGGCCGCGTACACACATCCGCCGCAACGGTTGCTGTGCTGCCCGAAGCGGAAGAATTTGACGTGGAAATAAACCCTGCGGATATTGAAATTCAAACCGCTCGCTCCAGCGGCGCCGGCGGTCAGCACGTGAACAAGGTGGAAACAAAAGTGCAGCTTACGCACAAACCAACCGGCATTGTCATTGTGTGTCAGCAAGGGCGTTCACAAGTGCAAAACCGCGAAACGGCCATGCAAATGCTTCGTTCTCGGCTTTACGATATGGAACTCACAAAGCGTGTGGGCGATATCGCGTCGCGCAGAAAAACATTGGTTTCCACCGGCGACCGCTCGGCAAAAATCCGCACCTACAATTATCCGCAAGGCCGCATTACCGACCATCGCATCAACTATACCGTGTATAACCTATCCGCTTTTATGGACGGTGAAATTCAAGATGTTATAGATAATCTTATCGTTAGCGAAAACGCGGAACGGATGAAAGAGACGGAAATTTGAAAACAATGTATTATGAATCCAAAGTTTGAAAAGCGTATTTTCTGGGATGTGGATTTTGATAATATCGATTATCAAAAAAGTGATCAATTTGTTATTCAACGCGTTTTTGAACGTGGAGATGTCAACGATATTCGTGAATGCCGACGGTTTTACGGAATTGAAAAAATATCCGAAGTCTTACTCAATGCTCGCTTCTTACCCGAAAAAAAGATGTATTTAGCCGCTGCTCTTTTAAACAAAGACATAAAAGAATTTGAATGCTACAAACACAGACAATCGACCCCGGAACTTTATCCGTATTAAAAACACTGATGCAATTACCCCAACTAAAGGATTTTGCTTTGGTTGGCGGAACGGCTTTAGCTTTAAAATATGGACACAGAAAATCTATTGATTTGGATTTATTTTCTGTGGAAAAATTTGACAACTCATTAATTATCCAAGCAATAGGGAAACAGTTTGGAAAAGATTTTCAATATGAAGGCGGAAGTTCTAAATGGGGTGTATTTGGTTTTATTCAGAATATTAAAGTAGATATTGTTTATTATCCACATCCACTGATAGGCAAAATTGAAGCTATTGATACGATTCGATTTTATAGTGATTCAGACTTAATTGCTATGAAACTGCAAGCTATATTGGGACGTGGTGTAAAAAAAGACTTCTGGGATATTGCACAGCTTTTACAAAAATACAGTTTAAAAGAAATGATGGATTTTCACACAAAAAAATATCCCAATCAAATGCTCGCAATCTCTCTTCCACAAGCATTGGTTTATTTTTCTGATGCGGAAAAAAGTGAATCGCCCGTTTCATTAAATCAGTGGGCATGGAAAAACGTTAAAGGTATAATCACTCAAAAAGTAAGAGAATATTTAAATTTTTAAAATCAGATAATTTCATCGAAAAACAATAAACCAACTAACAGATAACCATATAATGACCAAACAACAACTTTTTGCTCAAATTCAAAAAAAGAAATCGTTCTTGTGTGTGGGGTTAGATACCGATATCACCAAAATTCCCGAACACTTGTTGGAAAAAGAAGACCCCATTTACGCTTTCAACCAAGGGATTATCGATAAAACAGCGCCCTATTGTGTGGCCTTTAAGCCCAATCTCGCTTTCTATGAAAGACAGGGATTGATGGGCTGGATGGCGTTTGAAAAAACGGTGGCATACATCAAACAACGCTATCCCGAACAGTTTATTATTGCCGATGCCAAACGCGGCGATATCGGCAACACCAGTGAAATGTACGCGCGCACTTTTTTTGAAACCGCCAAAGTGGACGCGGTTACCGTGGCACCCTATATGGGCGAAGACAGCGTTACGCCGTTCCTTCATTATAACGAAAAATGGGTGATTTTGCTGGCACTTACCAGCAACAAAGGTTCGCACGATTTTCAGTTTACACGAGATGAAAACGGGGAGCGGTTGTTTGAAAAAGTGCTTCGCGCATCGCAAAAGTGGGCAACCGATGAACAAATGATGTATGTGGTGGGCGCTACACAGGGAAAGTTATTCGAAGACATTCGCAGAGTCGCGCCCAATCATTTTCTGTTGGTTCCCGGTGTGGGCGCGCAAGGCGGTTCGTTGGAAGAAGTGTGCCGATACGGAATGAACAAAGAATGCGGTTTGCTGGTTAACTCATCGCGTGGCATTATCTATGCCGATGCAACCGAAAACTTTGCCAAGGCGGCTGCAACGGAAGCACAAAAATTGCAACAAGAAATGGCGGAAATGTTGGATAAATATTTGAAATAGACTCATTTTCACCCTACAACACATGGCACAGAAAAGAAAAATAATCAACGATCCCGTTTTCGGGTTTATCAATATCCCCAACGATTTTGTTTATGATGTTATTCAACATCCTTTTCTGCAGCGTTTGAACCGCATCCGTCAATTGGGAATGGCATCGTTTGTGTACCCCGGGGCGCAACACACGCGTTTTCACCACTCCATTGGCGCCATGTTTTTAATGGACGAGGCGTTGAAAACCCTCAGAGAAAAGGGCCACGAAATAACCAACGAAGAAGCCAACGGCGCAATGGCCGCCATTTTAATGCACGACATCGGACACGGGCCTTTTTCCCATGTGTTGGAATACACGTTGGTTCCGCATATTCACCACGAAGAAATATCGCTTTTGCTGATGTGCCAAATGAATAAAGAGTGGAACGGCAAGCTGCAAACGGCCATCGATATTTTTACCGATACGTATCACAAACAATTTTTGCATCAGCTGGTGAGCGGGCAATTGGATGTTGACCGCTTGGATTATTTGCGGCGCGACAGTTTTTTCACCGGCGTGAGCGAAGGAAACATCGGCTCGGCGCGCATCATTAAAATGCTGGACGTGAAAAACGATAAACTGGTGGTGGAATCCAAAGGAATTTACTCCATTGAAAATTTCCTAATGTCGCGTCGCCTGATGTATTGGCAGGTTTATCTGCATAAAACGGCGATGGCAGCCGAAAAAATGCTTTCCAACACGCTGATGCGAGCGAAAGAATTGGTGCGAAGTGGCGAGAAATTGTTTTCCTCCCCTGCCCTCGCCTACTTTTTATCGAAAGAAATTACTTTGCGCCATTTTGAACAAGACAGCGAGGCGCTGCAACACTTTGTGAATCTTGACGATAACGATATCTGGTCGGCGCTGAAAGTATGGGCATCGCATCCCGACACGGTTTTATCCGTTTTAAGCAAAGGAATGATTAACCGTAGGTTATTCAAAATTGAAATCACCGAAACCAAACCTGATGAAAGAAAGCTGCAGGCGCGATTGGATAAGTACATGAAAATGTATGGAATAGCAGAAAGAAAGGCACGTTATTTTATCTCGTCAGATATCGCTACAACCGATATGTACAGCGAAAAAGACGACAGCATAGATATTCTTTACAAAGACGGCACAGTGAGAGACATATCCAAAGCATCGGATATGTTGAATATAGAACTGCTCTCAAAGAAAGTTGAAAAATATTATTTCGCGTATCTTAGAGATTAAGCCGCATCGTCCGTGTCATCCGGTTCTTTTCCGTTTGGCACGAAAAACCACACCACAATGCCGCCAATCAAACCAAGCGTGAGAATAACTAAGCGCAATGGCATATTATCGCGAATGACCACAAACGAAGAAAACAATACCATAGCCGACATAAAAATAATAATGCCCACTTTGCCTTTGCGGGTTACACCTTGCCTGCGGTGGTAATTTCTAATTCGGGGGCCCAACACCTTATTGTTCAGTAGCCAATTATACATTTTCTCCGAACTTTTGGCATACAATGCTGCCGCTAACAACGCCAATGGCGTAACGGGTAAGCCAGGAATGAAAATTCCCAAAATGGCCAACCCCAACGAAAGGGTTCCGCCCAGCATATATAAAGCCCGCACGATTCTACTTTTTTTTATTTCTTTGGTATTTATCAATGTGATTTCGCGCGCGGCGAGTGAATCCGTTTTTTTCTTCATTCCAGAGGATGATTTTTGAAAAACAAAGATAATCAAAAAATGTAACAACCGCGTTAAAGCCACATTTGTATGTTATTTTTATGGGAATTACAGCGAAATAACCTATCTTTGTCCTAATTGTTCAAGGTTATAATTATGTCAAATTCAAAAGATAACATCTCTCAAAACGCTCAAACGGATAAAATTAAGGTTTTATTTGTTTGTCTTGGCAATATTTGCCGTTCGCCGGCTGCCGAAGGCATTATGAAACGAATGATTGAGAAAAATCATCTTGAAAACGAAATTGAAGTGGACTCGGCAGGCACATCGGGCTGGCATCAGGGCGAACTTCCGGATGCGCGAATGCGCATGCATGGCGAAAAAAGAGGATATGATTTTAACAGCCGCTCAAGGAAGATTTCTTCATCGGATTTGAATCAGTTCGATTACATTATTGTAATGGATAACAACAACCACAAGAACGTGAAATCGTTGGCATCCACACCGGAAGAAGCGAAAAAAATTCATATGATGACCGATTTTTCGCGTCAAATAACCGGGCACAAACATGTTCCAGACCCTTACTACGGCGAGTCTGACGGTTTTGAACTGGTAATGGATTTGCTGGAAGACGCGTGCGAAGGATTGTTGCAAACCATTATAAAAGAGCACAACTTACAATAAAAAAACGGCTGAGTTTTCAGCCGTTTTTTTGTCACACCATGGGAGTGTGAATTAATATGTCATTTTTGGTTCCAATGTGCCTGCTTCGGCAATCATTTTGGCCACTTGCTCCTGCGAAGGCAAACGGCGAACCAAACGTTTTGATTCGTTTACCTCTTGCAATTTAGCATACAGGTTTTCGGCGTTTCTGTTACGCAATTCTTTTACGGTATCCACTCCGGCTGCTTCAAGCAATTCCGAAAACTCGGGGCCAACACCGTTAATGCGGAATAAATCGGCGTGGTTGGTCCATTTCAAAATGAACTTTTCTTCAATTCCCGTTTCTTTTGCCAAAGCGGCACGGCCCGATTTTGATGCACATTTTTCAAGTAGTTTGTCTACCGATGTAACTCCGGCTTCTCTTAGTTTCTCACCGAATACTACGCCAATACCTTCAATTTCTTCAATTTTGTACGCCATAATATAATTTTTTAATAGTTAAACGTTCGCCAAATATAACCATTTTTTTTAACATTCATAGCAAATGGAAAGCATTTGTGGAAAATTTGCACTATTTTTTCTCGTTCATCAAGTGGGCGGGAAAAGTAACTTTGTTTTTCGTTTCTCCGTTCAGTAAATGGAGCCACGTGTCAAATTCTCGTTTATCCTCTTTTAAAACAATTATGCGCGCACCGTTCATCTCCGAAACATAAGTGGTTCTCCAACCGGTAAATTGACCGTAAGCCAGCGCTATGTCGTGGTAATTCACCATATAATCGTTCACATGGTCATGGCCTACAAATGTTGCCATCACATCGCGCATTTCCCTCATAGCGAGGAACATTCCGGAATTCAACTCGGGAGGGCACTCATCTTCCTTGCGCACCCCCACCCTTTTATTGTTTTCATCGTTGAACGCCAATCGGTATTCGGGGAGCGGAATATGAAAGAAAGCCAAAGCGGGCAACGGCTGCACATTGTTTTGAAGCGTGAAGTGTAAACTTTGTTTTTTATACCAATCAATAATATCCGTGGTAATCCAGCCATACCCTTTCACGTTGGCAATGGTGGAATAAGCGCCGGAATCGAAACAATAAATCAACGATTTCACTTGCATATCGCGCTTGCTGCCATAAACAGGAATCACATTGTTCATCACGCCGTTGAGTTGCCCGGCGGTGGGATAATTGCAATTATAGGGATAGGCGGTGATGATTTTTTCGAGTTCAGCGCGTGTAACACCGTGTTCGTCATCATGGTTGCCGAGTGTAACGGCAAACGGAATTTTTTTATCGATTACTCGTTTGGTTATCGCATCCCACCCTTCTTTCACGGGTTGCGCGGTGACAATGTCTCCGGTGAAAACAACAAAATCGGGTTTTTCCGCTTCCAGCACTCTTTCAATGGCCAATAAGGCCGTATCGGATTTGGCATTTCCATGAACATAATGCACATCGGTAAATTGTGCTATTTTAAACAATCCGTTTTCGTTGAAACTCAGCTTTTGACTTTTAACGGCCACAAAGCTAAGTAACAACAAGCAAGATAAGAGTACTTTCTTCAATTTTGCTATTTTTAGAGAGTTACACTACATAAAGTGAACTAATGGACTCATTGTTGCACACCCTGATAATGGAGTCGGCAAACATATCGGCAACGGAAAGAACTTTCACTTTTTCGGACTTTTTGGAGTACGGAATGCTGTCGGTAAATATAATTTCGGTCAATTCCGATTGATCTACTCTGATGGAAGCCGGGTCAGACATTACCGCGTGACTGGCAATGGCTCTTACCGAGCGAGCGCCTTTTTGCATAATTAAGTTGGCTGCTTTGGTAACGGTTCCGGCGGTGTCCACAATATCGTCAATAAGCAGCACGTCCATTCCTTCCACATCGCCAATAATTTGCATGTCGGAGATTTCGTTGGCTTTTTTGCGCAATTTGTAGCAAATTACCATTGGACAGCCCAAAAATTTAGAATAGGCACTGGCGCGCTTGGTTCCGCCCACATCGGGGGTGGCAATCACCAAATTCTCCAAATCCAATTGTTGCACATATTCCACAAACACGCCCGAGGCATACAAGTGGTCAACCGGTACGTTGAAAAAGCCTTGAATTTGATCGGCATGCAAGTCCATTGTTATCAGCCTATTAATTCCGGCAGAGCTTAGCATATCGGCAATGAGTTTGGCTCCGATGCTTACGCGCGGCTTGTCTTTTCGGTCTTGCCTTGCCCATCCGAAATATGGGATAACCGCCACAATGGATTTTGCCGACGCGCGTTTCGCGGCGTCAATCATCAGCAACAATTCCATTAGGTTATCGGAACTGGGAAAGGTTGATTGGATTAAAAAAACTTGTTTTCCACGGATGGATTCCTCATAGGAAACGGCAAACTCGCCATCGGCAAAATGCTCAATAATCATATTGCCCAGCGGGCAGCCTAAACTGTTACATACTTTTTCAGCAAAATAGCGTGAATTACTCCCTGAGAAAATTTTAAATGGTCTTTCCTGCATGATCAAATTCTTAAACTTACAGATTTATACTTTATTTATACTTTTCTACAAAAGTACAAAACTGATTCCAATTTAAGGGAAATTTATGCGAAAGAAATTTTATAAATCTCGCCCGAATTTGCTTGTAACCTCATTCTGAAAGGATTTTCCGGCGAAAAAGACAGATTGGGTTCTTTTTCGGCCAACAAAGGGTGTAACTCGCCTTGTTGGGTAGCCTCGATTCCGAAGAAATGGTACGCGTGGTCGGGGATGTGGACGTTTACCTCCTGTTCTATGCAGTCGAAGTTGCACATTATCAGCAATAAATCTTCTCCGTGGCTTCGCAGGAAAGAAAATATTTTTGTGGAATCGTAGGCGTGATTGTCGTAATTTGCCGGCATTAGGTTGTAATATTTGCCTTGTGAAATGGATTTTTCTGCATTGCAAACAGTCAATAGCTTTTTGTAGAAAGCGGATAGCTCTTTCTCCTTGTCGGTGAGGAGTTTATTGTTCCATTTTCCGCCGTTGTTCCAGCGTGTGAGTGTGTCCACCGACCAATAATCGAAAATGGTGGTGCGGCCGTTTTTTCCGCTGAAGCCCTCTTCGTCCATTCCTCTTTCGCCAAATTCTTGTCCCGCATACACCATAACGGGATTTACATGGATGGCCGCGGTGAGAATCATGGCGGCTTTGCCTTTTTCGCCCTCTTTCAAAAAATAATCGGAAGCAATGCGCTGCTCGTCATGGTTTTCCATAAAGTTGAGCATTTTTGGTTGAATATCGCCCACGCTTTCGAGCGTGAAAGTGATATCCGAGGCGGGACGATAACCGCAGGCAACGTCGCGCACCACATCGTAGAGGCCCACTTTGTCGTACAAATAATCGAATGTATTGTTGGCAAGGAAATCACGGTAAACGCCGGGGTTGTAAATTTCTGCTAAGAAAATAATCTCGGGATAACGGGCTTTTACCTGGGGTATAGCCCATTGCCAGAATTCCAACGGCACCATTTCGGCCATATCGCAACGGAAGCCGTCCACTTTTTTATCGGCCCAAAACAACAATATGTCTTTCATTTTCTTCCACGTATCCGGAATTTCCGAGAAATGAGTGGCTCTGCCATTCTGATAATCCACTCCGTAATTGAGTTTTACGGTTTCATACCAATCATATTGAGTAGGCTTGTGGGTGAAGCAATCGTTTCCGGTAACTTTTGCCGGTTCTTCGTGATATGTGATGTTTGTTAACTTATTGGGCGGCAGTTGCAACTTAAGCGATTTGCCGGGAAGGTAATAAAAATTATTGTTCACGGAAAAGCTCTTGGAAGTATCGTCGTTAGCGCCAAAATCTTCTACTCCTTCGGGTTTAACAATCGATTTATAATTTCGCGCCAAGTGATTGGGAACGTTATCGATAATCACTTTTAATCCCGCCTTGTGGGTACGTTTTACCAACTCTTCAAACTCTTCCATTCTTTTATCGGGATGTTGTGCTAAATCGGGGTCAACATCGTAATAGTCGCGCACAGCGTAGGGCGAGCCGGCTTTGCCTTTCACAATTTCGGGAAAATCAGTAGGAATGCCATATGCGCTGTAATCGGTTGTTGAAGCGTGCGCAAGCACACCAATGTACCAAATGTGCGTGTATCCGTTTTTCTTTAGTTCGCGAAGTACTTTGGGTGTAATATCGTTAAACTTGCCGCAACCGTTCTCTTCGATGCTGCCGTTAGGAATATTATCGGTTTTTGAATTTCCGAATAATCGGGGTAATAATTGATATATAAATATTTTGTGTGGATTCATTTTTGCGCGTTGTTATCTGTTTATATTATAACCGCAAAAATGAGGAAATTGTTTTCCGATAAAGGTTATCGTTAACATTCATTTTTTAATTCGTTGCAAATGCCCCACAATTTTTTTATTCAGCTCCTGATGGCGGTGGCATCGCCTGATGATTCGCCACGAATGTTCTTCTCGCATTGTAGCCAGTGCTGATTCGAATCCCAGGTTCGATATGGTGTCGATATTGGTTAGATTGAACATCGCGTATTTTTCCAATCCTTTGGTTTCAATCAAAATATCGCAATCGGCCCGGTCGAAAAGCGTGTTTGAGTTAGACATTAGGTTAAAGGTTCTTTCCGCCATTCTTCTAATGTTGTTTTTTTCGGCCGGTGGAACCATCAACGACACGTTCACGCCGATCACAAATTTACATTTTTCGCGAATAACCGAAACAGGGAAATTTTTCAATAATCCGCCATCCACATACGGCACATCTTCAATATATTGCGGATAAAATATGACGGGAATGGAACAAGATGCCACAACGGCATCCACCAAGTGCTCTCCTCGAGAAAAAACCACGGTGCGCGCGTTATTCCAATCGGTGGTAACGGCATAAAAAGGCATCTTAAGCTCTTCAAAAGTTGTTGCTCTAAGGTTCTTTTTTAGAAAAGAATGCAAGCCCGCGTTTTTAAGAAAGCCGCTGGTGGGAAGCGCGAACTGAACAAATTCTCTTAACTCTTTTTTTCTGAACAATTCTTCAATTTCATCGGGATGGAAACCGTCGGCATAAAACACGCCGGCAAGGGCTCCGGCACTTGTTCCGGCAATGGTGTCGGGTTTCAATCCGTATCGTTCCAGCACTTTCAGGGCACCCAAATGAGCAAATCCTTTCGCGCCGCCTCCGCTCAAGGCGTAACCTAAATAATAGTCGTAACTTTTTCCAAAAATTGCCATATTTTGTAGTTTTTATTTGCAAATATCTCGCTTTTTTTTGTCTTGTCAAACGATAGGATTGAATAATATCGATTTTTTGTAAATAAACAAAAATATTGTACCTTGCAGCTAAAAATGCATACAAGAGAAATTCGAAGAATTGTTAGAGGCTCCAATCAGATTGATGGCGCCGGAGTTCATTTGGTCAGGGTTTTCGGTTATCGAGATGTGCGCGATTTTGATCCGTTTCTATTGTTCGACGCGTTCGATTCCACCCATCCCGACGATTACACAAAAGGCTTTCCGTGGCATCCCCATCGAGGAATTGAAACCGTAACCTATCTCATAAAAGGGCGCATCGACCACGAAGACAGTTTGGGTAACAAAGGCACCATTGGTGAAGGTGATTGCCAGTGGATGACGGCAGGAAGCGGCATATTGCACCAAGAAATGCCCATTGCTTCAGACCGAATGTTGGGCGCTCAATTGTGGGTAAACCTGCCTCAAAAGGACAAAATGACCGAGCCTAAATACCGCGATATAACCGCAGATATGGTGCCGGTGTTGAAAGACGAAAACGGTGAAATTCGTGTTTTATCGGGAAATTATGAAGGCACGGAAGGCGCTATGCAAGCCGAATACGTAAAAGTACGGTATTTGGATGTGATGATTTATCCCGGAAAAACGATGGCCATCCCCACTCCATCCGGCGAAAATGTTTTCTCGTACGTAGTGGAAGGGAACGGAACCACGGGCGATAAACAAAGCGCCATCGATTCTCGTATGGCTGTGTTGTTCACCCAAGGCGAGCAATTGGTGTTTACTGCCGGAGGCGAAGGATTGCGGATGTTGGTTTTATCAGGCGACTCTTTGGACGAACCCATTTCGTGGGGCGGGCCCATTGTGATGAACACGCGCGAAGAGTTGAATTTGGCGTTCGAAGAATTGGATAGAGGTACGTTTATTAAGCATCAACCGGCACAATAAAAAGCGGGGTGCAATCACTTTTTCCGTAAGTTGTTTGGCGGGTGATTTTCGCATTTATGTCGTGTCTCAGGGCCTCTTGTTTTGGCACGCATTTTCCGCCAATTCCCTCTTTAATTGCAAAATACTTTTGTTGAAAACGGGATGGATGACATCGGATGCAATTTCCGCGAGAGGAGTTAGCACAAAATCACGCAAATGCAGCCGTGGGTGCGGAATAATTAAATTAGTTTCTTCTACAATTGTGTCTGCGAATAGCAGCAAGTCAATATCAATTATACGGTCTTCGTAGTGTTGGTTCTTAGATTTTGTGACGCGTCCTATCTCTTTTTCAATTTCTTGGGTTTCTTTTAAAACGGTGTGCGCGTTTAACGAAGTGTTTACTTCACACACGGAATTCACAAAATCATTTTCGGATTCAAACCCTACGGGTTGGGTACAATAAAAAGCGGATTTGGAAACAATGGTTCCAATCCGCTTTTCAATTTCTTTATACGCACGCTCAATGTTCTTTTGCTTATTCCCCAAATTGGAGCCGAGGGATAAAAATATGCAGTATTTATAAAAATCAACCATTTCGTAAAATAATTCCTATTTTTTTAGATAGGTTTACGCGATAGTTTTTGTTTTCAACAAAACGATAAAACTCACTTCGTTCGTGATAAAGTTTCTATCGCGTAACGCTTATCATTCACGCAGTGAATCTATCAGCGCAGCTATATACCGCACCAAGTGCACTATCCTAAATAACCAGCATCGCGTCGCCATAGGCGCCAAAGCGATATTCTTCCTTAATGGCCACTTGGTAGGCATCCATAATTTTTTCGTATCCGCCAAAAGCCGTTGTCATCATCAACAACGTGGAGTACGGCAAATGAAAATTGGTTACTAAGCTATTTGCCAATGTAAAATCGTATGGCGGAAAAATGAACTTATTGGTCCACCCGTCTCTGGGTTTTATATGTCCGTCGGTGCTAACGGTGGTTTCCACAGCGCGTAATACCGATGTGCCCACCGCGCAAATATTCCGCTCTTCGTCTTTGGCTTTGTTTACTCTTTGGCACAACTCGGCGCTAATGGACATTTGTTCCGACTCCATTTTGTGCTTTGTAAGGTCTTCCACATCAATCACCCTGTAAGCGCCTAAGCCGTTGTGCAACGTGATGAAACCGAAATCAATGTCCTTAATTTCCATTCGTTTCATCAATTCGCGGCTGAAATGCAAGCCGGCGGCGGGCGCCACAACCGCGCCTTCTTGTGAAGCGAAAATATTTTGGTAACGCTCGGCGTCGTCCGGTTCGGCATCGCGTTCTAAATATTCGGGGATGGGCGTTTCGCCAATCGCGAAAAGTTGGTCTTTAAACTCGTCGTAAGGCCCATCGTACAGAAATCGCAATGTGCGTCCGCGAGAAGTGGTGTTGTCGATTACTTCGGCCACCAGTTCTTCATTTTCTCCGAAATACAACTTGTTGCCAATTCTTATTTTGCGCGCGGGATTCACAAGCACATCCCACAAGTGTTGGCTGGGATTTAATTCCCTCAGCAAGAAAACTTCTATTTTCGCGCCTGTTTTTTCCTTGTTTCCAAATAAACGGGCGGGAAACACTTTGGTGTCGTTGAAAATAAAAAAGTCTTTTTCGTTAAAGTAATCAAGAATATCTTTGAACGTTTTGTGTTCAATTTTATCGGAATCCTTGTGCACAACCATTAATCGCGACTCATCTCTGTGGTGAGCCGGATATTTAGCAATCAACTCTTCGGGTAAATTAAATTTAAACTGAGATAATTTCATACTTAAAAATAACCTGTATATTATATGTGTTTTTTATTTTTTTGTTTGGATGTTGTTATCAAAGAAACTGTCTAATTCGCTCATTTCTAAACAATCTTTTAGGGTAACCTCTCCCACTTGTGTGCGGGTGAGCGCGGTAAGGTGCGCGCCGGATTGCAAGGCTTCGCCAATATCTCTTGCCAGCGCCCGAATGTAGGTGCCTTTGCCGCAAACTACGCGAATTTTTATAAACGGAAGGTTGTAAGACAACAATTCAATACTGTTTATAACCAATAATTTGGGTTTTAGTTCAACTTTCTCATTTTTTCGCGCCAGTTCATATGCTCGTTTGCCGTCCACTTTGCAGGCGGAAAATACCGGCGGAATTTGCAGAATTTCTCCCGTAAATTGTTGCAGCGTTTCTCTTACAAGTCTTTCCGTAATATGATGAACGGGATATTCAGCATCAATTTCGGTCTCCAAATCAAACGAAGGCGTGGTGGCGCCTAATCGTATTTCAGCTTCGTATTCTTTGGTAAGGGCTTGAAGCTCATCAATTTTCTTGGTCATTTTTCCGATGCAAATGGTCATTACGCCTGTTGCCAACGGATCTAACGTGCCGGCGTGTCCTACTTTCAACTTCTTGATGCCCAACTTACTGCATAGCTTTGCTCTTGCCACCCGAACGACTCTGAACGAGGTCCAATGCAGCGGTTTGTTGATATGCAATATCTCCCCTTCAATAAAATCCATAAAAATTACGCCATACTCAGGTCGACGCCCGAAAAGATGAGAAATAGCAAAATGCCGCCCACAATGATGCGGTACACCCCAAACGCTTTGAAGCCGTATTTGGTGAGAAAATCGATAAAAAATTTAATAGCCCCTATGGCTACAATGAAGGCCACGATGTTTCCTAAAACCAGAACGCTCCAATTTTCTTGCAACATGTGAAAGCTCACCGGGTCTTTCATTAACTGATATACTTTGTATCCCGCAGCAGCAGCCATTGTGGGGACTGCCAAAAAGAAAGAGAATTCGGCAGCGTTTTTTCGGTTTAGTTTGGTGGCCATACCGCCCACGATGCTCGCCATAGAGCGCGATACGCCCGGAATCATCGCGATGCATTGGAAAAAACCGATTTTAACGGCTCTCTGCCAAGTGATGTTTTGGTTGTGTGCGGGACGGTTGAACCATTTGTCCACAAACAGCATCAGAATACCGCCAAGCACCAGCATAACGGCCACTACGGTGACATTTTCCAGCATCATATCAATATAATCGCCTGCCAACAAGCCAATTATTCCTGCGGGCAACACGGCGATGAATAATTTCCAATAGAAATCGTATTTAAAGAGAAATCGTTTTAAATAGGTTGTTCTTTTTTGTGAAGGTTTCATTCCCAGCACCGCGTCTTCGTCAAACACTTTAATGGGATTCAACTGAAAAAACCGTCTCCAATACAGGACAACAACGGCTAATATGGCACCGAATTGAATAATAACGGTGAATGCTTTAACAAAATCAGTGCTCTCAACCCCCATCAGGGCTTGTGCAATAATCATATGCCCGGTGGAGGAAACCGGTAAAAACTCGGTCAAACCTTCAACAATAGCAATGATAATTGCTTCTAATATGCTCATGTGTAATTTGTTTACTTATAAAGAAATAGCTTGATTTTTCTGAAGAGTTATTTTCTCTCTTCTCTTCTTTTGTCTTTTGCCGGATAGAGGATTCCCACAATCATCAATACAAATCCGAACAAACAAATGATGGGTGCCACTTTTATGCGGCGCGCGCTGAAGATATCGGGTTCAAAACCGCCTTCGAGCGTGGTGCCCGGCCCCGTCATCAACAGGAAGCCCAAAATGATAAAAACAACGGCCACGCCGCAGATTATCCAGTTTAGTTTGCTTAAAGCAATGCTTTTTTCTGACATTTACAGTAAAATTTTAAACGTAATAAAGGTTGTCGGTATCCATTTTCAAATAACGGTTCACGGCAAATGTGGTGGCCACCGTTGAGATGAAAACGCCCAAAAGAATAACAATGGCAAACACAATGCCCATATCGGTTAAACTGATGATGGACTTGATGTTGCCGTATTCTTTATCGAAATATGTTAAGAACGAGAAAATGATGCCGTTGGCAAGCAACCCGGCTACAATTCCCGTGAAAATATTGTTCACCACAAACGGACGGCGGATGAAGCGATTGGTAGCGCCCACCAGTTTCATTGTGTGAATGATGAACCGTTTTGAATATACGCTCAGGCGTATGGTGTTGCGGATGAGCGTGAATGAAATAAAAAGCAAGACCACGGCCAAAGCCAATAAAACGGCCATTACTTTGGAAAGGTTTTCGTTAATTAAATCGATAGCCTCGTGCTGATACAGCAAATCCGTTACGTTCGTATCCTGACGTATCGCACTGTTTATTATGGCAATGCTGTCGGTATTGGCGTATTCGGAATGCAGAAATATTTCAATGCAATCTTGTGCCGGATTATATCCCAACAACTCTTCGGGATCTTCGCCCAACTCCTGTATCAATTGCTCTTTAGCCTCTTCTTTGCTGATGAATCGCGACGATTTAACAAAAGGTTGCGCGTCGAGGTTGGTTCTTATTTTGTTGATATCGGCTTCGGATACATCGCCTGAAAGCATCACGTTAAAGCTCATGTTTTCCTTTACGTAATGAGATATTCCGTTGCCTAAAAACAATATGATAACCGTAATTCCCAACAACACCAACACCAGCGTGATGCTGATGGTGGACGTGATTTTAGCGTTTAAAAAGCGGGCTGTAGAGACTTTTTTCCTGTTTGACATACGTAATTTTTGAATTTCCGTAAGGCGACTGCAAAGGTAGCAAAAAAATATGACGAAACGGATAATTTACACTCACTAAACTATTAACAATTCAAAAACGCATTTTTTTCTTCCCGGTTTTTGTTTTTAGATTTCAGCGAGAAGATTTAATGATATCGTTTACGATAAGCGAATAGCCTTTTTCGTTGGGATGCAATCCATCTAAAAACAATGTTTCGTCAATTATGCCGCTTCGGTTTAAGAGTTTGTCGCCCACATCTAAAAAGATGTAATTATTCCGCAAAGCCATTTTTGAAATCTGCTCATTGATTTGCTTTATTTCCGATTCTTTTCCTCGACGAGGCAGTAGCCCAACAACCTTTATGTTAGCTCTTGGTTGACGAATTTCAATTTGGTTCAGCAGAAATTGCAGCCCTTCCACTATCTCATCGTGAGTGTTGGCGCCCAAATTGTTGGTTCCTATCATCAACACCACTTCATCCGCTTCATAACCATCTAATTCACCGTGATAGACACGCCAAAGGACGTTCTCAATCTTGTCCCAGCCATAGCCTAAATTAAAAAAGCCGATGGGCTTCATTTGTTTGTGCCAGCTTTGGCTTCCGTTTTCACGGCCCGGTTCGCCACCCCAATAATGGGTGATTGAATTGCCGATGATGACTTTTTTCGGCCATTGCAATTGAACGTTTTTTAAAATGTTTTGATGTCTTTCTTTCCATTCGTAAATATCCGGTTCTCTGCGCTGGCTAACGGGATTGGTTGTATTGATGTTACCGATGGGCATGTTCAATATTTCGCGGATTTTTTTCTCATACGCGTCCGCGTACGCCTGCATTCCCAGATCGTTTGGGTGAATGTAATCCACGCAACCGTTATTGGGGAAGCCGATGGTGTCTTTGTGCAAGTGATAAATGTTTTTCACTCCCAATGCCACAAGCGAATCGAATGCCTGTCGCGAAGCCGTATTCATTCTGTCCGCCGATTCTCTGGTGGATGGATTGAGCTCGTCATTTCTGTATCCGATGTGATCTACAACAAGAATGGGTGTGTGATGCTTTTCCCGAAGTTTTGTTACCCCGTAAACGGTTCTTTCCACAATCTCTTCCGACGAAAGGGCTCCCATATTGGGTAGGCAATCAAAAATATAGAGCGATGCATCCAACTCATCCATTAAATTCACCAGTTCTTTTTCCAAGGGCCCATTTCCCGAAAAAGCAAGATTAATAACGGGATAGTCAAGCGTTCGCGACAAAATGTTTGTCCATCCCATTCCCGGCCGTGACGCGCATCCGCCCTGCGCGATGGATGTTCCGTAAACAACAATGGGTTTTTCGTTGAGTACCGGAATGAATTTAAACTGTGCTGAGTCGGGCACACCAATCTCCATCCATTTTACCGTATTATACAGCGGTAAAAACAACCGATATTCAAAACCATGCTTGTGATAAGCGCTCTGCGTTAAATTATTGAATGTGTAGGTGATGGTGTCGCCGAAATTGAATTTATCGGTGGCTACGCGCCACTTTCCGTCGGAGTCAATGGCATACAAGTCCACACCCGATTTTCCGGTGGCAGGCATGTGCGCCATGGCATGGCTGCCGGTAACACCATACCGGATTTCAATTTTTTCCGCGTTTGTGTAAAAATGAAGTGCCAACCCGGCAGCGTTTTCCGATAAGTTCCACACCGCTTTTCGCACACTCTCTTTGGCACGGTTGGGCAGTCGTTGGTAGGTTTTACCAATTTCGCTTGTCCAGCCTTGGTTTTGAATAACGTGATAACTCTCGGTTAGCGGATTGTGCCACGTTGTTTGTGAAAACACACAAAACACAAACACTAAGTTTACGGCACACAAAACGATTTTTTTCATCGGTTATTTATTTTTTCGGTTTCAATCCTAATTCTTCCGCTTTTTTCAACAAAAACGCATATGCCGCTTCGCGCTCGTTGGGAATTTCGCCTTCTAAAATGGCTTCTTTGATGTGCGATTTTAATTCGCCCACTTCCCTACCCTGTCCCAAGCCGAAAATTTCCATAATTTCGTTTCCGTCAATAGGTGGTTGAAAATTGCGCACGCGGTCTTTCTCTTCTATTTCCTTGAGTTTGCGGCGCACGATTTTAAAATTATTCAAAAAACGCCGCACTTTTTCGGGGTTTTTAGATGTGATATCGGCTTCGCACAGCGTCATTAAATCGTCGATATCATCGCCGGCGTCAAAGAGCAGGCGCCGCACGGCGGAATCGGTTACTTCATCTTCCACCAACTGCATCGGGCGCATATGCATCGATACGAGTTTTTGCGTGTACTTCATTTTCTCGTTTTGTGGCAGCTTCATCCGGCGAAATATCTTCGGTACCATTTTTTCGCCTATAAAGCTGTGGTTATGGAACGTCCAACCCAGTTTCGGGTCCCAGCGCTTGGTGACGGGCTTGGCAATATCGTGCAACAATGCCGACCAGCGAAGCCACAGATTATCAGTGAATTTGGCCATATTGTCAAGCACCATGAGCGTGTGATAAAAATTATCTTTGTGCCCCACCCCGTCTTTTGTTTCGGCGCCTTTCATTGCCGCCAGTTCGGGGAAAATGAGCTCCAGCAGCCCCGTTTTTTCCAGCAAAATGAAACCGATGGATGGCTTGGGCGACAAAATTATTTTGTTTAGTTCGTCTGAAACGCGCTCCATAGACACAATGCCGATGCGTTTTTTGTTGCGTGTAATGGCGTCGAACGTTTCGGGAAGGATATCGAAACCCAATTGCGAAGCAAAGCGAATGGCGCGCATCATGCGGAGCGGGTCGTCGCTGAAGGTGATATCGGGGTCGAGCGGCGTGCGGATGATTAAATCTTCCAAATCTTGCAAGCCGTTAAATGGGTCTAACAATTCGCCGAACCGGTTTTTGTTGAGACAAAATGCCATGGCGTTAATGGTGAAGTCGCGGCGTTTTTGGTCGTCTTGCAGTGTGCCGTCTTCCACAATGGGTTTGCGCGAGTCGCGGGTGTACGATTCTTTTCGCGCGCCAACAAACTCAATTTCATACTCTTTGTACTTGAGTTGGGCGGTTCCAAAATTTTTAAAAACGGAAAGCTTTGTACGCCGGCCCAACTTTTCGGCCACCGCTTGCGCCAGCTCAATCCCTTTGCCTATGGCAACGATATCTATGTCTTTTGAAGGGCGGTACAAAAAGAAATCGCGCACGTATCCACCGATTACGTAGCAATCGATTTGCATTTCATCGGCTGCTTGGGAAATCAGCCGAAAAATGGGTTTATCTAAAAACGTTATTATCTCTTTTTGAGATATTTCCATAATTAATTTTACTTTTTAATATTTAAATGAGAACGATTTTATTTCATCAAAAAAACAGTATCTTTGTATTACATAAAATCACATCATTATGTCAACAGAAAATCAACTTCGCAAGCAATTACAGCGTAAAATAGAAGAACTCCCTACCGAAAAACTCCGTGAACTTAGTGATTACATCGGGTTTTTGGATAACGCTGTCTCTGAACCTCCGGAAACCTATGTCGCAAAAGAGCTTGAAGACAACCTTGAAGAAACATTCAAAAATACAGATTACAGTAATCGCGAATATAAACCGAATGAAAACACACGCACCATAAATGAGGTTTTCGATGGAATAACCGATATGATGAGTGCGCATTACGGAATGGATATGCGAAAATTATCAAAACGTCATTAATGAAGCAATATAGCATCGAAATTTTACCTTCGGCAGAGGAAGACATTCGAACTTATATTCGTTACATTATTCAAAAAAGTCTGCCGTTAACAGCCATTCGACATCAAGAAGATTTGTATAAAACGATTTCCCGTCTTTCAAACTATGCTGAATCCATTCGCGTGTCTGATAAAGAAGATGTCCTGCGTTTTGGCACCTCTGCCAGAGCCGTTCTCTTTAAGAAAATGGCAATCATTTACACCGTTCACAACAACCGAGTTGTTGTGAGAGCAATGATGCCCGCATCCCTTATTAAAAAATAAGTTTCTTATCTTACTTCAACATTCCACACGCCTAATTTTCTGTTATCAATTGCAAAATTACAATAAATGGGCTTTAAAAGCGCGATACCGATTATTTATTTTGTAATTTTGTAAAAAACAAAGTAAACAATTTCTTCTGATTTAATGCGTACTTTATCACAATTAGTTGTTTTAATTACTGCTTGCACGTTTGTTTTCGCTTCGTGTTCGGGCGACGAAAAAGGAGCGAAAAGATATCTTTCGCAAGCCGAAGAGTCACTTCGGAATGGGAATTACGATTTGGCTAAACTCAAGATTGACAGCATTAGAATACTCTTTCCTAAAGCATACAATGAGATAAAATCGGGCATGGCGTTGATGCAAGACGTGCGAATGGCCGAAAACAAACGAAACATTGCCTTTTGCGATTCTATGCTCAGGGTAAATTACGCGTTGCTCAATGAAATGCTGGAGAATTTTAACTATGTGCGCGATGAAAGGTACCAAGAATTTGGTGAATATCAACCTAAAAGCTATCCTTTTTCCGCCTCGCTCAATCAAAACGGGCTTCGCGCGGGCGTTACCGAACAGGGTAGGCTTTTTCTTGAAAGCATTCTAGTGGGAACTGCCCTTAAACACCATAAAATACATGTTTCAACCAAGGAAGGAAGTTTTGCAGAATCGCAATCCGTTACTTCCGATGGGTTAAATTACTCATTCAGAACATCGGAGAGAAATTACGAAATTGTGCGTTTCACGGGAGATGACGAGAACGGTGTGGGGAAATTTATTTATTCTTTCCAAAACGAACCACTGACCCTTCAATTCATCGGGAACCGAAATATTTCGGTGCATATGAGCAGCCCTTCAAAAAAAGCCATCGCGCAATCTTTTGAACTTTCATCGCTTTTGCTGGATATTGAGCAACTGAAGTTTGAGAAAGAAAAAAGCGAAATTCTGATCCGATATTTAGAGAGCCGCAAAAATTAATCCATTCAACCCATAACCTCGGTTTTTTCTATAAAAATAAACTTTCGCATTCAAAGCAAAATTCCAAGATTATTGCTTATCTTTGCACCCGAAATAGTGGTGTTACGCTTTCCAATTAGCTTCGGAACGCGTAATGAAAAGGGAATCAGGTGAAAATCCTGAACAGGCCCGCTGCTGTAAGCTCCGCTTATGTGCTGAACAACCCCTCTGCCACTGTCTGTTTTTAAATGGATGGGAAGGCGTTCAAGCACGAGAGTAAGTCAGAAGACCTGCCATTATTTCGCAATTAGTTACATAGCTTTCGGGGAATAAAGCTTGAAAACGACTCGCGAACAAATCTCATTTTATTTTACGCGCTTCATTTTCAGAATGCTTTGCCGGAATAATAACTTCGGTACAAGATGAACGTTTTTAAGAAAATTGTTGTGATTTTTGTTGTTGCTCTTTGTGCGATAACCGTTCCGTTATTGGCGCAAACCAGCGTGGACAGCTTGCACCAATTGCCCGAAATAATTGTAACCGCAAAATCTTACAACGAAGTTATACCCGCGCAAAAGCTAACGGGAAAAGAATTAAAATCGATGAACAGCCTTTCCGTGGCCGATGCCATACGTTATTTTTCAGGAATTCAAATTAAAGACTACGGCGGCATTGGCGGACTAAAAACCGTGGACATACGCAGTATGGGTACCAACCATATGGGTGTGTTTTACGATGGTATTCAACTCGGTAACGCGCAAAACGGACAAATTGATTTAGGAAAGTTTTCTTTGGACAATATTGAGTCCATCTCGTTGTACAACGGACAAAAAAGCGAAATTTTTCAACCGGCACGTGATTTTGGAACTTCGGGAAGTGTGTATTTGCGCTCGCGGCGCCCCACGTTTGAGTACGGCGATACTTACAATATACGTGCCGTATTGCGCAGCGGATCGTTTCATCTTTTTAACCCTTCGGTTTTGTGGGAACAGAAAATCTCCGACAACCTTTCAACTATGCTGAACGCGGAATGGGTGAACTCTTCGGGAAAATACAAGTATCGATATAAGCGCGTGCACCCTCTTACGCGGGAAACGGTGTACGACACCACCGCCGTGCGTGAAAACGGCGATATCGATGCCATTCGCCTCGAAGGCGGGCTATACGGCTTGCTCAATCAGGGGCATTGGAATGTGAAATCTTATTTTTACACATCAGAACGCGGAATACCGGGTGCCATTGTAAACAATATTTGGAAGCGCGCGCAACGTCAATGGGACCGCAACTTCTTTGTGCAAGGCGCCTTTTTCACCACGGTAACACCCAAGTACGATATGCAGGTGAACGCGAAATACGCAAACGATTATATGCGTTACCTCAATCCCGATACCACATTAATGTATATCGACAATTCATTTCAACAACAGGAATTCTATGTATCGCTCGCTAACAAGTACTCCATTCTCAGTAATTGGGACGTTTCTTTGTCGGGTGATTTTCAGTGGAACACCCTCGATTCGGATTTGGACGGATTTGTTTCCCCTACCCGATATACAACTCTTGTTGCCGCCGCTACGGCTGTGGATTTCGGAAAACTAAAAATGCAAGGTAGCATTCTCGGAACGTTTGTTAACGACAAACTACACAAAACGGATTCGGCCGCGGCTGCGAATCACAAAAACCGGTTTACACCCGCATTGTTTGCTTCTTATAAACCGTTTGCCCGGCACAACCTCAGTTTCAGGGCGTTTTACAAGCATATTTTCCGTATGCCCACGTTCAACGATTTGTATTACACCGATATAGGAAACGCGCAACTGGAGCCCGAATACACCCATCAATACAACGTAGGCTTACAATACGAAAAGAACTACAGCCACGGGTTTATCCGCCATTGGCAGATACAAACCGACGCGTATTACAATCAGGTAACCAACAAAATTATCGCCGTTCCCAAAGGCAGCGGAATGTATCGGTGGATGATGATGAATGTAGGAGAAGTTGAAATTCGCGGTATTGATTTTTCGGCAAATTCAACCGCGCAATTCAACCCCGATTGGCTGCTGAACGTGAAAGCAAGCTACACATTTCAAAAAGCGCAAGATTTTACCCGTCGTAAAAACAAGGAACTGGAAGCCATTACATACAGTGGGCAAATTGCTTATATTCCGTGGCATAGCGGCTCGCTCGTTGCCAATTTAATGTACAAGGAATGGCAGTTGAATTACAGTTTTATCTATATTGGTGAGCGATACCACAGCTCGGCAAACATTCACGATAATTACGAACAACCTTGGTACACAAGCGATTTGTCGCTCGTGAAAACTTTTACGTGGAAGAATTTCTCCAATAAGCTTTCGCTGGAAGTAAACAACCTTTTCAGCCAAGATTACGAAGTGGTTTTGAATTACCCGATGCCGAAACGAAATTATAAACTCACATTAACTGTGGAGATATGATGAAAGAAAGCAAAAACCGAAAAATTAAAATGAAAATAAGCAGTGTTCTTGTTTTATTGATTTCATTGTTTGTTTTTTTCGCTTCTTGCAGAAAAGATGTGGAATTACTGCTTTCCGATATCACTATGATTGATGCCGGAGCAAGTGCCAATTACGTCGGTTTTTACCTGCTGAACGAAGGAAATATGGGAAGTAATAAATCTACCCTCGATTTTTTCGATTTTACCACCGGTTCCTATCAGCGAAATATTTATGCCGAAAAAAACCCCTCCGTACCCAAAGAATTAGGCGATGTGGGAAACGATTTGCAGATTTATGGCAACCGCCTTTATGCCGTTATCAACGCCTCAAACAAAATTGAAGTAATGAACGCGCGAACCGTCAAACGAATCGGACAAATAGACATCCCCAATTGCCGTTACATCGCTTTTCATCAACAATATGCATACGCCACATCCTACGCGGGTCCCATTGAAATTAACCCCGATTACACCCAACGCGGCTTCGTAGCCAAAATAGACACCGCCACGCTGGAGATTGTGGACAAGTGCGTCGTTGGATTTCAGCCTGACGGCCTGGCTATTGCCAACGGCAAAATATACGTAGCCAATTCCGGTGGTTATATGGGTGCCGGAAATATGGAAAAGTACGAAAAAACGGTTTCGGTAATAGACCTTGCCACGTTCACGGAGGAAAAACGCATCGAGGTAGATTATAACCTGCACAGGGTAACAGCGGATAAGCGCGGAAACATTTGGGTTTCCTCACGTGGCAATCACGGCAATTATCCCTCGCAGCTGTTTTTAATCGATTCGCAAGAAGGAACGGTAACCGACACGTTGAATGTTCCGGTATCCAACTTTTGGCTCGATGACGATTCGCTTTACATCTACAGTACCGGAAATTACGGAAACAGCATCGGCTTCGCGCTTATCCACACAAAAACAAAAGAAATCATTACCCGTCAATTAATTACCGACGGATCTGAAAAAAACTTGGAAATGCCCTACGGTTTAATGGTGCATCCCGACACAAAAGATATATACATTACCGATGCCGGAGATTACGTAAACCCCGGATTTTTATATTGTTTCAGTCCGCAAGGAAAAAAGAAATGGAGCGTGAAAACGGGAGATATCCCGGCTCACTTTGCGCTTTTACCCAGAAAATAAGGACAACTAAACATTAAAACATATGACAAAACATTCTCTATTTTTCACAGCAGTTTTATCTGCCTTTTTGCTCCTATCCGGCTGTGGCACCGAAGTGCCACAGCCGGAACCCGATCCCGAAGAAAAATCGCCTTACATCACAAAGGTGTTTGAATATAAACCCGCGCCGGGCCAGTTTGTGAACAAACTTCCCAAATACGAAGTCGGAGACTCACCCGAAATAATGGCGAAGAAAGCGCTCGATGCCATTGGCGGAGACAATAAAGGAGTAATATCGCTGGGCGGTTTTGGCGGATACGTTGTTGTGGGATTCGATCACACCATTGAAAACAAACCCAACGCGCGCGACTTTCAGGTGCTTGGAAATGCCTTTGCGGGAAGCAGTGAACCGGGAATTGTAATGGTTTCGGTAGATAAAAATAAAAACGGCAAACCCGATGATGAATGGTATGAATTGGCCGGAAGCGAATACGGCAGTAAATCTACTATACACAATTATAAAATCACTTACTTCAAACCCGACGAAAACAAAACACCCGTGCCTCACGATAAAGACGAAAATGTAACCGATATCACTTACATCAAATGGAACGCCAGCGGCAACACCACCGGCTTTATGCATAAAACCAGTTTTCACACGCAAAGCTATTGGCCGCAATGGTTGCCAAACGATGAATTGTCATTCACAGGAACCAAATTGGCTGATAACGCCGTAGATAAAGATGGAACAGGGGAAAATTTCGTTTTGCACGCGTATGAGTGGGGATATGCCGACAACGTTCCCAACAACGAAGAAGCCTCGAAGCTGGATATAGACTGGGCAGTGAATAAAAACGGGACCTCTGTAAAACTTGCCGGAATTGATTTCGTGAAAATATACACCGGCCTTAATCAACAAAGCGGCTGGCTTGGCGAAACATCCACCGAAGTATCGGGAGTTATTGATTTGCATTTAATCACTAAATAAATACAGAAATTAGAATGAAAAAAATCATCAGTTTGGCGATGATAGTCGCCACAATCGTTTTGATATCTTGTAAAGACGATTTTGAGCCGTTGTTAAACGCGACATTAGAAACACAAGAATTAGCCTTTGGCTTTGAAGGCGGAAGCGAAGCATTTGAGTTGGAAAGTAACGAAAGCTGGTCGGTAAACGATTTACCCGATTGGATTTTTGTGAAAGTTAAAGATAAAGACCCAAAAACACGAAGCACGACTTATGTAGAAGGTGAAAAAGAAGTAACAATTATTGTAACCAAAAACGAGGGGTACGCGCCGCGTGAAACAGAGGTAGTATTTTCATCTTTATCCGGTAAAAAAATAAACATCTCAATTAAGCAAGCTCAAAAGCCTCAGTTACTTGGCTATTGGATTTTAAGCGAAGGATATGCCGGACAAGACAATGCCGAATTAGCTTGGTATGATCTCTCAAGCGGAAAAATACTCACAAAGCAATTTCTTGCATCAAACGGCACAAAATTGGGAGATACAGGAAACGACCTGAAAATATACGGCAGTAAAATGTATTGCGTGGTAACCGGCCCGGGAATGGGCGCTGCCGCCACTGAGGGCACAAACTACATTGAAGTAATTAATCCGGCAAACGGAAAATCCATCAAACGAATACCGTTTACCAACGCGAAAGGTGCTGCAGCTAAACCACGCAATATCGTTTTCGAAAACGGGAAAGGATACATTAGCAGTTATTCAAATGAAGTAGTTCGGTTAGATACCGCTACCTTAGCGTTAGACGCTTTCGCCACATTAAGCGGTACCTTGGCGGAAGGACTGGCAATTAACGACGGCAAAATTTACGTTTGCAATTCAGGGCAAGGAGCTGATAATAAAATATCAGTAGTAGATATCAATAAAATGCAGGAAGAAAAAGTTATAACCACAGCTAAAAATCCCACCGGAATTGTTTCTGCCACAAAAGGAGTGTTATTCTTTAACACCAATTACCCCGACTACAAACTATATAAACTGACTACCGAATCCGAAACAATTGAAGAAGTAAAGGACATAAACGCGGCAAATCTCACATTTACCAATAACAGTATTTATACTTGTAGTTTTGATTGGACAACCTATGAAGGAAGTTCACACAGATATGATGTAACAACCAATAAAGCCAATCCGCTAAATATGGATTTAGAAAGCCACGGAATCAGACTTCTGATGGAATATAAAATTGGTACGATTGATAATACGGAAGATATTTTTATTTCGGGAATGGGGCAAGACGTTGTAATTTACAACACCACAACCAAAGAAATAAAACATACGTTCAAAACCGATGTGGCAAACGGAAGTGGCGTGGTTGCATATTTTAAAAAATGAAAAACAAATTAATATTAATTGAAAAATGAAAAAGCTATTTATTTACAGTATGTTAGCTGTGGCAATATTGTTCGCTTCTTGTAGTGACGAACCCGCTGCAGTGGAAGAATTGGAAGCGCCTGCCATCTCAGAACTTCAAAAAGATTATTTCATCAAACAAGGCGCCACGTTGGAGTTAAACCCTACCGTAACCAACGATGAAAAAGCCACGTTTGTGTGGAAAGTAAATGGAAGTGAAGTTTCCAAAGACAAAAACTACATTTTTTCTGCCACCGAACCCGGAGAATACAAAATCATCCTCAACGTGGCTAATAACGGTGGAGAAGCAGCGCACGCCATCACCGTTGTAGCGTATCCAAAATACAAATACGGCGCGTTTGTGCTTGCGGAAGGAAATATGGGCGACGAAACGGGAACACTTTCATTTATCGATTTTGAAGGCAATGCCGAAGACTCCATTTTCATCAAAGCCAACGATGGCAAAAAATTAGGAAACGCCGCGCAAGATATGGCCATTGCAAACGGAAACATCTACATTATTTCGCAAAATGGCACCAGAAACGGCGGCCTTGCCCGTTTGATTATTGCCGATGCCGAAACGGCTAAATTGAAAGCCGTTGTTGACGAAGGATTTGACGGTTGGACCACCAATATTGCCGTACCTAATGAAAAGAACGCTTTCGTTGTGGAAAGTGGCGGCCCAATGTACATTGTTGACCTCGCTTCAAACAAAGTTACCGGAAAAGTGGAGACCAACAACCGTTTCAGCAAAATGAAAATGGCGGTTATAGACAACTACGTGTATGCTGTTGCGCGCACAAAAATTGTAAAAATTGACGGAAATACAGGAGAGGTGGTAAAAGAGGCTGATTTTGGAAGTCAAATTGCCGGATTGGTAAAAGCACACACCAATGAATTGAAAGTAATGGTAACCGGCGCCGAAAAAATAATTTGGACAGTTTCAAAAGAAAATTTAACGAAATTAAATCGTGCCAATTTGTATGATATAAATATCAACACTTTCACGCAACGTACTTTTGATATGGAAGCAAAATCAGGTTCCGGTTTTTATATTTTGGGAAATAGCGGTTTTAATCCCGGTCTTATTACTTATTCTTCGTTAGGAGAAGGACGAGAAATATTCTCGCTTCCATCTGCCGATTTTCCTAACGCGGAGATAGTATACGGCCCCTTATCGGTGAATCCTGAAACGGGAAATATTTATTTCGGTTACGTGAAAGGTTGGAGCGATTATTTCAATAACGGCGTGGCAGTTATTTCACCCAAGGGCGAGAAAATAATGGACTACAATTCAACAAATACAAACGTGTCTGAAAAAATAGATACCCGCTTTTGTGCCGGCATCTATTTTACAAGCCCATTTGCACCAAAAAGCAACAATTAATTAACAATTCATTGAAATAAAGAACAAAATGAAAAAGCATTTATTTTATTTTACTTTACTATTTTCTCTCTTACTTGTATCCTGCCAGAACTATCCCGTTCTCAACACGGTAACAATGTCGCTCGAAAACAAGCTTTCTGAGCCTAATTCGGAATGGAAAGGAGATAAATCGGGAACGGAGATTAAAGGAGATTATGGCTCCACTTGGAAAAATCAATTCAGCGGATCGGACAATTTCTTTGTGTTCGATAATTACTTTACTGACGGCTTTTGGGGTGGTTTTATGTACACCAACAAAACCGATGTAACCACCGGATCCTCAGAAAATAACAGCGCCATTACCGGAGGCGGAAAAAATGGTAAAGTATATCTCACTGCAAATTCAAGCGATTATTCGCCTGCCGTTATCTCCTTTAAAGACGGAAAAGCGTACACGTTCACCGGATTTTACGTGACAAACGCCACTTATGCCTATAAGTCCATGCAAAACGGCGACGGCTTTGCAAAGAAGTTTGCTGAAGGCGATTGGTTTAAACTGGAAATTTTCGGTAACACTGAGCAGGGAGCGGATACCCAACCAGTTGAAGTTTATTTAGCCGACTTCCGAAACGGAAAAAAAGAGATGTTGAATACGTGGAAATGGGTGAATTTAGAACCGCTGGGTGAAGTAAAGAGCTTGCATTTTAGGCTCTCTTCATCCGATAATGGTCAATTCGGAATGAACACGCCCTCCTATTTTTGTATTGACGGAGTTGCGGCTATAAAAGAATAAAAAAATGCGGAAACAAAAAACTCCGCATCGCTCTACTTATATTTATTATTTTGTTGAAAGGCATGCTGTGTGAACAGCGTGCTTTTTTTACCGCTAAACCCAAAGAATTACGCCCAAACTCAGTAATCCAATAAAAAGCCACAACGCGACACCAGCCAAGAGCGGCCTTATGCCAACGTTCTTTAACACGCTTACCGATAGGGCAGAACCGATTAAAAATAAAGTAATGGTCATCCCCTTTTTCGCGCCAAAAATGAGTGCAGCGGTGAGCTTCTCGGGCAAATTGAAATAAGTGTTCACAATCATCGCCAGCACGAAGAACAAAATAAACCAAGGAATGTATATTTTTTGGCTTTTTTGCTTGAAAAAAAGTGTAGTGAAAACCGCCAACGGAATAATCCACAGGGCGCGGGTGAGTTTTACCATGGTGCCAATTTCCAACGCTTTATCACCATACGCCGCGCCGGCGCCTACAACCGAGCTGGTATCGTGAATGGCAATGGCCGCCCAAATTCCAAATTGTTCTTGCGACAATCCCAAAGCGCGCCCAATGGGCGGAAAAATAAACAACGCGATGGCATTGAGCAGAAAAACAGTGCCAATGGAGATGGAAATCTCATCGTCGTTCGCTTTCACAATGGGCGCAACGGCAGCAATGGCGCTGCCACCACAAATGGCGGTTCCCGAGGAGATGAGGTAAGCAATTTTTGGGTGCAGTTTGATGGCTTTACCTAAAAATATACCCAATGCCAATACCAAAACTACGGAAACGATGGTGAAAAGCATTCCCTCTTTGCCACTTTTTAGCGACTCAAATAAGTCCATACCAAATCCCAATCCCACAACAGATAGTTGCAAGAGGTACTTGGATGCTTTGGAAGAAATGTCGGGATAGGGATTTCCCAAGGTAAAGCCCAACAACAAACCGGCAAACAACGCCAAAGCCGGGCTTACAAACGGAAAAAAGCAAGCAGCAAGCAACACAAAGAAAAGAATTTTTTGAACCGCTTGTGCTTGCACATTATTTTTCTTAGTCATTTACTCAATACTTTTTCTAATTCATAGAATATGAGACAAATGGTATTAGTCTAACTTCAACACCGCCAGAAAAGCTTTTTGTGGCACTTCCACGTTACCCACTTGTTTCATTCGCTTCTTACCCTCTTTTTGTTTTTCCAACAGTTTGCGTTTTCGCGAAATATCGCCACCATAACATTTGGCAGTAACGTCTTTGCGGACGGCTTTCACCGTTTCTCGCGCGATAATTTTCGCACCTATTGCAGCTTGGATAGCAATATCGAACTGTTGTCGCGGAATCAATTCTTTCAATTTCTCGCACATGCGGCGTCCGAAAGATTGAGCGTTATCAGCGTGCGTGAGGGTGGACAGTGCGTCCACCGGTTCTCCGTTGAGCAGAATATCGAGCTTCACCAATTTAGACGGGCGGAAATCGTGGATGTGATAGTCGAACGACGCGTATCCTTTGGAGATGCTTTTCAATTTATCGTAAAAATCGATTACAATTTCGCCAAGCGGCAAATCGAAAATAATCTCCACCCTATCGCCCGAAATATATTCCTGCTTAATGAGAATGCCACGCTTGCCGAGACAAAGCGTCATAATTGGGCCAATGTAGGCAGTGCTGGTGATGATGGTTGAGCGGATAAACGGCTCATCTATGTGCTCAATGAGGGTGGGATCGGGCAATCCGGCGGGATTGTGCACCTCTTTCATATTCCCTTTTTTATCGTACACTTTGTATGAAACGTTGGGAACTGTGGTGATTACATCCATATTGAATTCGCGTTCCAACCGCTCTTGAATTATTTCCATGTGCAGCAATCCGAGAAACCCGCAGCGAAAACCAAAGCCCAGCGCTACGGACGATTCGGGCTGAAACGTAAGCGAAGCGTCGTTCAATTGCAATTTTTCCAGCGAAGCGCGAAGGTTTTCAAAATCCTCGCTCTCAATGGGGTAAACGCCGGCAAAAACCATCGGTTTCACCTCTTCAAAACCTTCGATGGCTTTTTCACATGGTCGTTTCACGTGCGTGATGGTATCGCCCACTTTTACTTCTTTCGACGTTTTGATGCCCGAAATAATGTAACCCACGTCACCGCACTCAACCCGCTTGCGCGGTTCCATGCCGAGACGAAGAATGCCCACTTCGTCGGCATCGTATTCTTTTTCGGTGTTCACAAACTTCACCATATCGCCTTTGGCGATGGTTCCGTTCACGATTTTAAAATAAGCGATAATTCCTCTAAACGGATTAAAAACCGAATCAAAAATCAGTGCCTGGAGCGGCGCTTCAGGGTCGCCTTGCGGCGAAGGAACGCGTTCAATAATAGCCGTCAGGATTTCTTCAATGCCGATACCGGTTTTTCCGCTGGCACGCAAAATATCCGATCGGGAGCAACCTAAAAGATCCACAATTTGGTCTTCCACTTCCTCGGGCATGGCGCTTTCCAAATCAATCTTATTGATAATGGGAATGATTTCCAAATCGTTTTCAATGGCCATATACACGTTGGAAATGGTTTGCGCTTGAATTCCCTGCGCGGCGTCCACAATGAGCAAAGCGCCTTCGCATGCGGCAATGGAGCGTGAAACTTCGTAAGAAAAATCCACGTGTCCCGGCGTATCAATTAGGTTCAGCGTATATTTCTCACCTCCGTGCTCATAATCCATTTGCACGGCGGTACTTTTAATGGTAATCCCGCGCTCACGCTCCAAATCCATGCTATCGAGCACTTGCGCTTGAAGGTCTTTGCTATCCACCGTTTTGGTAAATTCCAGCAGTCGGTCGGCAAGGGTGCTCTTGCCATGGTCGATATGAGCTATGATGCAAAAATTGCGTATATTTTTCATTTGTTTTGTTCTCTCGCAAATTAACGCAGATAGTTTTCGCAAATCAACGCAGAATCTCTTTTAGCGAAAATCTCCGTACTAAATCCGCGCATATCTGCGTGAAACTTTTTTTAAAAATCAGCATTATTCGGCGTTCTGGGGAACGGAATTACGTCGCGGATGTTGGTCATTCCGGTAACGAAAAGCATCAACCGCTCAAAGCCAAGCCCAAAACCGGAATGCGGCGCGGTGCCAAATTTCCGGATATCGATGTACCACCAAATGGGGTCAACGTGCATATCCATTTCTTTCACGCGCTGCATGAGTTTTTCGTAATTCTCCTCGCGTTCCGATCCGCCGATAATTTCTCCGATTTTCGGGAACAGCACGTCCATTGCGCGCACGGTTTTTCCGTCGTCGTTCAGTTTCATATAGAACGATTTGATTTCCTTGGGATAGTCGGTGAGAATAACCGGGCGTTTGAAGTGTTTTTCCACCAAATAACGCTCGTGCTCCGATTGCAAATCGGCACCCCAGTAAACAGGAAACTCAAATTTGTGGCCTGATTCTTCCAAGATTTTCACACCTTCGGTGTAAGTCAATCGCACGAAATCGTTTTCAACCACAAATTTCAGGCGGTCAATCAAGTCCCCGTCGTACATTTTTGCCAGAAACGCAATGTCGTCCATGCAGTTGTCCAACGCGTATTGAACGAGGTATTTCAGAAAATCTTCCGCCAAGTTCATATTATCTATGATGTCGTTGAACGCCACTTCGGGTTCAATCATCCAAAACTCGGCCAAGTGGCGCGGCGTGTTGGAATTTTCGGCACGAAACGTGGGCCCAAACGTGTAAATGGCTCCCAGTGCCATCGCGCCAAGCTCTCCTTCCAATTGTCCGGACACGGTGAGGTTGGTTTGACGCCCGAAAAAGTCCTCGGAATAATCGATTTTTCCTTCTTCGGTTCTGGGCAAATTGTCCAAATCGAAATTCGTTACTTCAAACATTGCGCCTGCACCCTCGGCATCGGAAGCGGTGATAATGGGCGTGTGGAAATAGTAAAATCCACGGTCGTTGAAGTATTTATGGATGGCATACGACATATGGTGGCGCATACGGAAAATGGCACCAAACGTGTTCGTGCGTGGACGTAAATACGCTATTTCACGCAAAAACTCCAGCGAGTGCCCTTTCTTTTGCAAGGGATACGTCGTGGGATCGGCAGTGCCGTAAATTTCAACTTCGGTTGCCTGAATTTCCACCGATTGGCCTTGTCCTTGCGACTCCACCAATTTGCCTGTTACATTGAGGCACGCACCCGTAGTGATTGGCTTAAGATATTCTTCACCAAATTTCGCTATCTCAATAACAACCTGAATGTTATTAATGGTTGAGCCATCGTTTAAAGCGACAAAGCTAATGTTTTTATTTCCGCGACGGGTACGCACCCATCCTTTTACGTTTACGTCAATTCCGGTTTCTGCCGATTTTAACGCATCGGCAATTTTTGTTCTTTTTAGTTGTTTCATAAATACTAAAACCCCTAAATCCCCTAAAGGGGGACTTGGGCGGGGTGTAATTTATTATTCTTTATGTTCTATTTTATATTTTATGATTATCTGCAAAATGTTCTAATTAATTTCCATCTTGGGCTAAAGCCCCTGTTTTAAGACGTTTTTTCCACGAGTTAAAACTCGTGGTAACTGATAAGTGCTATTAGGAAACAATGCGAATAATCACTTTATACTTTTTTATTTCCTCACATTCACGTTGATTATTTCCACTTCAAAAGTCCCCTTTAGGGGATTTAGGGGTCTTCATCTAATCAAACGCTCCCATCCGAAGCATATTTACCTCTTGTTCTGACAGATAGCGCCATTTTCCACGTGAGAGTTTTTTCTTTGTCAATCCCGCAAAATAAACCCTGTCTAATTTGATTACCCGGTAGCCCAGTTTTTCAAAAATGCGACGCACAATGCGGTTCCTTCCGGAGTGAATTTCAATTCCCACTTGAGAGAGGTCTTCTTCGGTAACGTAACTGATGGCATCGGCGTGAATTTCGCCGTCTTCCAACTCAATGCCATCGGCAATGGCTTGCATGTGCTCCATTTCCACGGGTTTGTCCAGCCACACCTGATAGATTTTTCGTTTTTCGTATTTGGGGTGTGTTAATTTAGATGCCAAGTCGCCATCGTTGGTGAGCAAAAGCACGCCGGTTGTTGCGCGGTCTAATCGCCCAACGGGATAAATCCGCTCCGAACACGCGCTTTTCACCAGTTCCATCACCGTTTTGCGGTTTTCGGGATCATCGGTGGTGGTAACAAAACCTTTTGGCTTGTTCAATAACACATACACCTTGCTTTCGGGTTGAATGGGTTGGTCGTGAAACAACACTTCATCGGCACGGGTAATTTTTGTGCCCAACTCGGTAATCACCTCTCCATTTACTTTCACCACGCCTGCTTGAATGAACTCATCGGCTTCGCGACGAGAACAAATTCCGGCATTCGCCAAATATTTGTTCAGCCTGATGGGCGCGTGTGGGTCGGCATTTTCTTTGTACTTTATCTGTTTAAACGGTTTTTTCTTTTTCAGTTTTTTCTTTCCGTCATAACCACCGGCACCATAGGGCTGATTTGGCCTGCTTCCTCGGTTGCCATAAGATGGTCTTCCTCCGCCACCGCCCCCATGTTGTGGTGCGCGCTCTCCTACCCTTGGACGACGTTTTCGGGGTGCGTTTCCACTGCCTTGTTCGCCGTAGGAATTTCCATAGGTATTACCCGATTGCGAATCGTTGTAATTTTGGTTGTATGGCCTTTCCGAAGAGCGGTAATTTTCACTTGGTGTTCTTCTCTCGTTTCCGTAATTTCTGTTTGAGGATGGGTGTCTCTCATTGTTCGCGTTATCGTAATAACGATTGGGGCGCGAATCGTTGTTGTTTGTTGTCATTTTTCTTGTTCCTTTTTAATTAAACCTCACGGCTTTTTTTATTTCTATGATTTCCTAAAACGTATATAACATTGATTTCTTTTTAACCGATAATGCAGTTAAATTCCTGTGTATGTGTGCGGTGTTATTTGTCGCAACTCCTTTTTTATATTTTCATCTACGTGTAACGTATCAATAAATTCTTGAATACTCTCTCTTGTAATATGCGCATTGGTGCGGGTGAGGGCCTTTAATGCTTCGTATGGTTTTGGATATCCTTCGCGGCGAAGAATCGTTTGAATTCCCTCGGCCACAACCGCCCAGTTATTTTCCAAATCTTTATCAATTGGCTCTTTGTTCAATAACAATTTATTTATTCCTTTTGTTGTGCTTTTAATAGCTATTAACCCATGTGCCAACGGCATACCTATGTTTCTGATGACGGTGGAATCGGTTAAATCGCGCTGCAACCTTGAAATGGGCAGTTTTGCGGCAAGATGTTCGAGCAAAGCGTTGGCAATACCCAAGTTTCCTTCGGCATTTTCAAAATCGATGGGATTTACTTTATGAGGCATGGCCGATGAACCCACTTCGCCTTCTTTGATTTTTTGTTTGAAATATTCCATCGAAATATATTGCCACACGTCGCGCGTAAAGTCAATGAGGATGGTGTTGATGCGCTTTAACGCGTCGAACGAAGCGGCCAAAGCGTCGTAATTGGATATTTGGGTGGTATATTCTTCGCGAACAAGCCCAAGTTTCTCTTTCAGAAACGTTTTGCCAAATGCTTTCCAATCCGTGTCGGGATAGGCAATGTGATGCGCGTTGAAATTGCCCGTAGCACCACCAAATTTGGCTTTGGCGGGGATGCGCTTCAATACGTCTATTTGATTTTGAAGACGGTAGGCAAAAACTTGCATTTCTTTTCCCAAACGCGTGGGCGATGCGGGCTGCCCATGTGTGCGGGCAAGCATAGAAACATCTTTCCACTCGTCGGCTTGTTTCTCAATGAGAGCGCACAACGCTTCCAGTTCCGGAATGTACACATCAGTCAACGCGTCTTGCCACATCATCGGCGTAGCCGTGTTATTGATGTCTTGTGAAGTGAGGCCGAAGTGGATAAATTCCTTGTAATCTTGCAATTGCAAGGCATCAAATTTTTCTTTCAGGAAATACTCAACGGCTTTCACATCGTGGTTAGTGGTTCGTTCAATTTCTTTTATGCGTTGAGCATCGGCATCGGTAAAGTTTTCAACCAGTTCGCGAAGCGATTTAAAAACCGTTGTGTCAATGGTGTGCAAAGGTGAAATTTTTGACTCGCACAACGCGATAAAATATTCTACTTCCACCTTTGTGCGGTATTTTATTAGCGCGTGTTCCGAAAAATAAATTGCCAATTCCCGGGTTTTTTCTCTGTATCTTCCATCGATGGGGGAAATGGCTGTAAGTTCGTTGAGTTTCATTGTTAACGGATTGTTTACAAATTTTGAAGCGGTGTGAAAATCACTTTTCTGTCCTACTCCATTCATTAAATTTCGATTCTACGTCGTGCTCGAAATCTTAACTTTCAAATATTCTCTTCATTAAGACTACAAAAATAGTGATAATAACAGTGCGGTAAAAATATTTATGAAAAATATTTGAGAAATATTTTGCCACAAATGAAAAACGACTTATCTTTGCATCACTTTTTCAGAAAACAACTGCCTAGCGAGGCAAATTCTACTGGAAAATCGTTTTGGGGCGTTTAGCTCAGCTGGTTCAGAGCATCTGCCTTACAAGCAGAGGGTCGGCGGTTCGAATCCGTCAACGCCCACATCACAAAAAGTCGAATAGAAATGTTCGACTTTTTTTGTTTCTACTGCTATGTTTTACAATTACATTCTTTTCTCTGAAAAACTAAACATTTATTATGTCGGATCAACAGGAAACCTGGAAGACAGATTAAAACGCCACAATACAGGAAGAAGTAACTTTACCAAGCGAGGAATACCTTGGAAACTGGTGTATCAAAAACAATATTTAACCAAAAGTGAAGCCTATAAAGCAGAACTGTATATAAAATCACAGAAAAGCAAAAAATATATTGAGAATTTGATTGCCGGTGTTTAGCTCAGCTGGTTCAGAGCACTCCGACATATCGGAGGGGTCGGCGGTTCGAATTCCGATATTCGGAATGTCATTCTTCCATCCGTCAGCGCCCACACCCAAAATCAAAGTTGAATAGCAATGTTCGACTTTTTTTATTTCTAATCGTTATGTTTTACACTTACATTCTTTTCTCTGAAAAACTAAACATTTATTATGTCGGATCAACGGGAAACCTGGAAGACAGATTAAAACGCCACAATACAGGAAGAAGTAAATTTACCAAGCGAGGAATACCTTGGAAACTGGTGTATCAAAAACAATATTTAACCAAAAGTGAAGCCTATCAAGCAGAACTGTATATAAAAGCACAGAAAAGCAAAAAATACATTGAGAATTTAATTGCCGGTGTTTAGCTCAGCTGGTTCAGAGCACTCCGATACATCGGAGGGGGCGGCGGTTCGAATTCCGATATTCGGAATGTCATTCTTCCATCCGTCAACTTCCACTTGAAAATCAAGAACTTATCGAAATTTTGGTAGATGCTTTTTTTATCGCACATAATTCGCACACAACTTAGTTCAATAAAACTATACGTTTCACGCGCATGAAGCGGATATTTACAACAGCTGTTTGTTGTCTCTCCACTTCCAGACAAAAAAATACTCCTGTCAAAACCTCAGCCCTTTGTACATCTTTTCAATAGCCTTTTTCTTCTGTTCCATATTGGGATGAACATAAAGATTAAGTGTTGTGCTAATATTGGAATGCCCAAGTAGCACACTTACAGTTTTGTAGTCGCAGTTGCTTTCTATACAACGAGTGGCAAAGCTATGGCGAAGTCCGTGAAATTTGAGTTCAGGTATTTCCAATTCTCGCAAAAGTTTCTTGTAGTAATTCCGATAAGTCCGGGGTTCAGTTGGCTTTGGTTCATTCGTAAGAACAAAAAATGAGGAGTTTACCACTTTCTTAATTGGTTTTAGCATCCTAATCAAATCTCTACACATCGGAATATCTCGAATAGAATTTTTAGTTTTAGGTGTATCAAGCAGTAATTCGGTATGTCGTTTTCCATCCTCAACAACATATATGCGCTGAATTGTTTTACGAATAGAAATAACGCCATTATCAGTATCAATATCCTCCCATGTTAAAGCACAAATCTCTCCAATGCGTATGCCAGCCGATAAGCAGATAAAAATCCCGAGATTTCGGAACGTGAAATTCTCTTGCACGTACACCATCAGCCTCTTATGATTGGCTCTGCTAAACACTTCAATTTCGCTCCTTTCCCTTTCCGTAGGAAACTGAATTTCAAACGGATGATAAAAAGTTAGTTTGTTTTTAGCTCCAAATTTCAAAATCATCTTCAATACAATCAAAATGTCTTTAATTGATTTTTGACTTAATCCGCTATTGAGTTTTTGAAATATAAACTGCTGAACTTGCTCTTCTTCAACATGATAATTATTACCAAAAACTGGTAATATGTGATTTTCGAACAAAAGTACGTATGCCGATAAACTTGATTTTTTTACGTACTGCTTCTTGTCGGCTTGCCACAATCGGGCAATTTCCGAAATCGTTTTTTTGTTTTGCATAACTTTTAAACTTGAGATATTTTTTTTCAAAAGGTAAAAAAAAGGATTAAAGATTACAAGTCTGATAAATTAAAGATAACACATTTTAGCGCAATAATTTTCCAAATTTGAGATTTC
>JAEWGM010000026.1 GCA_023388315.1 Bacteroidota bacterium | reverse complement strand
AGACTTTTGCGATAGTTTTTCAAACGTGCATTTTCATTTCTTCGGGAATGACGAGCGCCTTGATAACACATTGGAAATCATGATTTATCGCAGCGTTCACGAATTGGTGAACAACGCGTTGAAATATTCCGAAGCTGAAAACATTAACGTGCAAATTGTGCAAGAGGATGACCGCGTATCGCTCACCGTGCAAGACGATGGAAAAGGCTTCGATGTTCAACAGAAAGTAAAAGGCACGGGGCTAAACAACATCCGCACACGAGCCGAATCGGTTGGCGGAAGCCTGGAGGTGTATTCCGAATCCGGCAAGGGCACGGAGATAAATGTGGAATTTAAGATAGTGGCAGACGCCTTGAAAACGTAAAACTTGTCCGTCCACTGACGGATCTAAAATCGTAAATAAAATGATTACCGTACATATTGTTGACGACCATAAAATCCTAGCAGAAGGCCTGCAAAACCTGGTAGATGGTTCGGGATTTGCCAAAACCACCGCGGTGAGCTACACCGGAAAAGAGTGTATGAAGCGGCTTCGGCGTGACTTGCCCGAGGTTCTTTTATTGGACATTAACCTGCCCGATGCCAGCGGCATAGACTTGTGCAAAGAAATACACACACTTTACCCCAATGTGAAAATTATGGCTTTGACAAGCTATTCGGAATACGCTATCGTGCGGCAAATGATGGAAAACGGCGCGTCGGGTTATGTGATTAAGAATGCCATGCCCGAAGAAATTTTGCTGGGCATTGAAACAGTGGTGGATGGCGATAAATTCCTCTGCGAACAAATAGATATGCTAATGAAGCGCTCCACCATGAAAAACATTTGGCTCACACCGCGCGAAAAAGATTTATTGAAGCTTATCGTTGACGGCTACACCAATGCCGAAATTGCCGAAAAATTGTTTCTGGGTGTGGAAACCGTGAACAGCTACCGAAAAAACTTGTTGTTTAAACTTGGCGCGCGCAACACGGCGGTATTGGTTAAAATGGCGTATGAGCATAAGTTGATATAGAGGGCGGGGAGTTTTTAGCTATTGGCGGTTAGCGGTTAGCGGTTGGCAAGGAACTATAAACTTTGAACTTTGAACTTTGAACTTTAAATTTTGAACCGTTTAAACCCCGGCAGTTATCGCTTTCCACAAACTATCTTCCGGAACAGGAGCTGTTATTGATATTTCCTCTTTAGAAACGGGATGCACAAACGATATGCTTCGGGCGTGCAGGCTAATGCTGCCATCGGGGTTGGAGCGCTCAGCGCCATATTTTAAATCGCCTTTTATCGGGCTTCCGATTTTTGACAGTTGACATCGAATTTGGTGATGCCTGCCTGTTTCCAAATCCACTTCCAGCAAGTAGTAATTATCCGATGAAGCTATCAGTTTATAGTGCAAAACCGCTTTTTTAGTGTTGGGTTTCTCCGTATCGTACGCGGTGGATTTGTTATTTCGCTCGGTTTTAATCAAATAATGCGTCAGCGTATCTTCTTCTTTCGCCGGGTGCTTTTTCACAATTGCCCAATACGTTTTATCCATTTGTCCTTTTTTAAACATCTCATTCAAGCGCGACAACGCTTTGCTTGTTTTGGCGAACACGACCACCCCACTCGTTGGGCGGTCTAACCGGTGCGTAACGCCGCAAAACACGTTGCCGGGCTTGTTGTATTTCACTTTCAGGTACTCTTTCACCATTTCCGAAAGCGGTTTATCGCTCGTTTTGTCGCCTTGCACAATTTCGCCCGCGGCTTTGTTTACGATAATAAGATGGTTGTCTTCGTATAAAACATTCATAAGTAGATGATTACAGTATTAAGAATTTAGACGATTATACTTAGATTCTGTTCGAATAATTAAAGACACAAAGATAAACAATGGGCCTTTAATAATGCCACAACTTGGCAAGAGAAAAAAGGATACGCACTATTTTGAAGCAACAACCCGTACAGGGCTTAAGAATTTCTTTCGCACTTTCAGCGCTCAGGCATTGTATGCTTATCGATACATAGGGCGTTGCCCTACGCTATGTGCTAACGCGCTTTCAGCGCAAGTTAGGTAAAATTTACGATAATCATTTTACAAAATTATTATCCTTTACTCCCCTAACGTGCAATATATATTAGAAATCATTACTGACCGACGAAAATTTGTCCGTAGGACAAACCTGTGCATAACCCCAATTTCAATTGGAGGCGGCGTGTATGCCTATCAGCACCAAACTCTGTAAGAGTTTACCAAACCTTTTTTAGGGAAACGCTTACAGCGTTTTTGCGTTATTTCACCTGTTGGAGGCTTGTATCAAAAGTATAAAGTTTTAACAAAGTACTTTTGATTTGATACTTTTGTCCCGAAGGGACTAAACATTAATAACTCCGCACGAAGTGCGGGGTAGTAAGCACCACACTGCCCACAGCCCCGAAGAGGGCTGAACTTCAACCCCTTCAGGGTTGACTTAGGATTATCGTTGATCTCCGTGTGTTCCACACACGGTTATTGATAGTTAAGTTCTTTCAGAACTTTTTCCATAGAAAACTTTCATATTATAACTTGAAGATTGTCTACTGTTGCTTTTGAGACAGCCCCATGAATCCGCTAACGATATTGTCTTAGGCGTTCCTCCTCAACACTGATTACTTCAATTTTCCCAAAATCGCCGACGCGATAAAATCCGATGCCTGATGATTTAAACCACCGCCCAACACCAACATATCGGCACGCTGGCGCGATGGGCGAATAAACTCTTCGTACATTGGGCGCACGGTTTTATAATACCGCTCAATTACTTGCAAAGCCGTTCTGCCGCGCGATTCCATATCGCGTTCAATAATTCTAGTTAACCGCGTATCGGCCTCCACTTCCAAATAAATGCGCATATCAATTTCTTCGCAGAGCGGGAGGTGCGTGAAAATTAAAATTCCCTCAACAATGAGTATTTCTTTGGGTTCCACGCGCACGGTTTCGGGCTGGCGCGTGCAGGTTAAATAAGAATAGGTGGGCGATTCCACCGCTTGTCCGTTTTTCAGTTTCTGCACATCGCTTAAAAGCAGTTCCCATTCAATGGAATCGGGGTGGTCGAAATTGAGCGCACGGCGCTTTTCGAGGGGCAAATGCCCGCTGTCTTTGTAATACGAATCTTGTGCCAAAAAAGAGATTTTATCGTACGGCACTTTCTCGAGAATGTTATTAATCAGCGTGGTCTTTCCTGAACCGGAACCGCCGGCAACTCCAATTACAAACATAGGCGTTGAATGAAAAATGGTATTTTATTTTATGATGATTATCCGCAAAGCGTCAGGTAATCTTTATTAACTCCGTCTTTCAACGGAAGTGGAGAATATGCTTCTTAAACTCGGGCTTTAGTCCTCAAAAATTATCGTCAACCTCCGCTTTAAAAAGCGGAGTTATTAGCACCCTTAGCGGATAATCATTTTATTTATTGTGTAAAAAGAATTTGTAATGCATTCATTATGGTTGCTTTATCCGCATTATCGCGAAGGATAAGCAGCACCACATCAAAGCTGGCCAATGTGGCCATCACGCCGGGAATGTTGTTGGCGTCTATGTCGCGCGCCACGCCAGCGGCATAACCTCCAGGCGTTTTTATCACGCCCATTTGTCCCGAAAAATCAATATTGAGGGCGCCTTGTCGCGAAAAAGCCGCCATGATGCCGTATTTCTCTTTTTTGGGCGAAGGAAGATGCATCCCCGGCAGCCGGTACACATAATTTCCGGCCGTGTCGGGCATTTTAGCGATCTTCATTTCCCTAAAGTCACGCGAGAGTGTGGCTTGCGTGAGCTCAAAGCCTTTATCAAAGAGAAGTTGCAACAATTCTTCCTGGTTATCGATGGCCGATTTAGCAAGAATTGCCGCAATGGCTTCCTGACGTTCCTTTTTACCCGCAGTACGCATACTTACTTGCCACCGAATTTAAACACCACAGGAATCGGTGCCGGCACCTTAATAGGCGTTTGTCCTACCATTAATTTGGGCCAAAGCTTCACAGTAACGGTGGTTTCATCGGGTGTGATACCCAAAAAAGAGCCCATTTCATTGGCGACACGTTGTTGCGAATAGCGGTTCATCAAGTTTTTAAGATCAACACTAATGGGAATGGGAAATGTTTGTGTTTCGCCCGGCTCAATGCGCAGTGGCACATCCATTTTTCCTTCCACAAACTCCATATCGTTTATGTTGATGCTGTAGTCCAACGCGTTAAGAAATGCAGCCGCTTTGTTGGGGTTGGTTACATCCATATTCAACGTCATATTAAAAGGGATGGTTTGGCGGTTTGCGCCCGACAAAATAGTAGCAATGGTGGCTAAATTTGAAACGGAAACACCCGAGCCGTCGCCCAGGTTTACGCCCGCCAATTGTATGTTGCTCACCGATTTGTACTTGTATTCGCTCTGCGAAAGGTTGTAGGCGCCTCCAATTTGGTTCCACACATCGCAACCACTCATTAAAAGTGCTACGCTTAATAATAATATCAATTTTTTCATTTTGTTTTTCGATTTTTGTTTGTTGCAATCATTTTTAATCGTGAAACAGCCGTTTATTTTATGGTAACCATGGTAGCCCCATACCCATACTCCTGAAAAGAAGCATCCTGGTAATGACATTTCGGATATGTTTTCTTTAACTCTTTTAGCAACGCGTTTTTGAGCACGCCGTCGCCTTTTCCATGGATAAACACAATTTTCTTGTTTTTGTTGTGTAAATTTTCTTTCATTGTTTCATGGAACTTTTTCAACTGATATTCAAGCATATCGGAATTGCTCAATCCGGCTGTAGTGTCGAGCAATTCGTGAATGTGGAGGTCAATTTCCAGCATCTGTGGTTTTTCTTTCCGCTGAATGCGTTCCCTTCGCGGACGGCGTTGCGGCGCTTCTTTTTCCTTTATCGCCTTTTCAATATCGCCGGCCGATAGGAGCATCTCGCGCTCCGGCACATCGTTTCGAATGATGTAATACACCAGCGCATCGTCTTCAAAATAATCGTTTTCGCGAAAACTGTGCAGTTTGTAAAATTTCACCGTGTCAATCCGCAGTTCCACCGAACAGGGGTTTTTAAATTTATGCGGTTTGTTGTATTTCAGAGCGATAAACTGCACACACACTTTTTCCAGTTCGTTGAGCTGCGATTTGTCGAACTCTTCGATAAAAATTTTCGTATTCGGTTCAATGGAACCGCTGTAACGGCTTTTCCACGAATTGTTTTCGCGGCTCATGTAATTGAAGAACAGGTAATAGTTGCTGTCGTTTACAAAATAGCATTCATACGAAGTATTTGAAAGGCTTTTCACGTCGGTAGGCAGAAATGCCAAACAAGCGGTAATTTCCTCGCCTTCGGGTGTTTCTTCCGGCTCGTCATCGTCATCATATGTCTCCGGTTTAGTAATCATCGGTTTTTGCTCCGGTTGCGGCTCTTCGGCCGACTGCTCCATTTTTACGTTTCCTGCCAGTTCCACCACCACGCATTCCGATGCCAGCACAGGCACATCAAATCCGTGCTCGTCTTCCACCAGCACAACTTGCTTATTTACAAATCCTTTTACCTTTCCGCCACCCACGGTGTTGAGAAAGCGGACCGTATCTCCAACAGTTAACTTTTTCATTTTATGTTTTTTAAAAGAGGCATTGGGAACTGTCAAACGCTAGACCTTAAACCCTGCACGCTGAACGTGGGGCCACAAACTTTCACTCCCTCTCTTTTGTTCCTTTTGCAAAGTTGACTAATTTTGTTGAATAATACACATTAATAATCGAAAAAATAGGTTTTCCGATAGCCAAAAAAATGAAAAAAGAAGAAATAAAATCGCTCCGTATCTCCGATTATCACTATATCCTCCCCGATGACAAAATAGCCAAATATCCGCTCCCGGTAAGGGATACATCAAAACTGCTTCTATATAAAAACGGAACTGTTTCTGCCGATATATTTAACCGTTTAGCCCAGCATATCCCCGACGGAAGTTTACTGGTTTTTAACAATACGCGGGTGATTCACGCGCGATTGATTTTCACGAAACCTACCGGCGCGGCCATTGAAGTGTTTTGCTTATCGCCACACGAACCTGCTGATTACGTATTGAATTTTCAGCAACGTCAGCGTTGTTCGTGGCACTGCATGATAGGCAACGCCAAACGATGGAAAGGCGATGAACCCTTGCAACTTACAACGGACGCGGGCACATTGACGGCAAAAAAAATGGGTACCACGGATAACGATGTGGTGGTGGAATTTTCGTGGGATAATCCCGATATTTCTTTTTCGGAACTATTGGAAGCGGCCGGAAAACTTCCCATTCCCCCTTACCTCAATCGCCCATCGGAAGCCGAAGACGATGTTACATATCAAACCGTGTATTCAAAAATTGAGGGTTCAGTAGCGGCGCCCACCGCGGGGCTGCATTTTACCGAAGAAGTAATGCAAAGCTTACAGAAACGAGGTATTCACACGGCAGAAGTCACCTTGCACGTGGGCGCAGGTACGTTTCGCCCGGTAAAATCGGAAACTATGGCGGGACACGATATGCACACCGAGTGTGTTTCCGTATCGCGCCAAACCATTAACGCTTTGCTTCGCAATAAGGGCAAGTTGGTGGTGGTGGGAACTACTTCAATGCGCACCGTGGAAAGTTTGTATTACATCGGCCGAAAATTACAAGAAGATCCCCAAGCATCGCCGCACGAACTTGCCGTGGAGCAGTGGGAACCTTACGAAGAAAGCATTGAAATTTCACCCAAACAAGCGTTGCAAAATATCGTCGATTATATGGACAGAAACGGGCTGGATCGGCTTATTTCCGCTACGCGCATCATCATCGTGCCCGGATATCGATTCCATTTCCCCGACGCCATCATCACCAATTTCCACCAACCCGAAAGCACGTTGCTGCTGCTAATTTCGGCTTTTGTGGGCGACGATTGGCGCAGGATTTACGATTACGCGCTGCAAAACGATTTCAGGTTTTTAAGTTATGGGGATAGTTCGCTGTTGTGGAAGCGTTAAGCACGTTGTTTGGCGCAACTTTTAGCGAAGCGGCAACTTATGCCTGCTTGATAGCCATACGAAAGGATTTATTTCCTTTCAAAGATTGACCTAATCTCTTCATCACTTACCCGTTGATATGAAGCAACGGCTTTTGTGCGAATCCATTTTTCCGTTTTAAAATCAAACAGGTTAAGCGTCATGTCTAAATCGAAAGAAGTGGTTCCGTTTCTTTTCAAAGAGTGTATTTCACCGTATCGTTCCGTAAATTCAGGGTTACTATCGGACAATATAATATTGCCATTCTTTTCAACTTCGTAAGAGAAAGTCATAAATCGTCCAATATATGCCACTAACTCCGGCGTTTCTTCGTTATTTCGCACATAACTAATTTCTTGGACGGGAAAGTTAAAACTTGCCAATTTTGCTTCTCCCGTTTGAAAAATAGTGGGCCGTATTTCCGCGAAATTCGAAAACGAATTCGGATTGTAATAAGCAAAATTTTTAGGGATGGTAGATACGTATTCGTGAAGAATATTATTGGATTGAATGCCGTCGTTATTTACGTCCACTGCTTTTTCCGCCATGATGGAATATAATCGATAATACCCACCAAAATCATTAATGGGTGTTTTCTCTTTTTCACATGATGTGAAAACAATCATCCACAACAATAGATAAATTAGTTTTTTCATAGATTTTATTTGTTTAGATAATAGAGATTATATCAATTAATATGTTATAGCTCTAATATTCAATTAATTTACACCTGAAAGGTGTTATTTTCATAACCGTAGGTCATCGACCTACGGTGGGAATGGCACATCCGAACCCGACCCGAAGTGGTCGAACTATTAAAGTACCGCCTTTCAGGCGGATTATTGAGTGGATATTGTTACCGTAAGCCGCTCCGCCAGCTGGCGGAGCGGCTTACGGTATAAACTCTAATGAAGATATCATAAATTTGGATACAATTTTCAAATGATTCCCTCTTTTAAGTTTTTACATTCCGCAAATCAGTTGTTGTTCCAAAAGTCTTATTTAAAGCAGGTAGCCAATAGCTAACGGCTAACCGCCAATAGCCAAGATGCGACTCATCTCATTAAACACAATCATATAACCCTCATCCACTCCCATACCGGGTTTGGCAAGAAGCTGGTCGGGCGAGGTTGCCATAGCAATGTG
>JAEWGM010000007.1 GCA_023388315.1 Bacteroidota bacterium | reverse complement strand
CTTTATTGGTGATTACCCCCGTTTTGAGCCTCAAACTGCAAATGCGGGGTTTTTATCAAAGATACGAAAAAGCCAACTATTTCTAAATGATTTAGTTGGCTTTTATTATGGAATTAGTGAATATCCCAACAAAAAAGCCGAACAGTGAAGGGTTCGGCTTTTTTGTTGCAAATGAATGGTTTAAAACGATTCGTCAATCAACTGATAAGGAACGCGAACCGCTTTCGGCCGATAGTGGTTGGGATCCATCCTTCCATCGATGCACATATCAAAACATTTTCCGTAACCGTTTATGCAGTAGGTGATTAAAAGTTCGTTTTTGCCGTTATCGTATTCGGGATGTGCCGCGGCTAAATAAAAGAAAGGGTAGTGGCCGTTAACGGTATCATCAACCGTCCATATTGTTTTTTTGTTTTCGAAAGGCCCGAATGGCGTATCCGAAGTGTAACTGTAAATCTCTTTCCCCTGGTCGCAATCTACGCTAAATTCAGTAGTTATGAGGATGTACTTGTTTTTATGCTTGAAAACATAGAACGAGGCACTAAACTCCGCGAATATTTTGACAGCGTCAGCAGCGTTTTCCGACCAACCCGCACCGTCGAAATACTCCCATTTTGTTTCCGGGTTACCATTAGTAAAACGCGCGACCATCAGGTCATTGCCTAAATTGTTGTTTTTTATTCCGTAAACATAATGGTAGTTGCCATCCTCAATAACGCCGTTGTTGAAACTGATGTTATTTCTTCCACCCAATCGGCTATATCCCACCAGCTGCATAGTGGGAATGTGCATTTTGGCAACGTAAAGGGAATCTACACTTTCGAATGCCCACATGCCGCCTTCACCGGTATTGTGTAACCTGCCTTGAAAAATGTACGCCGTATCGTTATTGACAAATCCCGCTCCGGGCCAAAACCAATAATTATTATCTGTGCCAACCTGAAAAAATGTATACGATTTCTCTCCAATCAACGTTTGTTGGTTCTTGGGATCGGATATACCCATTACAATTGCCGAATTTCTTGCCTGAAACAGGCAGGGAACGGTTTGTGTTTCAACATCGAAATGATCGATGTGGCTATCGCCAAATACCCACAAACTTTTATCGTTATTCAACGGAATGGATGTAGCGCCATCACCCGAAATCCAGCCGGATGAGCGGTGGAAATATGCGGTGAAAATGGTGTCTTTGTATGATTCTAAATTCTTTTTCGTTACCGACTTTGACACGCATCCAATACTTATTGATATAAACAAGAACAAAAATATTTTTGAAAGAAGTTTTTTTATGGAATGCATCATCTGTTGTTTAATTTGAAGAGCTAATAGCGGATTTATTACAAGAGATTTTTTAAATATTCCTTATTGTAAGCTTGCCCTCGTGGTAGAAGGTATTGAAAATAAACTACGTCATTCACAATAACGAAAACGAAAAGTGCTCTATAATCCCCCATGCGTATGCGGTAAGCATTTTTGTGACCTTGTATTTTCTTGCAGTTGGGAATTTCCTTAATCGTGGACGCTGCTTCTACTTCGGCAATCATAGCTTGAAATAGTTGGCTGTTTTTTCCGGATAGTTTGCCCACTTGTTTCATAAAAGTGCGGCTAAATCTGGTTTTCATATTCCCATTTTTTTACGAAATGCAGCCTCCTCTTCTTCACTTGCCGGTTCCGGTGGATAGTTTTCCAACAAAAAAGCGTATGCTTCTTCAATTGATAATTTGGCTTCGGCTTCTATCAACGATTCGATATACGCCTTCAAACTTTTGCCTTTTAATGCCGCCTTTACAGATAAAGTTTGCAACGCGTCTTCCGATATATCAATCAGTTTTCGTTTTTTAGGTTTTTGTATTGCTTTAGTTGTCATCTTTCTTATTTTTGTTGTTGCAAATATATACAGTATATACTATATATACAAATTAATTGGAATATTATTTTGGATAAAAAAGATGTGCGCAAATGTGCGATTTAATTAAATCCGTACGCTGCCTTTCTCATCTCCGATTTCGATTTGAAGGGCTTGGGCGGATTTAGGTAACGCTCCAAAAACTTGTGAATGTTGTAACGAATATCGGTAGCCTCTTTGCTGTCGATGCGGTCGAAGCCGTGTCCGCCGGAAGCGTCTTGAAAAATCTTGTATTCGAATTTTTTACCGTGTTTTTTCAACGTTTCAATCATTAATTCCACTTCTTCCACATACACGTCGTTGTCGTTGGTATTGGTATAGATAAGCAGAGGTTTGTTCAGATTTTTAGCGTAGAAAGTGGGAGAGCGGCGCGCATATTCTTCGGGATTATTTTCGATGGATTCGCCAATGTGATGCGGTGCGGTAAAGTAGGCGGTGTATTTTTCGTCGTGCGATGCCAGTCGGTTCTCCAAATCGCTCACGGGAACACCGGCAAAAGCGCACTGATATTGGCTGCCGTGCTGTAAAATCTGCATCAAGGCAATCATTCCGCCGTGGCTCCATCCGATAACGCCCACACGCGAAGCGTCAACAAAACTGTAATTTTCAATCATATAGTTGCGGCTTTCCAGTACGTCGTCGTTTTCTCGTCCGCCGTAATCGATATTTTCATACGTGACTTTGCCGTAGCCCGTGCTTCCGCGATATTCGGCGGATACTATCACGTAACCCTGCGCGATGAGTTCGCGAACGATATGCGCGTAATAGGTGGAGAAATTGGCGTGAATTCCGCTGTGAGGCAGTACAATAAGCGGATATTTCTTGTTGATGTCGATGTTTTTGGGAATAAAAACATAGGTGTAAAATTGCAGTTTGTTTCCCGCGAAACGGTCGTCGGCATCTTTGGGCTTCCAGCGTGGTGTGCTGGTTAAGCGAACTTTATCGATATGCGCGATATCTTCCAGCCGGCGAAACCACATCAGATCGTCGATTTGTTTTTCCAATACATCAAAACGATGTTGATAATCTGTCAGTTGTTGCTGCAATTGTTCCATTTTTATTTCCATAGAATCTTGTATCTGCGAAAACAAATCAGGAACACACAATAAGAACAATAAAGAAAGTAAAAGTAGTTTTTTCATTTTTTGTTGATTTAAGTTGAGTTGAGTTGAGTTGAGTTGAGTTGGGTTTATACTTTCGCCATTGGCGTATATGCATCGTGATAAAAAATGAGCGTACGTTGGTCTTTTTTGGCTTTATCCAGAAAACGTTTTTTTTCTTCCATCGCTATCACCACGCTATTGTCGTAGGCCGATAGCCATGAAAGTTGCAAATTCAACGAGGTAGGGACCACATCGCCCGGAAAGGCGTAATTTCCTTCGTCGGTATCGAGCAAGACCACAATTTGCCCCGGTGTGTGCCCGTCATACAATTCCATTTTAATGCCTTTGGTTAACTCCTTGTCTTCCATCACAAATTGTAATTGTCCGGCATCGTAAATCGGTTCAATGTTGTCGGCAAAAAACGAACCTTTTTCAAATAACGAAGGGTTTCTGTAGTTTTTCCATTGCGCCAAACTCAGCCAATACGTCGCGTTGGGAAACGTGGGAACCGCTTGGTTATTTTCATTTAAAACCGTGCTAGCCCCACAGTGGTCGAAATGCAAATGGGTGAGAATCACATCGGTTACCTCTTCGGGTTTATAGCCAATTTTCATAATCTCATCGGGGATGCTTTTCAAGTTGTAAGGACGGAAGAATTTCAGTTTCGATAAATGTTTATCGCCCAGCCCCGTGTCCACCAAAATGCGCCTGTCCTCTGTTTCAATAAACAAACAGCGCAGCGACATTTCGCACATATTGTTTTCATCGACCTTGTATTTTGCCGACCAATATTTTTTCGGAACCGGGCCAAACATCGCTCCGCCGTCGCCCAAAAAATAACCCGATTCAATAATATGAAACTTAAACATAAATTGATTTTTAAAGCAAAATTAATGAAAAGATTTTACAAACGTTGTAAGGAGTTGTATTTAAATGTTCCTAATTAAATTGATAGGCTTCCGTAAGTTTTATGAATACAAAACTTTCTTTTTGTCTTAAATAACAACTTTATTTTTATTTTATCTTTCAAAATTAATATTTTTGTACTACTTTTACATTTAAATTAAGAGCGTTTTTAGTGTAAAAAGTACAATTTATAACTTGCAATTTCCTAAAACAAGAACAATCAAATCTTTATTATACAACAATTAAGAGAATAATTAACAACAAAATTAAACTTTAAAAAAAAGCGTATGTCATCAAAAATGTCAAGAAGAAAGTTCATTCGCACAGGCGCGTTCGCGGCTGCCGGATTAACTGTTGTACCCTCATCGGTACTTGGTAAGAGTATGGGTTACATGGCTCCGAGCGATAAATTAAATATTGCCGGAGTGGGTGTTGGCGGAATGGGTTTCGCTAACCTAAGAAACTTAGAAAGCCAAAATATCGTAGGCCTTTGTGATGTAGACTGGAAATACAGCCAACGTGTCTTCGATCATTTCCCGAAAGCGAAAAAATACTACGACTATCGTAAAATGTACGATGAGTTGGGCAAAACAATTGACGCGGTGGTGGTGGCAACATCCGACCACACGCACGCCATTATTACTGCCGACGCTATGACAATGGGAAAACACGTTTTCGTGCAAAAACCATTGACACACAGTGTGTATGAATCGCGTTTATTGACCAAATTAGCTGAAAAATATAAAGTAGCCACCAGCATGGGGAACCAAGGTTCTTCATACGCCGGCGTGCGCCAGGTAGTTGACTGGATTCGCGATGGACAAATAGGTGAAGTTACTAAAGTGGAAACCTTTACCGACAGGCCCATTTGGCCGCAAGGCTTAATGACGCCGAAAGAAGCACATCCCGTACCCTCTACCTTGGATTGGGATTTGTTTATCGGCCCGGCACCAAAACGTCCGTTCAACGAAATTTATCATCCCTGGAACTGGCGCGGATGGTGGGATTTTGGAACCGGAGCGTTAGGCGATATGGCTTGCCACATTTTACACCCTGTTTTCAAAGGCCTCAACTTAGGATATCCAACAAAAGTGCAAGGTTCCTCCACTATGCTTTTAACGGATTGTGCACCGCACGCGCAAATGGTGAAATATACGTTTCCCGCTCGTCAAAATTTACCAAAAGTAAATATGCCTGAAGTGGAAGTTACTTGGTACGACGGTGGTTTGCAGCCCTTCCGCCCCGAAGGCGTTCCCGCAGGAAAAAATCTGAACGACCAAGGTGGTGGCGTTATTTTCCACGGAACCAAAGACACGCTCATTTGTGGTTGCTACGGAGTAAATCCGTGGTTGGTATCGGGTAGAAAACCCAACTCGCCAAAAACACAACGCGAAGTGACACTTTCTCACGAAATGGACTGGGTGCGCGCATGTAAAGAAAGCCCTGCAAACCGCGTTGAAACCGCGTCGCCTTTCTCAGAGGCCGGCCCATTCAACGAAATGGTGGTAATGGGTGTTCTTGCCGTAAGGTTACAAAGCTTGAACCAAGAGCTTCATTGGGACGGTGAAAATATGAAATTCACCAACATCCCAAGCGATGCAACCATCAGAACCATTGTTGAAGACGGTTTCAAAATTACCGACGGACACCCCACATTCGACAAAACTTGGTCAGAGCCGGTGAACGCCATCGCGTATGCCAACGAAATGATCAAACACGAATATCATAACGGTTGGAAATTGCCTGCAATGCCATAAGTTATGAATGCAGATATTAGATATCAGGCCAATACGTGGTGAAAACAACGTGGAGCCTGATATCTGATTTCTCTTTTTTGAGAAATAGTTTAAATAAAAAAAGAATAAATTATGAAAAAAGTTTTTTTAGTATTAAGCATTTTAGTTTCTTCTGCAATGGTATTTTCATCTTGCACAAACACAAACAAACAATCTAACACTACCGATGCAACTGACACGGAAAACGTGCAAGTTGAGGATGAAGGTTGGATTACCCTCTTCGACGGTAAAACGTTCGACGGATGGCGCGGATACAACCGCAGCGATATTCCTTCGGCTTGGACCATTGAAGACGGAGCCATTAAAATTAACGGATCGGGTATGGGCGAAGCCGGCGCGAAAGACGGTGGCGACATCATCTACGACCGCAAATTCAAAAATTTTGAACTCACTTTTGAGTGGAAAGTTTCAGAAGGCGGCAATAGTGGTGTGTTCTATTTGGGACAAGAGGTAGAAGGCAGACCCATCTATGAGTCTTCTCCCGAGTATCAAATCCTTGATAACGTGAAGCACCCCGATGCTCGCTTAGGAAAAGACGGTAACCGTCAATCTGCGTCGTTGTATGACTTAGTTCCCGCTGTTCCTCAAAACTCAAAACCGGCCGGAGAATGGAATACCGGAGGTATTATGGTTTACAGAGGAACCGTTATTCACATGCAAAACGGTGAAAACGTTGTGGAATACCACTTGTGGACAGACGCATGGAAAGACATGGTTGCCAACAGTAAATTTAGAGATTGGCCAAACTTCTTAAATGCAGGTGGCGATAACCAAGAAGGTTACATCGGCCTTCAAGACCACGGCGACGATGTTTGGTTCAGAAACATCAAACTGAAAGTGTTAGATTAAGAAATAACCATTTAAAAAATAAAAAGAGTATTATTTTGAATAACTTAATACTCTTTTTTTACTTTCAAATAAAAACACAACAATGAAAAAAACAATTTTATTAATGGCGCTTTTTGTGAGCGCGCTTTCACTTGCAAGTTGCACACAAGGCCAAAAAAACAACAACGCGGCTGATGCAGATTCGGCCGTAGGAAAAAAAGACATCTATCTACAATTGTATTCCGTTAGAGACGATATTTCGGCAAATTATCAAGCCACCATCGACTCGGTAGCCAAAATGGGCTACACCGGTGTTGAAGCCGCGGGTTATAACGATGGCCAATTCTACGGAATGTCGCCTGCCGATTTCAAAAAATCCATCGAAGATGCCGGAATGGAGGTTCTCTCTTCTCACACCGGAAGGCCTTTGGCTGACAACCCCGGCGAAACTAACTGGGACGAAACTTGGGCTTGGTGGGACACCGCCATTCAGGCACATAAAGATGCCGGAATGAAATACATTGTAACGCCTTGGATGCCTACGCCAAAAACGCTGGCCGACTTGAAAGCTTATTGCGATTATTACAATCAAATTGGCGAAAAATGTAATGCAGCGGGCATGCGTTATGGCTATCACAACCACAATTTTGAGTTTACCGAAATTGAAGGCGAGTTGATGTATGATTATATGTTGAAAAATACCGATCCATCGAAAGTGTTCTTCCAAATGGACGTGTATTGGGTGGTTGAAGGTGGAAAAGACCCGGTAGATTATTTCAACACTTATCCCGATCGTTTTGAGCATCTGCACATTAAAGATGAAACAGAATTAGGCAGAAGCGGAAAAGTAAATTTTGAGAATATTTTCAACAACATCAATAAATCGGGTGCCAAATACCTTATCGTAGAGGTGGAACGCTATACCGGAACACCGTTTGAAGGTGTAAAAGAAAGCTACAACTATTTAAATGATGCCGCTTTTGTAGAAGACAGCTACAAATAAACAGTTGTATCGCACCAATAATATTTTCAGGAAAGGGATGGGATTTTAATGCCAATCCCTTTTGTAAGTTCAATTAGTAAATGCAACACAAATAGAAAAAGATAGAAGGATGCATCCTTCTATCTTTAGGTCAAAAATCCTACTTTTGTGTTGTAAAATGAAAAAGAAAGAACATCTAACCCGGGAG
>JAEWGM010000010.1 GCA_023388315.1 Bacteroidota bacterium | reverse complement strand
AGCATAGCGGTAACCATTCCTCCGGCCGAAATATCGTGCCCGGCGATGATCAACCCGCGGTTCACCAATTCTTGCACGGCGGCAAAGGCGTTTTTAAAGTATTCAGCGTCGCTCACTGTGGGGGCTTCGTCGCCTATTTTTCCCAATGTTTGGGCAAATGCCGAGCCACCAAGGCGCAACGTATCGAACGAGAAATCGATGTAATAAAGATACGTTCCTTTGATGTATGCCAAGACGGGCGACACAATTTTTCTGATGTTGCTCACTTCGGCGACAGCAGAAATAATAACCGTTCCGGGCGAAAATACTTTGTCGTCGCCATATTTTTGTGTCATGGAGAGCGAATCTTTTCCCGTAGGGATATTGATACCCAAGTCGCACGCGAAATCGGAACAAGCTTCCACAGCTTTATACAAGCGGGCGTCTTCGCCTTGGTTGCGGCACGGCCACATCCAATTGGCGCTAAGCGAAACGCTTTGCAAACCATCTTTTAAAGGAGCCAACGCGATGTTGGTGAGGGATTCCGCAATGGCCATCACGGAGCCGGCGGCCGGGTCAATCATTGCCACTTGCGGCGCATGCCCAATGGAAGTTGCTAGTCCAGCAAAGCCTTTGTAATCGAGGGCGATGGCGCCGCAATCACTCAACGGGAGTTGAATTTCGCCCTGGCATTGTTGGCGGGCAATTTTTCCGGTTACGCTGCGGTCCACTTTGTTGGTAAGCCAGTCTTTACACGCCACGGCTTCCAGTTTCAGCACGTTTTCAATGTAGGTTTGCAGGTTCTTTTCATCGTATTCGGGCGCGGTATAGGTTTCCTCAACGGTGTTATCGGTCATCACGGTTTTAGGCGAACTTCCGAAGAAATCTTCCAACTCCATATCAATAGGCAATTGCCCGTCAGCTTGTTCAAAGGTCAGCCGCATATCGCCGGTGGTTTCGCCCACCACGTATAACGGCGCGCGTTCTCGCTCGGCAATTTTTTTGATGCGTTCAATGTCTTTTTCGGCAACCAATAATCCCATTCGCTCTTGGCTTTCGTTTCCTACAATTTCTTTTGCCGATAGGGTGGGGTCGCCGATGGGTAATTGGTCCATTTCAATTTTTCCGCCGGTTTTTTCCACCAGTTCAGAGAGGCAGTTTAGGTGGCCGCCCGCGCCGTGGTCGTGAATGGAAACAATGGGGTTGTCGTCCGATTCGACCAATGTACGAATGACATTTGCCACGCGTTTTTGCATTTCGGGGTTGGCGCGCTGCACGGCGTTCAACTCAATTCCCGAAGAATATTCTCCCGTATTTACCGACGAAACGGCGCCGCCACCCATGCCGATACGGTAATTGTCGCCACCCATTACAATCACTTTTTCACCCGCTTTCGGGTCGCCTTTCAGGGCGTTTTTCTTGTTGGCGAAGCCAACGCCTCCGGCCAGCATAATTACCTTGTCATAGCCGAATTTTTTATAATTCTCGGCGTGCTCAAACGTAAGCACGGAACCGCAAATGAGCGGTTGCCCAAACTTATTGCCAAAATCTGAGGCGCCGTTAGACGCTTTTATCAGAATCTGTTCCGGTGTTTGATAGAGCCATTTGCGCTCCGGCAGCACGTTTTCCCAATCGCGGCCTTCTTCCATTCGTGGGTACGAAGTCATGTAAACCGCCGTTCCGGCAACCGGCAACGATGCTTTTCCTCCCGCTAGGCGGTCGCGAATTTCGCCGCCCGTACCTGTGGACGCACCGTTGAACGGCTCCACGGTGGTGGGAAAGTTGTGTGTTTCGGCTTTCAGCGAGAGCACACTTTCTATTTCTTTGGTTTCAAAAAAATCGGGCTTGTCGCCACTTGCGGGCGCAAATTGCTGAATAACGGGCCCTTGCACAAACGCCACGTTGTCTTTGTATGCCGATATTAGGCTATTGGGATTTACTTTTGATGTTTTTTTAATGAGTTGAAAAAGTGAACTTTCTTTTTCTTCGCCATCAATAATAAACTTGCCGTTGAATATTTTGTGACGACAATGTTCGGAATTCACTTGCGAGAAGCCAAAAACTTCGCTATCGGTGAGTTTTCTTCCCATTTTTCGGCTCACATTGTCAAGATAATCAATCTCTTCCTTGCTCAATGCCAGTCCTTCCTGCTCGTTGTATTCGGCAATATCATCAATTAAAATGATGGATTCGGGTTGATTGTCGATAGTGAAAATCTGTTGGTCCAGCTTTTGGTACACGCGTTGCAGCATCGGGTCGTAAGCCGATTGCAAATCTTCGTTTTCGGGCGCGGGGAAATATTCTTCAATCCTCTCGATATAATCAATCCCCATATTTTGCGTAATTTCCACAGCACAAGTGCTCCATGGGGTAATCATTTCGCGACGGGGGCCGATGAATTTTTCATCAATTTCAAAGAAAACTATCGGTTCGGCGTTACCAAAAAGCCAAGACAGCATATCTTTGTGTTCGTTCTCAATGGGTTGGTTGGCGTCAACGGCGATGACGCTTTGCGATGGCGTTCTAAAAAAAGTGATCATATCAATAAAAATAGGAATTATTTTAATTATGGCTTGCGAAGCGCGGGTTGTGAGTGCCCGGAAGCCTTTCACTTCGTCACTTTTGGCCCTTTCCTCTTCGCCTGTTGCTAAATGAGTTGCAAAGTTAATGAAAAACCGATGAAATGGCGAACTAAATTCTTGTTTTGTCGGTTTTAATAAAGAATGTATCTTTGCGCCGCAAAAACGAATAATTTTCGGTGAAAACACGCTATGATTGAAATACTCTTCAAAGGTGTTGCCATTGGGTTGCTCACTTCGGCACCAATGGGCCCGATAAACATGCTATGTGTGCAACGCACCTTAAACAGAGGACGTTGGCACGGTTTTGTTACCGGATTGGGAGCCTTGTCTTCCGACCTAATTTATGGATTTGTTACGTTGTGGGGAATGACTTTCGCGGCCGATTTTCTTACCAAAAACGAGATGAAACTTCAATTTATCGGGAGCGTGGTGCTTGTGTTGTTTGGGCTGAGCGTGTTTAAAACCAATCCCTTGAAAGGATGGACGCCCACGTTGGTCACCGATGACACCCGCTATGTGCGGTATTTTTTTTCATCGTTTTTGCTCACCTTCACCAACGTGGCCATTCTCTTTGTTTTTGCTACGCTGTTTGCTCGTTTCAGTTTCAACCCCATTGTGGACGGACAAAGTTTTTTGGCAGCGGGTATTTTGGGTATTGGATTGGGCGCGCTCATTTGGTGGTTTTTTCTCAGTTCGTTTGTTTCGCACATTAGAAAACATTTTAACAGAGATGGGCTGAAGCTGCTGAACAGAATTGTGGGCATTATATTGATGCTGATTGGTGTGGGCGGCATTCTGATGTCGGCTTTTAACATCTCACTCTAACGGTTTTCCCATTTCCACTACTTCCAAATCGCGAATATTTCCTTTATCCAATACAAAACGCAACAGCGTGCGCACTTTATGAAAACCATATTTTCCCGCCGCGCCGGGATTCATGTGCAAGCATTCCAGTTTTTTATCGTACATCACCTTCAGAATATGCGAATGGCCGCAAATAAACAGCTTGGGCGGTTTTGAATAAAGTTGAGATCGGATTTTCGGGTCATATCTTCCCGGGTACCCGCCAATGTGCGTTATCAGCACTTCCACTTCTTCCAGCGTGAAACGCAGCGTTTCGGGATAGGCGTGGCGTGTACTGAAATCATCGATGTTTCCGTGAACGGCACGAAACGGTTTCAGCGCTTCAAACCGGCTTGCCAAAGCCAATGATCCGATATCGCCGGCATGCCAAATTTCGTCGCAATCGGCAAAATAATGCTCGTATTTTTCATCCCAAAAGTTGTGCGTGTCAGAAAGAAGGCCTATTTTTTTCATTTGTGGAGGAGGTAGATTGATGAGAGATTGAAAATAGATTAATGAGATTGATGAGAGATTGATGCAGATTGAATGAGATTGATGAGCAGATGCTATTTATTATTTTTTTATTGCAACAAAGTTACTAATTTTATTGTTTATTTTAAACAGCTTCAAAAGCGGCAAAAACTGCTTTAGTTCATCATTTAAAAATCCGAGTATGAATAACCAAGAGTGGATAAATTACAAAATAGAAATAAGAAACCGGTTGAGGGCCTTTTCGTTAGAGATTTTATCTTTATCCGAAATGTTACCAGAGAAGACGCGTGGCAAGGTGGTAAATTATCAACTCACAAAATCGGGGACATCTATGTATGCAAACTACAGAGCAGCATTGAGAAGCAGGTCTAAAGCGGAATTCTTTAGTAAATTGACCATCGCTGTGGAAGAAGCCGATGAAACGGAAATGTGGCTCGATTTAATTCTTGCTTCGGGTATTTTAACTACTGACTATGTGAAAAAGTTGCATGTTGAGAGCGAAGAATTATTGAAAATTTTAGCTGCTATGCGAAAACGGTTGTAACCCATCAATCTTCTTCAATCTATTTTCAATCTCATTCAATCTATTTTCAATCTATTTTTAATCTCTCATCAATCTTATTCAATCTCCTTATATGCCTTACAAATATTTCAAACGCGACATCAGTTGGCTCTCATTCAACCACCGAGTTTTGCTCGAAGCAAGAGACGAGCGGCTGCCCGTATATGAGCGCATTAAGTTTCTTTCTATTTATTCATCCAACCTCGAGGAATATTACAAAGTGCGTGTTTCGGGGTATCATAGCTCGTTGTTGGACACCATTAAACGTGACGAAACCCGGGAAGAAGCGCTGCAAACACTCGTGGAAATCAACAATATTGTTACCGAGCACGAGAAGGAATATTATCGGATTTTTGACGATATGATTCTCCCCGAACTGGAAAAGAACAACATCATTCTATACCAAACGCACGAAGTGGAGCCTTTTCACATGGCGTATGTGGAGAAGTATTTCAACGAAGAAGTGTTTCCCTATCTTCAACCGATGGTGGTGCAAAAAGACGATATTCACTCTTTCATTCAAGACGGGCGCATTTATCAAGCCATCAGCCTGCTGAAAAAAAAGAAGAAAAAGAGCAACGGGCTTGCCTACACGTACGCCATTATGAAGATTCCGTACACCAAAATCCCCCGTTTCATCGAGCTTCCTTCGCACAACGGCAAATATTACATCATGTTTATCGACGATGTCATCAAGGCGAATATGGCCAGCGTTTTTCCGGGTTACGACATCGTAGACTGCTACAGCATAAAAATTTCGCGCGATGCCGATTTCTCTCTCGAAAACGAAGACCAAAAAGACATTGCCGAAAAAATCCTCAAAAAGGTGCGCAAGCGCAAAATTGGCGCTGTTACACGCTTTCAGTACGATAAAGAGATGCCCGATTATTTCCTGAAATATTTGTGCGAATCGTATGAAATTGAGGAAGAAGAGTTGCTGCCATCGGGTAAATACTTGAACTTATCCGATTTAATGAAGTTGCCCAACCCCGTGGGCGACAGCCTTAAACAGCAATTGCCCGCACCGTTGCGTGTGCCGCAAATCGATGAAAACTCGTCCATCCTTCGCGTGCTCAGAAAGCAGGATGTGCTGTTGCACTTCCCCTACCAATCGTTCGATTATTTGCTGCGCTTTCTTCTGCAAGCGGCTTTCGACCCCAAGGTGTTGGAAATCAAAGTAACACAATATCGTGTGGCGGAAAATTCGGCGGTGATTAACAGCCTTATCAGCGCAGCGAAAAACGGCAAAAAAGTAACCGTTTTTGTAGAATTGAAAGCCCGTTTCGATGAAGAAAACAACTATCTCTCGTCGGAATTGATGCAGCAGGCCGGCGTGAAAATTATCTACAGCCTGCCGGGGCTTAAGGTGCACGCCAAATTGGCCTATGTGCGCAAACGCAGTAACGACCCCAACAATCCGCTCAAAGGCTACGCCTATTTGGGAACGGGCAACTTCAACGAAAAAACCGCCCGCATTTATGCCGATAAAGGGTTGCTCACGTCCAACAAAGATTTTATCAAAGATATTGACGAAGTTTTTAGTATTTTAGAAGGCAAGCCACATATGCGCGAATTCAAGCATTTGCTTATTGCGCAGTTTAACATGGTTCCCGAAATTCATAAAATGATTGAGCGTGAAATCGAGAATGTGAAAAAAGGCGGCACGGGTTATATTATTCTGAAAATGAACAGCCTCGAAGATCGGAAAATGATTGATGCACTCTATCGTGCCAGCGAAGCGGGTGTGAAAATCGACCTCATTATTCGCGGCATTTGTTGTCTGGTGCCCAACCAGCCCTACAGCCAAAACATAACCGTTACGCGCATCGTGGATGCTTATTTGGAGCACGCCCGCGTATGGTATTTTTATAATGAGGGCAAAGAAGATGTGTATCTTGCTTCGGCCGATTGGATGGAGCGCAACCTTCGTCGTCGCATTGAAGCGGCTTTCCCGGTATTGTCGCCGCCACTTAAAAAGGAAATTATCGATATTCTGAAAATTCAACTGGCCGATAACCAAAGTGCCGTGTGGGTGGATGAAAATATGAACAACGTTTTCAAGCGCAACAATCTGCCGCCCGTGAGGGCACAACAAGCCACGCACGCTTATTTGAAAGAGCGCACAGAAAATGCTGATTCGTGACGCACAATTGATGCCACGTAGGAAACCTGCTTTCTTCATTTTAAGTCCCGCCACTTCGGGCGGAGATGTAGGTGTTCCTTTTGACCTCAGGCGAATAAATCGCCTAAGGTTATGAAAATACCGCCCATCCGGGCGAGGTGTGAAATGGTTAAACGAAACTCTGGTTTTTAAACAAAATCTCGTTTTTGGCATCGGTAAGAAAGCCACAACGTGGCGTTAGAAAAAAGTATAGGGCAACGTCCTACATTGCGGTATAGCAACCAGGAATCAAGAGCCTGAAAGGCTCGCTTATTTCAGCCCAACGTGCAACGTTGGGAAAAGATGCACCCCAGAAAGCAAGCCCTGAAAGGGCGGAATATTTCGATGTTCCACTAAAAATGCCGCCACGAATGGCACAAATAACCACGAATGAAATCGACTTTGTCGATTATTATATTCGTGCCAATTCGTGTAATTTGTGGCTGTTGAATTTTTTGTGTCTCAACCAATTCATTGAGTACACAGATGACACGGATATGACCGATTTTTGCAGATACTGATATAGTCTCGCCACTTCGGGCGGAGATAGAGTGGTCGCTTTGACCTCAGGCGAATAAATCGCCTAAGGTTATGAAAATGCCGCCCATTCGGGCGGGGTGTGAAATGGTTAAACGAAAATCTCGTTTTTAAGAAAACCTCGTTTTGGCATCGGTAAGAAAGCCACAACGTGGCGTTGGAGAAAAGCATAGGGCAGCGCCCTACATTGCGGTATAGCACCCTGGAATCAAGAGCCTGAAAGGCTCGCTTATTTCAGCCCAACGTGCAACGTTGGGTAAAGATACACCCCCAAAAACAAGCCTTGAAAAGGCGAGATAATATTTCCCCGCTCCACTAAAAATACCGCCATGAATGACACAAATATCCACGAATGAAATTGACATTGTTCGTGCCAATTCGTGTAATCTGTGGTTGATAACTAGCTTTAAATCAGTGCTATACGTGTGCAATCACCTCACAAAAGGATTTGCGCGGCAGCAAATAGCCAAACAAAAAAGCTGCACCGGAAATTAATCCGTGCAGCTTTTTACCTATCATTTAAAACGAAACGTTTCTTATTCTTCCTCTACCTCTTGGAAAAGGTTGGAACGTTTGTTGGCGTTCAACTTCTCGAAATCTTCTCGTGAACCCACCACCAGCTTGTCGAATTCGCGTTGGCCGGTTCCGGCAGGAATGAGGTGTCCGCAAATTACGTTTTCTTTCAAGCCTTCCAGCGTATCCACTTTGCCGTTAATGGCGGCGTCGTTCAACACCTTGGTGGTTTCCTGGAACGATGCGGCCGACATAAAGCTGGTTGTTTGCAGCGCGGCGCGCGTAATTCCCTGAAGCACCTGGTTGGCAGTTGCGGGAACGGCATCGCGGGCTTCCACCAGTTTGAGGTCGCGGCGTTTGAGGGAGCTGTTTTCATCGCGCAATTTACGCACGGTAACAATTTGTCCCGGTTCAAACACTTGTGAGTCACCGGCATCCATAATCACCTTCTTGCCCCAAATGCGGTCGTTTTCTTCCATCATTTCGTTTTTGTCCACCAATTGCTGTTCCAAGAAACGGGTATCTCCCGGATCCACCACTTCTACCTTGCGCATCATTTGACGCACAATTACCTCGAAGTGTTTATCGTTGATCTTCACCCCTTGCAAACGATACACATCTTGCACTTCGTTCACAATGTATTCCTGAACGGCGGTGGGCCCCATAATGGCAAGGATGTCAGATGGCGTGATGGCCCCGTCGGACAACGGCATTCCGGCACGCACAAAGTCGTTCTCCTGCACCAATATTTGTTTGGAAAGCGGCACCATATACTTTTTGGTTTCACCTGTTTTGGAGGTTACCGAAATTTCCTGGTTACCACGCTTGATTTTTCCGAAAGAAACCTCACCGTCAATTTCAGAAACTACAGCGGGATTCGACGGGTTACGGGCTTCAAACAACTCCGTTACACGTGGTAAACCACCGGTAATGTCACCGGCTTTACCCACGGCGCGCGGAATTTTCACCAGCACATCGCCCGCTTTAATTTCATCGCCCTCGTTTTTCACAATGTGGGCGCCAAGGGGTAGGGTGTAGGTGCGCAAAATATCGTCATCGGTATTCACGATGTGTGCCGACGGCGCTTTTGTTTTATCGCGCGATTCCACAATCACTTTCTCTTTGAGGCCGGTTTGCTCGTCAGACTCCACTTTGTAAGTGAGGTTTTCTGTAAAGTTCTCGAACTTGATTTGTCCGGTAGCTTCCGAAATAATTACCGCGTTGAACGGGTCCCACTCGCAAATTAAATCGCCTTTTTGCACTTTGTCGCCTTCGGTGAAATAGAGTTTCGATCCGTAAGGAATATTGTGCGAGAGCAAGATAATTTTTGTGTTGGGGTCAACGATGCGCATTTCCACCAAGCGGCTCACTACCACTTTATAGGGTTTGCCATCCGCGTCGGTGGTTTCCACGTAGCGCAGCTCGTCAAACTCCAGCACACCGTCGTATTTGGTAACGATGGCGTTTTCGGCGGCAATGTTCGAAGCGATACCTCCCACGTGGAACGTACGCAACGTAAGCTGTGTACCCGGCTCCCCGATGGATTGAGCGGCGATAACCCCCACCGATTCTCCTTTTTGAACCATTCTTCCGGTAGCCAAGTTTCGGCCGTAACATTTGGCGCAAACGCCGTGCGGCGATTCGCACGTGAGTACCGAGCGGATTTCCACCCGTTCGATGGGCGACTGCTCAATTTTAGCGGCAATTTCTTCGGTAATTTCCTCTCCCGAGTTTACCAATACTTCGCCCGTGTTGGGGTGTTGCACATCGTGCACGGAAACACGTCCGAGGATGCGTTCGTAGAGCGACGCGATAACTTCGTCGTTGTTTTTAATGGCAGTGGCTGCCAATCCGCGCAACGTGCCGCAGTCTTCCTCATTGATGATGACGTCTTGCGAAACGTCCACCAAACGACGGGTAAGATACCCCGCGTCGGCCGTTTTCAATGCCGTGTCGGCCAAACCTTTACGGGCACCGTGCGTGGAGATAAAGTATTCCAACACCGACAATCCTTCTTTAAAGTTAGAAAGAATGGGGTTTTCAATAATTTGTGCTCCTTCGGCACCGCTCTTTTGGGGTTTCGCCATCAATCCACGCATACCGGAGAGCTGACGAATCTGTTCTTTAGAACCACGAGCGCCGGAATCGAGCATCATATATACCGAGTTGAAACCTTGGTCGTCTTCGGCCAGTTGCTTCATCAAAATATTTGAAAGTTTGGAGTTGATGTGCGTCCAAGTGTCGATAATTTGGTTGTAACGTTCGTTATAGGTAATGAAACCCATATTGTAGTTATCCATAATTTGCTCCACTTCGCTGTATCCCTGCTGAATAAGCGTTTCTTTTTCGGCGGGGATAATCACATCTTCCAAGTTGAACGACAAACCGCCCCTGAAGGCCATGTTGTAGCCAAGGTCTTTAATATCGTCCAAATATTGTGCTGTGCGGGCAACACCACACGTTTTAATTACTTTTCCAATGATATCGCGTAACGATTTCTTTGAAAGCAATTCGTTGATGTATCCCACTTCTTTGGGGATGTACTCGTTGGTGATCACACGCCCAACGCTGGTTTCGTGCATTTTGCGGATGGGATTGCCGTTTTCGTCAATATCATCCACAATCACTTTCACTAAAGCGTGAATGTCCACTTTTTTCTCGTTGTAAGCGATGATGGCTTCTTCCTCGCCGTAGAACGTCATGCCTTCGCCTTTCGCGCCCGGGCGTATTTTGGTGATGTAATACAAACCGAGCACCATATCTTGCGACGGAACCGTAATGGGTGCACCATTAGCGGGGTTGAGGATGTTGTGCGATGCAAGCATCAGCAATTGGGCTTCCAAAATGGCTTCGTTGCCCAACGGCAAGTGCACCGCCATTTGGTCACCGTCGAAGTCGGCGTTAAATGCCGTACACGATAGCGGGTGCAACTGAATGGCTTTACCCTCAATCAATTTCGGCTGAAACGCCTGAATACCCAAACGGTGAAGGGTGGGGGCGCGGTTCAGCAGAACGGGGTGCCCTTTCATCACATATTCCAAAATATCATACACAACGGGTTCTTTTCTGTCAACAATTTTCTTTGCCGACTTCACCGTTTTCACAATTCCTCTTTCAATGAGTTTGCGGATGATGAATGGTTTGTACAATTCCGCGGCCATGTCTTTGGGAATACCGCATTCGTGCATTTTCAATTCCGGGCCCACCACGATAACGGAACGGGCTGAATAGTCAACACGTTTACCCAACAGGTTTTGACGGAAACGTCCTTGTTTTCCTTTCAAGCTGTCGGAAAGCGATTTCAACGGACGGTTTGATTCCGTTTTTATGGCGCTCGATTTGCGTGAGTTGTCGAACAGCGAGTCCACAGCCTCCTGCAACATACGTTTTTCGTTGCGCAAAATCACATCGGGCGCTTTAATATCGATTAAGCGCTTCAACCGGTTGTTGCGGATGATAACGCGGCGGTACAAATCGTTGAGGTCCGACGTGGCAAAGCGGCCACCATCCAGCGGAACCAACGGACGAAGATCGGGTGGAATAACGGGGATTACTTTCATAATCATCCACTCCGGCTTGTTGATGTTTTTCGACGCGCGGAAAGCTTCCACCACGTTGAGTTGTTTCAACGCTTCGTTCTTGCGCTGTTGCGACGTGTCGGTGCTGGCGCGGTGGCGCAATTGGTTGGCCAGTTTGTCTAAGTTCATGCGCTCCAACAAGTCAAGAAGCGCTTCGGCTCCCATTTTCGCGATAAACTTGTTGGGGTCTGAATCTTCCAGCAATTGGTTGTCTTTGGGAAGCGTTTCCAGCAAATCCAGGTATTCGTCTTCGGTGAGCAAATCTTTTTCCGCCACCTTGTCTTCCAAAACACCCGGTTGGATAACCACATATCGTTCGTAGTAGATAATGGTGTCCAATTTTTTTGTAGGAATGCCCAGCAGATAACCTATTTTGTTTGGCAACGATCTGAAATACCAAATATGTGCCACAGGAACTACCAAGTGAATGTGTCCGGTGCGTTCACGACGCACTTTTTTCTCGGTCACTTCCACACCGCATCGGTCGCAAATAATGCCTTTGTACCTGATTCTTTTGTATTTTCCGCAATGACACTCATAGTCTTTTACAGGGCCGAAAATACGTTCGCAGAATAAACCGTCGCGTTCCGGTTTATAGGTACGGTAGTTTATGGTTTCGGGTTTTAACACTTCTCCGAAAGAATTTTCGAGAATCAGTTCCGGCGATGCCAACCCAATGGTAATTTTTGAAAAGTTACTCTTTATTTTATTGTCTTTTCTAAATGCCATATATTCCTTGTGTATAAAGAGTTATTGTATTTAATATTAATCGTTCAATGTGTCGTCGCGCCTTTTATCGCGCGTTTTGACACATTGAGAGTATGATAGTTAGTCGAGCGATACGTTCAACCCTAAACCTTTGAGTTCGTGCAGCAACACGTTCAACGACTCGGGGATTCCCGCCTGTGGCATGGACTCGCCTTTCACGATGGACTCGTACGCTTTGGAGCGGCCAATGACGTCGTCGGACTTAATGGTGAGGATTTCTTGCAGGATGTGCGCCGCACCGAATGCTTCGAGCGCCCAAACCTCCATCTCTCCAAAACGCTGTCCTCCGAATTGCGCTTTACCACCCAACGGCTGTTGCGTAATGAGTGAGTACGGGCCAATGGAACGGGCGTGCATTTTGTCTTCCACCATGTGTCCAAGTTTCAGCATATAGATGATTCCCACGGTTGCGGGTTGGTCGAATCGGTCGCCGGTTCCGCCATCGTATAGGTACGTTTTTCCGTAGCTTGGGATTCCCGCTTTTTCGGTCCATGTGTTCAAATCGTCGAGCGAGGCACCATCGAAAATGGGCGTCGCGAAACGAATGTCGAGGTTATTTCCTGCCCATCCGAGCACGGTTTCAAAAATCTGCCCTAGGTTCATACGCGAAGGCACGCCCAGCGGGTTCAGCACAATGTCAACCGGTGTTCCGTCGGCCAAGAACGGCATGTCTTCTTGACGCACAATTCTGGAAACAATCCCTTTGTTTCCGTGGCGTCCCGCCATTTTGTCACCTACCTGAATTTTGCGTTTTTTGGCCACGTACACTTTTGCGATTTGCATAATTCCCGAAGGAAGCTCGTCGCCGATGGTTAAATCAAAACGCTTGCGTTTCAATTCCGCGTCCAGTTCTTTGTAGCGTCTCAAATAGTTGATTACCGTGGCGCGAATGAGGGTGTTCTTGTGCGCGTCGGATGTCCATTTGCTCAACTGAATGGATTCAAAATCGATGTCTGAAAGCACTTTTGCCGTAAACTTGGCTCCTTTGGGAACAACGTCCATATTGGTGTAGTCTTTTACACCGGCCGATGTTTTGCCCTCGGTGAGCACCAACAGCTTTTCAATGAGCACTTTCTTGAGTTCTTCCAGTTTGGTTTCGTACTCTTCATCGAGTTTGGGAAGCAATGCTTTGTTCGACAATTTTGTTTTGCCTTTTTTGGCTGCTTTCGAGAAAAGGTTGGTGTTGATAACCACTCCTTTCAACGAGGGCGAAGCTTTTAACGAAGCATCTTTCACGTCACCTGCTTTGTCACCGAAAATAGCGCGCAGCAGTTTTTCTTCGGGCGACGGGTCGGACTCGCCTTTGGGCGTGATTTTACCAATCAAAATATCACCCGGTTGAATGCGTGCGCCCACGCGAACGATTCCTCTCTCGTCCAAATCTTTGGTGGCGTCTTCGCTCACGTTGGGGATGTCCGATGTGAGTTCTTCCAGTCCGCGTTTGGTTTCGCGCACTTCAAGCGCGAATTCTTCCACGTGCACCGAGGTGAATACGTCATCGCTTACCAATCTTTCGCTCAGCACGATAGCATCCTCAAAGTTGTATCCTTTCCACGGCATAAACGCCACTTTCAGGTTCTTTCCGAGAGCCAATTCGCCGTTTTCGGTAGCGTATCCTTCGGTGAGGATTTCGCCCGCTTTCACCTTTTGTCCCACTTTGCACACAGGGCGCAAGTCGATGGTGGTGTTTTGGTTGGTTTTGCGGAATTTGGGGATGTTATACGTTTTTGTAGCCTCGTCGAAAGTTGTAAATTCTTCCTCTTCGGTACGGTTGTATTTAATTTTGATGGTGTTGGCGTCAACGTAGGTTACTTCGCCGTCGTTTTCGGCCATGATTTGCGTGCGCGAATCGTGAATGAGTTGACCTTCAATACCGGTACCCACAATGGGAGCTTCGGTTGTCATCAAGGGCACGGCCTGGCGCATCATGTTCGATCCCATCAAGGCGCGGTTCGCATCGTCGTGCTCAAGGAATGGGATGAGCGATGCCGCGATGGAAGCGATTTGCATGGGCGAAACGTCCATTAAATCCACTTCGCCGGGCTCAATCACCGGATAATCGGCTTCCTGACGGGCTTTTACGCGGTTGTTAATGAAGTTTCCTTCATCGTCTAACGGCGCGTTGCCTTGCGCAATCATAAGTTCTTCTTCTTCCTCGGCGGCTAAATAAATAACTTCGTTGTTATTGATGTTTACCACGCCATTTTCTACTTTGCGGTAGGGCGTTTCAATAAATCCGAGGTCGTTAATTTTCGCATACACGCACAAAGACGAGATCAACCCAATGTTGGGCCCTTCCGGCGTTTCAATGGGGCAAAGACGTCCGTAGTGGGTGTAGTGAACGTCGCGGACTTCAAACCCTGCGCGTTCGCGCGATAGTCCACCGGGGCCGAGCGCCGAGAGACGGCGTTTGTGTGTGATTTCGGCCAACGGGTTGGTTTGGTCCATAAACTGCGACAAAGCGTTGGTTCCGAAGAAGGTGTTGATAACCGACGAAATGGTTTTCGCGTTAATCAAGTCTATCGGTGTAAATACTTCGTTGTCGCGCACGTTCATTCTTTCGCGAATGATGCGTGCCATGCGGTTCAGCCCAACGCCAAATTGCGTATATAATTGTTCTCCTACCGTACGTACGCGCCTGTTGCTGAGGTGGTCAATGTCGTCCACCACGGCCTTAGAGTTCACGAGTTCGATAAGATATTTAATAATCTCAATAATGTCTTCTTTGGTGAGGACACGTACATCTACATCGATGTCGAGATTCAGTTTTTTGTTTATTCTGTAACGGCCCACATCGCCCAAATCGTATCTTTTCTCCGAGAAGAAAAGGTTGTTTATTACGTCGCGCGCGCTGGCATCATCGGCAGGTTCGGCGCTTCGTAACTGGCGGTAAATGTGGCGTATTGCATCAATTTCCGTATTGCTCGGGTCTTTCTGCAACGTGTTGTATATGATGGAGTAATCAGACGTGTTGGTCGTTTCTTTGTGCAAGAGGATGAATGGCACGCCCGATTCCAGGATATCGTCCAAATGCTCTTGCTCCAGAACGGTTTCACGTTCCATGATAATTTCGTTTCTCTCAATGGAGGTTACTTCGCCGGTATCTTCGTCAACGAAATCTTCCATCCACGATTTGAGAACGCGCGCGGCCAACTTGCGGCCAACAATTTTTTTGAGGTTTGTTTTGTTTACCTTCACCTCTTCGGCCAAGTCGAATATCTCGAGGATATCCTTGTCGCTTTCAAAGCCAATAGCGCGAAGCAATGTGGTAACGGGCAGTTTCTTTTTTCGGTCGATGTACGCGTACATCACATTGTTGATGTCTGTAGCAAACTCAATCCACGAACCTTTGAAGGGGATGATACGTGCCGAGTAGAGCACGGTTCCGTTTGCGTGGAGGCTTTGCCCGAAAAACACGCCCGGCGAGCGGTGCAATTGCGATACAATTACGCGTTCGGCTCCATTGATGACGAATGTTCCTTTCTCCGTCATATACGGTATTGTGCCGAGGTAAACATCCTGAATTACAGGCGCGAAGTCTTCGTGATCGGGGTCGGTACAATACAAGTATAGTTTGGCTTTTAGCGGAACGCTATAAGTCAAACCTCTGTCTATACACTCTTCAATGGTGTAACGTGGTGGATCAACAAAGTAATCTAAAAACTCAAGGACGAAGTTGTTACGTGTATCGGCAATGGGGAAATTTTCCGTAAAAACCTTATACAATCCTTCATTTTTTCTACTTTCGGGTGGTGCGTCCAGTTGAAGAAAGTCCTGAAATGACCTTAATTGTATTTCCAAAAAATCGGGGAAATCCAAAGGACTTTTAATTGACGCGAAATTTATTCTTTGGGTGGCGTTATTTTGAGACATGGAAGTGAGTTTTTGAACTTAGTTTGTAATGACACAAAAGGTTAAGAATCTTCATGTGGGAAGATTCCTAACCAAATAACCTATTTGTAGGTAATGTTTCTATTTAAGCTCAACCTCTGCTCCGGCCTCTTCAAGTTGTTTTTTCAAAGCATCTGCTTCGTCTTTTGCTACACCTTTTTTAATTTCACTCGGAGCTCCGTCAACCAAGTCTTTTGCATCTTTCAAGCCAAGGCCTGTAAGTTCTTTCACTGCTTTCACAACAGCTAATTTGGCTGATCCCGCGCTTTTTAGAATCACATCAAACGATGTTTTTTCTTCCGCAGCAGCTTCGGCACCGGCAGCAGGTCCGGCAGCAACAGCAACAGCTGCAGCAGCGGGCTCAATACCGTATTCGGTTTTCAATATTTCAGCAAGTTCGTTAACCTCTTTTACTGTTAAGTTAACTAATTCTTCAGCAAATTTTTTTAAGTCTGCCATTTTTTAATATGTATTAAGTTGATTACTAATTCTGTTTGTTTGTATGAAATGATTTTTGAAAAGCGTTTTTTGTTTTTTACGACGCTTGTTCTTTTTCCGACAACGTTTGCAGTACTCCGTGGAGTAAGGAACCGCCGGATTGGAGGGCAGAAATAACATTCTTAGCAGGCGACTGCAAGAGTGCGATAACATCCCCAATAACTTCTGTTTTGCTCTTGATGTTTACAAGTGTTGGCAGCGTTTCGGCTCCAATAAAGAAACTTTCCTGTACATAGGCGCCTTTCAACGCGGGAATTTTTTCTTTTTTGTATTTATCAATAAGCTTAGCAGGAGCGTTTGCCACGTTTGAGAACATAATGGCTGTGTTTCCTTTAAGGATGGGATACAGCTCATCATAATTTCCATCGAGTGACTCCAATGCTTTTTGCAGCAGGGTATTTTTTACCACCATTAGCTTGATTTCCTGCTTGGAGCATTCTCTTCTAAGCGTACTTGTTTTTGCCGCGTCTAACGTGGCAATATCAGTAAGATAGAAGTTTTCGTACTCCTGAAGGTTGTCAGCTATTTTCTGTATTATCTTTTGTTTATCTTCCTTTTTCATAGATTTCCTTCTTTTTTAAAAATTAGATTTCTTCTATCGATTTACTGTCCACTTTAACACTGGGGCTCATCGTACTAGAAAGATAAATACTCCTGATATACGTACCTTTTGCTGCCGTCGGTTTCAATTTGATCAACGTTTGGATAAACTCTTTTGCGTTGTCTCGAATTTGTTCGGGCGTGAAAGATACTTTTCCTATAGAGGTGTGAATAATACCTGCTTTATCTACTTTAAAGTCGATTTTTCCTTGTTTTACTTCCTGCACGGCTTTTGCCACGTCGGGAGTAACGGTTCCGCTCTTGGGGTTTGGCATTAATCCGCGCGGCCCTAAAATACGGCCCAGGGCGCCAATTTTACCCATAATTTGCGGTTGTGTGATGATGACATCCACATCGGTCCAACCTCCTTTAATTTTTTCGATATATTCATCAAGTCCTACATAGTCTGCGCCGGCTTCTTGAGCAGCGGCCTCAGCTTCTGGAGAACACAATACAAGAACTCTTACTTGTTTTCCGGTTCCGTGTGGCAGAGATACTACACCTCTGACCATTTGGTTGGCTTTTCGCGGATCTACGCCAAGGCGTACATCGATATCTACCGAGGCATCGAATTTTGTGGTGGTAATTTCTTTTACCAACGCCGATGCTTCTTTTAGTGAATAGGATTTTCCCTCTTCAATTTTGCTTAAAGCCAACTTTTGATTTTTTGTAAGTTTACTCATGTCTCAATTGAAGTTTTTAATTATTTTCATTACTTGGGAAGTCTCCTTTAACCGTGATACCCATACTACGAGCCGTTCCGGCTACCATTTTCATTGCAGATTCAACGTTGAAGCAGTTTAAGTCGGCCATTTTTTCTTCGGCAATGGTTTTAACCTGCTCCCAAGTAACTTGCGCTACTTTTTTGCGGTTAGGTTCTGCCGAGCCCGATTTTTTCTTGCTCATTTCCAGTAATTGAACTGCAACCGGTGGTGTTTTAACAATAAAATCAAAAGACTTGTCGGAATAATAAGTAATTACCACGGGCAATACTTTTCCGGCTTTGTCTTGAGTTCTGGCATTGAATTGCTTGCAAAACTCCATAATGTTAATCCCTTTCGATCCTAATGCAGGGCCTACGGGGGGCGATGGGTTTGCAGCTCCTCCTCTGATTTGTAATTTTAGTTGTCCAGCAACTTCTTTAGCCATTTTCTTGATTTTAATTAATTACGGTTTTCGAAACACATCGAAGAATTTACAGAATATGCGTAACCAAATCTGATCTATTCTTTCTCTACTTGCATATAGCCCAACTCAAGGAGTTGAGCACGTCCGAAAATTTTGACCATTACCTTGAGTTTCTTTCTCTCGTCGTTCACTTCCTCTACCACGCCTGAGAAACTGCTGAAAGGACCGCTGATCACTTTCACGTTTTCTCCCACGTAGTATTTCACATCCATTTCTTCGTTGGCTTCTTCCAATTCGTCCATTGTTCCTAAAATGCGTTTCACCTCCGATTCCCGCAAGGGTTGAGGATCGGCAGTATTAGGCAAGAAGCCGGCTACGTAATTGATGTTTTTGAGTTCGTGAATTACTTCACCCACCAAATTGGCTTCAATAAGCACATAACCGGGAAGATAAGCGCGTTCTTTCATCACTTTCTTTCCGTTACGTACGGTGTAAGTCTTTTCGGTAGGGATGAGGACTTGAGAAATGTACTTTCCTAAATCGGTTTTCTTCATCTCTGACTCAAGGTACTCTTTGACTTTAGTTTCTTTTCCATTAACGGCACGCAGTACGTACCATTTTTTATTGTTTTCAGCCATTTTCCTTTAGTTCAGATGTTTTTTTACAGAATACCATAGAGGAATTTTAAAATCCACTCAAACAGAGAATCCATGCCAAACACAATCAGTGCAATAATGACGGAAGCTATCAGCACAATGACGGTGCTGCCCGACAGTTCTTCTCTTGTTGGCCAGGATACTTTATACGCTAATTCGTTATAAGCATCCTTAATATATGCAACTATTTTATTCATTTAATTCGGATCGTTTTTGCACGGGTCGAGAGACTCGAACTCCCGACACCTGGTTTTGGAGACCAGTGCTCTACCAACTGAGCTAGACCCGTAAAAAACCCTCCCCAACCCTCCCCCAAAGGGAGGGAAATTGAGATGAGGGTAATTAATTTATTGGGTAAACCTTTATAAGCTTTCTTTGTGAAAGAGAGAAGCTTAAAGATAGGTTTTAGTCAATCAGTTCTGTAATCTGTCCTGCACCCACTGTGCGGCCACCTTCGCGGATAGCGAAACGGAGTCCCACGTTACATGCTACGGGATAGATCAAATCAACTTCAATTGTTACGTTGTCGCCCGGCATAACCATTTCTACTCCTTCGGGCAATTTGATTTCGCCTGTTACGTCTAACGTACGGATGTAGAATTGAGGACGATATTTGTCGTGGAAAGGAGTGTGGCGTCCGCCTTCTTCTTTTTTCAAGATATACACCTCTGCTTTAAATTTAGAGTGAGGTTTCACTTTTCCGGGGTGAGAAATCACCATACCACGTTTGATTTCGTCTTTATCTATACCGCGAAGCAAAAGACCTACGTTGTCACCTGCTTGTCCTTCGTCAAGAATTTTGCGGAACATTTCCACACCTGTAACAACCGATTTGCGTCCTTCGGCTCCAAGTCCGATAATTTGAACTTCTTCACCCGATTTGATGATACCTGTTTCAATACGTCCGGTAGCAACTGTTCCACGTCCGGTAATTGAGAACACGTCTTCAACGGGCATCAAGAATGGTTTGTCCACATCGCGCGGAGGCAGCGGAATCCAGTTATCAACGGCATCCATCAGCTCCATGATTTTGTCTTCCCATTTGGCTTCGCCGTTCAATCCACCTAAAGCAGAACCTTGAATAACGGGGGTGTTGTCACCATCGAAATTATAGAACGAAAGCAATTCGCGCATTTCCATTTCAACCAATTCCAACATTTCTTCGTCGTCAACCAAGTCAACTTTGTTCATAAACACAACCAGTCTGGGAACGTTTACCTGACGTGCCAAAAGAATGTGCTCACGTGTTTGAGGCATGGGGCCGTCTGTTGCAGCTACAACAATAATGGCTCCGTCCATTTGCGCAGCACCAGTAACCATGTTTTTCACATAGTCGGCGTGGCCGGGACAGTCAACGTGCGCATAGTGGCGGTTTTCTGTTTCGTATTCAACGTGTGAAGTGTTGATTGTAATACCTCTTTCTTTTTCTTCGGGAGCGTTGTCAATTGAATCGAACGATTTCGTTTCAGACAGGCCTCTTTTTCCCAAAACAGTAGTAATAGCTGCTGTTAAGGTAGTTTTACCGTGGTCAACGTGACCGATTGTACCGATGTTAACATGCGGTTTCGATCGGTTAAAATGTTCTTTTGCCATAAAATGTACTATTTGTTAGTTTAATAAAAAATGTATGCTTTATAAATTTCTCGTGCGTACAATAAAATTCAAGACAAAAAGCAATTCTCTTATCTTGATGAAATTTTATTATTCTTTTTTTTTGAGCCGATGGCGGGAATTGAACCCGCGACCTCTTCCTTACCAAGGAAGTGCTCTACCTCTGAGCTACATAGGCAATTGAGCGCCTGAATGGGACTTTCCGAGTTTTCTCATCTTCGGTTTTAATTGACCCTTGTGCTCTAAGAGCGGAAGACGGGACTCAAACCCGCGACCCTCAGCTTGGAAGGCTAATGCTCTATCAACTGAGCTACTTCCGCGTATCGATTTGGGATGTTGGATTTGGGATATTGGAATTAATTCGTAAATCCCAAACCGGCAATCGTAAATCGAAAAAGTGGGCAGTGATGGATTCGAACCACCGAAGTCGAAAGACAGCTGAGTTACAGTCAGCCCCAGTTGGCCACTTTGGTAACTGCCCCCAAAAAATAATTCATAATGTATAATACAATTAAGAATGCATAATTATACATTGCGCATTTTTTGTATTATAAATTGCTTTGAGCCTCTTGTCGGATTCGAACCAACGACCCCGAGATTACAAATCACGTGCTCTGGCCAACTGAGCTAAAGAGGCTTAATTTCTTGGTGTTAACCGTCCCTCTCCAAAAAATAAGAGAGAAACGGTCGCAAAGGTACTAATTATTTTTCTTTCGGCAAAGAAATCGATTTATTTTTTCAAAAACTAATGTTCCTTTTTCTTTTTTGACTTTATAATTTGTTTTTCCAGGGCTTCGGCACACAAGTCAACGGCTTCTTCAAAGGTGTCTGCCGTTTTGTTTGCCACCGCTTCCATGTTTTTTAAATTCAATTTAATAATTGCTTCTTTGTTCTTGGCCGTGTCGGGCTTAATGGTTTTTAAGTTTACTTCGGCGTGCATAATCTCATCGTTGAATTTCTCGAGTTTTTTAATTTTCTTTTCAACAAAAGATTTGAGTTGGTCGCTAGCATCAAAATTGATCGATTGAATTCTTAGTTCCATATTTTTCCTCCTTATTTTTTGGCTCGTGGATGAGCCGTGTGATATACTTTTTTCAATTCTTCAAATGTTACGTGTGTGTAAATTTCGGTTGAGGCCAAGCTTGAGTGGCCCAATAATTCTTTTACGGCATTAATTTCGGCGCCGTTGTTGAGCATTTCCGTGGCAAACGAGTGGCGCAATACGTGGGGGCTTTTTTTTGATAATGTGGGTACATAATTTAGATGTTTGTTTATGATATTGTACACCAGTTTGGGATATAACTTGTCTCCATCTTCCTTAACAAACAAAAACGGCGATTTGTTCTTGATTTCTGCTTCGCGAATTTGCAGGTAATTTTGCAGCTTTTCTTTGGTTTTGTTTGAAAACGGAATTAGTCGTTGTTTGTTGCGCTTGCCCGTTACGCGTAGCGTATTTGAGTGGTTGTCTATGTCGTTTGTTTTTAGGGAAATAAGTTCAGCCCTTCGCATGCCGGTAACGTACAAGAGCTCCATCATTAATTGGTCGCGCCGGCCGATGAAGTCATCGGGGTAAATGGATTCGTCGTCGAGGATGCGTTCTAAATCGGCATTATTTACAAATGTGGGGAGTCTTTTACCGGCCTTTGGCCCCGATACGTTCTCGGCAGGATTGCGTTTAATGACGTCTATTTTCTTGAGGTATTTAAAAAACGATTTTAGCGCGCTAAGCTTTCGGTTTACTGTTTTGGGGCTGAGTTTCTGCTCCATTAAATGGGCTAGCCACATCCTGATATCGTCGCGCCCGATGAGCGTGGGATTGAACTCACCAAATTCATTTTTGATAAAAGCCTCAAATTGAGCGATATCGTTTAAATAAGAAATCTCCGTAAGAGAGGAGTAGTTCTTCTCATTACGGAGATATTGTATGAATTTTTCTTTCCACATATCGCAGCTAAACCAACGCGCTGTTTAATTTATACTACGAAGTTAAGAAAAAAACAACGAAGTGATGAATTAATCTTCGTTTTCTTGCATTTTTTGTACGTAAACCGCGTGTTGCTTTCTTTTCCGTTTAATAACAGATGGTTTTTTAAATGCCTGACGGCTGCGAAGTTCTTTTACCACGCCGGTTTTTTCGTATTTGCGTTTGAATTTTTTTAAGGCTCTTTCAATGTTTTCGCCTTCTTTTAATTGTACTACAATCATGTTTAAAACTTGTTTTTTGTTTGAGATTATTGTTTAATTTTTAATTACACATTATTATATAGGTATAATTCATCGTGTAATATGCAGCTGCGTACCCCGCGTCTGCACGTGAAATAAATTGATTTTTAATGTCTGTAAATTACTTATTTCTGTGTGTTACAATAACCTCCCTTCTATTTTGCGGGTGCAAAGATAAGGAAAAAAGTTTGAAAATGATGGGTTCTGGCTGAAAAAATCGAATTTAAAAATCAAGCGTAGATTCAACTACTAAATGCAACATTTCTCTTCAAAGATAAGAAAAAAATATTTTTAGGATTCTCGAAGTTTAATTTTTTTCTTGGTCTTTTGTTGATGGCGTATTGTATTTGTTTAATATCTTG
>JAEWGM010000038.1 GCA_023388315.1 Bacteroidota bacterium | reverse complement strand
AACAAATAGAAATGCTCACTCCTGTTAAAGCAATTAAAAATCAATGTGAAGAACTCAAACAAAGAGACAGGGCTTTTAATGAATTGTTTTCTACGGCTGTTTCAAAAGTGAGACAACCGATTGAGTCCTTTTTTAATTGGTTAAATGAAAAAACAAATATTCAAAGAGCGATGAAAGTTAGATCAACCAACGGATTGTTAGTACACATATTCGGAAAATTGGCAATCGCTTTCCTGTATCTTATTTTTTAACGCTGGATTCGCATTATTTACAAATTATTTATGTTAAAATTATGAGATAATTTCTATATTCTATGATTTTAGCCGTGCTTAACAAGACCTTCACATTATCTTAACCGATCTGTAACATTAAAACCATTCCTTTGCACTTTATTTTAAAAAATGTGCATAAATGAAAAAAATCACCCTTCTCGCGGTATTGTTTTTTACCGTACTATCGGCGCTGTTTGCCGATGAAAACCCCATCGAAGCCGTATCGCCCGGCGCGCTCACCGGCCGCGTAGTGGACGAAATGGGTTATGTGCTGCCCGGCGCAACCATCACCATTGAGGGCGCCGATGTGGGAACCGTGTCTGACATCGACGGCTTTTTCAGGCTGGCGGGCCTCGAAAACGGAACCTATAAAGTGAAGATTACCTACATTGGCTACAACCCGGTAGAACACACCATTACCGTGGCCAACAACCGCACCGTGCCGCTCAACAACATTGTAATGAAAGAAGGCATTCTGATGCAGGAAGTGGTGGTAACCGGGTTTAACGCGCAACACAGGGCCATGGCCCGACAAAAAAACAACATCAATGTAACCAACGTGATATCGGCCGACCAGGTGTCGCGCTTTCCCGACTCCAATATTGGTGACGCGCTTAAACGAATTCCCGGCATTAGTGTGCAGTACGATCAGGGAGAAGCGCGCTTCGGTCACATTCGAGGCACATCGCCCGATTTGAGTTCGGTAACCATTGATGGTACGCGCGTCCCCTCGGCAGAAGCTGAAATGCGCTCCGTGCAACTCGACCTTATCCCTTCGGATATGATTCAAACCATTGAAGTGAACAAAGTGGTTATGCCCGAAATGGACGCCGATGCCATTGGTGGATCGGTTAATTTGGTCACAAAGAGCCAGCCTGCCGGCCGTCGCATTAGCGCTATGGCGGGAAGCGGCTACAACCTGATTTCGGAAAAGCCGACGTTGAATCTTGGGCTGAGCTATGGCGACAGATACCTCAACGATAAATTGGGAATGGTTGCCGCTATCTCTTATCAAAACAACCCTCTCGGTTCCGATAACGTGGAGTTTGAATGGGACAAGACAGAAGACGGAAAGTTATTCGTGAGCGATTATCAAATACGCCAATATTTTGTGCAACGCGACCGTCAAAGTTATTCGCTTGCATTGGACTACGTCTTTAGCCCTGACCATAAAATAGAATTCAGCGGAATGTATAATAAACGGCGCGACTGGGAAAACCGTTATCGCTTGCATTTAAAAGATATAGAACCCGATGGCGACGGCTTTGTTTCGGAAAAAGTAACCAAGCAGTTAAAATTTGGTTCGCCCAATAACAAATATACCCGTTTGGAGGACCAGCGTGTTTATACTTTCACGTTGGGTGGCGATCATCATTTCAATAAACTGGCAATGGATTGGGGAGTTAATTTGGCTCAGGCTTCGGAGGAGCGCCCAAACGAAAGATACCTTGCCTATGTTGTTAAAAATGTTGGTTTTAAAAACGATTTAAGCAATCTGCGCACCCCTATGGGAACCGGCTTTAGCAAAGACTTGGATAATTTTGAAAACCTGAAGTTTGATGAATTAACCGAAGAGTATCAGTACACCAAAGACCGTGATTTATCGGGAAAATTAAATTTTTCACTGCCTTTCAACACATCGGGTGCGTGGAAAAACGGCATATCGTTTGGCGGAACGGTGAAAATGAAATCAAAAAGCAATAACGAAGACCTTTTTGAATACACACCCGTGGATGAGGACGCGTTTAACGCGCTTGTTCAAGCCAATTTAACCGATATGACACGCAATAATTTTCTGCCCGGAGAATATAAATTGGGTATGTTCCCCGATAAAAAACGTTTGGCGATATACAACTGAAAGGAAACCCGGCTTATGAAGAAGAAAAGGTGCCCGAAAGCGATTTTGCCGATTTCGATGCCACCGAAAGAATACTGGCCGGCTACCTGCGTTACGACCAGCGTTTGAATGATAAAGTGGACTTGGTTTTAGGCCTTCGTGTGGAGCACACCGCCTCGCACTATACTGCCAATACGTGGATTACCAACCCCGATAAATCGGAAGAAATAAAAAGCGTGGGGGGTGAAAATGATTCTTATACCAACTTTTTGCCATCGGTGATTGCAAAGTGGGATGTGTCGGATGATTTTAAAGTGAAAACCGCGTGGACAAACACGTTGGCTCGGCCGAAATATATTGATTTAACGCCCCGCCAAATGATGCATTACCGCGACGATGAAATTTCGCTCGGCAACCCCGATTTAATCCCCACCAAATCAATGAATTTCGATTTGATGGCGGAATATTACACCAAAGGCGGGTTGTTTTCGGCTGGTGTTTTCTACAAAGACATCAAAGATTTCATTGTAGAAGAACGTTTGCGTGACAAAGAAGTAAACGGCCATGTGTGGGATAAATACTTCCGCCCGATTAACGCGGGAGATGCCAATCTGTTTGGCTTTGAAGTTTCGGCACAGCAAACCCTCACCTTCCTTCCCGGATTTTTACGGCACTTCAATGTATATACAAATTATACATACAACCACTCCGATGTGAAGAACTTTAATTACGAAGGGCGGGAGAACGATAAACTGAGTATGCCCGGAACACCAAAACATACATTTAACGCGGCATGGGGGTATGACACGCGTTTATTTTCGGCTCGCTTGTCCTATAATTTTGCTTCCGATTTCTTGGATGAACTGGGCAAAGAGGCTTTTTACGACAGATATTATGACAAAGTAAACTATCTCGATTTTAACCTGAGCGTAAAAGCGGGTAAGCATATGCACATTTTTGCCAATGTAAACAATATTCTCAATCAGCCGTTACGTTATTATCAAGGCGAGCAAGACAGAACCATGCAGGTTGAGTATTATAATTTTCGGTTTGATGCCGGTGTAAAGTTGAATTTTTAATCTTTAAATAACCAAAAATATGAACAAAAAAAGTACAATATTTTTCTTTCTAACCATTTTTCTAATGGCAACTGCCGTTTACGGACAAAGCCAAAAAACAAATGTAGAAATTGCTTACGACGACGGATATAATTTCTTTATCGCGAACGATTTAGGACGCAACGGTTACTATAAACAAAAGGACGTTGCCAAAGTGATGGGCGAACTCGCCGAAGAAATTGGCATTGAGTTTGTTGCCGCCGCGGGCGATACGCATCATTGGGGTGGTGTGCAAAGCGTGCACGACCCGTTGTGGATGACCAATTTTGAAACCATTTACGATCACCCCGAACTCAGAGAAGATTGGCACGCCATTTTGGGTAACCACGAATATCAAGGCAATACCCAAGCGATGATTGATTATTCCGATATTTCGCGCCGCTGGGTAATGCCTGACAGGTATTACACCAAAACAATTATGCCGGAGGCAGATGAAATAGATGAATTTGACACGGCAAAAGTGTTTTTTATCGATACCACACCGCTTATCGATAAATATTATGAAGAAGGCGATAAATACCCCGACGTGGCAGCACAAGACAGCACGAAACAACTGCGTTGGCTGGAAGAAGAGTTGGCCAAATCAACCGAAAAATTTAAAATTGTGATTGGGCATCACCCCATTTACGTATCCGAAAAAAAACGGGTGGACGAGCAGAGTTTGGTGGAAAAATTGGATCCATTGTTGAGGAAATATAACGTAGATATTTACATCGCCGGGCATTCGCACACGTTTCAACACCTTACAAAAGCAGGAGCGGAAGTGAATTACGTGGTAAACGGTTCGGGTTCACTTGCTCGGGAACCGATAAAAGGGCCCGATACGCGCTTCTGTTCTTCCGATGAGGGTTTTTCGGTTATCTCCGTAGGTAAAAACAAATTGAAAATGACTTTTATTAACTACTTGGGTGACACCATTCATCAGTTTGAAATAAAAAAATAATTTAACATTATCCTCAATTATTTTTGACACTATAAGCGCCACAAAGTGGCATAAGAATACAGCATAGGGCAACGCCCTATGATTAAAAATGCCGTTCTCTATGTAAGCGCTGTAAGCGCGAAAGATTATCTTACGCTCCTACAGAGCTTATTTAGATACTGGCGAAATTCATAGGTTGCCCTATGCTATGTTATGATAGGCTTTCAGCCTACGCATAAAACGAGTCGAAGAAGGTTTTCTTTGGCCCTGCCAGCTATAAACCGCCTGCACCTTTCGATGAAGAATTGCGGACGATCATTAGAGTTTATATCGAATAGAATGATATAAAAGTGATTTTCAGGTTTACCCGAAGGGTAATATTTTCATAACCGTATGCAATCCGCCTGCTGGCGGAGCGGCTTACGATAACAATATCCACTCAATAATCCGCCTGAAAGGCGTTACTTTAATAGTTCGACCACTTCGGGTCGGGTTCGGATGTGCCATTCCCACCGTAGGTCAATGACCTACGGTTATGAAAATAACACCTTTTAGGTGTAAATTAATTGAATATTAGAGCTATAACATATTAATTGATATAATCTCTATTACATAATTTCATACTCCCATTTCATAAAATGGGCCTGTCTCAAAAGAATATAGTACACGGATAACGCGGATTGAAAAGATTGGCACAGATTTTATATCTTTAGTTGTCAGAGAAATAGCGAAGGCAACCGCTTTTGTTATCTGTGAAAATCAGTCTTATCTGTGTTATCTGTGTACTTATGAGATAGCTAACTTTTCTATTATCTAATACAGCCCTTCCACAGAGAGGTATCGTTCTCCTGTGTCGTAATTAAAGGTGAGAATTTGTTTTCTTGTATCCAATTCGGCGATTTTCTTTTTCACCGCCGAAATGGACGCGCCGGTGGATATCCCGCCTAAAATGCTTTCTTTTTGCGCCAATTCGCGCGCGGATTCAAACGCTTCGTCTTTGGTTACTTTTATTACGCTATCCAAAACGGTTAAATCCAAGATGTCGGGAATAAAGCCCGCGCCAATTCCCTGCAGGGCGTGTGGCCCTGGTTCGCCCCCTGAAATAACGGGCGAGTCAACGGGCTCCACAGCGATTACTTGCGTGGATGGAAAAGTCTTTTTGAGTTCCCTGCCCACACCGGTAATGTGCCCGCCGGTGCCAATGCCTGTAATGAGGTAATCGAATCCTTCCGGAAAGTCTTGCAGCACCTCTCTTGCTGTTTGCTCCGCGTGAACAATTACATTAGATGGATTCAGAAACTGTTGCGGAATCCATGAGTTTGGCGCTTCAGCTTGCAATTCTTCGGCTTTGGCTATGGCGCCTTTCATTCCTTTTTCACGGGGTGTGAGCACAAGTTCCGCCCCATAAAGCGCTATGAGTTTTCGACGCTCTACCGACATCGATTCCGGCATCACAATAATTACTTTGTAGCCCTTAGCGGCGCCCACAAACGATAATCCTACGCCCGTGTTGCCCGATGTGGGCTCAATAATGGTAGCGCCCGGTTTTAGTTTACCGCTTTTTTCAGCATCTTCAATCATTGACAATGCAATGCGGTCTTTTATGCTTCCGCCTGGATTTTGTTTTTCCAGTTTAATCCACACTTCGTGGTGGGGGAACAACTTGCTCAAACGTACGTGAGGTGTATTCCCAATGACTTCTAAAATGTTGTTGTACTTCATTGATTTTTATTTTTAAAATTGATATTTGATGGAGATTTTGGGTGCGGGGTGTTGAACCCTGAACTTTGAACTATTAAACCCTGAACGTAAATCATATCACAAAATCATTTGGTTGCGTGAAATTCTTCACTGTGCGAATTTTTACATCCACAGAGCTGTAAACCAAAGAGAAAGGGATGACGCTTTGCGTGAGCCACGCGCCGCCGCCAATAACCGAATCGTGTCCAATGACAGTTTCGCCGCCCAAAATGGTGGCGTTGGCGTAAATAATCACATTGTCTTGCACGGTGGGGTGGCGTTTCACGTTTGATAATTTTTTCTCTACATACAGCGCGCCCAAGGTAACGCCCTGATAGATTTTTACATTATCGCCAATTTCCGTGGTTTCACCAATCACGATTCCCGTGCCGTGATCCATAAAGAGGTTTTTGCCAATTTTAGCGC
>JAEWGM010000042.1 GCA_023388315.1 Bacteroidota bacterium | reverse complement strand
GGGCGAAGTTCATCGTCGGCCGTGGCGAAAACCGTGCGGTTAATGCCCTCGAAAAGTGTCTCTGCATCCATTTGAATGCTTATTGCCGAGTCTTTAAGTTCCTTTGGTTGAGGATATTCATCGCCTTTCAGGCCGATAAAATTGTATTTTCCGTTGTGATAGTAAATATACACTTCCAGTGTTTCATCGTTCACATCAAAGGTGAGCGGCTGGTCGGGCAATTCGCGCAAGGGGTCTAGCAAATTTTTCGCATTAATGGCCAGTCGGCCTTCGCCTTCGGCGCTGCTCACTTCAACCGATGTTTCCAAACGGGTTTCGTTATCGGCAGCGGTGAGCGATAGCGTATTTCCCTTAAGGTCTAACAGAAAACAGTCTAAAATGGGCAACGTGTTTTTAGCGTTAATCACCCTGCCAATGGCGTGTAAGTAGCTGAGTAGCGTGGCACTTGATATTACAAATTTCATAGGGTTTAATTATTTTCTTGTTCTTTCACTTTAACTGACAAATATATAAAATTATCTTTGAGTGCGGGCCTCTTTTTGAAGAATTTTATCCACAAAACGCCGTTTTCAGTTTTTATTGCGTGGGTGGTGGCTAATGATTTCCTGACGAAGGAAATTTCGGTCGAGATGCGTGTAAATTTCGGTGGTGGTAATTTTTTCGTGCCCAAGCATTTCCTGAATCACGCGGATGTTTGCACCTCTTTCCAATAAGTGCGTGGCAAACGAGTGCCGAAAAACGTGCGGGCTGATGTTCTTTTTGATTCCGGCGGCTTCGGCATATTTTTTTATGAAGTTGAAAACCGTGGTACGGGAAATGCCCACGCCGGCGCCACGCCCGCGGGTGCTTAGAAACACGATGTCTTCGTTGCCCTTTTTCACTTCCACCTCATTTCGATAAGGCAAGTAATTTTTTATTTTTTGAATAGCCACGTCCGAAATGGGTACTAACCGCTGCTTGCTTCCTTTGCCTTCTACACGAATGAATCCTTCGTTGAAATACAGGTTGGAAAATTGCAGGTTGGTGAGTTCCGACACGCGAAGGCCGCAACTGTACAGCGTTTCTATAATAGCATAATTGCGCGTTCCCTCGGCGGTTGAAACATCTATCGCGGCAAGCAGCGCGTCAATTTCCTCTACCGATAAAACGGTGGGCAGTTTGAGCCCGATTTTAGGCACTTCCAACAATTCGCTGGGGTCATCTGTTATGAAATTTTCCAACAAAAGAAACCGAAAAAATGATTTAATCCCCGAAATGACGCGCGCGACGGAGCGAGGTGAAATGTTTTCGTCGTGCAACTCCGCTAAAAATGTTTCTAAATGGCTAAGTTTTATTTCCTTGTAGGAAAGCGCGTGCGTTTCGGTGAAACTGATAAGTTTCTGCAAATCGGTGAGATAGGCGTCAATGGAGTTGGGCGATAGCGATTTCTCCAACATTAAAAAACGTTTGTATTTTTCAACCAAATTTTGCGCCATATTATTGGTTTTGCAACTCGTTTTTCAACTGCTCCGCGTCTTGCAAATAGTTGCGAATACCGGAAAGTGTTTCTTGCCGGTTATCAGGTGTGAGCGGCATTTCTTTTTCGGCTTGCACCAAAAGAGAAACTAATTTCTGGTCGGAAATCATTCTGAAAAGCGGCAGCATTTTGTGCGACAAACGAGCAATTTCTTTCACGTCATCATCGGAAAACGCCTGCTCCAAGCCGGTGAGTTGGCCTTTTGTTTCGTTGACGAACGTTTCAAGAAGTTGAATGGAGATTTGTTTGTCATCTTTTACCACTTCAATTAACGCCTCAACTCCGGCGGGAGGAGGGAAATTTTCGGTTTCCAACTCTTCGGCACTTGGTTCAGCAACTTGCAGTTTTTTTGTGTGCTTATCTATAATAGCGTACAATTGGTTCGTTGTAAAAGGCTTGTTGAGAAAATCGGTAAAACCGGAAAGGCGAATGTTGTTTTTTGACATATCCGACTGCGCCGAAAGAGCAATAATGGGCAGACTTTCAACATCTTCAATATCGGAATTACGCAACAGCTCTACCAGTTCAAATCCGTTCATGTCCGGCATTTGTATGTCCATAAGAACGACATCAAATTTATTTTCGCGCAAAATATCTTCCACGTGCGCCGGATTGGTCTCGGTGAGGACGTGCATTTTTTTCAGGTGCAGCATTTCGCTTGTCATCATCAATTGAACGGGGTCGTCATCCACCAACAAAATCGAAAGTTTTCCCAAAAGGTTGTCTTTTATTTCCGGCGTAGCTTCGTGGTTGACTTCTCCGTGCTTTGGCTTTAAAGGAATGTGGAGGAAAAACTCAGAACCTTTTCCTTTCACCGAATCTAAGCGGATGCTTCCGCCCATTTCATCCATAAGCCCTTTGGTAATGGACAAGCCCAAACCGGTGCCTTCTATATGGATATCGTCCTCATTCAGTTTCAGTTGACGAAACTCCTGGAAGATAATCGCCTGGTCTTTTTCACTAATTCCCGGGCCGGTATCTTTCACTGAAATATTCAGCCAAGGTTGGTTATCGCGTTCCACCACATCGGCCAATACCGACACTTGCCCTTGCGGCGTGTATTTAACGGCGTTTGAAATGATGTTGCTCATTATTTGGCGCAACGCGTAGGGATCGCCAAAATATTTCACGTGGCGAGGTACTTTGTTGGTGAGGGTGAATTTCAGGTTCTTGGCTTTGGCCAACGGCTGAAAGCTCGATGCCGTATCGTTGACAAGCGCATGCGCGTTGAAATTCATTTCGTTTAACACCCACGTTCCCGCCTCCAATTTATGGTAGTCCAGCAGAGCCGATACAAGCTGCAAAACGTGTTCGCCGGACTTTTTCATATTCTCAAGATAAAGCCCTTTTTTCTCTCGGTTATCACCGGCACGCATCAGTTCAATGAATCCTAAAATGGAGTTCATGGGCGCTTTAATGTCGTGCGACATGGCGAGCATCAACTTTTCGCGCGAAGCCAACAATTCCGAAATGCGTTTATTGGATGCTTCCAGTTCTCTTCTGTATCGCTGACTCTTGTTGAAGTCGGCAAGCAAAAGCAAGCCAAACACAATACCAATGAGAATGGCTAGCGAAGACACAATGAGCATAATGCGTTGTGAACTGTTGAGGGCGGCGTCCTTATCGGCAAGCAGCTTAATTGATTTTTCAAACTCCTCTTGCTCAATCCTTTTCAGAAGATTATCAATGCGGGATGTTAGCATATTGTTGGTCGCGGTCATAGCAGCCTGACGGCTCAGCAACGCGAGTTGAAACCTTCGCTGATTGGCCAAGTCGAGCCTTTCGGAATATCGCACCATATTCACTATGGTATCCACAATCAGTTGCAAATCTTTTTGAACAACTTCTTTTTGCACCTGTGTTTCAATAACAACCGTGGAGTCGGAAGTGGGTGTAAACACGTCTCTCACCCTGTCTAACAACCTCCTGCGAGTGCCTCTCACCACCGTTGTGTCGGTTTGCAAGACTTCGGGCGTGGTATTTTCACGATTTATTTCCTCCAAATACTTCGAAATTTCCGCGTTTGTTTTTTTGGGTGTCGTGGAGTAACTCACATCGGTGATAATTCCGGGAGTTTTTTCTATCGAGTCCAGCAAAACAGCTATATCTGCAAGGTTCTGGTTTTTTTCATTGATTAAAAGCTTAATGCTGTCGAGGTTGTTTTTTCTGAATGCATCATTCGTTAAACTGCTCAGTGAATCAAGTTGAGTAAAAACCATCGGTTTTATGGAGTCGTAATACTCAAAATACCTTCTGGCATTGTTCGCGTTCAACAAATTTTGGTGGCTTTCAATTTCGTAGAGTTTGGAAACAGCATTGCCCACGATGATAAGTTCTTTGAGTTCATCGTTTTCTATTCTCTTTTCAGAAAAATCGACCAATGTGTTGTACACTGAAATCAGGCCAATCACCATAATTATCAGCAACAACAAATATCCCAGTAAAACAAGAAACTTGGTTTTGTCAGATGGCCTGAATCTACTCATAAAAAACCATTTTTACAGTTAAGGCACTTCCACTTTATAGAGCTTTATTTTGTTGTAGAGTGTTTTTCTATCGATATTGAGAATGGACGCCGCCATGGTTTTATTTCCCTTGGCCAATTCCAATGCTTCGGTTATTTTTGCCTTTTCGTAATTCTCTTTGCGCAAGCCGGCGATATTTTTTTCCGGATTGGAGTTTACGGATTCCACTTTCTGGTTTTTGAAAAGCGATGGCAATAAATCGGCCGAAATAATGTTTCCGTCCGTGAGCAACGCCGCTTTAATAATGGTATTCTTGAGTTCTTGAATGTTGCCGGGCCAACTGTATTCAACAAGATGGTTGACCACTTTCTCATCTATATTTTTGATGCTCTTGTCTAATTCATTGTTCGCCAATTCCAGAAAATGATTCGCGTAAAACATAATGCTGTCGCGGTTTTCTTTTAATACCGGCAAAACCACGTAGTCTTTCTCCAAGGTTTGAAAGAGTTTCGGAATCAGCTTTTTACGTAATTCGTCGCGGGTTATTTCCGTGCTGGTAATTATTTGCGTAAAGTCTTCATCTTTATTTTGATTGGTAAGAAGCGCCAACAATTCATTCTGCGATTGTATGTCTAATTTATGAATTTTACGCACAAAAAACAATCCTCCCTTCGCGGATAGGAACTTCTCCATAAGCGGCGAGTGCTCTTTGGGGTCGTAATCGCCATTCACATACAAATCGCTGTCGAAAGAAACAAATCCGTGATAAGAATGCCTGCCTTTTTCGTACACATACCTTGCTATGGACACTTTTCCCGAACCGGGCGCGCCAATTATGAGCAAGTGCTTGTTATTTTGAACGATGTCTTGAAGTTTCTCTGACAATTCTTCATAAACTTTCCCCGGTGGCTTAATATAGGAGTTAAAGAAATCGCGACGCTCCACTTTTTTATGATGGTCATTGAAAGCGGCGCTTATTTTGGTGTAAAAAACTTCGGAGTCGATGGGTTTTGGGATGTAATCCACCGCACCCAGTTTAATGGATTCCACGGCGGTGTCAATATCGGCGAAGCCGGTCATTAAGATGACGATAATATCGGAGTCGTATTTTTTTATCCAAGACAGAAAAGCGAACCCGTCGGTTTCGGGCATTCGGATATCGGATAAAATCATGTCGAAAGGACTTTCTTTCATCAAATCCTTTGCTTCCGCCACGCTTGTCGCGGTTTCAACAACGTATTGCTTTTTTACAAGCCACGACTTGAGCATTAAGCAAATGGTTAAATTATCGTCAACTATTAAAATCTTTTTCATGCAATTAATCATCAATAAGAGGAAACATCATCTTTCGCACTCCGTTCAGGCCTTCATGCATTATCTTTGTTTTCCTTTTCAAGTTCCCTAGGTATCACAATGGAGGCATAGAGTAAAAACACCGCGGCCACAACCATTATCAATGCCCATTCATTTCTTTGCCTGAACATTAAATAGGTGGCTACCACCATTAAAACACACCCTAAAACTTGAAAATTGAACAACCTTTTACCGCGTATGCTTTTACCGGGATACGGTGTGGTTGTGACAATTGAAGTAAATGCCGCAACGGCAAAAGCCATTACCCAAGGAGCAATAGCCGGAACAAAAAAGTAACCTACCGCCGAAAGCAAAATAAGTATACCTGCAACCTGAAACACACTTTCTTTTATGTCTTTTTGCATGTTATTTTCCAAACGAAACGCGCATCTATTTCAATTTATCTACAAATATAAACAGTTTTTTTATTATCCGCAATTTTGCACGGATGGCCGGAGATAAAATCAATAAAAAAGCAGAGCTTATTCGATAATAAAAATCTCCTCATTTTCTTTTTTCATCAGGTAGTTTTCTCTGGCAAACTTTTCAAGGTTATCTTTGTTTGATTGCAACTCGTTTAGCTTTTCTTTGTCAATCTCTGTTTGATTTCGGTAATATTCAATTTGCGCTTCAAGGTTTTTTATTTCGTTTTCGTATTTCATGCGTTTTAGAATGCTGCTGTCGCTAAAGAAAAATAACATCGCAATCAAAACCAAAAGAATAACAAATTGGTAGGTTGTTAACCCCAATATGCGCCACGATTTTGATTTCTTTGACTCTTTCATTCTTTTTATTATTCTTTCAGCATCATTTATAAGGCAAAAATAGCATTTATTTTTGTATTTCAGACAACGATTGCAAACAAAAATCCAAAAATAAAGAGACAACTCTTTGGGGAAATTCAACAAATAAAAGTATCTTTACGCACCCATTAATTTTTTTATAATGTTTAGAATTTACACAAAATGAAAAAAATCTTTTTAACCGCGACTTTATTACTGTTAGCCACATTTTTAGCACTTCCTTGTACCAACTTGCTCGTAGGGAAAAAAGCGTCAACAGACGGTTCCACCATTATTTCTTACTCGGCCGACTCCTATAACCTTTATGGCGAATTATATCATTGGCCTGCAAAACAATATCGCCCGGGAGAGAAACTGAAAATTTATGAGTGGGATACCGGAAAATATTTAGGCGAAATTCCACAGGCGTTGCAAACATATAACGTAATTGGAAATATGAATGAACACCAATTGGCCATTGCCGAAACCACTTTTGGCGGACGTCGCGAACTTTCGGACTCCACCGGAATTATGGATTATGGAAGCCTTATTTATGTTACCTTGCAACGCGCGAAAAACGCGAGAGAAGCCATTAAAGTGATGACCGATTTGGTGGCTGCACACGGATATTACAGCTCGGGCGAATCTTTCTCCATTGCCGACCCAAACGAAGTGTGGATAATGGAAATGATTGGTAAAGGCCCCGGAAACAAAGGCGCCGTTTGGGTGGCGGTACGCATCCCCGACGATTGTGTGGCGGCGCATGCCAACCAAGCACGTATTCAGCAGTTTCCGCTCAACGATCCTGAAAACTGCATCTATTCACCCGATGTGATTTCATTTGCCAAAGAAAAAGGCTATTTTTCAGGCAACGATGCCGATTTCAGCTTCGCACAAGCTTATGCGCCGCTGGATTTTGGCGCGATGCGCTTTTGCGAAGCCCGCGTGTGGTCTTTTTTCAATAAAGTAAACAAAAATATGGGCGAATTTGTGACCTACGCGCAAGGCAAAACCACCACGCCCATGCCATTGTACATTAAAGCAGACAATAAATTAAGCGTGCACGATATTCAGGAAATGATGCGCGACCATTACGAAGGAACCGACCTCGACTGGCGTTTCGATGTGGGCGCGGGGCCGTTTAACTCCCCTTATCGCTGGTCTCCACTCACGTTTGAAGTGGACTCAGTTGAGTATTGTAACGAACGCCCCATTGCCACGCAACAAACCGGCTTTTCCTTCGTGGCGCAAATGCGCGATTGGCTGCCCAACCCCATTGGCGGCGTTCTGTGGTTTGGATTGGACGATGCCGCCCAAACCGTTTATTACCCAATTTACAGCGGACACACGCAAGTACCGCATGAAATGGCAGTTGGCAACGGCGATTTGCTGAACTTTTCGTGGGACTCTGCTTTTTGGATCCACAACTGGGTGTCTAATATGGTGTATGCGCGCTATAGCGATAAAATTGTAGATGTGAAAAGAACGCAATCGGAGTTAGAGAACCGATTTAAAGACGATCAACCCGAAGTGGAGAAAAAAGCTCTGGAGTTGCATAAACAATCACCTTCCGAAAGCGTTCACTATTTAACACAATACTCCAACAATTTGGTAAAAGAAGGTGTTGCTTCATGGAAAAAGCTCGGCGAATACCTGATGGTAAAATACGTGGACGGCGTGGTGAAAAAAGAAGAAAGCGGAATGTTTAAACGCAATCCATATGGGCAACCGGCTTCTCCGTCGCGCCCCGGCTATTCAAACGAGTTTTACAAAAAAGTAATTGACCAAACCGGAGACAAATATAAAGTACAACCTGTTGAATAACAGATAAAAATATTGACAAAATGGAAAACGAAACACTATTGGCTCAAGTAACAGACAAAGCAAAAACGTGGCTTGAAGAAAATTATGATGCAGAAACCAAGCAAGAGGTTCAAAATATGCTCGACAACGAGGATAAAACCCAACTTATTGATGCATTTTACAAAGATCTGGAATTTGGAACCGGTGGGCTTCGCGGAATTATGGGTGCCGGAAGCAACCGCATGAACATATACACCGTGGGCGCCGCCACGCAAGGGCTCGCCAATTATTTATTGACAGAATTTGCCGACTTGGAGGAAATAAGGGTGGTAATTGGGCACGATTGCCGCAACAACAGCCGCAAATTCGCGGAAATTTCCGCCGATATTTTCAGCGCCAACGGCATTAAAGTGTACATTTTTGAAGATTTACGCCCCACGCCCGAAATCTCTTACGCTATAAGAAAACTTCGCTGCCAAAGCGGCATTATGATTACCGCATCGCACAACCCCAAAGAATATAACGGCTATAAAGCGTATTGGAACGATGGCGCGCAAGTGCTTGGGCCACACGACCGAAACATCATTGGCGAGGTAAACCGCATTTCGTCTATCGACGACATAAAGTTTAATGGCGACAAAAGCAAAATCGAAGTCATTGGGAAAGACATGGACAACGCGTTCATTGAGGAAATAAAAAACTTGGTACTTTCTCCCGAGGCCATCGAAAATCAAAAAGACATTAAAATGGTGTACACGCCCATTCACGGAACCGGGGTGAAAATTGTACCGCAGGCGTTGCAAGCCGTGGGCTTTACCAATATTATTAATGTGCCGGAGCAAGATGTAGTGAGCGGCGATTTCCCAACCGTTATTTCGCCCAACCCCGAAGAGCCCGCCGCGCTGGATTTGGCCATTAAAAAAGCCATCGAAACCGACGCGGAATTCGTAATGGCTACCGACCCCGATGGAGACCGCATCGGAACCGCCATTCGCGACAACGAAGGCAATTTCGTGCTGGTAAACGGCAACCAAACCATGTTGCTCTACCTGTACTACATTATGACCAAACGCAAAGAGCTTGATTTGCTCACCGGAAAAGAATATGTGGTAAAAACAATTGTAACCACCGAGTTGGTGAAAGACATCGCCGT
>JAEWGM010000013.1 GCA_023388315.1 Bacteroidota bacterium | reverse complement strand
CCGGTGGCGGCCACGGTTTGATTGAACGAAGTGTGCACTTTTCCTGTTCGCGGATTAACCAACAACGGAAATGCATCGATGTACGTTCCCAGCAATTTTTTCAATCCGCGCTGCTCCAATATTTTTTCGATAATGGGGTGCTTGTTACGCAGCTTTTCCAGTTCGGATTCGCTGGTGCTGTATTGTCCGGTACGGGTTTTTTTCGGTTTTTCGATAATTTTCAATTTATCGAACAGAATTTCCCCTATTTGCTTGGGGGAGTTTACGTTAAATTCTTCCCCCGCAATGCCGATGATTTCCGATTCAATTGCTTGCAGTTCGCCGTTCAGTTTTTCCGAAAGTTGCGCCAAGGCGTCTAAATCCAATCGCACGCCGGCCCACTCCATATCGGCCAAGACGTAAATAAGCGGCGATTCTATTTCGTGAAGAAGATGCTCAAAATTGTTGTTTTTTATTTCTTCTTGCAGTATGTTTTTCAGTTTCAACGTGATGTCGGCATCTTCGCAAGCGTAATCACAGATGGTTTGTTTGTCCACATCTCGCATCGATTTCTGATTTTTCCCGCGTGGGCCAATCAATTCTTCAATCGGAACAGTTTTGTACTGCAAATACGTTTCCGCCATATAATCCATTCCGTGGCGAAGTTCGGGGTTAAGGAGATAATGCGCAATCATGGTATCGAAAAGTTTTCCGCGCACATGAATGCCGTAATTCCTGAGCGAAAGAATATCGTATTTAAGGTTTTGCCCCACTTTTTCGATGTGTTCGTTTTCAAAAAATGGTTTAAAAATATCCACCTGTCTTTGCGCTTCTTCTCTATTTTCCGAAATGGGGACATAAAACGCTTCGCCTTCACGGTAAGCGAACGAAAGCCCCACCAATTCGCTCAGCAGCGGGTCAACATGCGTGGTTTCGGTATCGAAACAAACCGATGTTTGCGTGCAAAGTGTTTTGTTTAACGCCATCAATTCTTCATCCAATTCAACCAGTTTGTAGGTATGCTTGGTGGAGTGAATATCGGAAAAGTTGCTCGAAAACAAATCCGGCTGTATGGTTTCCTCTTTAGCAGTGTCGTCAAAGCCACTGAATAAATCGCCTTGCGCCGGTTGGGTTTGTTTGGATGTTTCAACTTTCAGCACACGGTTTATCAATGTCCTGAATTCCAGCTCTTCAAATATTTCGTGAAGTGCTGCTTCGTTCAATTCTTTTCTTTTAAAGTTCTCTACATCAAATGCTACGGGCACATCGGTTTTTATCGTGGCCAAAAACTTGGAAAACAAAATTTGTTCTCTGTTTTCTTCCACTTTGGCTTTTACTGAACCTTTCAGTTTGTCGGTATTTTGGAGCAAGTTCTGAATGGAACCAAATTCTGAAAGCAATTTTTCGGCTGTCTTGGGCCCCACGCCCGGGCAACCGGGAATGTTGTCGGACGCGTCGCCCATCAGTCCCAATAGATCAATTATTTGGCAAGGATGGGACACTTTGTATCGCTCCATCACTTTTTTGTCATCCAAAATATCAAAATCGTTGCTGCCGTACTTGGGTTTGTAGATGAAGATGTGCTCTTCCACCAACTGCCCGTAATCTTTGTCGGGCGTCATCATATACACGTCAAACACATTCTTGTCCACCTTTTTAGCGATGGTTCCGATCACATCATCGGCTTCAAAACCGGGCTCTTCCAAAACCGGAATATTGTAGGCGTCTAAAATTTTTTTTATGATGGGAACCGATGTTTTTATGTCTTCGGGCGTGGCTTCTCGTTGAGCTTTGTAGGCTTCGTATTCTGTATGACGAAATGTTGGCCCGGGCGGGTCGAATGCAACGGCAATGTGAGATGGATTCTCTTTTCTCAGCACATCTTCCAAGGTGTTTACAAACCCGAAAATGGCCGATGTATTTTGTCCTTTTGAGTTAACGCGGGGATTTCTGATGAAAGCATAATAAGCTCTGTAAATTAAAGCGTAAGCATCGAGCAGAAATAACTTCTGTTTTTCCATAAAAGCTAAATTTTTCTTTTAAAAGTGTAAAGTTACGAATATTTGATTGCTTTAAGGTAAATTCTTTTTATTTTTGCGCCTACAATTGAATAATACAATGGATGAAAGTCAGGTTATACGGGATTATTTAGAGGATGAACTCCGCGCCTTTGAAGAGTATTTGTGGGCTTCGGTAGAGAGTGCCAATCCGCGTATAGCTGAAATAGTGCAGTATCTTTTTCAATCGTTAGGTAAACAGCTACGCCCTATTCTCGTGTTTTTATCGGCAAAAGCCTGCGGCGGAATTCGTCCCGAAACCTATCGGGGTGCGGTGGCGGTTGAGTTGCTGCACAACGCTACTCTTATTCACGACGATGTGATTGACGAGTCAAAGTTGCGCCGAAGCAGGCCGTCGGTGAACGCCGTTTTCGATAACACACGCTCTGTATTGGTAGGCGATTATCTTTTGTCATCGTCACTCAAAGAAAGCGCTGCCACAAACGATTTGGAAATCATGCGTATTATGGCCGAATTAGGGCGCAATTTAGCCGAAGGCGAGTTGAATCAATATTCACTGGCAACCGAAATTATTGTGGATGAAGCGGCGTATTTTGATGTCATTGAAAAGAAAACCGCATCGCTGATGCGCGCTTGCACCGTTATTGGCGCGAGAACGGCTGGCGCCGATGAGAAAACGGTTGCATTGTTCAGAGAATTGGGCAGCAATTTAGGAATTTCGTTCCAAATAAGGGATGATATTTTCGATTATTTCAAAGGCGATATCGGAAAACCCACCGGCAACGATATTCGCGAAGGAAAAATTACGCTTCCCCTTATTTTTGCGCTTGAAAATGCGCCGGAAAATGAGTCGCAAGCAATGATGCAAATCATCCGTTCTCGCGATTATTCCGAACAAAATATTCATACTTTGCTTAAATTTGCCAAGGAAAACGATGGAATTGAATATGCCTACAGCATCATGAATGACTATTTACAAAAAGCGGAATCCATACTTGAGCAACTTGCTATAGATGAGGAAATCAATCGACTCCTCCAAACCCTTCTGCTTTACTTGCGCAACCGTGAGTATTGAGCAATTTGTTGCTGCTTAATGTAAAAATTTGTTCTGAATTTTACGAGATTATCTTTTATGCTCTTTTATGCTGCCTTGCACCTTCTTTTTTTCGTATGACACAGGATAAATCGGGATTTGCGTTTCACTTTCACCCGCCATACGATGTAAAGTTTCAAATTCATCAAAAATGACTAAAACACACCACTTTCATGAAAAATTAATTCTGCCTTTTGTTTGCCTGTTTATCGGTTAATTTGTACTTTTGTGCCCTCAAAAGGTTATCAATCAAGTTTTTTAAAATACTATGTTAGAGTCGCTTCTGCAAAACGCTTATTTCTCGGTTTTCTTGATTATCGCATTGGGTTTTATGCTCGGAAGAGTGAAAATCGGCGGCATATCGTTAGACGTTTCAGCCGTTATTTTCATCGCCCTGTTATTTGGCCACTTGGGGGTAACCATTCCTGCCGCTTTGGGCAATTTTGGGCTGGTGCTGTTTATTTTTACAATTGGAATTCAGGCGGGCCCAGGTTTTTTCGATTCCTTTCGAAAAAACGGTAAAACCTTGTTGCTTTTGGCACTGCTTATTGTAGCCAGCGCGGGAATAACCGGAATGGCGTTGGGATATGCGTTGGGGATGGATATTCCGTCCATTGTGGGCATCATGGCAGGCGCTCTGACCAGCACGCCCGGATTGGCGGTGGTGATTGATACCACCAATTCTCCGTTGGCTTCCATTGCCTATGGTATTGCTTATCCGTTTGGCGTTATTGGCGTGATCTTGTTTGTGAAATTCTTCCCCAAGATGTTGCGGGTTAATTTAGATGATGAAGCCAGAAAACTCGAAGACCAATCCAGGGCAGCCTATCCCGAAGTAAAATATGCCGTTTTCAGGGTGAAGAACCCCACAGTTTTCGGAAAATCGCTTGCCGAACTGAAAGTGCGTACGATGACGGGCGCCGTGGTTTCTCGGTTCATCCACGAAGGAAAAATACAAATTCCCAAAGCAAAAACCATTGTAAATGAGGGTGATTTGCTAAAAGCAGTTGGCACTGAAGAGTCTTTAAAACAAATGGAGTTGTTCATTGGAGAACGTACCGATATTCAACTTCCGGTGGAGAAGAACCAAGTGGTGGAATCGATATTGGTGACCAATAAAAAAATTATCGATAAAAGCTTAGGAGAGCTCAATATCCCCGGCGGATATACTTGCAACGTAACCCGCGTGAGACGAAGCGGTGTGGTGCTCCCTCCCAGCCCCGATTTGAAAGTGAAATTCGGCGATAAATTGGTGGTTGTGGGCGAGAAAGAAAATGTGAGAGAAGTTGGGCAATTGCTGGGCAACGATGAAAAGAAATTGTCGGATACCGATTTTTTCCCCATCGCGATTGGAATTGTGCTGGGAATTTTAATCGGACAATTACAGATTTCGTTTTCCGAATCGTTTAATTTCTCGTTGGGCTTAACCGGTGGAGTACTGCTTACTGCATTGGTATTAAGTAAAATAGGGAAAACAGGCCCCATCCTGTGGACAATGTCCGGCATGTCTAACCAATTATTGCGACAATTGGGATTATTGTTGTTTCTGGCTGAAGTGGGTACCTCGGCCGGCGCCAATTTATTTGAAACGTTTCAAACACATGGCTTGGTTTACTTCCTTTTGGGCGTTGCGGTTACCCTCGCGCCGATGATTGTTACCGGCTTGCTGGGTTATTTTGTTTTCAAAATCAATATCTTACACCTGTTGGGCACCATTGTGGGCGGAATGACCAGTACGCCCGGTTTGGCAACCATCGACTCTATGAGTGATAGCTCCGCGCCTAGCGTGGCGTATGCTACGGTTTACCCCATCGCGATGGTGATGCTTATTGTAATGATTCAGTTAATCGCGCATTTTGCGCTGTAGAACACGGGGCGCCTCCCCACCCGTCTGACAGATTACCGGCCTAACGAGTAAAAGAAGAACTCAAAAAAACAGCAGACTTGCTTAAAGCCGTCTGCTGTTACCCGTAATTTATTTGTGGTTATCGTTGTGTCAGTTTTGTGGCGCTAAAATCTTATATGTTCTTTTGCCATAATGCGTTTTGCCGTATCGGTCGGTAGCCCGCACTTCGATGGTTTGTTCTCCCAGAGGAAGGTTCAATTGCAGAGGGCCTACCCACAAATGGGTGCTGTTTACAGCGTGTGACGGGCGACGTCCCGGCAGCAATGTTTCGGTATAATCCCATTCAAAAAGTTTTTCTTGAAAACTCGGATCCACGGTTTCCATATACCGCATTTTGCGCCATTGGCCATCCCCTATTCTATATTCCACCACATCGTTTTTGCTGCCCATAAAGAAGTTCACGGCTATTTGCGATGTGGTTCTTCCATTGTGCTGAACCACTTTGGGAGCGAAAATATTCATCTGATAATCAGCTTCTTTTCCGGCTACTTGATAATCTACACTGTACGTATTCCCGTTGATGTTGAGAAAGGCGTATCCTTGCGGCGTGCCGTCGCGCATGGTGGCATCGGGCAAACCGTTAGCGTCCATTTTTCCGGAATACCAATCGCCCGATGTGGTTCCCACATTGTATTCGTGCAATGGTTTTTTGCCTTTCCAGCCGTGCACATCGGTGTACTCAATTTGGTCTTGATAGTGGGTGTGTGCTGACATAATCAACACGTTTTCATAGTCTTTCAGCAAGTCAAAAATACGTTGACGGTCTTCTAACCGATAAGAGTTTCCGCTGTTATCCTTCATTTGAATGTGCTGAGAAAGCACCACCAATTTGTCTTTAGGAACGTGTTTCAGGTTGTTTTCAAGAAATTGCAGTTGGTCATCGCGATAGCCCGCCCAATATCCTTTGCGGTCGCGTGGGTCGGGATAGAGAATGTTATCGAGAATAATAAAATGCGCGTTGCCGTAATTAAACGCGTAGTTGGCGCTTCCGAAGTTCATTTCAAACGTTTCATCGGAAAGAATATCGGTTTCCGCGTCGAAGTTCATATCGTGATTTCCCATAACATTGTACCACGGAAGCTGCAATGCGCGCATACGCTCCTTGTAAATGGGGTGTAGCGAAAGATTATCGCCCACAATGTCGCCCAAGCTAATTCCGAAGAGCGTTTTATCGGTTTTTTTTACATCCTGCACAATTTTGCGAGTAAAATAATCCATATCGTCCATTGTATAGGGTTGCGGGTCGCCAAATACAATTACGGTAAAATCCTGCGGCTCATTGTATTTATATAGCGGAAAATCAATAGATTTAGGTAGTTTCCCGGTTGGCTGAACGCCTTTGTATGTAAACGATTCCGGCGAGCCATTGGGTTTATGATGATAATAAAATTTCGGGATAAAATGTTCATCCACCGGCGTTTTATATCCGCTTGGCTTGATAACGAAAATAGTGTTGTCATCGCCCACCGGAAGGGTATAAAAACCTTTCGCATCCGTGGTGGTAACGTCCGTTCCGTTGGAAACGGCCACATTAGCAATTCCTGTTTCACGACGGTCTTTTCGCCCGTTTTTATTGGTGTCGTCAAATACGTATCCGGTTGCCATTTGCTGTGCAAACGATGCAAACACAACAAATAACGCAATGAGGGTAAGTAAATGTTTCTTCATTGTTTTGATGATTAATTATTTAGAAAATTTGAAAGAGCAAATATACTCTTTTATTCGCGTTTAAATGTTAAGAAAAGATGAAGTTTTCAAATAAAAAAACCCGCAAGGCGCTGATTTTGCCTCGCGGGTTTCTTAAATTTATTCAATCGCTGTAAATCAATACTTTACCATTGATTTGGTTTCAATATCCTTGGCGTTGTTCACCGGAACCAGTGTGAAGCCCCAGTTATAGTTTTGGTTTGCCGGAATGGTGTATTCGGGCAGCGGACGAGCGCCCCAGCTGTTGTATCCGGCTACGCCTTGCTGTTTCATATCCACACACACTTCCACGAAATCGCGTGGGGTGATGTCGTTAATATGCGTTTGGCGGGGTTTGCGGTTGCGTGCGTCGGCATCGTCGCGAGCGGCAATTTCTTCGCTGCTGAAATTGTTCCACTGATAGGGGCGGTGAGTGGCCTCTTCCGAATCGAAATCTTCCACTGTGTTTCGTAGCGAATTGAACCCGATGGTTTCATTGGCAACCACCATCAAGCCGTTGCGGGCACCCGAAAGTGCAACCCAACGCGTATCGGTTCTGTGTCCGTTTTCCTGCGGACGAACATACGGGAAATACATCTCTTCTGCCGTGGTTTTATACAGTCCCACTTTGGAGCCGGAAGCCCTGTCGATGTAGTTTTCGTCCGGCCCGCGGCCAAAATACTCCACGTTGTTCATCGATACCGGCAATCGAAAACGTACGCCTATACGCGGCACAACCAGCTCAGAAGACGCTTTGCGCGCGGCGGTGGCCTCGGGTGAAGCGGTGGCCATTAAAGTGGCCTCAGAGGCCTCTAAATTCGCCGCTTCCATATCGGTGGAGTGGAATTCCACGTCCACTTTCACAATTCCCGAAGGATGCACCTTGTATTTCACCTTGTAGAGGTTGCCCGCGGCCAGTAAATACGTTGTTTCCACCACGGCGTTGTTGCCATCGACATAAACTTTCGCGTCTGTTACGTTGAAATTGCGGCTTGATTGTTTCCATACTTGCAAACGATGCGGGTTGCCGTTACCGTAATCGTTATCGTTGGGCGCACGCCAGAAGTTAGGTTGGATGCCGAAGCCTTTATCAAAATATTCCTGCCCGTTCACTTTGTAAGACGTAGCCATTCCGGTTTTCTTATCGAAAACAAAATTGACCACCGACGAAGATACCTGCAACGTATTTCCCGATTCGGAAATAGATAGTTCGGGATGGCGAGAGTTGTCTGCAAACAGCTGTTTATCAGAAGATATTGGCAGTCTGTATTGCTCGTAAGCCACCACATGATTGGCGGGAACCAAATACGCGGCTTGTTTCTGAAGCACTTCAAAATTGATGAAATATTCCGCGCCCGGTTTTGTTTTTATATTGGAAAGCGGCACGGAAACTTCTTCCGATTGTTGTGGCTGCAACGATACGTTTAGGGTTCCTTCCGAAACTTTTTTACCGTTTTCGGTAATGTTGTATTTGAATGTAGAATTATCTGTATTTGAGAAGTATTGACGATTTGTAACCCGGAACGTGCCTTTGCTCAAGTCCACCGCTTCCACCGCGAAGTTTTGGTGCGTATATTTCACTTCGGCCATAGCGGGGTGGGGGGTGCGGTCGGGATTCACAATACCATTGCAAAGGAAATTGCCGTCGCTGGGAGTGTCAGGGCCGCCGTAATCGCCGCCGTAGGTCCAATAATGGCGTCCGTTTTCATCGTATGCGTCCATTGCTTGGTCAACCCAGTCCCAAATGTAAGCGCCTTGCAGATTGGGATATTTATAGATGGCTTGCCATTGCAAATCGAGGTTTCCGCTAGAATTGCCCATCGCGTGTGAATATTCCGAAGGAACAATGGGGCGGTCGCTGCCTTTGGCACCGATTTCTTCCAACCACGCCGCGCTGGGATATTGGGGTACGTACATATCGGTATTGAACTCCCACAAACCGCGTTCGTAATTCACGGGACGGTTCATAAAATAGCGCTCTTGTTCTTTCAAATATTTGTATGTGTGATAAAAGTTGATACCGTTTCCGGCCTCATTCCCAAGCGACCAAATAGCTACCGATGGATGGTTTTTATTTCGCTCAAACATATTTACTGTACGGTCCATATGCGCCTGTTCCCACTCGGGATGCTTAGCCAGCGACGATTCTCCGTAATACATTCCGTGCGACTCAATATTTGCTTCGTCATACACATATAATCCGTACTCGCTGCACAGTTCGTAAAATCTTCTTTGTTGCGGATAATGCGACAGGCGTACCGAGTTGATGTTGTTTTGTTTCATCAATTCAAAATCACGACGCATCAGTTCTTCCGGCACATAATGTCCGGTTTCCGGATTGGTTTCGTGAACGTTAACACCTTTCAACTTAATGGGTTGTCCGTTTACAAGGAACAAGCGGTCGGTTCTGTCGCCGGTTTTTACCGCTTTTATCTCAAAACGACGGAAGCCCACCAGATACGGAACCACTTCACCCGATGCTTCTCCATCTTTTTTAACCGTAATCAACAGCTTGTAGAGATTAGGTTGCTCCGATGTCCAAGTGGCTACATTCGGAATTTGAGCGGTGAATTTAACGGCATTTTCTCCGTGGCTTTGTATGCTCAAAGGATTTGTTCCTGAGGCAACTGTTTTGCCCGAAGCGTCAAGCAGTTCATAGGAAACTTGCGTGTAAGCGGCACCATTTTGATAGTTGGCAACGGTGGTTTCCAGCTCAAAAATGCCGTTTTTGTATGTGTCGTCAAGCGTAGATTTCACGCGGAAATCGCGCAACGATGTTTTGGGTTGACTCCACAAGAAAACATCGCGCTCAATACCGCTGATGCGCCAAAAATCCTGCGCTTCAAGGTAGGAACCGGTGCTCCAGCGGAAGATTTTCAATACCAATGAGTTTTTTCCCGGTTTAACATATTTGTTGATGCGAAATTCGGCAGCGGTTTTTGAGTCTTCGCTGTAGCCCACTTGATGTCCGTTCACATACACGTAAACACCCGATTTTGCACCGTCGAGGGTGAGGAAAATCTCGCGGCCGTCCCAATCTTGCGGAATATCAATTTCGCGACGATACACGCCCACCGGGTTCTCTTCGGGCAAGTAGGGAGGAGCCATTTTGGGAAGGCGCGTTTTGGGGTCGCGCTCCACGAATTCGTATGGATGGTTCACATAAAGCGCTGTACCGAAGCCTTGTAGTTCCCAGTTCCCGGGCACTTTAATATCTTTCCACCCGTCCAACGAAACGGTTGAATCGGTTACGTTTTCGGGCAATTGTTTGTAGCCGTCCACAAAATAAAATTTCCACGTTCCGTTGAGCGAAATGTAATATTTGCTGTCTTCGTAACGTGTTTTTAGCGCTTCCGCTTTGTTATCGTACGTCATAAACTGCGTGCGCGGGTGTTCTCTATTCACCTGCACCACGTTCACATCTTGCCAGTAGTCCAATTTCCGCTGACTGGAAATCCTCCGGCTTTCCTGCGCCATTGTTATTCCTGCTGTTAGTAGACCTACAGTGAGGAAAATGGCAAAGAGTTGATTCTTCATTGTTTAGGGATTTTATTTGAGTTTTTTTTTTGTTAGAGCGTTTGCCCATTTTCCTGGCGTCAGGAAAATGGTTTTATCCAGATTTTAATAAGTTTGGGCTAAAGCCCATGTTTACGAGCGCTTGGTATCCACGACTTGAAAGTCGTGGTAATTGATAGCTGTTTCTATTTTATCGCTTCCAGCAATGTGCCTGCCAACCGGCTGGTTCCGATGCGAAACAGGGTAGGGGAGAGCCATTCTTCGCCCAGTACTTCTTTTACGATGGTGTAATATTTCACCGCGTCTTCAACTGATGAAACGCCGCCGGACACTTTAATGCCTATTTTATTTCCGGTTTTGCCGTAATACGATTTAATGGCTTTGCACATTACATAGACCGCTTCGGGCGTGGCGCCTTCGTACACTTTACCGGTGCTGGTTTTGAGGAAGTCGGCGCCGGAATAGATGGATAAAACCGAAGCTTCGTGAATAAGTTTGGCGGTTTTCAGCGCGCCGGTTTCCAAAATCACTTTAAGCGAAGCTTCTCGGCAAGCGCTTTTCAGCTCCATGATCTCTTCACACAATTCTTCGTAATCTTCATTGAGAAATAAACCGAGGTTGAGGACAATGTCTATTTCGTCGGCGCCATCGGCAACGGCTAAGGCTATTTCGGCCACTTTGGTTTCTATAAATGTTTGCGATGAAGGGAAACCAGCTGCCACACAGGCGATTCGCACATCAGCCGTTAAGGCTTCTTTTACCGTTGCGGCAAAATTGGGGAAAACGCAAATGGCGGCTACGTTGTTCACTTCGGGGTTTGAGCCCTCAAAATCGTTTACTTTTTGGGTAAACCTCCAAACGCTTTCACGCGTATCGGTGGTGTTTAGCGTTGTGAGGTCGATGCAGGAATAAAGCAATTTAATCACATCGGGATAATTGTTTTCTTTTGCTTTTTCTGAAACAATCTTGTTTGCTTTCTCGGCAACCTGTTCATCCGATAACGTAAACGGATGCGCTTTCAGCGCGTTGATATATTTATCTGTTTCCATTTAGTGCAAAATGAGTTACTGTTTTGTATTTAATTTGTTGTTTTCTTTGTGACGGGTGGCGTCTCGTTCAGTTTTTTTCTCGATATTCTTGCGAAGCGCCTCTTCCAAATCCACGCCGGTTTGGTTGGCAAGGCAGAGGAGAACCCAAAGCACATCGGCCATTTCATCGGGAAGGTTTTTTGATAAATCCGATTTTTTAAAGGATTGATCGCCGTAAGTACGCGCCATAATGCGCGCCAACTCACCCACTTCTTCCGTGAGGATGGCCATATTGGTAAGCTCGCTGAAATAGCGCACGCCGTAGGTTGTAATCCATTTATCAACAGCTTGTTGTGCTTCTTTAATTGTCATTATTCTTTGTTTTTTGAATCCATCCAAATGGTTACGGGGCCGTCGTTTACGAGTGCGACTTTCATATCCGCGCCAAACTCGCCCGTTGCAACTGGTTTACCGAGCATTTCCGATAATTTAGCGCAAAATTTTTCGTACAAAGGAATAGCGATATCGGGTTTTGCCGCGCGAATATACGATGGACGATTTCCCTTTTTCGTGCTCGCGTGCAGCGTGAATTGCGATACCACGAGTATCTCACCGCCGATGTCCAGCACCGATTTATTCATCACGCCATTTTCATCGTCAAAGATACGCAAATTAATGGTCTTTTTACACATAAAATCGATATCTTCTTCATTATCGGCGTTTTCGACACCAAGTAGTATTAATAAACCGTTTCCGATTCGACTTTTTACTTCGTTATTTATCGTTACGGATGCTTCCGAAACGCGTTGAATGAGGATGCGCATATCATCAATAATTATTTTTTAACCAATGTGAAAAAAAGACATCGTATATGGCGTATTCTTTTTTATCCCGGAGAATGGTTTCGAGTATAAGTTCTTTGTCAACTAAAGATTTCATTAGCCGGGTAGAGTTTGACGCAGTGCCGATTTGATGTTTCATTAAAAAATCCTGTGCCGTGATTTGAGTTATGCGGTCTTCTTTTGCGATGGCAATCAGGTAGTTCCATTGAGCAGTTGTTAAAAGATCCCGCAATTGGTGGTAAACCGGAGTTTGTAATTCTAAGATTTCTTGTATGGCATTTTTAACCGTTTCTACAGTGATTTTTTTAGTTTGAGATGCGTATATTTTGTTGCAAACCGACTGAGTGTAATAGGTGTAATTTTTTGTCCATTTCAGGATAAATTCTATGGTTTCTTGTTCTATTTTTCTTCCGTTTTCTTCAAACAATTTCTTAATGAAAGGCGTATAATGTTTGCTTTCTATTTCCTCTAAAAAGAGAAATTGCGTACTTGCATAAAAGGGTTTTTTGTTGTTGGAGAAAATGTCAATCATCATATGCCGTTTGCTGCCGCAAAAGATAAACGACACATTTTGCATGTGCTGGATTTCTGTTCTTAAAAGCGCTTCTATGTTGTCTTCTGGGTATTCCCTAATCTGCTGAAACTCGTCTATGGCAACAATGATACGCTTGTTGTGATTCTCCAATAACCGGAGTAAATGCCGAAGGGTTTGTTGTTTTTCTCCTTCCGTTTGGTAGTTTATTTGTACTTGTGGAACGCCGGAGAGGGGATCATATGTTATGAGTGGACGCAAGCCTTTTACGAAATTCCAAAACTTTTTTCCTAATGATGTTTTTTCGTTGAATTCATTCAACATTGCTTCGGAGAGGGCTTTGATAAATTCTGATAACGAACGGGTTGCAAAAATATCCACATACAGTGTTTCGCATTGTTTGTTCGTGCTTAGCTTTTTAAAGGCGTGTAAGATGAGGCCCGTTTTTCCCATACGCCGTGGCGAAATAAGGGTCATGTTATTGCCGTTGAGAGTGTTGTTTATGAGCAGAGAGGTTTCGGGCTCGCGGTTGCAAAAAAGTTCCTCAGACTGATAGCCGGTAATGAGAAATGGATTTGAATGCATATTCATTGAGTTTTTATGCGACAAATATACAACAATATTTTTAAAATTACCTGTTTTAGGTTATTTGTTTTAGATAATCTGTTTTAGGTAATTTGTTTCCCTTTTTCAATCCATTTCCAAATAATTTCACCTTTGCTTTTCCCAATTAGTGATTTGATATCTTCTTCGCTTGCCGATTTTATTCGTTTGATACTCTTGAAATGGGTGAGTAATTTCTTTTTGGTTTCTTTTCCGATTCCTTTAATGCTGTCGAGTTCAGAAACGGTTTGCGCTTTGCTTCGTTTTTGTCGGTGAAAAGTGAGTCCGAACCGATGCGCTTCATCGCGGAGTTGCTGAATGAGTTTTAACGTTTCGGAATTTTTGTCGAGATAGAGTGGGATAGGGTCTTCCGGAAAATAAATCTCTTCCAATCGCTCAGCGATACCGATAATGGCAATTTTTCCGTACAGTCCAATTTTCTGAAGTGAATTTGCGGCAACGTGAAGTTGTCCTTTACCGCCATCAATTACAATAAGTTGCGGGAGATTTTCGCCTTCGTTAAGCAGCCGAGAGTAGCGCCGATGAACAATTTCAGCCATTGATGCGTAATCATCGGCGCCAACAACGGTTTTAATATTGAAGTGGCGGTAATCTTTTTTCGATGGCTTCGCTTTTTTGAAAACAACGCATGCCGCCACCGGATTTGAGCCTTGAATATTGGAGTTGTCGAAACACTCAATATGCCACGGAATTTCTTTTAACTGCAAATCTTTTTGCACCGTTTTTAAAATTCGTGTAACACGTTGTTCCGGATTTAACATTTCAGCTTTTTTCAGTTTGTCCACTTTAAACTGCTTTACATTTTTTACCGAAAGTTCCAACAATTTTTTTTTGTCGCCACGCTGAGGAATGGTGAAAACCACCTCCGCAAGTTTCAAATCGGGGAGAAACGGAACCACAATTTCTTTGGAATCGCTGCCAAACCGTTGCCGCATTTCCACGATGCCCAAACTCAACAATTCTTCGGGTGTTTCATCTAACTTCTTTTTGTATTCAAAAGTATATGCTTGAATGACGGCGCCGTTTACCACACGTAAATAATTTATGTATGCCGAATTTTCATCTTGCTCAAATCCGAAAACATCTATATTGTAATGAATATTGCTAACGACTTGCGATTTTTCTTTAAAGTTTTGGATTAAGTGCAGCTTCTCTTTCAGCTGATGTGCTTCTTCAAACCGAAGTTCATTGGCGCAACGTTGCATTTCTTCCACCACTTGCCGTTCGATAATCGAAACGTTTCCTTTGAGAATTTCAGTGATTTCGGCAATGTTTTTGTTGTAATCTTCTTGCGATTGCAGCGCTTCGCATGGGCCTTTGCATCGCTTGATGTGATATTCGAGGCAGACTTTAAATTTTCCGGCGGCAATATTTTCGGGCGTTAGATTCAATCGGCACGTGCGCACATTATACACTTTTCGTATAATGTCGAGCAGCGCGTTTACCGATTGCACCGATGTATACGGCCCAAAATATTTCGAGCCGTCTTTTACAATATTTCGGGTTTTGTAAACGCGTGGAAAAAACTCGTTTTTAATTACGATGGATGGGTAAGACTTGTCGTCTTTCAGCATCACATTGTAGCGTGGCTGAAGCTCTTTGATAAGGTTATTTTCGAGAAGAAATGTGTCTTCTTCTGAGTTAACGACAATGTATTTTATCTGCCGCGTGTTGCGCACCAGAATGCGCGTTTTTGGGTGTTCTTGATATTTGGTGAAATACGACGACACTCTTTTTTTTAGATTTTTTGCTTTGCCCACGTAGATAATGTTGCCTTTTTCATCGATGAATTGGTAGCAACCGGGGCCTTGAGGCAAAATTTTGAGTGTGTCGAGTATTTCTTTTTTCATCGCTAAATTTCGAACTTCAACACCGTGTCAATATCCACATCTTGGGGAAACAATTTTCTTCCGTTCAGTTTTTCTAATTCAATGAGAAAATTAATGTGCACTTTTTTCACGTTCATTTTCTTCACCAATTTCAGCGCGGCAACCATGGTTCCACCGGTGGCTAAAAGGTCATCGTGAATGAGCACAATGTCATCTTCGGTGAGCGCGTCTTCGTGAATTTGAATGGCATCGATGCCGTATTCTTTCGTGTATTTTTCTTCAATAACTTTATAAGGTAGTTTGCCCGGTTTTCTAATCGGAACAAAACCGGCATTCAGCCGTATGGCCAATTCAGGACCCATAAAAAAACCGCGCGATTCAATGCCAACCACTTTGGTAATTCCTTTGTCTTTGTAGCGATCGTATAAGATGTCCGACAGTTCTTTTAAGTGTGTGGGCGATTGAAATAGGGTGGTGATGTCTTTAAATTGAATTCCTTCGATCGGAAAATCGGGGATGTTTCTAACCGCAGCGGTTAATGTCTCAATGCTCATATTGTATATTTATAAGTTTAAATTTTCGCCAAATGTTCCACGTGAAACATTTGTAATTTTATCTGCCGAGAAGAACAAGCAAAACCGATATGTCGTTGGGCGAAACGCCGGGAATTCGGCTGGCTTGGGCAATGGTTTCGGGATTGATTTTTGTGAGTTTTTGCCTTGCTTCGGTGGATAAAGATTGTATGCCGTTATAGTTGAATTTATCTTTAATTTTGATGTCTTCCAGCCTGTTTATCTTGTCGGCCATTAGCTTTTCACGCTTGATATAGCCTTCATATTTTATCTTGATATCAGCCGATTCTATGATTTCTTCTCTTCGGTTGGCTATATTTGACAACAGCTCTTTTAAGGGACCTACCTCCTGCGACATTACCTGTAAATCGATATGTGGACGGGTCAAAAGATCAACCAATTTCACCCCGTGGCGGAGTGGGGATGTGCCCAAATGTTCCAAAAAAGGATTTATCCGGTCGGCTTTTATAGAGAAATTGCTTGCAAAATCAATGATTTTTTGCACTTCTTTTTCTTTCTCTTCGAGGAGAATTTTGCGTTCCGCCGTGGCAAGCCCCAGTTCATGGGCGCGTTTTGTGAGCCTCTCATCGGCATTGTCTTGACGAAGCAAGATACGGTATTCCGCACGCGAAGTGAACATCCGATACGGCTCATCTACGCCCTTTGTGATGAGGTCGTCAATTAAAACACCAATGTAGGCTTCGTCTCGGCGTAATGTGAAAGGTGTACCGCCGTGGCAATTAATGTGTGCGTTAATTCCGGCAATAATGCCTTGTCCGCCGGCTTCTTCGTAGCCTGTTGTGCCGTTAATTTGTCCGGCAAAAAACAGATTTTTCACCAATTTGGTTTCCAAAGTCGGATTCAGTTGTCGCGGATCGAAAAAGTCATATTCAATGGCGTATCCCGGACGGAAAATGTGCACGTTTCTGAAAGCCGGAACGGCTTGCAATGCTTTTAATTGCGTTTGTAGGGGTAGGGAAGAGGAGAAGCCGTTGAGGTAGTATTCGTGCGTAGTTTCGCCTTCGGGTTCGAGGAAGAGTTGGTGGCTTGTTTTTTCGGAAAAAGTAACGATTTTTGTTTCAATACTCGGGCAATAGCGTGGCCCAATACTTTGAATTTGTCCGTTGTAAAGCGGCGAATCGTGCAATCCTTCGCGCAATAAATCGTGCACCTCCTCCGATGTATAGGTGATCCAACAACTGCGTTGCGTGAGTTCACGCTGCACATCGTCGAGGTAAGAGAATTTGTGAAAATCAATATCGCCCGGCTGCTCCTCCATCAAAGAAAAATCCACACTTCTGCCATCGATTCTTACCGGTGTGCCGGTTTTCATTCGGTCGGTCTTGAAGCCAATGTCTTGCAATTGTTCGGTCATTCCAAACGAGGCCGGTTCAGCAACTCTTCCGCCGCCAATTTGCACTTTCCCCACGTGGATTAACCCGTTCAAAAAAGTACCGTTGGTAAGAATCACAGATTTAGCGAAAAACTCAACGCCCATACGGGTTTTCACGCCGGTTACCGCGCCATTTTCAAATAAAAGATGTGAAACGGTATCTTGCCACATATACAAATTGGGCGTGTTTTCTACGATGGCTCGCCACGTATCTATATATTTAGCGCGGTCGCTTTGCACGCGGGGGCTCCACATAGCGGGCCCTTTCGAGCGATTCAGCATACGAAATTGTATGGCGGTTTTATCGCTCACAATGCCCATTTGCCCGCCCAAGGCGTCAATTTCACGAACAATTTGCCCTTTGGCAATACCGCCCACAGCCGGATTGCAGCTCATTTGGGCAATTTTGTTCATATCCATTGTGATGAGCAATGTGTTTGAACCCAAATTTGCGGCAGCGGTGGCAGCTTCGCAACCGGCGTGCCCGGCGCCCACAACAATTATGTCGTAATTAAAATTCATTTTGTTTTTTGTGAAATACAAAGATAATACAAATTGGCTAATGTCTATTTTCTGTAATGTTAACGTGTTGAAAACGGATTTGTTGTCGCTTAATTATTGATTTATTGACAAGGTTATTTGCAGGGTATGCAAAAAGTAGGCTTTGGAAGCGTACGTGGGACTTTTTTGCTAATCAGCTACGTTATAAACACACCGTGAATATTGCGTTAAAAGGCGACTTTATAATTGATCAAAAACTTTCTTTAGAGATTGGGCTGCAAAGAAAGTAACAGGACAAATTGAAGGGATTAACAACGCGTTTATCGCCGCTGATGGACTTGAATACGGATTTAAAAATAAAATTCCATTGTGGATGTTCGGATTCCTATATTAATTTCATTCTCAAATAAATAGGCAAGTGATCGCTATATCCTCCGGTGTAATGGTTTCTGTAGGTTCTATTGACGTTGGGACGTCCTTTCTTATCGAAATGCAGCAAGTATTTTGGGTTGAATACATCGGCATATTCGGGTTTGCAATCGAATTTATCCGAGAGAAGCATGTTGCCCGAAACAATAAACTGGTCAAACATCAGCCAGCCTTTGTGATAAGTAGAGCCGATTCCACGTTTGTGGCGAGGATACATTAAATTATACAATTTATCGGGCATAATATTGTCAAAATTTTTTTGAGCACCCAGCACTTCGTCAATGCTATTATCGTCGGGCGTATCGTTGAAGTCACCCATAATGAGGACGTTTGCGTTGGGATTCTTTTTTAGTACTTTGTACACTGCGTTTTGAAGCTCGCTTGCCACAAAATAACGTCGACGTTCCGATTTGTCTGTTCCTTCGCGTCTTGAAGGAAAGTGCGTGATGAACAAATGTAAAGAGTCATCAAAGGCAGTTTTTCCTTTTACGTGCAGAATATCGCGCGTGCGGTCTTCAATGCCGGGTAGATGCACTAAAATGGGATTTGACTCCTGCACAATAAACGATTGTGTATTGTAAATCATTGCCACATCGGCTCCGCGTTCATCGGGGCTATCGTAGTGCACAAAGCTATAGTGTCGCATTTCCTTGCGGTGCAAATCGTCCATAATAGCTCTCATTACCCTTTCATTTTCTATTTCGGCCAAGCCGATAATATCGGGCGTTTCGGGTTTTACAATGTCTTGAATTACAAATGTTAACTTATCGACTTTATCGTTGAACTTCTTTTCGTCCCATCTGAACCTTCCTTTGGGAGTGAAATCTCGATCCATTACACCCGGGTCGTCAATGGTATCATAAAAGTTTTCGGTGTTATAAAACATGAAAGAAAATTGGGAACGCATACTCTTTGTCTAATCAATTAACATTTGTTGGTTTTCAAAAGTAATTTATTGGATATTTATCATTTTCAGGGCATTATTTTCGGCTTGGCGCATGGTTTTTTCTTCTTCTTCCGATTTATCCTTCACACCGCATAGATGCAGAATTCCGTGAATAATTACCCGATACAATTCTTCCGAAAAATTAGTATTAAACTTTTGTGAATTGCTGCGAACGGTATCCAAACTAATGATGATATCTCCCGAAATTTTGTTTCCTTCTGAATAATCGAAAGTGATGATATCGGTGTAAAAATCGTGAGAGAGATATTGTCGGTTTACTTCCAAAATTTTCTCGTCGGTGCAAAACAAGTAATTGATATCGCCGATTTTTTTATTGTAATTCTCGGCAACCAATTTAATCCAACTTTTGGTGTCTCGTCTTTTTATTTTTGGAAAATCAATATTTTCTGCTTGGAATGTAATCGCCATATTTTAACTTTTATTTACTTGCAGAGTGCATTATTTTTATCCGAAAAAGAGGTAGGCCACGAAAATGGCAGCCACAATGCCCGCCAAATCCGACAATAGCGCATAGGATATAGTGTAGCGGCTGTTTTTGATGTTTACCGCGCCGTAGTAAACAGCCACAATATAGAATGTGGTGTCCGTTGCGCCTTGCAATACGCCCGCTAATCTTCCGGCAAATGAATCGGCTCCGAACGTTTGCATCGCATCAATCATCATTCCGCGAGCACCACTACCGCTGAGCGGTTTCATAACGGCCGTAGGGATTCCGTCCACCCAGCGTGTATCGGCTCCGGTAACCGCCACCAAACTGCGAAGTCCATCCATTAGAAAATCCATTGCTCCCGAGGCGCGAAAAACTCCAATTCCAACCAAAATAGCAATCAAGTAAGGGATAATGGTGACGGCAGTTTTAAATCCATCTTTGGCACCATCAATAAACGCTTCAAAAATATTTACTTTTTTGCGCATCGCAATCACGATAAAAAGCACGATAATGGATAGCAGAAAAACATTCGCGATAAGACCCGAAACAATATTCGCTTTTTCTTGCGACATATTGTTGAAAGCGAAAACCGTGCCCGCGATGATGGCGGACATTCCCAAGAAGAAGCCCATGATGGCTTTATTAAATACATTGATACGCTGCTTCAAACAAACGGCGATAACGCCCACAAGTGTTGCAACAAACGTGGCGATCATGATGGGAATAAATACATCGGCGGGATTAGTGGCGCCCATTTGCGCGCGATAAACCATCACGGTTACGGGGATAAGTGTCAATCCCGATGCGTTCATTATAAGGAACATAATCATCGGATTGGATGCTTGCTCTTTGTTTGGATTTATCTCTTGTAACTCTTGCATCGCTTTCAAGCCGAATGGTGTGGCGGCATTATCCAAACCCAGCATATTGGCTGAAATATTCATTAAAATAGAACCCGAAGCCGGATGGCCTTTTGGAATATCGGGGAAAAGCTTTGAAAACAAAGGTGCAACACCTCGTGAAAACATATCGATCATTCCGCCGCGTTCACCAATTTTCATTACACCCAGCCAAAGCGAAAGTACGCCGGTTAATCCCAACGAAATTTCAAATCCCGTGCGTGCGGAATCGTAAGTTGAGTTCATTATTTCGGTAAACACGTTCACATCGCCAAAAAAAATCAACTTGACAAGACCTACCACAAAAGCGATGATGAAAAAAGCGACCCAAATGTAATTTAAAACCATAACGATTGCGATATTAAATTAATTTTCCCAAAGGTACTACTTTCTAATGAAAAGTTTTTAACTTTACTCGTCACAAAACAGCATTTTATGAATTGGAAAGATTTTCTTTATTTTCAAAAAAGTGCGCAAGTAGCCATACTTTTGCTGCTTGTTCTGATTGTGCTTACTCTTATTTTGAACGTGGTTTTACGGCAGCGTACCACATCGGATGTCGCCATAATGCGAAACGATTCGTTGGTGCAGGAGTTTCAACTTTTTCAAGAATCGCTTCGGCCGTTGCCTACGGAAAAATCTGAAAGCATATCGTATAGTCAGCGAGAGCAGCACGATTATTCTACTCAAAGAACATATACAGAAAAACAAACGACGCCCGAAAAACAGTCTCAGAATTACACACCATTCCCCCGACAAGAGAAACTCGCCACAGGCGAAACAATTTTGTTGAACTCAACCGATACCGCCGAGTGGAAAAAAATTCCCGGCATTGGCAGTTCATTTGCATCGCGCATTGTAAAATACCAAAATCTTTTGGGCGGATTTGCATCGGTAGAACAATTGTTGGAAGTGTACGGCGTGGATAATGATATGTTTGTGAAGATATCGGCTTACATTGAACCCGATGGCAATTTTAGTAAAATCCACATCAACAAGCTAGAATTTAAAGAATTGCTGGCACATCCTTATTTGAATTACAAACAGGTGCAGGCAATTATGAATTTACGCAAGAGAAAAGGCAGCATTCAATCGATTAACGAATTAGGAATGCTGGACGAATTTTCCGCCGAAGACATTAAAAAATTAACGCCTTATTTGCAGTTTTAAGACAGGTGCTTTTTGAAGTTTATGCGTAAAGGCAAAAAAACAATTGAAATAAGATGAACAAAGTTAGTTTATGTATTTCAATGTTCTCAAATCATCGATATCAATTACTTGGCTCAACGTTCCTTGATGCATCAGATAGGCGCGGTCAGAAAATTCCATTATGTGCCGATAAAGATGATCCGTAATCAAAAAACCTTTGTTTGCGCGTTCCTTGGTAAAAAGTGAATAGAAGACGAATGTTCCGGATAATTTTCATAACGGAGCGGGTTACATATCCAGCGGGTCTTTATCAAACGGGCCGACACCCGGCGGGTTAAACAATCCCCAATCGTCCACAATATAGTTCCATTTATCGAAACTTTCTACCCATTTGATAAACAGCAGTCGAAACTCTTCAATCAGTTGACGGACAATTTGATAATATTCCACGTGCTCAAAACCAAACGCTTCGAGACTGTGGTTTTGTACCATTAAATCGCGGGCGCATTTGCGGATAATGGCGGCGTTTTCCATCCGCAAATCGTAAATGTCGCCTCCTTCGGCAGCCGCAATTTTAGCGGGAATCATAGTTGAGTCCGATAACATAAAGCCTTTGAATGTGCTCAATATTTCGTCGTCATCGGGAATGAGGTCGCAAATTTCACGCACCGTATCGGAAATTTCCATCGCCTTTTTAAAGATGGGCATTTCTTTGGTTTTGTCGTACGAACTCACATAATCGTTGTCATCGTCGTCAAATTCGCCGAAATCGAAATCATCATCGTCAAAATCGTCAAACATAGTTGGTTGAATTTTATGGTTTTAATCAATAAAGCAGTCCGAAAAGCCACAAAGGTATTGTATTTCCTGCTCCTATTTCAATGTCATCAGCGGCAATGAAACTGTTTTCCAAATCTTTTATTTGTTCAAATTTTTTGTTTTTGCCACCTACTTCGAAGATATATGTATTGTCTATTAAAAAGTCGCCTTTTTTGGGTAAATTTACGCTGTGTTTTACATTCAACTGATTAAAGAAGAAAGTTTCCCGTATGTTTCCCGTATTTACCATTTCCGCGCCTAACGCGTAAACCAAATTCGGATTGTTGAGGTACACCTTTTCGGGCTTCGTAAGCAGGCTCATCCCTTTATTGGGAACAAGCAGTTGGTGCGTGAGAGCGGCCTTGTTGAGGTAGTGCAGGTATTTGAGTGTAGATGCTCTGTTAAGCTGCATTTCGGCGCTTAGTTTTTCGATATTAGGCGTGTATGGCACGAGTGCCGCCAGCAGCATCAATAGTTTTTTTACGTTATAGATTCCCTGATAATCAATTTTCTCTATAGACGGCAAATCCCTTTCGAGCGTGGTGTTAATTATATTTTCTAATTTCGAAAAATAGTTTTTAACTCCCTCTTTATAAATAGGATAATAACCATATTTGAGATAATTTTTGAAAAGAGGAATTATTTTTATTTTGTTGCGGATGCTATCGGCTATATCGATGTGATTTTCAATTATTTCTTGTAGTGTGAGCGCTGGTAAATCGATGTGGTTTTCCAATGCCAAATATTCGCGGAACGATAATCCGTGTAGTTCGTATTTCACCGCACGGCGACTCAAATCGGCGTCCGATTTGTAAATTTCCAAGATGGACGAACCTGTAAAAACTGTTTTTAATTCAGGGAAATTGTCGTACACGTTTTTCATTTCTATCGACCAATTCGGATATTTGTGCACTTCATCAATAAAAAGATGCGTACCACCATATAACGAAAACTGCTCCGCGAGATCCACTAGCGTTCTTTTTGTAAACCAAAGATTGTCTAAACTCACGTATATCGCCTTATTTTTATCGGGAAAATTGTCGCGAATATGTTGCAATACAAGTGTAGTTTTTCCTGTTCCTCGCGCTCCCATCACGCAGGTCATTCTTTCATTCCAGTCAATATTGCTGTGAAGATATCGTTTGAATTCCGTTTTTTCTGCGGATATTAACTTGCGGTATATGTTGAGGATTGAATCCATTTTTATTTGTGAGATATTTAGCAAAGGTAGAAATAGTTATTCTGATAACCAAATATTGTGAAAAATGACTATAGCAATAACGAAAATAAGCGTATTTTCATTATAGCTATAGCTGATGTGTGCGCTAAAAGTATTTTCGGAAGACAGAAGAAACTCCTGAATAATATCCGCTTCCGAATAAGTTAAGAGGTACCAGCAGATAGTACAGTTGATAAAGTTCTATTTGTTGCGCATAGTTTTCTGTTTTTGGAATGATTTCGTGATACGTGTCGTAAAACGATGTCCCGAAACCGCCGAACAATTTACTCATCGCGATATCCACCATTGAATGTCCGTAATACGTTGCCGGATCGATAAGATAAGGCGATCCGTTGGAGGAGATTAGGTAGTTCCCGCCCCATAAATCGCCGTGCAGAAGTGATGGTTTTACTTCCCCAAAAATTTGGTTGAAAACTTCAATGGCTTTTCCTTTTTGGGGAATTTCGTTTTTGCGAAGCAATTGGTTGGCAAGAGCTAGGTTTATTTGCGGTTCAATACGTTCGTTCCAGTAGAACTCAGACCAATTGTTCTGAAATTGATTGCTTTGCGGTAAACTTCCGATAAAATTATCGGATGAAAAACCGAATGAATCGTACGTCATGGAATGAAGCAGTGCCAATTGCTTACCAAACTCTTTAAAATCTTCTGAATCGGGACGTTTGCTTTCCACAAAATCCATCAACAAAAAGGCGTTGTTTTCGAAAGAATCCACCAAACGTACGTGTGGAACCGCAATGGTTCGTGTGTTTTCGATAGCCCGCAAGCCTTTTTGTTCCGCGAGAAACATTTCGAGAGCAAACGGCTTGGAATTGACCTTTAGAAAATATTGTTTCGTATTTGTCCGCAACAAATATGCCGAAGAAATATCGCCACCGGAAACGGATTGATATGACACAACCGACGCATTTACTCTCTCTGATATATAGCTGATTAGCTTATCCAATGGTTTCTAAACTTGTTTATAGACATCTTCAAACGGGACTCTGAATCGGTCGCCCCAAATGCCGCGCACACCCTCCCGTATGCCGCAGGCAATCACCATATTAATTTCGGCCGAGCGAGGCAATTTGAGCACTTTCTTCACACGCCGGCTATCGAACCCTTCCAGCGGACAGGTGTCGTAGCCTTCGTTTGCCATCGCAATCATAAATGTTTGAGCCGCCAAGCCGCAGGTTTTGTGAACCACCACGCGCATATCGCTTTCGGTAACGTTAGTGACAATCGGGCGAAAAAGGCTGATGCTCGTCGCGAGTAGTTTTCTGAACCAGCCCAGCAAGAAAAAAAAGCGGCTGTAAACAAAGGGCATCAGTTTGTTGTAATATTTTACGCGGTTATTCCAGCGTGACTGCAACCGATCTTCAGGGCTATGCTTGGCAATGTTTGCTTTCTCAAAATCCAAAATCGCTTTTGAACGTTTTCGGTGCAAATCTCTACGTGTTACAAACACAACCAGTTGTTTTGCCGTTTCTGTTGCCAGTTGATTGAGGCAGGCATAAGACAGCTTTTTCATTATTTGCGGGTCGGTAATATGATAAAATTCCCACAGTTGCATATTGGAACTGTTAGGGGCAAGCGTTGCCATTTCAATGCAATGCCTCACTCTGTTTGTGTCGAGTTCCTTTTTGGGGTCGAAATAACGCACAGATCTGCGAAATCTCAAGACTTCTTCTAAATTCATTTTTTTTCAAGTGTAACCAATTAGTTTTGCAGTGCGGAAATATTCTCTTTCAGTAATGCGATTTTACTTTCCGCGTCTGCTTGTTTTTTGCGTTCGTTTTCTACAATTTCGGGTTTCGCGTTTTGCACGAACCGTTCATTGCTTAGTTTTTTGAGTACCGAACGTAAAAATCCTTCCAGATATTCCAGTTCGGACTGGAGTTTTTTCAATTCGGCTTCGGTATCCATTTTGTCGGCCAAAGGCACGGTAAATTCGGTAGTTCCAACAAGGAATCCAGATGCGCCCGCCTGTTTTTCCGATACTGTGGAAATGGACGAAAGGTTACACATTTTTGATATAACTGATTGGAAATTATCGTTATAATTTCCAATTACCTGCAATTCCAAAGACTCTTTTTGCGGAATGTTTTTCTCTAACCGAATGGTACGCACGCCGGCAATGATATGTTTCACCTCCTCAAATTGTGTAAGCAGTTTTTTGTCTGGATCTGTTTCTTTGGGTTGGCGGGCAATCATAATGCTGTCGCCTTGTTCGCGCTCATAAAGTGCTTGCCACAATTCTTCGGTAATAAACGGCATAAAGGGGTGCAATAAACGAAGCAAATCATCAAAAAACGAAAGGGTGGCATCGTATGTTGCTTTGTCAATTGGTTGTCCGTAAGCCGGTTTCACCAATTCGAGATACCACGATGAAAACTCATCCCAAAACAGTTTGTAAAGCAACATCAATGCTTCCGAAAGACGGTATTTTGAGAATAAGTCATTCATTTCCGCGATGGTTTCCGATAATTTTCCTTTAAACCAATTGATGGCGATTTTTGCGGTCTCAGGAGATTCACCGGGGGTAACTTTCCACCCTTTAATCAACCGGAAAGCGTTCCAAATTTTGTTGTTAAAATTGCGTCCCTGTTCGCACAACTGTTCATCAAACAGCAAATCATTTCCGGCAGCTGACGAAAGTAGCATACCCATTCGCACGCCATCGGCACCGTATTTTTCCATCAGTTCAATGGGGTCGGGTGAATTGCCCAGTTGTTTGGACATTTTTCGACCCATCTTATCGCGCACGATTCCTGTGAAATACACGTTGTGGAAACAAGGCTGGGCACGGTATTCATAGCCAGCCATAATCATTCGCGCTACCCAAAAGAAAATAATATCGGGCCCGGTTACCAAATCGCTAGTCGGATAATAATAGTTAATGTCTTTGTTATCAGGATTGTTGATGCCGTCGAAAACGGAAATAGGCCACAACCAAGATGAGAACCAAGTGTCTAAGCAATCATCGTCTTGGCGCAAATCATAACCTCCCCCGGCTCCTCCAAGAGAGGGGTGTTTGTCCGCTATTTCACGCGCTTTTTCTTCGTTTTCGGCTACAATTATAATTTCTCGTGCGGCATTGCCTTCGGTATTGCTGAGAGGCGTGGCATAATACGCCGGAATTTGATGGCCCCACCACAATTGACGTGAAATATTCCAATCGCGGATGTTTTCCATCCAATATCGATAGGTGCTTTTGTATTTTTCGGGATAAAAGCGAATGGTGTTGTTCTCTACGGCTTCCAAAGCGGGTTTTGCCAATTCACCGGTTTTCAGGAACCATTGCATGGAGAGTTTGGGCTCGATTACGGCATCGGTGCGTTCTGAAAATCCCACTTTGTTGGTGTAAGGCTCTGTTTTTTCCATAAGGCCTGCGGCCTCTAAATCTTTCTCTATTTTCTTGCGGACATCAAAACGATCCATCCCGGCGTACATTTCACCGTGTTCGTTGAGCGTGCCGTCGGGGTTGAAAATATCAATGGAGGGTAAGTTGTATTTTTCTCCCAACGCGTAGTCGTTCACATCGTGCGCCGGCGTAACTTTCAAGCAACCCGTGCCAAATTCCATATCCACATATTCGTCTTCAATCACGGGAATTACACGATTGATGAGCGGCACCATCACTTTTTTGCCTTTCAGATGCGCCGTTTTGGGATTATCGGGATGGATACACATGGCCGTATCGCCCATAATGGTTTCGGGTCGGGTGGTGGCGACTATGGCATAATTGTCTTCTCCCTCAACCCGATAGCGTAAATAGAATAGCTTTCCGTTCACTTCTTTGTGAATAACTTCTTCGTCTGAAAGGGCGGTGAGCGCTTGCGGATCCCAATTCACCATTCGCACGCCACGATAAATCAGTCCTTTGTTATACAGGTCGATAAACACTTTTATCACACTTTGCGAACGGATTTCATCCATGGTGAAAGCGGTTCTATCCCAATCGCACGAAGCGCCCAGTTTTTTCAATTGTTCAAGAATTATTCCGCCATGTTTATGCGTCCATTCCCAAGCGTGCTCCAAAAATTCTTCACGAGTGAGGTCCGATTTTTTAATTCCTTCCGAAGCAAGTTTGGCCACCACTTTGGCTTCGGTGGCAATGGAAGCGTGGTCGGTACCCGGAACCCAGCAGGCGTTTTTTCCTTGCATCCGCGCACGGCGCACCAGCACATCCTGGATGGTGTTGTTGAGCATATGGCCCATATGCAGCACGCCGGTAACATTTGGCGGAGGAATTACGATTGTAAACGGTTCACGATCATCGGGTTCGGAATGGAACAATTTGTTGTCCATCCAATATTTATACCACTTGTCTTCTACTTCAACGGGATTATATTTGCTTGAGATTTCCATAATTTACTAAAATGAAGTGCAAAAATACAAAAAAATGCGCTTAAAAGCGCATTTCGTTTAGGTTCACATCCTTTTATTGGATATCATTCTTCATACAAAAGATAAGGACGGCGCTGTTGTTTGAACTTTACCACATCGCAAAACCATTTATCTTTTATTTCTTTCGCCGATTTTCCGGCCACAATATCTTTTCTGATATAATCAACACCCACGAGTTTCTCGAAAAAGGATGAGAAAAACTTATCCCCCATTTTCAAGTTTTTGTACGCGTCAATCACGTAGGAGAGATCGAAACCATTTTCCCAGATGTACTCATGAGAAAGATTGCGTAAATCCACGCCGTAACATTTTTGGTTCAGTAACGGCGGATTTTTAGCACCGGGGACACTGCGGGGAGTGAACGAAAAATCGGAACCGGTAAATTTTGGATGGCCGTACGCTTGAAACGGAAACGAGGTGCCACGTCCAAGGCTCACAACCGTTCCTTCAAACAAACAGGTTGACGGATAGAGATAGATAGAATGAATATTCGGCAAATTGGGCGATGGAGGAATGGGCAGTTCATACCTCGTTTGGTGTGTGTAGTTTTCGCAAGGAATAACGGTTACATCACATGTTCTTCCTTGCGGCAACCACTTTTCGCCGTTTATCATCAGGGCGAGTTCGCCCAGGGTCATTCCGTGGACAACGGGAATGGGCAACCACCCCACACCCGATTTATGCTTCATATCCAAGATGGGGCCATCCACATAAAACCCGTTCGGATTGGGGCGGTCGAGTATAATCATTTTTTTGCCGTGTTCGGCGCAGGCATCCATCAGTCGTGCCATGCTGGCGTAATAGGTGTAGAACCTAAGGCCCACGTCTTGCAAATCGAAAACCAACACATCAAACTGCTTCATTTTGTCGGCTCCGGGCTTGCTGCTACCCGAACTATATAACGACCAAATAGGAATTCCTGTTTTTTCATCTACTGAGCTGGCTACGTGCTCGCCGGCATCGGCTGTGCCGCGAAAACCATGTTCGGGCGAGAAAATACCCACCACGTTTTGTTTTTCTGAGTATAGAAAATCCACCAAATGTTGGTAGCCCAGCATACTGGTTTGATTTGCCATAACGGCTACGCGCTTGCCTTTGAGCAATGGAAGATATTTTTCAGTGGCTTCGGCGCCTACTTTTACGTTGTTTCCGGCTAAAGCAATTGTAAAATAAAATGTTGCTAATAAAAAAAGAACGTTTTTTCTCATAATTTGTTTTTTAAGTTGATGCCCGATTCTGTGAGTTTGTATTTTTGTAATGGGCTATTGGGTTTATTAGGGATAGTTCAATAAGGCCTAATTCTAATGCGGGGTTTAAATAATTTAAACGGAAGTGTTCCCGATGAGATAAATTAAGTCTTTCTTGTATTTCTTGACGGTTCATTGGTTTACTTAAGATAGTTATAAGGCTTTTAACTTGCGCGGTAGCTTGCGCGATAACTTCATTATCGACCGGAAAAGTCATCCGAATAAAATTTTCCGTAAAAATAAAACACTCTTTCTCATAACTTTTCAAGATGCGTGGGACGTCAGAACCTATGCGACTGGTTTCAGAAACCATTTACTGATAGGAGATTACTCTATTTCTGCTTTTGTATATTTTTGCTGTTCATGCAACTTGTTGAATTCTTCTTGCATAGAAAGCAACTCTTTTTTTATTTCTTTCAACCTTTCTACTGCTTCCACACGTTTTTCAATATCGTCTTTTTTGGATTTTAGCGATTGGCGCGCGCCTTCCAGCGTAAGCCCTTTTTCTTTTACCAAATGATACACAATTTCCACTTGCTGAATATCTTCTTTGGTGTATTGACGCGTTCCGCCGGCGGTTTTTTTCGGATTGATATTGTCGAATTCCTTTTCCCAAAATCGCAACAGCGATACGTTTACGGCAAAATGGTCGGCCACTTCCTGAATGGAATAGAAAAGCCGCTTGTCGTTGAATTGAATTGGTTTTTTTCGTTTGCCCATATATAGGTTAAATTTCTTATTGATATTGATTTAGTTCGTGAATTTATTATCAAAAATAACGTTATATTTCTTTCCCAACTCTTCAAACGCTTGTTTTGCGGATTCTCTCACCGAAATGGTTTTTATCGGATTTCCATCTTCATCTACAGGCTCCGAATACTCCAGTCGAACAACTTTTTTGTGTTGCTGCAATTGGCGAATCAACTTCCTGCCGGTTGGACTATCTGTGTTTATATGAGCTATAACGTTCATAATAAATCAATTTTTGATATTCATTGGATACAAAAATACTCAATTTTTAGATAAAAAGACAATAGTTCACGCTAAATCTTAATCTCGGTTTCAGTTCCATAAAATGCAATAAAATAGTATCTTTGCACCTTAAAAACAAAAATGGGGTTTGTTGAACCAGCAACTCGCTATCCAAACCCCCGCAACTCGTAACTCGTAAATATGACTTCAAAAGAAATACGTCAATCGTTTAAAGATTTTTTCGCGTCAAAAGAGCATCAAATTGTGTCTTCGGCGCCGATGGTGATAAAAGACGACCCCACGCTGATGTTTACCAACGCCGGTATGAATCAGTTTAAAGATATTATTTTGGGAAATGCGCCCATTAAATACCCGCGTGTGGCCAATTCGCAAAAGTGTTTGCGGGTGAGTGGCAAGCACAACGATTTGGAAGAAGTGGGCCACGATACCTATCACCACACCATGTTTGAGATGTTGGGCAACTGGTCGTTTGGCGATTATTTCAAGGAAGAAGCCATCGAGTGGGCGTGGGAGTACCTTACCGAAGTGGTCAAATTGGATAAAGACCGACTTTACGCCACAATTTTTGAAGGAAGTCCCGCAGAAAACCTAGAGCGTGACGATGAAGCCGCCGGATATTGGGAAAAATATCTTCCGCAAGAGCGCATCATTAACGGAAGCAAAAAAGATAATTTTTGGGAAATGGGTGATACCGGCCCTTGCGGTCCCTGTTCCGAAATTCATATCGATTTGCGTACCGATGAGGAACGCGCGAAAGTAAGCGGACTGTCGCTTGTAAACCAAGACCATCCGCAGGTGGTGGAAATTTGGAACTTGGTATTTATGCAGTACAACCGCAAAGCGGACGGCTCGCTCGAACCGCTTCCCGCCAAGGTTATCGATACCGGTATGGGCTTTGAGCGCCTTTGCATGGCCATTCAAGGCAAGTTGTCGAACTACGATACCGATGTTTTCCAGCCGCTTATCAGAAAAATTGGCGAAATTACCAACTGCGCTTACGGCAAAGACGAGAAAAAAGACATCGCCATGCGCGTGATTGCCGACCACGTACGCACCATCGCGTTTTCCATTACCGACGGGCAGTTGCCATCGAACGCAAAAGCGGGTTACGTGATTCGTCGCATCCTACGTCGCGCGGTTCGTTACGGATACACGTTCTTGGGAATGCATGAAGCGTTTATGTACAAACTTTTGCCCACGCTTATCGAAACCATGGGCGACGCTTATCCCGAATTGGAAGCGCAAAAAACGCTTATCGAAAAAGTGATAAAAGAAGAGGAAGAATCCTTCCTGCGCACGCTTGAAACGGGTATCCGTTTGCTGGACAGAGAAATTGCAAGTCATAAAAAAACGGGAAGAAATGAGTTGGAAGGAGAAATTGCTTTTCAACTTTACGACACGTTTGGCTTTCCGTTGGATTTAACCGAACTGATTCTGCGTGAGAACGATATGAGCATCGACCATAAGGCTTTCGACGCGGAAATGCAAAAACAAAAAGACCGTGCCCGAAACGCTGCCGCCATAGAAACCGGAGACTGGATTAAGGTTCGCGACGGCGAATCGCAATTTGTGGGTTACGACCAAACCGAATCTGAAACACAGGTGCTGCGCTACCGAAAAGTAAAGCAAAAGAACAAAGAATATTATCAATTGGTGCTTTCACAATCGCCGTTTTACGCCGAAATGGGTGGGCAAGTGGGCGACAGCGGTTGGCTGATTGATGAAAACGGAGTAAAGACCGAAATCTTCGACACCAAGCGCGAAAACAACCTGCCCGTGCACCTCACAACCAAACTTCCGGAACAAATTGAAGTCGCTTTTGTGGCGAAAATTGATACCGAAAAGCGTACCGCTACCGAGTGCAACCACACCGGAACGCACTTGATGCACGAAGCATTGCGCGAGGTTTTGGGAACTCACGTAGAACAAAAAGGTTCGTACGTTTCGCCCGAAGTATTGCGATTCGACTTCTCGCATTTCCAGAAAATGACACCCGAGGAAATCCGCGCCGTGGAGCGAAAAGTAACCGAAAAAATCCGCAGCGACTTTCGCATTGAAGAAAATCGTTCCGTTTCACTTGCCGAGGCAAAGGCGCAAGGCGCTATGGCGCTTTTCGGCGAAAAATACGGCGAAGAAGTTCGCACCGTCCGTTTTGGTTCGTCCATTGAACTTTGCGGTGGAACGCACATTTCCAGCACCGGACGCATTGGTACGTTCCGCATTGTGAGCGAAAGCGCCATTGCCGCCGGTGTTCGCCGCATTGAGGCCGTTACAGCCAAAGGTTGCGAAGATTACTTGTACGCGATAGAAGATGTAATGCGCAGCGTAAAAGAAGCCGTTTCCAGCAACGCGCCGGAAATTATGACCGGTTTGCGCAAGCTGATGAACGAGAACGAAGAGATGCGTCAAAAAATTGAAGCCTTCACCAAAGAGCGTACCGAACAATTGAAAAACGCCATTATTCAGAGAAAAGAAAATGTACACGGCGTGGATGTGTTTAAAATTGATGGCCTGATGGTTTCACCCGATATGGTGAAAGACATCGCTTTCCAATTGAGGGGAGAGTTTCCGAAAAATATGGCTTTTGTTGCCGCTACGGTGTTTAACCAAAAGCCGGGCTTAACCGTGATGTTGAGCGATGATTTGGTTGCAAAAGGATTGCATGCCGGCAATTTGGTTCGCGAAGCGGCCAAATCCATTCAAGGCGGTGGTGGCGGACAACCGCATTTTGCCACTGCCGGAGGAAAAAACGCGGATGGATTGAAAATGGCGCTGCAGGAGATTTTGAATAAGTTTAAATAAAAGACTGGGTGCAAAATTCACGCGTCAAGAGTGAATAACATAAAATAGATGCCTCCTTCTTTTGGCATGATAAGTGAATGTTTGTGTCATTCCGAACAAAGTGAGGAATCTGTTTTTAATACTTCCCGGCAACCATCGCCTCTGCTGTAGCCTCCTAGTGGGCTGAATGGATGCTTATTGCGAGTTTTTACAATTCCATCGAGATGAAAAACTTCAAAAAAGAAATACTTGCTTATTTCGGCATGGCGCTATGCACGCTGATTATTGGGTTGTCTTTCATTTTTGTGAAAATAGCCCTGAGAACGGCAGGCACGGTGGACATATTAGCGCATCGTTTTTCAATGGCGGTGATTGGCATGTTGTTGGTCTATCTTTCAGGAAAACAGAAACTTCCCCGATTAACCCTAAAGCAAATACTCCCTTTGTTAGGAATTTCGATTGCCTATCCGTTACTGTTTTTCTTGTTTCAAACGGAAGGGCTTAAATATACCACAGCATTGGATGCCGGCATTTTATCGGCTATGATGCCCATTTTAACCATGGTATTCGCCGCCGTTCTGTTGAAAGAAAAAAATACTCCCATTCAAGTGTTTAGCATCATTTTATCTACCGGCGGAATTATGTATATTTTGATGAAAAGCGGAGCGAATGTGGGCAGCAATAATTTAAAAGGAAATATATTGATTCTGTTGTCCGTTTTGTCCATCGTGATGTATTATGTGTTTGGGCGAAAGGTGAATAAAAAGTACAATTCTTTGGATATCACGTTCTTTATGACCATTGTAGCGTGTGTGGTTTTTAATTTGGTGGCGGTTGTCAAGCATATTCAAACCGGCACGATGCATACTTTTTTTGAACCGCTCGCCGAAAGCAGTTTCCTTTGGTCTGTGATTTATTTAGGTGTGTTGTCTTCTTTTCTCTCGTCGTTTCTCAGCAATTATGCTTTGTCTGCCATTCCCGCATCGCAAGTGGCCATTTTTAACAACATTACGCCCATCATTACGGTTTTTGGAGGGGTGATGTTTCTGAATGAAGCACTGCGGGGCTATCATATAATCGGTGGGATGCTTGTATTGTTGGGAGTTGTTGGCACGTTGGCTTTCAAAAAGAAATAAATCTTTTGCAGTTTGTCCTGAACAAAGCGGTAAAGTTTGGGGTTTTAATTGTAACAACAACCAAAATATTTACCGTTATGTGGAAAAGAGTTATTGCAGGAGTCGGCGGAGCCGTTGCCCTGAATATGCTTCACAGTTTTGTGAAAAAAAATTTCGATAATGTGCCCGATTTTGGCGAAATGGGCGAGGAAGCCATTGATAAATCGCTGGGCATTATGAATTTAAAAGTAAAAGATCACGATAAATTATACAATGCCACGCTCACCGGCGATATTCTCACCAATGCCGTGTATTACGCTTTCACGCCGTTTAAAATGAGCAGTGTAATTGGCGCGTTGGGCGGCCTGAGCGCTATTGTATTGCCTAAAAAACTGGGGTTGGATAATACGCCCATCGCCGGAACCGATAAAAAGAAAATGATTACCGTGGGATATTATGTTTTTGGGGCGATGGTGGCAAGCGGAATTTATAAATTGCTCACGCTCAACAAAGACAAGTATTACGAAGAAGAATACGATTGAATGGATGTTAGCTGAGTTCCAACCCAAACTCATCGGATAATTTTTGCAGCGAAGGATTTTTCTGCACCATTTCATCGAAAATCTCGCGGGAGGTTAGCGCTTTTTTGATGGCGTTGCCTTCCGCTATTTTTATGTTCATCACCACATCGCCATTTTGCAGTTTTTCGCGTAAAAACGTTAAAATAGAGAGGCTGTTATCGGTAAGGTATTGCTTGTTCAACTCCGTGTTTACCTCCACTTCAAACACGCTGTCGCTGATCATCTTAGGCAAATAAAGCGTCATTGTGTTTTGTAACAGCTTTTCCTCCTTTAAATTCGCGGCATACGTTTTCCAAGCTTGAATAAGCTCTTTTTCGGTAAAGAGATTGTTGCCTATATCTTTTTTATCCGATGCTTGAACCTCTTCCTTTTTCTCCTCTTTTTTGTTTTGCAAAGAAGAGATGGACACGCCCATTCCCGATAAAGAAACGGTTTTCTTTTTCAATTCGGGCGATGTTTCGGGTGGAATGCTTACATCGCTTTCAGGTGCAGGAGCCTCTTCTGTTTTCGTGGCGGAAACCGGTTTTTCCACCGGTTGAGGCTTGGGTTTCGCGTGTGGTTGTGGCTTCGGAGTGGGTTCAGGTTTTGGAACCTCGGTTTTTATTTGCGGTTTTGCAGGCGCTTTCGTTTCCTGGGGCGCTTCAATGGGTTTTATTTCTTTTTTTTTATCGTCGGCCGGTTGCGCGCTTTTTCCTTCGGAAAGTTGACACAACTTAATCAATGTAAGTTCCAGCAGCAAGCGTTTGTTTTTACTAAGGCGATAATTTAAATCGCACTCGTTGGCAATTTCTATCGCTTTGTAAAAGAAGTCATTGCTACATCTTTTGGCTGTTTCAATGTATCGCTCTCTAATGGATGCGCCCACTTGAAAAAGTTGCGCTGTGAGCGGGTCTTTGCACACCATTAAATCGCGGAAGTGCGACGTAATGCCGCTGATGATGTATTGTCCTTCAAATCCGCTGTTCAATATATCGTTGAGTATAAGCAAACAATCCACCACGCTGCCGTTGAGAATGGCGTCTGACAGTCTAAAATAATACTCATAATCCAGCACGTTTAAATGCTCAATTACCGCGCGGTACGTAATGTTTCCGCCGGTGTAGCTGATGGTTTGGTCGAAAATTGATAAGGCGTCGCGCATTCCGCCATCGGCTTTTTGCGCGATAATGTTCAACGCTTCCAGTTCGGCGGTAACGTTTTCTTGTTTAGCCACATATTGAAGGTGTTCCACAATATCGGCAATGCTGATCCGATTGAAATCATATACCTGACAACGCGATAAAATGGTGGGGATAATTTTGTGCTTTTCGGTGGTGGCCAAAATAAAAATGGCGTGCGCGGGAGGCTCTTCCAACGTTTTTAAAAACGCATTGAACGCCGCCGGGGAAAGCATATGCACCTCATCCACAATATATACTTTGTATTTCCCAATTTGGGGCGGCACGCGCACTTGATCAATGAGCGAACGAATATCGTCAACGGAATTGTTTGAGGCGGCATCCAACTCGTGAATGTTGTATGATCGCTGTTCATTGAACGATACGCAGGACTCGCACTGGTTGCACGCTTCGTGGTCGGAGGTGGGAGAGAGGCAGTTAATTGTTTTCGCGAAAATACGGGCACAAGTGGTTTTCCCCACGCCACGCGGGCCACTAAACAAATAAGCGTGCGCCAATTTGTTCCCGGCAATGGCGTTTTTCAGCGTGGTTGTCAACGCTTCTTGACCCACAACCGATCGGAAAGTAGATGGCCTGTATTTTCTGGCAGAAACAATATAATTATCCATTTTTTATCCTCGAGATATTAGAAACTGTTCTGAATTTTACGAATAATTTTTTTTACTCTATCTTTTATGTTGTTTTTTGCCCTTTTTTGCGTCTTTGAACTTTCCTTTCTTTCGAGTAGCCCGCTATTCGATGCGAAACAAAAGCCCAAATCCATCAAAAAATGACTAAAAAACAATACATAAAAAAATTCAAAACAGCTTCTAAAAATACAAATGTACAAAAAATATTGATTTTTCATCCGCTTGCCATCAACTGTCTTCTCTTTTTTATATCTTTACCCAAGAATTAAATTACGTTTCAGAAATGAAAAAAGATTTATTTATTTCGATGGTCGTTTTTTTGATGGTGATGATTGGTTATTCTTGTTCGTCCAGCAAAAAAACACAAGCCGATATGTCGCCCGAAGAAATAGAGGCAAAACTCCAAACCATTGTTCCCGATACATTTGTGTTGCCCGACATTCCCGAAGAAATTACCAATGCCGATGACCGGGCAAAATATTTGGTGGCGCATTATTGGGACAGGTTCGACTTTGCGAACAAAACGCTTATTCAAAAACCACACATTACCGAACAGGCTTTTGTGGACTACATTAATATTCTCACCTATGTTCCGACGAAAAACGCCGAAGAATCGCTGGTTCATACGCTGCAGAGAGCCGAAACGGATAGCGCGATGTATGTTCATTTCGCGTCGCTTTTCGAGAAATATTTTTACGAGCCTAACTCGCCGTTTCATAACGAAAGTTTTTATTTGCCCGTGTTGCGTGAAATGGCGAAATCGGATATGTTGCCCACCGAAGCTAAATCGCGCTACGAATTTCAATTGGAAATGGTGAGCAAAAACAATGTGGGACAAATGGCAAACAATTTTACCTATACGCTGGCATCGGGGCAATTGTCTAATTTATACTCCATTAAAAGCGAATATGTGTTATTGATGTTTTCAAATCCCGAATGCAACATGTGTATGTCCGTAACCAATCAATTGAACCAATCGGTGCCCATTCAAGGCGCTTTGTCGAGAAACACGCCCGCACGCACTATGCTCACTATTATGACTTTGTATCCCGATAACGATGTGGAGGGATGGCGCGCGCACTTATCGAATTTGCCACAGAATTGGCTTCACGCCTACGATAAAGGGATGGAAATCACCTACAAAAGATTGTACGATTTGAAAGCGATTCCTTCGCTTTATCTGCTGGATAAAAATAAAAAAGTGATATTGAAAGACACTTCCGTGGGAGCAATTGAGGCGTTCTTCTCTTAAAGTGTATTGATTATGAGTTTGTTGGTGTTGATGGTAAACATAATTTAACGCTTGAAAGGAAAGATTAAAGCCGAAAACTTCTTCAAGAAACAAAACCGACGTACTTTTGCAAGCCGAAAATAAAGACTTTAAGCGTAAAGTCTTCGGAATAAGAAGGATTTACATGCTGCGCGAAGCAGGATTAAATCGAGTATGAACCAAAATATTATTTATGAAGTACGTAAACTATTGCCTTTTAGCATTAGCTTCGCTTCTGTTGTCGTCAGGTTCGGTGAAAACCAACACGCCTTCCTTAGGTTATCATCCGGGAGAAACAATCCCAAATATCGTTTTGCACGATTTGGAAGGAAACACCATTAACCTGCACGATTATAAAGGCAAAAAAGTTGTAGTAAACTTTTGGGCGGCTTACAACGCCCAGTCGAGAGCAAACAACGTGCAATTGCACAATTTTTTGAAAGAAAATAACCCGAACGTAGAATTTATAGCGGTTTCTTTCGATACGAAAAAAACAGTTTTTGAGAAGACGTTGCTCTTGGATCAAATAGATTTAAATTCGCAATTTTGCGATGTAAAAGGAACCGAGTCTGAAATTTATAAAAACTTTCAGCTACACAAAGGGTTCAAAAGTTATTTGGTAGATGAACAGGGAGTGATTTCCGCTACGGATGTTACACCGCAACTATTGCAAACCCTGCTCTAACGGTAACAAAACCAAATGAAAAAGCGCCGATGCCGGCGCTTTTTTTGTTTATTGCGGTAAATTTATCAGGCCGCGTTTCGGGCTGAAAGCCCGGGTTAATTCAGCCCAACGCAACGCGTTGGGTTAAAGGTAAAAACCTGAATTTAGCGGGCTGAAAGTCCAAATTAATTGATGTTTTTTGACTAAAGCCAAACAATATCGCCAATTTTATCCTCGGCTTAAAAGCCGTGGCAATGGAATGTTTAAGTTGCCCAAAGGGCTGCTTATCAAGGTAAAAATTTGTCTAACAGTCTATTGTCTAATATCTAACAATCTAAACAGTATCTAATAATCTAACTGTCTCAACAAAACTACTTTGCTTTCCCCTGATTAGCCACCGCGTCCATCAATTTTTTAATCACTTCGGGATCGCCAAGGAAATAATCTTTTACCATATTCAGGTTTTCGTCAAATTCAAACACGTAGGGAATTCCTGTGGGTAAATTCAGCGCGGGGATGTCCTCATCCGAAATATTTTTTAAATGCTTTACAATGCCACGCAAACTGTTTCCGTGAGCGGCAACAATAATTTCGTTGTGATCTTTCAGGCTGGGAAGAATCGTGTCGTTCCAGTAAGGAAGAATACGCTCCACGGTTTCTTTTAACGATTCGGTAAGCGGCCTGTCGTTTTCGCTTAAGTTTTTGTATCTTTCTTCTTGGAAGGGAGAGCGAGAATCTTCTTTTTCCATCGGCGTGGGAGGAACATCGTAGCTTCTGCGCCAAATGTGCACTTGCTCATCACCATATTTTTCAGCTGTTTCGGCTTTGTTTAAGCCTTGCAACATTCCGTAATGTTTTTCGTTTAAGCGCCATGATTTTTCCACCGGAATCCAATCCAAGTCCATTTCGTCTAACACAATGTTCAACGTTTTAATGGCTCTTTTCAGATAGGAAGTGAACGCTTTTTCGAAATGGAAACCTTCTTTTTTCAATAATTTTCCGGCTTCATGTGCTTCTTGAACTCCTTTTTCGGAAAGATCCACATCGGTCCATCCCGTGAAACGGTTTTCTTTATTCCAAACACTCTCGCCGTGGCGAATCAACACTACTTTTTTCATTGTATATCCTTTTTTAATTTAAAATTCTGTTTGATTGACAAAAATAAGGAAAAAGGGCGAATTTTGCGAATTTTTGTTCCGCAAATTAACGAACTTCATTCACGGGTGTTCTTACTCCTTGTTTGTCATTACGTTAAGCACTATTTTGTCGGTTTCGGCCATCCCTTTGCTGCCGATGAGCGCGAGGTTGCGGATGGTTTTGTCCACATCGTCTTCCACAATGCCTTCCTGCGAGGAAACCACCCGGTTTTCCATCGCCATTAACGCCGAAAGCATAGCCGTGGAGGTGCCGCTGGCAATTTTAAGTGCACAACTTGGTTTGGCGCCATCGCAAATCATTCCCGTGATGTTGGCAATCATATTTTTAATGGCGAACGTCACCTGTTCATAATTTCCTCCCATAAGGTACGTAATCCCGCAGCTGGAGCCGGCAGCAGCTACTACGCAGCCGCACAGTGCCGACAAGCGACCCAAATGTTGTTTGATGTAAATAACCGAGAGGTTGCTGAGGATTAACGCGCGAATGAGGCTGTCCTCATCGCTACCGGCATCTTCGGCATACGTTAAAACCGGAAGAGTGGCCGCTACGCCCTGATTTCCGCTGCCCGAATTGCTCATTACGGGAATAAGCGCGCCATCCATGCGGGCGTCGCACGCGCCGGCAGTGGCCGAAATCATTCGGCTGTGAGGATTGTCGCCGAAAAGCGTTTTGCCCCGCTCCCCCGTGAGGCTTTTGGCCACATTGTGCCCATAATTGTGCTCTTGCGCGGTTTTTGAAGCTTCGCGGTTCATCTTGGCGGCTTCCAATATAAAACGAAGCTCCTCAATGGGCGACTCTATGGCAAATTCATACACTTTTTTAAATGTGAGGTGCATCTCGTCTTCGGTTTCTTGAGCGGCGTCCACTACTTTGTTGAGCAATACTTCGCCATTTCTTTCTATGTGCGAAAACTGCGTGTGGCTGCCACGGATAATGGCGGTTGAAGAAGTTTCGCCATCGTAGCATCGGGTTTCAATATAGAGTTTTTCATCCGTGTCGGGTTTTACGTCTATTTTGATGCGTTGTTCCGAAATGAACAATTTTCCCTGTTCCACGTCTTCGGGTTGCAGGTCGCGCAAAACTTCCAAGCCGTACTCCGATTTTCCGATTAACGCGCCCAACGCCACGGCAATGGGCAAGCCAATCATTCCGGTTCCGGGAATTCCCACGCCCATGGCGTTTTTAAGCACATTGGGGCTTAAAAAAACGTGAATGCGTTCCGGTTTTTTCCCCAATGTTTCAGTGGCTTTTGCTACGCAAAGCGATACGGCAATAGGCTCGGTGCAGCCAATGGCGGGAATTATTTCGCGCTGCATCAAACTAACGATGCTTTTTCTTTCGTTGTGGTTTAACATAATAGAAAATAGTTGTAACAAATTAAGGCATAGGTGTATAGAGAAGGTAGATTGAGTTAGTCCATCGCTCTGCCAATGGGTTCGTAATCCAAAAACACCGTATCGGTGGAAATGTATCCCTCTTTTACGGGTTCTTCTTTTGTCAAATCGGTGCTGAGGTATTTTTTGTTGCAATCCGAAAGAATAGTGACTACCACAGCGCCTTCGGGCAATTCATTTTTCAATTTGATGGCGCCCACCACATTGGCTCCCGATGAGATGCCCACGGCGAGCCCCAACTGATGAGCCAGTTTTTGTGCCATAATAATGGAATCGCCATCCGAAGCATCAACTATTTCATCCAGTTCCTCGAGTTTTACCAATGCGGGAATAAACTCATCGGAAATTCCCTGAATTCTGTGCGAACCCACTTTGTGGCCCGTTTTCAATGTGGGCGATTCTTCGGGTTCCAGCGGATGAATTTTTACATCGGGATGTGCTTGTTTTAAACCACGTGCCACACCCATTACGGTTCCGCCGGTGCCCACACCCGCCACGAAAGCGTCGGGCGCTAAGCCCCAACTTTTTAGTTGACTGGTTATTTCTTTGGCCGTGGTTTTCTCGTGCGCCTCCGCATTGTAACGGTTTTCAAATTGACGCGGAAGAAAAACCGTTTGGTCGTCTTGCGCCAGTTTGCTGCACATATCAATACTGCCTAAAAAACCGCCTTCTTCTTTGCTTACCAAAACAATTTCGGCGCCTAAACTGCTGATGATATCCATCCGCTCCTTGCTGAGCCAATTGGGCATAAAAATCTTCACTTTGTGCCCCAACGCCTTGCCAATGGCGGAGAAAGCAATTCCCGTGTTGCCGCTTGTGGCTTCCACAATGGTGTCGCCCGGTTTAATGAGGCCTTCGGTGTATGCTTTGTGTAAAATGTAGAGTGTCATGCGGTCTTTCACGCTGCCGGTGAGGTTGTAGTGCTCGCACTTCACATAAATTTCAGATGGTTTTCCTTTATACGTATAATTTAATTTTAGCATCGGTGTGTTTCCTACCAAATGCCAAAGATGTTGAAATTTTTTTTCGAGCTTTTCCGAAATAGTCGGATTGCAAACGGGTGGTTGGTTCATAATAAAAATAATAAGTGGTTTATTCTGCGATATTTACTGCAAAAATACACTTTTATCTCAATAAACGGGCGTTTTGCGGCTCAATTTTTTGCGAAAGCGGAAAATACTTGTATATTTGAGAAACTCTAATCCGCTAATAAGATGGTACATAGCGAAAGTCTTCTTCATTATGTTTGGAAATACAAACTCTTTTCCTCCGATGAATTGGCAACAACCGACGGACAACCCATCGAAATTATCGACACAGGCACGCACAATACCGATGCCGGCCCCGATTTCTTTAACGCGAAAATTAAAATAGGCGAAACCGTTTGGGCGGGAAATGTAGAAATTCATCGCTCGTCCGATGAGTGGGAAAAACACAGGCATCACAAAGACAAAGCGTACAATTCTGTGGTGCTGCACGTGGTGGAAAATGCCAACAAAGAGGTGTTTAACGAGAAAGGGCTAAAAGTGCCGCAATGCACGCTTATTGTTCCCGAGAATGTGCGAAACAATGCCGCGTACTTGTTAAACAACATCCATAGCATACCTTGCGAAAAACAACTTCCCACCGTACCGAAATTGCTGGTAAGTTCTTATCTGAATGGGTTGATGATAGAGCGGCTGGAGCGAAAAACGCAAGATATTTTCGGCCATTTGAAGCGATTCAATAATTCGTGGGACGAAACTTTTTATGTGATGCTTGCGCGAAATTTCGGTTTCGGCTTAAATTCCGATGAATTTGAACGGCTGGCGCTTTCGTTGCCTTACAGTTACATTCAAAAGCACAGCAACAGCCTGTTTCAGGTGGAAGCGTTGCTTTTTGGACAAGCTGGAATGCTGGAAGACGATACGCCGCACGATGAATATTATCTTAAATTACGCGATGAATATCGGTTTTTAAAAACCAAATACTCGTTGAAGAACTTAGACGGTTTTCTGTTTAAAAAACTACGAACCCGTCCGCAAGCGTTTCCGCAAGTTCGCATCGCGCAACTGGCCGTATTGCTACAACAATCGGGCAGGTTGTTCTCGTCTGTACTCGAAAAAGAAGATTACAACCAAATCAGGCTCTATTTTCATGTAAATCCTTCGGAATACTGGCAAACGCACTATACGTTTGAAAAAGAATCCAAAAAAATATCCAAGTATTTGGGCGACAGTTCACTCAACATCATCCTCATCAACACCGTGGCGCCCATTCTTTTTGCCTACGGCAAGATGCACGATTTGGAAAAGTACCGCGACCGGGCTTTGCATATTCTGGAATCGGTGAAGCCGGAGAGAAACAGCATTGTTTCCGATTTTAAGGCGGCGGGCGTTTCGCCCAAAAACGCTTTCGACACCCAAGCGCTTATTCAATTGAGGAAAGAATATTGCGATAAACGCAAGTGTTTGTATTGCAAAATCGGCCATTTTCTTCTTTCTTCCGGCCCTTTCTCGGGTTGATTTTCTCTGAAATTCCTCTTTTTCACTATTTTTCTCATTTCATTTTAACCAAAGTATCTAAAACGTTGTATTTTTGTGGCGAGTAAACGAAAAAGGATAGATGCGTAAAATTGTATCGTACATATGTTTTCTGATGGTGGCGGTGGCGGGAATCGTTTTTTTGCATTCTTGCGCCAATATGGCGGCTCCCACCGGCGGGCTTTATGATGTGGATCCGCCTCGGGTAGTGAGAGCCACGCCCGATTTTTCCGCGTTGAACGTGAACCGCACGGTGGTGGAAATTGAATTTGATGAAAACATAAAGATTGAAAAACCAAACGAAAAAGTTATCATTACGCCGCCGCAACAAATCGCGCCCGTGATTCGCTCCATCGGACGAAGAGCGCGAGTGGAGCTGAACGATGAGCTTTTGCCCAACACCACCTACACCATTGATTTTACCGACGCCATTGTGGATAATAACGAAAGCAATCCGCTTGAAAACTTCGTTTATTCGTTTTCTACCGGTGACCAGTTAGACACGCTGGCCATATCGGGAAAAGTGCTTTCGGCCGAAAACTTGGAGCCGGTGACCGGAATTTACGTGGGCGTGCACTCAAACTTGGAGGACACGGCGTTTACCCACACCGCCTTTCAACGTATTTCCCGAACCGATTCGCGTGGCAACTTTACCGTGCGGGGCATGGCGCCGGGCAGCTATCGCGTGTACGCGCTGGATGATGTAAACCGCGACTACCGTTACGATAATCCGCAGGAAGCCATCGCTTTTTTGGACTCCATTGTTATTCCTTCCACTGCGCCGGCCGTGCGGCAAGACACGGTTTTTGTGGATAGCGTAACCATCGATACCATTAAAACGGTAAATTACACTCGTTTCCTTCCCGATGACTTGGTCTTACGCTCTTTTTTGTCTGACTTTCAACGACAGTTTTTGCAGAAACACGAACGTCCCGAAGAGCATAAATTGAACCTCTTTTTCGCGGCGCCCACACAACTGCCCACGTTCAATTTATTGAACCCATCGGTGGCGGGAGCCGATTGGTATGTGATGGAGCGAAACGCCGATAACGATTCTATTACGCTTTGGGTAACCGATTCGCTTGTGTATAAAAACGACTCCATCCGCCTGAAAATTGATTACATCCGAACCGATTCATTGAACAATAACTACATTGACACCGATACACTGAATTTTAATTTTCGCCGTCCGGCGAGAGAAAGAAGAGCTGCCCGCAACGCGGATGAAGAACCCGCCGTGCGGTTTTTGGGGGTCAACACCAATATTCAGTCGTCGTTTGAAACATATCATCCCATTCGCATAGAGTTTGAGCAGCCTGTCGTGCGTTTCGACACAACGCTTGTGCGCTTGTCGCGGGAAGTGGATTCCGTTTTTACGCCCATTTCCTATCAGTTTGAAGCAGATTCGCTCAATCCCCGAAGATATTTCCTGCGCCACAGATGGGAGCCGGAAGGAAAATATGAACTCCACATCGACTCAGCCACCGTATTTAGTGAATACGGACTGTGGAACAACGCCGTTAATCAGTCTTTCACCGTGAAGGGGTTAGATCAATATGCCAATTTGGAGATTACCTTGCAAGGCTTGCCACCGGGAAAAGCGGCTTTTGTAGAGCTTTTGGATAAATCCGATAAACCTTTCAGAAAAAGAAGTGTCCAAAACAGCGAAGTCCGATTTCAGGATTTACCGCCCGGAGAAATTTTCCTGCGGTTGGTTATCGATGAAAATGAAGACGGTGTGTGGACAACCGGAAATTACGAAGAACGGCGTCAACCGGAGCAAGTATATTATTATCCGGGAAAACTGACATTGAGGGCGTATTCCGATTATTTTGAAGACTGGAACATTCTTTCCACACCCGTTACACAACAAAAACCATTGGAGGTAACCCAAAACAAACCGGAGGAGAGAAGACGGAGAGACCCCAATGCCGAACGAGAACAGCAGCGTCAGCAACAGAACCAGCAAAGTTCGCCGTTTGGCGGAATGAGAGGAGGCGGAGGCGCGGGAGGACCGGTGCCAACCCAAATGCGGTAAACCTATCGGGACGATAGTAGAACGACATAAAAAAATGAACTATGAATAAAATCATAACAAGTACTTTATTATCATTATTTTTTCTATGCAGCTTTTCACCCGTAAACGCGCAGTGCAATTTAAAAAATACGGCGTTTAAAAGTGGCGAAAAAGTGAATTACGATTTGTACTTCAATTACGGAATTGTGCGCGCGAGAGCAGGAAGAGGCTCGTTAAGCGTCACAGAATCAAATTATAAAGGGCAGCGTGCCTACAAAACCACCATGCTTCTCAATACATCGGGCTTGGCGGGGAACCTGTACACGGTAAACGATACGCTAACTTCGTTCATGGATATGAATTTGCGTCCGTTGCTGTTTACAAAAGAAGCTTTCGAAGGAAAAGATTACTCCACGGAAAGCCAGTCATATACATACACCGGAAACAAAGTAAACATTCGCGCCATTCGCACCTGGAATGGAAAGCCCGATTTTGATGATGTGGTGGAAACCGATGAGTGCACCTACGATTATTTGTCTGTTTTGCCTTACGTGCGCAACCTTGACTACACGGGAATGCGTGCCGGCGACAGAAAATACATTCAGTTCCTGTCGGGAAAAACGCCCGTGGATATGTATGTGAATTATTTGGGAACCTCCTCCGTGAAAGCCAATGACGGCAAAACATACAACGTCATCAATATCTCAATGACCATTCACGATAAAGCGTTCACCAATCCCAAAGAAGCCATTAAAGCATCGCTTACCAACGACGAAAACCGTGTCCCCGTGGTAATAGAAACCAGTTTGAGAATGGGTTCGGTGCGGGCGGTTTTGAAAAATGTGAGCGGTTTACGAAACTAAATTTACTTTTATGAAAACAAACTTGATGCTGTTTTTTTCGGCCCTGTTTTTCGGCGTGTTTGCTAATCAAACGGTGATACACGCGCAACAAATGGATGAGCCGTATGTCATTTTGGTGGAATACGCGTTTGCCGAAAATGATGTGGATGAGGCTATTGAACTTCTTTCTGAACTTCAGGCGCATACGCTTGAAAAAGAAGTGGGGTGTATGGTATATGATTTGTTGTGGAACGAAGACGACCACACTAAAATCATCATTTACGAAAGTTATGTAAATGAGGCGGCCTTCAACGAGCACATCAACAGTTCTTATTTCAAAGAAATTGTGCCTAAAAAGTTGAAACCGTTGATTAAAGAAGAAAAAATCACCAAAGTGATTCCGTTAAATCAGGACGACGAAATGGTTGACGAAGAGGTTTAAAGCAATCCTGTTTCAGCAAAGAAACGAGCATACACAGCCGCTTTTTCTGTTAACGGTTTGGGATATGCCCGCGATGAGGAAGGCAGGCGATAAAACCGATAGGTTTTGCCGTTAAATTCCGTTTCAACAAATTTCCCCACCTGAGGTTTTTTTAATAGGTTTGGTAAAAGCGACCGAAGTGTTTCGGTCGCTTTTTCACCTGTTGTAACCAATGTTCTGCAATGAGGGATTTTTTCCAACGCGCTCTCCAACTGAATGGGTGTGACAATCTCTAGAAAATTATCCGACGCGTTGCCTTTCAACCTCACAATTTCCTTTGCCGTGTCGCCCACGGCAATGCCTTTTTCGCTTAAAAACGCGATGAGTTTTTCCTTGTGAAACGATTTTTTATCAGCCGCGAGGAAATAGTCTTTATCGTTGAAAAACACCAACCCGAAAATCCGCCACATATCGTTCTGAAAGTTGGGATAATAAAAATCCATTTTCCATTTCGCCTTCGGCGGGGGAAAGCTGCCCAGCATAAAAACACGGGCGTTTTCCGGTAAAAACGGATGCAACGGATGAACTTCGGTAGGCATTTTTGTCGTTAGTTTTTACAACGGAAACTTTTCCCTAATTGGGTCATCGTATTGTTCTTGCAATCGTTTTAATTCGGCGCGGACTTCGTTGGTAATCTCTTCGTATCCGGCTTTGCCGTACAAGTTATTCATCTCCATTGGGTCGGTTTCCAAATCAAACAATTCCCATTCGTCAATGTCATCATAAAAGTGGATGAGTTTGTAGCGCTCGGTTCGCACGCCATAGTGGCGTTTCACAGCGTGTTCGCCGGGATATTCGTAGAAATGATAGTAGAGCGACTTGCGCCAATCGGCAGGCGCCTTATCATCTTTGAGTAAAGGCAACAGCGATACACCCTGAATATCGGACGGGATTTCCACGCCGGCAATCTCCAACATGGTGGGCGCGAAATCGATGTTTTGCACCATTTCCGTAATTTCGCCACGTTTTTTGTATTGCGCAGGCAATTGCATAATGAGCGGCGTGCTAAACGATTCTTCATACATAAATCGTTTGTCGAACCAGCCGTGTTCGCCCATATAAAAACCTTGGTCGGAAGTGTAAACAATCAGCGTATTGTCAATTAATCCGCTCTCTTCCAGATATTCCAGCAATCGGCCGATATTTTCGTCCAACGACTTCACCGTTTTGGCATAATCGCGCATATACCGCTGATATTTCCATTCGGCCAGCTCTTTGCCTTGCAGGTTAGCGGCGTAAAACTCATCGATGATGGGTTGATAATGCGCGTCAAACGCCGCTTTTTGAGCGGAATCCAACCGGGCGTATTCGCCGTTTATGTACGCGTCGGACAAACGGGTTTTCACGCCGGGACGTAACATTTTCAAGTCGTTCACCAAGTCCATATCGTGGTTGCTGGCAATGCGCATTTCCTGTGCCGCGGCTGCTTTTCTGCCTTCGTAATCATCGTAAAAATTGGCGGGGAGCTCAAATGTTTTGTCTTCATACAGAGCGAGATGCGCTGTGTCGGCCATCCAGTTGCGGTGAGCTACTTTGTGGTGGTGGAACAGCACAAACGGTTTTTCTTTGTCGCGCCCGTGCTCTAGCCAATCAATGGTTAAATCGGTAATAATATCGGTTACGTAGCCTTTGTGGGTTACCCTGCCTTCGGGCGTTATAAAATCGGGTTGATAGTAATGTCCCTGCCCGGGCAAAATCTCCCAATAGTCGAAGTTGGTGGGTTCGCTGTCTAAGTGCCACTTCCCAATCATTGCCGTTTGATAACCGGCTTGTTTCAAGAGTTGTTGCACGGTTTGTTGGCTGCCGTCGAACGAAGAAATGTTATCTATTTTTCCGTTTTTGTGGCTGTGCTTTCCGGTTAAAAGACACGCGCGGCTGGGTGCCGAAATGGAATTTGCCACGTACGCGTTGCGAAAGAGCACGCCATTTTCGGCAATTCGGTCTAAATTGGGTGTTTCAATATGGCGGTTGTCGTAACAACTCATCATTTGCCGTGTATGGTCGTCCGTCATAATGTACACGATGTTGAGGGGCTTGGTTTGCTCCACCTCTTTGGTCCCCGTGCACGATGATAGTACAGCCGCGCCGGCTAACGGATAAAGAAATTTTGATGTTGGTAACATAGCTTTGGGGTGTTTTATGTTAATTTTTTACGGGATATAAAGTGAATTCAAATTGATGGCTGCTCACAGGCACGCAATATTGCGGCAGAACGCCAGGCCCGCAGGCTGCCGTGCCCACGCCCATTTGGTCGTAATCTAAGTGAACGGTGATGTTGCCGTTTTCTGTTAGTTGATTGATGTGCGTGGCTTTTTCAATCACGTCGTCCGTGTAAGGTTGCGCGCTAAATTGAAACGGTTGGTTTGATTTGGCAAACAGGCCGCGGTTGCGGTTGTCGGTAATTTGTGTCCAGCGCACATCGGTGCGGTTGCCTGTAGCTTGCGGCACCACATAATGATGGAACATTCGTTGCGGCGAAGTGTGATAGATGCCTATTTTTCCCGCTTCCTTGCGGTCGGCTTGCGTTTCCACATCGCCACGGCCCAAATACGATACGTTGTTGAAATCGTCTTTCATCTCAAATGTAAGGCCAATGCGCGCTACAGCGGTTATGAGAGAAGTATCGGGACGGAAGTCCGTATCAATTTTTAGGCCGCCATTTTTGTCGATGGAGTAAACAAACGTGGCTTCGCCCACTTTTTCATTTTCGGCGTTCATCAAATCCACTTCCGATGTTACCGTTGAACGCGAGCGGCTTACTTTAGTAGCGCGCTGCGAAAGCCCTTGCAAACCTGCCTGAGACCAAGCGCGGAAACCATTGCGGTCGCGACGGTCGTTCTCCGTTCCGGGGCGGAAAAGATTGAGCGTGATGGGGCTTGCTAAAAGTTCTTCGCCATTGAGTGTGAGCGAACGCACGGCACCGGTTTTTTCGTCTACTTCAAACGCGGTCTTGCCGGCTTTTGAGGGGGTGAAAACCGTTATCGGCGCTTTTCCTTTCAACACAAATTGGTCGTATGCCACTTCGTGCGCGGTATCCACAAAGGGCGCGGCTTCGCGGCGATGCCAAGTGAGATTGAGGTATGCTTCGTGCACGTTGCTTGGCAAAGTTACCCTTCCGAGCGAGATATCGGTGGTTTGATGCGGTTCGCAATCCACAATTTTTGTGCCTTGAGCCAATATATTTCCGTTATCGGCGGTTACATTCCACCGAAGTTCATACTCGTTGAGATTGGAAAAATCGAACCAATTTTTTACGCTCACCGTAAGCGAGTTTTCATCTTTCATTTGCGCTTTCACGTTTTGGTACACTTTTTTCACTTCTGCTAAATGCGGATGCGGGCGACGGAAAGCATCTACCAATCCGTTGGCGCAAAAGCTGCCGAAGCTGGGCACGCCTTCAGGGCCATAATCACCGCCGTAGGCCCAATACCATTTTCCGTTTTCGTCCACTTCGTAAAATGTTTGGTCAACCCAATCCCACACAGCGCCGCCTTGCGCCATGGGCTGGCTTTCAAAAACGTCCCAATACTCTTTCAGGCCGCCCACGCTGTTGCCCATGGCGTGCACATATTCGCAGAGAATGAAGGGACGGTAAATATCGTCTCGGGCTACGTATTCTTTTATTTCGTCCACGCTGCGGTACATCCGGCAATAAATGTCGGTGTTGTAATCCAAGCGGGCAAGTTCGTATTGCGCAGGGCGCGATGGGTCTGTGGCTTTCAACCAATCGTACGTGCGATGGAAGTTAATGCCGTTGCCCGCTTCATTTCCCAGCGACCAAATAACAACGGATGGGTTGTTTTTCGCACGATGATACATTCGCTCCGTGCGGTCGAGGTGGGCGGTGAGCCACGTGCTGTCTTTTGCGAGCGATGCCTCGCCATAGCCCATTCCGTGCGATTCAATATTGGCTTCGTCAATCACATACAACCCATATTGGTTGCAAAGTTTGTACCATAGCGGGTGCGTGGGGTAATGCGAGTTGCGCACCAAGTTGATGTTGTTTTGCTTCATCAGTTTTATATCTTCTATCATCAACTCTTTGCTCACTGTTCGTCCTTGTTGCGAATGCTCGTGACGGTTAGCGCCTTTTACTAAAACCGGAACACCGTTGATGTGGAAGCGGCCATCTTTAATTTCCGATGTTCTGAAACCCACTTGCGATGAAAGTAATTGTGAGGTCTTTCCGGCGGCGTCCTTCAGTTCGATAAGCAACGTGTAGAGATAAGGGTGTTCCGCGTTCCATTTTTGTACGTTTGGAATGCTTTTCGGGGCAAAGCTTACCGTGTTTCCCGAAACGGGAACCGATTCGGAGAGAACGCTTGTGCCGTTATTGTCATAGAGTTGATAAGATACTGATCCGGATGATTTTACACCATCAATTTTTACGTCAAGTTCCCACAAACCATCGGTGTAGCGGAGTGTGTCTAACGATGAGGTTACTTCATAATCGGCGATAAATTGTTTGGGCGTGCTGTAAAGATACACATCGCGCTCAATGCCGCTTATGCGCCACATATCTTGGCATTCAAGATACGAGCCTGAACTCCATCTGTACACTTCCAGCGCGAGCACGTTTTCGCCTTCTTTCAGTTTATCGGTGATGTCCCATTCGGCGGCGGTTTTACTGTCTTGGTTGTAGCCCAGCAATTCGCCGTTTACCCACACGTAGAAAAACGATGAAACGCCTTCGAAGCACAGTACCACGCGCCTGTCTTTCCATTCGGCCGGCACGGTAAATGTGCGGCGGTAAGAACCCACTTCGTTGGTTTCGTGGGGCACCAACGGTGGATTTTTCTTGAAATTGAAGAGTTTATCATCAAACTCGTAGGTTTCGTTCACATACATTGCCAACCCGAAACCTTGCCGCTCCCAATTGCCGGGAACTTGAATTTTTGCCCATCCGCCGGTGTAATAATCGGGTTCAAAAAAGTTTTTCGGACGCGTATCGGGATTTCGCACCCAATTAAAATCCCACGTACCGTTGAGGTCGAGGTAGTAAGGCGATGCTTCATAATTGCCTTTTCGCGCCTCAGATATATCGGCGTAAGGCACCACGTTGGTGTGTGGGGTTATTTTGTTTTTTCCCACGGCATACTGGCTTTGCCATTCGGGTAATTGCTGCGCCGAAACGGTGGCAACACTGAAAAGAACGGCCAAAAAACAGATTTTTTTCAAAAAATGGCTCATTGTTATTGCAGGAATTTTAGATTAGAAAATGTTGTTGTCGCGTAGAATACAAAGTTACAAAATGAATTGATTTTCTTCAATAATTATTTCATCGATAATAAGTAAGCACAAAAATAAGAATAAGTTTCTAAATTACACTAATTAATTTGCTTGCATCTGCACAAATTAAAGAAATTTATCTTTAATTGGCGCTAAAAATTTAAAATTAGGCCGAAAAAAGTTACCTTTGCGGAAACAAAAGCAATTAACACCCATGGCCGAAACTCAGCTTATCACTCCCAAAATTCCCGAACCCGCGTTAAGGAGGCTTCCGTGGTATTTGTCCTACGTGAAGTTATTGAAAAAACAGGGCGAAATGCATGTTTCTTCCACTCAAATAGCCAAAGAAACCGGTGTTTCGGCTACGCAAATTGCGAAAGATTTATCGTATGTTGACATTAGCGGAAAAACACGCGTGGGGTATCATATTGATGAATTGATTCAGGTTTTAGATGAATTTTTAGGTTTTACCAAATCGCATAAAGCGGTGGTTTTTGGTGTGGGCAGCTTGGGAGCGGCGCTGTTGTCCGATTCGGGATTGGAGCATTACGGGTTGAAGATTTTGGCCGGTTTTGATGTGAACGAATCGTTGGTGAACAAAAAAGTACACACCATTCCTGTTTTTCATTCCACCGACTTTGTGGAGTGGAACAAAAAAGAGAAGGCCGAAATTGGCATTCTCACCGTTCCGCCCGATTTTGCGCAAGAAGTAGCCGACTATATGATTGCCAACGGCATAAAAGGAATTTGGAATTTCACTCCTTTCCGCATCCGCGTGCCCGAAGGCATTGCGCTGCAAAACACGTCGTTATACGCGCATTTAGCCGTCATCTTTAACCGTTTAAACCACCACTAATTCTTTCCGGCATGAAAATTTTCGCTATCGGGCTCAATTACGCTTCACACAATAAAGAAATGAAACGTACGTTTGTAAGTGAAGAGCCTGTGATTTTCATGAAGCCCGATACGGCATTGTTAAAAGACGGGAAACCGTTTTTCCTGCCCGATTTTTCGGAGGAAGTCCACTACGAAACGGAACTGGTAGTGAAAATCAACCGCTTGGGTAAAAATATCGCGGAGCGCTTCGCTCATCGATATTACGATGAGGTGACCGTTGGCATCGACTTTACCGCGCGCGATTTGCAACGTAAACAAAAAGAATTGGGACTACCTTGGGAAATAGCCAAAAGTTTCGATTCTTCCGCGGCCATTGGCACATTCGTTTCAAAAGAGGCGTTAGGCGATATCAACAACATCAACTTTAGGCTCAATATCAACGGCAACACCGTTCAGCAAGGCAATACCAAGGACATGATTTTTTCGGTTGACAAAATTATAGCGCATATCAGTCAGTTTTTTACACTGAAAATAGGCGATTTAATTTTTACCGGAACGCCCGCGGGAATTGGCCCGGTTTCCATTAACGATCAATTGGAAGGATTCCTTGAAAACGAACAGTTGCTTCAATTCAGGATTAAATAACGATACAAACTATGAACCATCAGTCGCTTAAACTACTTTTAGCCGGTTTTTTACTCACGATAACCGCCGTTTTATCGGCTCAGGAATACAATCCGATACCTGTGGCAATGCCATCGTTGCAAATTGCTCCCGATGCGCGCGGCGGGGGAATGGGAGATATTGGCGCCGGCACCATGCCCGATGTGTACTCACAACACTGGAACGCGGCAAAATATCCGTTCATTACCAGCGAGGCCGGTTTCTCGTTTTCATACACGCCGTGGCTTAACAAGCTGGTAAACGATATTAATTTGCTCTACGCTTCGGGGTACTGGAAGTTGGGAAGAGATAATTTAAATGTCATTAGCGCCTCATTGCGTTATTTTTCGTTGGGAGAGATTCAAATTGCCGACCTCAACGGCGATTTCTGGCAAAGCGTATCGCCTCACGAAATGGCGCTTGATGTGGCCTATTCCCGCAAACTTACCGAAACGTTTTCGGGAGCGGTAGCGCTGCGCTATATTCGTGCCGATTATTCCATCGGTGACGACGAAACCACGCCCGGCAACGCTTTTGCCGCCGATATTGCCGGATATAACGAATCATATATTCATTTAGGACGCTCGGAGGCGTTGCTGGGACTGGGATTCAATATTTCCAATATCGGAACGAAAATATCGTACGATGGCAACGTAACATCTCTGTTTTTGCCCACCAATATGCGTTTGGGCGTGTCGTTGGGGTATCCCATCGATCGAGTAAACACCATTTCCGTGAGCATGGATGTCAACAAGTTGTTGGTACCCACGCCGCAGCTTCCCAAAGAAGATGAAACGCCGGAGGAAGCGCAACAACGCATTGAAGATTATTTTAATACATCGTCCATTGGCGGAATTTTTAAATCGTTTGGCGACGCGCCCGGCGGCTTTAAAGAAGAAATGCAGGAGGTGATGTGGTCGCTTGGCGCAGAATATACTTACGACAACCGCTTTTCCGTGAGAGCCGGATATTACAATGAAAGCGAATACAAGGGAAACAGACGATACGTGGCGTTGGGAGCCGGTTTTCGCACCGCATCTTTTCAAATTGACGCGGCTTATTTGATTTCAACCGCCCAATCCAATCCGTTAGACCAAACGTTGCGCCTTTCGCTGGGATTTGATATAGATGGCATCAGAAATTTAATGAGATGACACCGGGTTGCGGGTTACGTGTTGCGTGTTCCGTAGACGCAATGCTTGCGTTTCCAATACTTGTTTCTCAACAAATTAATTAACTAAAAATGACTATTCGAATAGGTTTCGGTTACGATATGCATCGCTTGCAAAAAGGGCGCGATTTATGGATCGGTGGCATCAAACTCGATTACGATATGGGTTTGCAAGGCCATTCCGATGCCGATGTGCTTATTCACGCCATTTGCGACGCTCTGCTTGGTGCGGCCAATTTGAGGGATATCGGTTTTCATTTTCCCGATACCGCAGCGGAATTTGAAAATGTGGACAGCAAAATCCTACTCAAAAAAACAGCTTTGCTGCTCAAAGAAAAAGGCTACGCCATTGGTAATATCGACGCGACGGTTTGCGCGGAACAACCCAAACTTAATCCGCACATCACCGATATGCAAAAAAAACTGTGCGAAATCCTTCAGGTGGATGCCGACTCGGTGTCCATTAAAGCCACCACATCGGAGAAAATGGGATTTGTTGGCCGTGAAGAGGGTATTACCGCTTATGCGGTAGCGCTCATTCAAAAATGCTAATCGCTGTATGCGCTTGTTGAAAAATCTGCTTAGAAGCTGGCGCGCCAAAGGGCACGGTATTCACTCTCCGTTCGCTTATCGGCTCATTACCAATGTTCTTCATTCACCTTACGCCTACAATGCGTTTTTCGATATTGAGAACCTGCTGGCGAAAAACAACATCAGCCCCGAAGAGGTTGGCACGTACCACCATCTACTCTTTCGGCTGACTTATCATTTAAAACCACGGAAAATTTTAGAAATAGGTTCCGGAAAAGGAATCGCCACCTTGTTTCTGAGCGCTGCGCATCCGCAAGCCGAAATAACCTGCATAGAAAATAACGAAACGGATGTGGAAGCTGCAAAAAAACTGCTCGAAAAATATCCAGCTACGGTTGCTTTCAAAACATCGATCGAAATAAACGAAAACACACCATACGACGCCATTTTTATCCATACCCAGCCTGAACATATTCCTGACACAGAACGGTTGTTTGTCTTGAGCCACGAAAACACATTTTGGGTGTTTCATCCATGGTATAAACCTTTGCGCAAGAATTTTGTTAAAGATAAACGTGCTCGGGTGGTGTTCGACATGAAACATGCGGGAGTTGTTTTTTTGAATCCATCGTACAACAAGGCGGTGTATTATGTTTAGGGTTCGGGGTTCAGTGTTCAGAGTTCAATGTTCAGTGTTCAGAGTTAAAAGTTCAAAGTTTAGAGTTTAACGTTTTAAGTTTAGTTGATGAAATGAAAAAAAGTTCGTTATATACCAAATCGGGCGACAAAGGAAAGACTTCGCTCGTTGGCGGAACGCGGGTTCCCAAATCGCATATCAGGTTAGATGCTTACGGCACCACCGATGAATTGAATAGTTTTGTTGGGTGGCTCAATTGTGAGATTACCGATGAAGAGTCGCATCAATTTTTGTTGTATCTACAGCACAAATTGTTTACCATTGGCTCTTATTTGGCCACGGAAACCGAAACGAAGGTCCCAGCAGAGGCCAGCATTATTTCCGAAGACGACATAACGCGCATAGAAAAAGAAATTGATCGCGTGGACGCCCAATTGCCGAAACTCAACAAATTTGTACTTCCCGGCGGTTCGGAGGCGGGCTCAAGAGCGCACATTTGTCGCACCGTTTCGCGCCGCGCCGAGCGAAATGTGTATAAAGTGGCTCAAGATTATCCTGTGGCAGAAAATATCCTCATCTTCATAAACCGGCTCTCAGACTACTTTTTCGCGCTTGCACGTTTGGAATGCACTAAATCATCTAAAGAAATATACTGGGAACAAGGGAAAATATGAAAAGTTTTTATACATTTGCGCAAAATTTGATATATTAATTAATTAGAGGATTTTAGAATGTATTGGACACTTGAATTAGCATCGAAATTGGAGGACGCGCCGTGGCCTGCTACAAAAGATGAGTTAATTGACTATGCCCAACGATCGGGTGCCCCGCTGGAAGTGATTGAAAACTTGCAGGAAATTGAAGAAGAGGGCGAAATTTTTGAATCAATTGAGGATATTTGGCCCGATTATCCGAGCAAAGAAGATTTCTTTTTTAATGAGGATGAGTATTAAATAGCGCACTTCATAATGCAAAACAAACAGCCGCTTGTGTTAAACGAGTGGCTGTTTTGTTTATGCGGAGGGGTCGGTCTAAATTGCCAAAAGCAACTGCGTTGACAGAAGTCCGATGTCGGAAGTCCGAAGAAGGCTGTGCCCTATTTAGAAGGACATCGTCTGATAAAGCCGATATTATATTCGTGAATATCCTTGTTGTTTATGGCTTGCTCAGGCTGAAAACCCGGCTTATTATCTTGCGCTCCTACAGGACTTTTTTTCGGATGTTGCCTTAAACTCGTAGGGCGTTGTCCTACGCTAACTTATGATAGGCTTTCAGCCTACCTATTAACCTGAGCTCTATTTACGAATTTCACGCTTCGCCCGGATGGGCGATATTTTCATAACCTTAGGCGATTTATTCGCCTAAGGCTAAAATGAACGCGTGCATCTCCGCCCGAAGTGGCGGGACTTAATAGCAGCTAAAGATACGGAAATCCACACGCAACTATCAAACTTTCATCTCACACAATGCTTTTTTGAAGATATATTGCGTGCCACGAATGGCACAAATAAACACGAATGAAGTCGAAAAAGTACATTTTATATTCAAGATTTTTCGTGTTATTCGTGGTTTTCTCGGGCTGAAAGCCCAGCTTATTTCAGCCCAATGCAACGCATTGGGTTATATAGGTAAATCATCGAATTGGCGGGCTGAAAGCCCAGCTTAGCAATGACACAGTTGAGATCGATTTTTACCGAAACTTGTTTGCGGAAGTCCGATGGCGAAACTCCGAAGAAGGCTTTGCCCTCTTTAGAACGACATTATCCGATAAAGCCGATATTATATTCGTGAATATCCTTGTTGTTTGTGGCTTGCTCAGGCTGAAAACCCGGCTTAACGCCAAAGATTATCTTGCGCTCCTACAGAGCTTTTTTTCGGATGTTGCCCTAAACTCGTAGGGCGTTGCTCTACGCTAACTTATGATAGGCTTTCAGCCTACCTATTAACCTGAGTTCTATTTACAAATTTCACGCTTCGCCCGGATGGGCGATATTTTCATAACCTTAGGCGATTTATTCGCCTAAGGTTAAAATGAACGCGTGCATCTCCGCCCGAAGTGGCGGGACTTAGAATGATAAAGATACGGACATCCACACGCAATCATCAAACTTTCATCTCACACACTGCTCTTTTTGAAGATATATTGCGTGCCACACGAATAATATAAAAAAAGCCGCCCCAATAACAGAGACGGCTTGTATATTCAAAAGAATAAAAGTAATTATATTTCCCGTTCTTTTACCGATTCGCTTCTCACCACTTCCTCTTTTTCTTCAAGGCTGATGGCTTTCCAAACAAACGCGGCAATGGCTGCGCCTAAAAACGGAGCAATAATGAAAACCCACAATTGGGCAATGGCTGCGCCACCTTGGAACAACGCGGGGCCAATGCTGCGCGCGGGATTCACCGATGTTCCCGTAATGGGGATACACACAATGTGCACCAACACCAGCGTTAAACCAATGGCCAATCCGGCAAATTTACCGAAGGCGAATTTCGCGGTCGCTCCCAGCACCACCAAAACAAAAACAAAGGTAAACACGGTTTCGGCAAGGAAGGCTTGCGTGAGCATGCCATCGGCAAAACCGTTTGCGCCGGTAACCGTGGGGCCGTTATTTGCACCTGTTGTAACCAGCAAATAGATAATGGCAGACCCAATAATAGCACCAATGACTTGGAAAACCATATACATTCCCGCGTCTTTCCCGCTCATTCTTCCCGAAAGAAGCACACCTAACGTGATTGCCGGATTGATGTGACAACCCGAAATATTGCCAATGGTGTAAGCCATAGCAATAACGGCCAATCCAAAAGCAAACGCCACCCCAAGGGTGCCAACGCCACCCGAGCCAACCAACGCCGGTTCATTTCCGGCAAACACGGCTGCGCCGCAGCCCATTAACACCAGTACCATGGTACCGATCATTTCTGCTAAATACTTTTTCATACTTTTTTTAATTGAAATTGAACGAACAAATAAAATAAAACCAACAGAAAGTACTGTTATAAATATAGGAAAAATAAATTTCCGAGTATATTTTCCACGCAATGGCTGCAAATCCAATTAGGCATTTATGCGGATAGTCATTTAAAAATAATGAATGACCGTATATTTACTCATACTCATTTTGTATGGATAACAAAAAAGATATATTTTTCAAAACCACAACTTGTCCCGCATTGCGGGATAGATACATAGAAAATATAGTTTATGATAAGAAGAAAGAACGATAACAAGTTTGTACATAGAAAACTTTGTTTTACACATAGCAGCCACGCTGCTATTACTATTGTGTTCTGTTCTTTACTTTATCCGAAAAAACTATGTATCTATGTGGTTCAAAATAAAATTAGGCATTTATTCGGATAGTCATCTAAAAATAATATTTCATTTTTTCTTTATCACCGCTTTTGTACGCTTTATACGGCTCCGATTTTGCCAGTAACGATTTTTTAGCGATCCCCCTAACCAAGGTCGTGAAAAACCGCTGAACCGCGGGCACGCTTGCTTTTACTTTCTCGAAATACGTTTCTATGGTATCGCGCCTGAAGTGGAGGATGTTTTCCAATTCGTCGCTATCGGCGTAATAAGCGCAATGGTAATTGCGTTTGGCAAAAGCGCCTTCCGGAAAATTGAGTTTTCCCAAACCGTAAATTTCGAAAGAGCGTTGCAGTAAATCGCGATATACAATGCGGTTTTTTTCGCCGCCACCCAAATTAAATGTTTTTCCCTGCAACGCTTCCTGATGCTCAATGGCATGGACAAACGCGCGGGCCGTATCCTCGGGCGTAGTTATTTCAATGGGCGTTTCCAGTGGCATCAAAAACATCAATCCCGAAATTTGATGATTTCCCGCGCCCATGATAGCCGACAGCCGAAAAATTGTCCAACGCAATTTGCTGGCCCTGATGGCTTCTTCCGCCATAATTTTTGTTTCGGCATAATAATCGCCCAAACTGGGTTTTAAAGGGTCTGTTACGTTGATGTAAGGGTCATCCAGCCGGTCGCCGTAAGTGGCTACCGATGAGCTGTACGCGAAAAATGCGTTGGGAGAGTGTTGTTCCAAGTTGGCAATGAGATTTCGGGTACCTTGCGCGTTTATTTTTTCGGTGAGCGATTTGTTTTCGTATGCCGCGGGCGGAATAATGGCGGCCAAATGAATGACAAAGTCTTGATTTTTACTGGGTTCAATTGTATCGGCAGGATGAGTGATATCGCCATAGAAAACACGTATATCTTCTTTAAACGGTGCCAACAGCTTTTCAGTTTTAGGCGTTTTTAAGTCGAAAACGGTAATGTTGTATCGCTCTTTTTTACGCAAAAGTTGCTTCAATGTGTTGTAGCCTACACTTCCTGTTGCTCCGGTTAAAAGAATGTTTGTTTTCATATGATATTACAATGAGTTACAAAGATATGCTTTTCACGGTTTTTACCAAATTTTATAGGGGTTAAATGAACAATATCTACACAAATTGTTATAATATTACTAATCATGTAAATTATGACAATCACTTATATTTATCACAGTTGTTACTTATTGGAATTTGATGAATTTTCTGTGATTTTCGATTTTTATAAAGACGCGAAAAAAGATGACGGACGTTTCTGGGTGAAAGATTATCTTCTTGAAAAAGAGGATGATTTGTATGTTTTTTGCACCCATTCGCATTCAGATCACTTCAATCCCGAAATTTTGGAATGGCGAAAAAAGAAAACGAACATCACGTATGTTTTTTCCACGGAGGTGTTGGAAAACAAGAGGTTGAAAGAAGATAATATTGTTTATCTCGATAAATTGCAAACATATGAAGATGCCCTATTGCACGTAAAAGCTTTTGGCTCAACGGATGAAGGCGGCTCTTTTCTGATGAAAGTGGGAGATAAAAATTATTTCCACGCCGGCGACCTTAATAATTGGCATTGGAACGAAGAAGTTCCCAAACACGAAGCGGCAACTTACGAAAATAATTATCTTTGTGAATTGGAATTGGTAGCGGAAAATGTGGAAAATGTGTTTGTGGCAATGTTCCCCGTTGACCCTCGGCTGGGAAAAGACTATATGCGTGGCGCGGAACAGTTTGTAAAAAGAATTCCCACGCGATATTTTCTGCCATTGCACTTTGGTGAACATTACGCGAAAGCCAACGCGTTTTCACCGTTCGCACAGAAGCATCAATGCGACTATTTGAATATAAATAAAAAAGGACAATCATTTGAATTATAAACATTCGCCTTTGGCTATTAGCTGTTAACCATTGGCAGTTCAGTGAAATTCTCACCACATCAGTCTATTTAACAGTTTTGGTTCTTGGCAATAATAGTCTAAAATAATATGGAAATTAAAAGCAGGTTCGATCACTACAACATCAATGTTTTCGATCTTCAAAAAAGCATCGATTTTTACGATAAAGCCCTCGGATTAAAAGAGGTACGCCGAAAAGAAGCGTCCGATGGATCGTTCATCCTCGTTTATTTGGGCGACGGAGAAACCGGCTTCACACTGGAACTTACGTGGCTTCGCGATTGGGACAGGCCCTACAATATGGGCGACAACGAGCAGCATTTGTGCATGCGCGTGGCCAACGATTACGACGAAACCCGCGCTTTTCACAAAGAAATGGGATGCGTTTGTTACGAAAATACCAGTATGGGGCTTTATTTTATCATCGACCCCGACGGATATTGGATTGAAATATTACCTTTGAAGAAATAAAATAATAAAAAGCAGAATGGATTTTTTTAATTATCACCGCCGCCCAACGGTTGACGTTCACGTTGGAAACATAACAATGGGCGGTAATTTTCCGGTGGTTGTGCAAACAATGACCAATACCAACACGCTCGACACCGAAGGAAGTGTTGCCCAGTGCGAACGAATCATTGCAGCCGGTGCCGATTTGATTCGGCTCACTACGCAGGGCGTGCGCGAAGCGCAAAATTTGCGCAATATTCACCAAGAGTTGCGCGACAAAGGCTATACCACACCGCTTTCGGCCGACATTCACTTTAATCCGCGCGCGGCGCAGGTGGCTGCCACCATTGCCGAAAAAGTGCGCATCAACCCCGGCAATTTTGTGGACAAACAAAAAACATTTGCCGTGGTAGAATATACCGATGAGGAATACGCCCAAGAATTGGAGAAAATCCGTTCCAAAGTGGTTCCCTTTCTGGATATCTGCAAGGAGCACGGCACTGCGATAAGAATTGGCGTAAACCACGGTTCGCTTTCCGACCGCATTATGACGCGCTTTGGCGATACACCCGAAGGAATGGTGGAGTCGTGTATGGAATATTTGCGCATCGCTATGGATGAGGAATTTACGGATATTGTTATCTCAATGAAAGCTTCCAACACGTTGTTGATGACAAAGGCAGTTCGCCTGTTGGTGGACACGATGAACAAGGAAGACATTCATTTCCCGCTGCATTTGGGCGTAACTGAGGCCGGAAACGGCGAAGACGGCCGCATGAAATCGGCCGTGGGAATCGGCGCGCTGTTGTCGGATGGCTTGGGCGATACCATTCGTGTGTCGTTGAGCGAAGACCCCGAAGCGGAAGTTCCTGTAGCGCGCAAAATTGTGGATTACGTTTCGCAACGTAAAGGACATCCGCGCATCGAGGGTGAAGTTTATCCCGGTTTTTCGGCTTTCTCAACCGATAAGCGCGAAACAAACGCCGTAAGAAACATTGGCGGCGACTTTGTGCCGGTGGTTGTTTCCGATAGAAGCCGCACAAACGATATGGCCATCAACCTGCACTTTATTCCCGATTTTATTTACGTAGGAAACACTGTGCCCGATAATTTCCCCAAAGGAATGAAATCCATTGTAGATTTTGATAATTGGGAAGAAAAAATCGATAATTTCCCGCTGTTTACCGTTGAGAATCTTTCGCAAGCCGCGGCATGCCCGGCCGAAGTAAAATTTATTCAACTCTCTTATCCGCAGCTTACTGCCGAAGTGTTTGAAACGCTGAAAAATACGGATAAAGCGGTGGTTATCCTCACCACCAGCCACGTGAACGGAGTGGGCGAGCAACGCGCTTTATTCCACAAATTGTTGAACGAAGGTTGCAAAATTCCGGTTATCCTTCAGCGTCATTATGCTGAAAATGAGCCTGAAGACATTCAAATTAAAGGTGGCGTAGATTTCGGAACAGTATTGTTGGATGGTTTCGGAAACGGAATAATGATAAGCAACGAGGGAGAAATAGATATCGCCCAACTCGATTCGTATGCGTTTGGCATATTGCAAGCCGCTCGTGCACGCACGAGCAAAACGGAGTTTATTTCGTGCCCCAGTTGCGGCCGCACGCTTTTCGATTTGCAGACCACCGTGGCGTTGATAAAGAAACATTTCTCACACCTCAAGCACCTGAAAATAGGGATTATGGGTTGTGTCGTGAATGGGCCCGGCGAAATGGCCGATGCCGATTACGGTTACGTGGGTGCCGAGCACGGAAAAATTTCGCTTTATAGGAAAAAGGAATTGGTAGAGAAAAATATTCCGCAAGAACAAGCGGTGGAGCACCTTATCCAATTAATTAAAGACCACGGCGATTGGGTGGATCCGGAGCCGGAAGAAGAATAAAATAAAAAAGGTAGCGCGAAGCTACCTTTTTTTATGCTTTATGCCAATGAAATACTCACCGGCGTGGTGTTGGCAAGGTTATCGCTCACCGGGCAACGCGCCACAACGGTTTGAAGCCATTTTTCGAGAGTGGCTTTGTCGGCATCGGTATCGGGGTCAACTTCCACACGAATGGATTTGTAGCCGGCGCGGTCATCGGTTTTTTTACCGAACAATTTATCGGGATTCAATTCCCCCGACAAGTTAATTTTCACCCCTTTTAACCGGATGCTCATTTCTTGAGCCACCAAGTGGCACATTACGTTGAGGCAACCCGATAATGCTGCCAACACATATTCCACGGGGTTCGCCCCTTCGTCGGTGCCACCCAATTCTGCGGGTTCGTCAATTATCATTGAAAAGTTTCTTGCTTTCACAATTGTTTTTGTTGCACTTTCACTGTGTGCAACAACACTAAAAGTAGAGTCTGCCATAAAAAATTATATTTTAATTTGATAAAAAGGATTGTGATTTTTATTCGGATGTAAAAATAAGGATTTTAAAAGCGCAAACAAAAAATATTCGGTAGAATTATTATTTCATCGCCTTCCGGTCAGTTTCATTCCGTTAGGTTTGGAAAATAACAAAAAAAGTAGTAATATTGCACCCGCTTTCGAAGAAAATGGCTTCGAGAATGCAGGTCCCATAGCTCAGTTGGTTAGAGCACCTGACTCATAATCAGGGAGTCACTGGTTCAAGCCCAGTTGGGACCACTTTTATCTAACCTCTATTATGCAATCGGCATAGTGGAGGTTTTTTGTTTAGTGTAAGATGACAGGCTGTTATATTCTTTACAGTGAAAAACTGTGTAGGTTTTATATTGGAGTAACGCAAGACGATGTGGCTGCTCGAATAAAGAAACATAATGAGGCTTACTATGGAAAATATAAATACACTTCAAAATCAAATGAT
>JAEWGM010000037.1 GCA_023388315.1 Bacteroidota bacterium | reverse complement strand
TTGTCTATAATTTCTTCAGGAAGAATGTACCGGGATAAAATGTGAAGTTGATCGTAAGATGACATAACGGAAGTATTTTTTTTCAAAGATACTTCTTTTTTAAAAACATAGTTTTGCAGGTGAGCCCCAAAAGGTGGGGCAGTTTATTGCGAAGGTAAGAGAAAGCAGGGCTGCCATCGACTACGAGTTTTAGGCCTCATGAAAATAAGAAACTGTGAAACGGACCGAGATGTCCGTTTTTTTTTGTTTTAATAACAAAAATTGCTTGGCCTAAAACAGGCAAAACATTGCGTATGCGACATTTTTTTTGTAAATTTGTTCGTTATTTGAAATTAAAAAAATGCTGCTGTAAGTAATTAATTTACAGAAAGATTAAACAAAGATAAAAGAATGTCAGAAGAAGAAAAAAAATTGGCAAGCGGTGATTATTCCGCGCAGAACATTCAAGTGCTCGAAGGGCTTGAAGCAGTTCGTAAACGCCCTGCTATGTATATTGGCGATGTAAGCGAAAAAGGATTACACCATCTGGTTTACGAAGTTGTTGATAACTCTATAGATGAGGCGCTTGCAGGCTATTGCAATGAAATAAACGTTACCATTAACGAAGATAATTCAATCACCGTTACCGACGATGGGCGCGGTATCCCCGTTGATTACCACGAAAAAGAAAAAAAATCCGCCCTTGAGGTGGTGCTTACCGTGTTGCACGCCGGAGGAAAATTCGATAAAGGAACCTATAAAGTATCGGGGGGGCTTCACGGTGTGGGTGTCTCGTGTGTGAACGCGCTTTCTGTTTACCTTAAAGCGGAAGTGCACAGAAACGGCAAAATTTATGTACAAGAATATTCGCGTGGTAAGCCAAAGTCTGATGTGAAAATCATTGGCGACACCGATAAAACCGGAACCATTGTTACATTTAAACCCGATGACGCTATTTTTCACGTTCTGGAATACCGTTACGATATTCTTTCCACACGCTTGCGTGAATTGGCTTTTTTGAACGCGGGAATTACGTTGACGCTAACCGATAAACGAAATCAAAAAGAAGACGGCACCTACAAAAACGAACGCTTTTATTCCGAAACCGGGCTGAAAGAGTTTGTGGGGTACATCGATAAAAATAAAGAGCCGCTCATTTCGGAACCTATCCACATTGTTACGGAGAAAAACGGCGTTCCCATTGAAATCGCGATGACATATAACGACACGTACAATGAAAACGTGTTCTCTTACGTCAACAACATCAACACCATTGAAGGTGGAACGCACCTCACCGGTTTTCGCAGAGGGCTCTCGCGCACATTGAAAAAATATGCCGAAGACTCCAAAATGCTGGAAAAGGTAAAGGTGGAAATCAGTGGCGATGACTTCCGCGAAGGCCTTACGGCCGTGTTATCGGTAAAAGTTGCCGAACCACAGTTTGAGGGACAAACCAAAACCAAACTGGGTAACAGCGAGGTAATGGGCGCGGTTGACCAAGCCATTGGCGAGGCGCTGGGCTATTATTTGGAGGAAAACCCCAAAGAGGCCAAAATTATTGTGGAGAAAGTTATCCTTGCCGCCACAGCTCGCCAAGCGGCACGCAAAGCACGGGAAATGGTGCAACGCAAATCGCCGTTGTCGGGCGCGGGTTTGCCCGGTAAGTTGGCCGATTGCTCCAGCAAAGATCCTGTTTTATGCGAAATATTCCTCGTGGAGGGGGATTCGGCCGGTGGAACCGCCAAACAAGGGCGCGACCGCCTGTTTCAAGCCATCCTTCCATTGCGCGGTAAAATATTGAACGTGGAAAAAGCAATGCCGCACAAAGTGCTCGAAAGCGATGAAATTAAAAACATTTACACCGCGTTGGGCGTAACCATTGGCACGGAAGAGGACTCCAAAGCCTTGAACATCCAAAAACTTCGTTATCACAAAATCATTCTGATGACTGACGCCGACGTGGACGGAAGCCACATCGATACGCTTATTCTCACCTTTTTCTTCCGATATATGCGTCCGCTCATCGAAAACGGATACGTGTATATCGCCACGCCACCCTTGTATTTGTGCAAGAAAGGAAAAGTGGAGGAATATTGTTACAACGAAGCGCAGCGACAAGCGTTTATTGATAAATACGGAGAGGGCAAAGAAAGCGCCATTAACACGCAGCGATACAAAGGGCTTGGTGAAATGAACGCGGAGCAATTGTGGCTCACCACAATGAATCCCGAAAACCGTACGTTGAAGCAAGTAACCATTGAAAATGCCGCTGACGCGGATATGATTTTCTCTATGCTCATGGGCGAAGAGGTGGCCCCACGCCGCGAATTCATTGAGGAAAACGCCACTTACGCCAATATCGATGCCTAAGCTTGAGATGCCGCTCGCATAGTTTTTTTACTTACAGTTTGCAGATATGAAACGGCCATTACCCCTCAAGTTCAACGACAAAGCAGTAATTTTGTCTCCCGCGGGCAACATTGAAAGCTCTGCTGTACACGAAACCGCCGATATTCTAAAATCGTGGGGGCTCACAACCGAAATTAGTGAGCACGCGCTCAGTTGCACCGGCCGTTTTAGCGGGTTCGTGGAGCAACGCCTTGGCGATCTTCAAAAAGCGTTGGACGACCCGGAAGTGAAGCTTATCTTTTGTTCCCGAGGTGGTTATGGCGTGGTTCATTTGTTGGATAAACTCAACTTTACCGGGGTGAAAGAAAACCCGAAGTGGCTAATCGGTTACAGCGATATTTCTGCGCTGCACGCCGCTTTGCAGCTAAACGGCGTGATGTCTGTCCACGGGCCCATGGCCAAACACTTTGCCGAGTACGGAGCCGATGATGTGGCCGTGCGATACACAAAAAGCATCTTCGCGGGACAAGCGGTAAAGTATCAACTTCCGGTAACAAACGGATATTTAAATCGACAAGGACGAGCCTCCGGAAAACTTTTTGGTGGAAACCTGGCGGTTTTTTGCGGATTGTTGGGGTCGAAATACGCGAAAATTCCTCCAAAAGGAATTTTGTTAATTGAAGATATCGGCGAAGAGCCTTATCGCATCGACCGGATGATTTACCAATTGAAACTAGCGGGCGTTTTCGATAAAATAAGCGGCTTAATTGTGGGTCAGTTAACAGATTATGAGGAGGATAATAAAATGTATGCCTCTGTGCAGCAATCCATTCTCAATGCCGTGAGCGAATATGCGTTCCCGGTGTGTTTTAATTTCCCCATCGGGCACGTGCAGTTGAATTTTCCGGTGATTATGGGAGAGCGTGCAACGTTAACCGTAAAAGAAAACGTTGTGGTATTTAAACAAAAATAATAGGAAATTATACTATAGATGACGATATCTACCGAATTGTTACTGCTTGTTGGCTCGGCATTGTTTTTTGTGAGCATGCTGGTCGGAAAGGCAGGGCATCGCTTTGGGGTGCCCGTACTTTTGTTGTTTCTCGCCGTGGGAATGACATTCGGAACCGATGGCTTCGGGTTGAACTTTCAAAACATCCAATTAGCCCAAACCATTGGCACCATTTGTCTTTCTCTTATTTTGTTTTCGGGTGGTCTTGACACCAGAGCCCGCGATATCAGGCCGGTCATTGGCCCCGGAGTTATACTGGCCACGTTGGGTGTGCTGTTTACGGCTTTAATAACCGGTTTTTTTGTATGGTGGTTGTCCAGCCATTGGTTTGCGGCGCTGGGTATCGGTTTTCTCACTGCGCTTCTTTTGGCTTCCACGGTTTCTTCTACCGACTCGGCTTCGGTGTTCGGGATTTTGCGTTCCAAAGGGTTATCGTTAAAAAATAATTTACGTCCGATGCTGGAGTTGGAGAGTGGTAGTAACGACCCGATGGCTTATATGCTCACCATTGTTTTCATGGATATCATCAGCTCGGGAAACGATCCCAATTTTCTCATGATTATCGGCACAATTCTTGTTCAATTGGTTGTTGGCTCGTTATTAGGCTATTATTTGGGCAAAATTTCGGTGGTTATTATCAATCGCATCAGAATGGACAATGCTTCGCTTTATCCTGTGCTGCTATTGATTTTAGGTGTTTTTGTCTTCTCTGCCACCTATTTCCTCAAAGGAAACGGATATTTAGCGGTGTACATTGCCGGTTTGGTTATTGGCAACTCCAAATTTGTGCATAAACGCACCTCTATGAAGTTTATGGATGGGTTTGCCTGGATGAGCCAGATATTGCTTTTCCTCACGCTTGGTTTGTTGGTAAACCCCAGTGAACTGCTGGGTGTGTTGCTACCCGCAACGCTTATTGCCCTTTTTATGATTTTTGTTTCTCGCCCCATCAGTGTGTTTTTATGTTTGATTCCGTTTAAAAGAATCAGTGTGAAAGATAAGTTGTATGTTTCGTGGGTTGGCCTGCGGGGCGCGGTTCCTATTATTTTTGCCATTCTTCCGTTAGCTGCCGGAATTCCCGAAGCGCGATGGATTTTCAATATCGTTTTTGTGATTACCATTATTTCGCTTTTGGTGCAAGGAACAACGCTTCCGTTGGTGGCGAAATGGCTGCACTTGTCTGAAGAATCGATGCGATACAGACAGTTTGAAGATTTTGATGTGGAGTTTTCCGAAGAAATAAAATCGGCAATGACCGAAATTTATATTACCGCCGAAACATTAGAGTATGGCAAAAACCTGATGGAGATGCCGTTACCCGATAAAACCTTGGTGGTGATGGTAAAACGCGATGAGCAGTTTTTTGTGCCCACAGGACAAACGCAATTGCACGAAGGCGATAAATTGCTGGTTATTTCCGATGACGAGGAGGCGTTGAAAGAGACCTATCGGAACATTGGTATTTCAGATTTTACATATCAAAAGAACCAATAACAATGAGCAAACAAGTTTGGTTTTTCCTGTTTTTTGTTGCTTTTGTGGTGAGTGCCTGCACATCCACGCAATACCGAAAGAAAAACAACCACACTTCCCCTGCAGAAACTTATACCAAAGTGTCGCCCGATTTCAATGCCGATAGCGCTTATTTTTTTGTGGACAAACAAGTGGGTTTCGGCCCCAGAGTTCCCGGTACACCGCAACACCAAGCCTGCGGCGATTATCTGACACGTAAACTAACGGAATTTGGCGCGGAAGTAACCGAGCAAAAAGCCGATATCACTCATTACACCGGTCAAAATATTCAATTGCGCAACCTTATCGGGAGTTATTTTCCTGAAAAAGAGAAGCGTATATTGCTCTTCGCGCATTGGGACAGTCGTCCGTTTGCCGATGAGGAAAGCGATCCCGCCAAACAACAGCAACCCATACTGGGAGCCGATGACGGGGCCAGCGGGGTGGGCGTGTTGCTCGAAATTGCCCGTCAACTGCAACAAGCGCCAACGGAAGTGGGCGTGGATATCGTGTTTTTTGATATGGAAGATTGGGGACAGCCATCGTTCGAGAAAGAATTTGTGCAAGGCGATTGGTGGTGCCTCGGGTCGCAATATTGGGCAGAAAACCCACATGTGCCTAGCTACAAGGCGCATTACGGCATCTTATTGGATATGGTGGGTGGCGCCGGAGCCACGTTTCAAAAAGAAGGATATTCGGTTCAATATGCGGCCAACGTGGTGGAGAAAATTTGGAGTACCGCTACGGCTTTAGGTTACGGCAATTATTTTGTTCCGAAAAAAGGCGGATATATTACGGACGACCACGTAGCTGTGAACCAAAAACATCGCGCGCCAAGCGCCAACATTATCCATTTAAAAGACAACACCAAAACGGGTTTCGCGCCCTATTGGCACACTCTTAACGATGATATGCGGAATATCGACCGCAATACGCTCCGTGCCGTAGGGCAAACCGTGATGGAAGTAATTTATAAAGAGAAGTAATTGAATAGTTTATTGCGATAAAAGAGAAGAAGTATGACAATTGATCAAGTACAACAAGATATCATAGACGAATTCAGCATCTACGATGACTGGATGGACAAATACGCCTATATCATTGAGCAGGGCAACGCGCTGCAACCGCTCGACGAAAAATATAAAACACCCGAAAATATTATTCAAGGGTGCCAAAGCCGCGTGTGGCTGCAAACCGATTATAGCGAAGGAAAATTGCAGTTTCAGGCCGAAAGCGATGCCGTTATCGTAAAAGGTCTGTTGGCATTGGTGTTGCGTGTTTTCAACAATCGCACCCCCGATGAAATCATCGGCGCCGATTTGCGCTTTATGAAAGAAATTGGGCTCACGGAACATCTCTCACCCACGCGTGCCAACGGTTTGCTATCGGTTATCAAGCAAATCCGGTTTTACGCCATGGCGTATAAGGCAAAAGAAGAGAAAAACGCGTAACGAGCACAGCGTTTCGTTTGCGCACCTTTGTGCTTTTGTGGCAAAATAATGGTCACCAGTGTGTTAAAAAGAAATTGAAAATAGATGACACAGTCATCCGGTAAACTTTTTTTGCCCTTTTGCCTCTTTTTTCGTATTTTTGTCCTTCTTGCAACGCGGGGAAACAGCACTTCTACCCTTCAGTTTCCCATCAAAAAACCAAAATAAAGATTGTATAATGACGAAAACAGAAACATTTACACCATTAAACAAACCCTCGAAAAAACAAAAACAAGAACTCATCCATTTTTTATATACCCACCTCGAAAATTTCGGTGACCCGAAAGAACAAATCGAAAAAGCGATGGATTATTCGCTGAAAGAATACCCCTCGTTTGGCGGATTTGTCGCTGCCATTTACGAAAACAATCATCCGCTGGCCGCGGTGGTAGTGAATAAAACCGGAATGAAAGGCTATATTCCCGAAAACATTTTGGTGTACATCGCCACGCATCCGCAGCATAGAGGCAAGGGATTGGGAAAACAATTGATGCGGCACGCCCTTGAAACGGCGGAAGGCGATATGGCACTGCACGTGGAACCCGACAATCCGGCCAAAAAGCTCTACGAGAAATTGGGTTTCACCAACAAGTATTTGGAAATGCGCTTCGCGAAAAAATAATAATTATGGCTTTTATTACACTCGACACGAAAAAGTTAGCGCATAATTTTGATTTTCTGAACAATATCTTTACCGATAACGGCATCGATTGGGCAATAGTCACCAAGCTGTTGTGCGGCAATAAATTATACCTTCAAGAGGTGTTAAAATTGGGCGTGAAGCAAGTGTGCGATTCACGCATCATCAACCTGAAGCGTATTAAATCCATCAATCCCGCTATTGAAACCATCTACATAAAGCCGCCGGCAAAAAACAACGCCGCCAATGTGGTGAAATATGCCGATTACAGCGTGAATTCCGAGTCACGAATTATTGAACGTCTTTCGTTAGAGGCCGTGAAGCAAAATAAAATCCACAAAGTGATTATTATGGTGGAGTTGGGCGAATTGCGCGAAGGCATTATGGGCGCGCATTTAATGGAGTTTTACGAAAAAGTTTTCCGGATGAAAAACATTGAAGTGGCGGGTATTGGCGCCAATTTATCGTGTTTGTACGGCATTTTGCCCAGCCAGGACAAACTCATTCAATTGAGTTTGTATGAGCAGCTGATTGAAGCTCGGTTCAACAAAAAAATTGATTACGTTTCGGGCGGTTCATCGGTGACGATACCGCTGTTGCTGCAAGGCATTTTGCCGAAGGGCATCAACCATTTTCGGGTGGGCGAGACGCTGTTTTTCGGTACCAACGTGTACGATGGTACGCCGTTGGACGGGATGGAACACGATATTTTCAACTTGTTTGTAAACATTATTGAGATTACCGAAAAGCCGATGGTTCCAACCGGTACATTTGGCACCAATTTAGAAGGAGAGACCTTTTCGCCCGATGAATCGCTGTTGGGGAAAACCAGCAAGCGCGCGCTTATCGACATTGGTTTGCTGGATGTGGACAAAAACCACATTCAGTTTGTGGATCCCGATTTGGAAATTGTGGGAGCCACATCGGACATTATTGTGGTGGATTTGGGCGATAACGCCAAAGGTTACAAAGCAGGAGATTTGTTGCCCGTGAAGCTCGACTATTTGTCTACGCTTAAACTGCTTAATTCGGAATATGTAGAGAAACGGGTGGTTTAAGAAACTGTTTCTATGATTTGCTCATCTCTTCCGATCGGTTTCTGGCGGCGTCCAATACGCCTTCGAAATGTTTCCCGATTTGATGGCCGCGAAAATAATCCAATCCGGCTTGCGTGGTTCCGCCTTTGCTGGTGATGTTTCGGATAAGTTCTTCGATGCTGTAATCTTTCTGGTTTTGAGAAAAATAGATGGTGGTTCCTTGCGTGAGTTCGAGCAGAAGTTCGTCGAGAACGGTTCCGGGAAGGTCAAATTCGCGCATTTTGTCTTTGAAAATTTGGATAAAAGCGAGAATAAATGCCGGCCCGCTGCCGAAAACCGATGTAAAAAGGTCGAAGCCTTTTTCGTCGAGTTTTACGGTTTTGCCCAATCGGGAAAGAATGCGAAAGATATCTTCCGTCTCAGGATTTTCAGGCTGGTTGGTGGCAAAAGCCGTAACCGATTTTTGATACGCCATCGCTAAATTGGGCATAATGCGGACAATGGGGATGTTGTTTCCCAAAAAACTTTCGATAAAAGCGATGCTTTTTCCCGCTACGGGCGAAACAATGAGTTTTCCCGACAAATTCACCGACTGCATTTTTTCTAAAATTCCGCCAATATCCTGTGGTTTTATTGTCAGCCAAATAACATTGGAAAACGCGACGAGTTCTTCTATTTTGTCGAAAAAAGGAAGCTCGATATCTTTTTCGTTTCGCGCGAAATAAGCGAATTGTATGTTGTTTTCGTTTTTAAGTCCCTGGTAAACAGCTTTTGCTAAATTGCCGAAGCCGATGAATCCGTATTTCATTGTTGAGAGATTGTTGTGAAATTGAATAGAAATTGAATAGAGATTGAATAGAGATTGAATGAGATTGAAAATAGATTGAATAAGATTGATAAGAGATTGATTAGCTTGCGTTATCAATCAACTTTGAATTTGGTGAAAGGAATCGTATTGTTCAGCGACTTAATGATATAATTGGCGCGCTGCCCATTCACAATCCACATTTCGATGTTGTGTTGCAGACAAATTTCGGCGGCTTTTATTTTCGAAGTCATTCCGCCCGTACCTAAATCCGATAATTTTTCTTCAATGCAATGCGTTACCTCTTTTAAATCAGTGACTTCCGAAATAAAATGTGCGTCGTTGTGAAGATGTGGATTGCAAGTGTAAATGCCATCGATATCCGAGACGAGGATAAGCAAATCGGCTTGGGTGATAACCGAAACCAGGGCCGAAAGCTTGTCGTTGTCGCCCAGCACAACCTCTTCGATAGAAACCGTATCGTTTTCATTCACAATGGGTATGTAGCCAAATTCCCACAGTTTATTGATGGTGTTTCGGGTATTTTCGTTGGCCGTTTCGTTTTCGAAATCGCGATAAGTGAGCAAAATTTGCGCGATATTCAACCCGAATGTGGCGAAAATTCCGTCATACAATTCCATCAACTTGGTTTGCCCGATGGCTGCCATTGCCTGTTTCGAATCCACATTTTTGTGGTATCCGTTAATTTCCACAAATTGCCGCGCCGTGGCAATGGCGCCCGACGAAACGATAACGATATCGTACGTTTTTTTCAGTTCCACAATTTGCCTTGCCAGGCTTTCGATTACCGCGAACGATATGCGGTTGGTTCCCGCTGTGAGCGTGGATGTGCCGATTTTTATGATAAGTTTCTTTTTCATTCAGACGTTAGAGTGTTAGACTAATAGATTAATAGAATCAAGACTATGGGATGAATGGTTAAGTCGCCCGTTCACTCACGAATTTGCCCGTTTCCATATCCAAACCATTTGTTGGTCACCAATTCCTGCGCGCCAAGCGGTCCGCGAAAATGCAGTTTTTGCGTGCTGATGGCAATTTCAGCGCCTACGCCAAATTGTCCGCCGTCGGTAAATCGGGACGAAGCGTTGTGATAAACCGCCGCGCAATCCACATCGCGCATAAATTCATCGGCTTTTTCCCTGTTGTTGGTAACAATAACCGCCGTGTGTCCCCCCGAATAGTTGTTGATTGTTTTTATGGCTTGCTGCAAATTATCGATAATGGAAAAGTGAATTTTTGGCGCCATAAATTCTTCAAAAAGCACCATTTCATCGTTGTTTTCTGTTATTTTATCGCACAGCGATGCCACGTTTTTATCGCCCATAACTTCGATGCCTTTGTTGTTCAGTTGCGATACAAAATTGGCAAGACGATCTTCCAACGAATACAGATTTTTGTTTATCAGCACTTTGTCTAAAGCGTTGCAAACGCCGATGCGTTTTTTTCCATTAAGGATAAGTCGGATAGCCATTTCCGAATCGCATTCGTCGTCCACGTACATAAAATTGTTGCCGCGGCCGCTCACGATAACCGGAACCGACGCGTTTTCTACCACAAAATCGATAAGTTTATCGCCGCCGCGCGGAATAATCAAATCTACCCTGCGGGTATTGTTTTTGATAATTTGCTGAATTTCGTCGCGCGAAACGTCTAAATATTCCACAAAGTCGGTAGATATTCCGTTGTTTGAAAGTGCTTGCTGCCAAAGTTTTACAAGAAACGTATTGGTGTGAAACGACTCTTTTCCGCCTTTCAACAAAATGTGGTTTCCGGCTTTAAACGCTGTGGCGGCAGCCTCAATGGTAACATCCGGGCGCGATTCGTAAACGATAAGAATTGTTCCGAACGGAACCGTGCGATTCACGATACGCAAACCGTCCGAGCGCGTAAAATCGTACAAAACTTTCCCTTCGGGGTCGTCTTGTGCTGCCACTTCGCGCAGCGAGCGAATCATTCCCACCACTTTCTCATCATCCACCTTCAATCTGTCTTTTAACGACGCGTCCATATCGGAAAATGAGTCCATATCCGTTCGGTTTTGCTCCAGAATTTCCGATTGGTTTTCTTTTAGCAAATCCGCGAGCGTAAGTAAAACGTTATTTTTAGAAAAAGTATTCATTGGTGTGAAATTTCAGCTATTAAATCGACAAAGGTAATAAAATATTCTAAATAATATGGTTTTGGTTTCAAAATGACAGATGGTAGATTGATGAGGTTTGAAATGAGTCGGGATTATCAAAATAAAAAAGCAGTCTGAAGACTGCTTGAGATTGTTAATAATGATTGTTGATGTTTTACACATTATGGCTCAATTCCTAAAATTAATAATGGAACTGGAGGGCTATTTCTTCCTTGTCGCATTACGTTGTAAACTTCACCTTCAAAATATGCTACACCGCTACTCATTTGTGCTTGCATTTTCTTTGTTGGCAGAATTTCAATTCCTAAGTTGATAACACCACCAGAGTAGAAAAGCATATGTTTTACAAACAAGTCAAACGCAACAAAAGCATATTTGCCAAATTGAATTTCAACGGCAATTTTGTCCTTTACAAAGTCAGTTTGATTGTAGCTATAAATTGGTTCTTTTTCTCCGTTGTCTATTAAAAACTTCTTTTGTTCTTTAGCAGACATTAAAATACTTTTTTCCATTAATTCTCTGTTGAGAGTAATGTAATAATTGTACCTGCTTTCTTCCCACTTTCTTTTATTAAACTCTGTGTTAAAAGCTTTATTCAGATCTATTGGTGATAAGAGATTGCTTCCTGCTTTTCTCTTCTCTTTGCTGATTTTTGTTCTAAACTGTTCGGCATCAATAATCTCAATAACCTCTTTAATTTCTTTGTATAGGTCATTGTGATGAACGATGAGGTACTCTTCACCATTCAGGTGCGAATATTTTTGTGCTATTTTCATTAATGTCCGTTGTGATTATTGTTAACAAATGAAAATTCAGCCCATTCTTCGGGTATTTGAGCTACTTTGTCTTTTTTTGTTGGTGTGTGAATTGCTTTATTTATTGGTCTTATTTTTAATCGCCCTTCTCTTAAGTCTTCAATTCGTTTATTAGCTATTTCGCAATATTTTTTTTCCTTTTCAATTCCTATCGCGTTTCGGTTGTTTTTAATTGCTCCAATTACTGTTGACCCAACTCCTGCGAATGGGTCAAGAACCCAACTTTCCTCATTAGTTAACGCTAAAACACAACGTTCAACTAGTTCTATTGGAAATTGACAAGGATGTTCTGTTTTTTCTGGATGATTTGATTTAACATTGGGAATGTTCCACAGTGCTTTATCCCAGTCTTGTTCAATTATTTCCCAAATATCACTAGGGTTTTTGCCAAGCGGATTGCCTGAAAGTTGCCCTTTTTTAGGTCCTTTAAAATGTCTTTTACCCGGATATTTTGAAGGAACCCTTACGTTGTCAAGATTGAAAATATAATCATCAGTCTTGCTAAACCAAAGTAAAGTTTCATAACGTCCGCTAAAACGGTTTTTGGCGTGAAGTCCGTGACCAAAATGCCAGACAATACGATTACGGAGTTTTAAACCGTGTTTTTTGAATATTTGATAATAGAATATATCAAGCGGAAAAACCTCTCCTTTATCAACATAATTACCTACTTGCCAGCAAATATTCCCTTTATTGGATAGGGTTCTTACAAGTTCAGATATAATTTCTTCTTGCGTTTCGAGATATTTTTCAATGCTTGTTTTTGTCTCATATGACTTTCCAACGTTGTATGGTGGCGACGTTAATATGAGGTCAAACTTTTCGTCTTCAATTTTCTTGAGAACATTCAAACAGTCACCGTTTTTAATTGTATAGTCAATGTTTAAGTTTATGTAGTCAAACAATGGTTCTTTTATTCTCATTTTGATTTGTGCAATGTTATTTTTGTAAAGCAAACATTATTAAATTAATTGTCATAAATACTGCAAATTCGATATTAGTTAGTTTATCAGATTTCGCTTAACCTACCGTTACACACAAATATACTCACTTTTTTGTTTTTTCAGACAATTTTACTTGATAAATATCTGGTTTTAGAAATACTTGACTATAAATAATAAAAAAACGATCATATTAACCAATTAAACCATCACCCCCATTTCCGTCTAACTCACAATGAAAATCAACAAAAAAACATATACCCAATCTTTTAAAGAACTATTCCGACATTTATGGCCCTTTGTGAGACCCTATAAGAGGATGATTACCGGCACGTTGCTGCTCACGCTTGTGGGTTCGTTCGCGGCGCAGGTAAACCCTTTGTTGGTAAACGAAACCGTTACACGGGTAGAAGCGTTGCTGCAGCAGCCGGATCCGCTGCAAAACGGTGTGCGCTTGCTGCTTATTATTTCGGTAATAATGTTGGCGAACGAGTTGCTCAATATCGGTATTCATTTTGGACAGCGCTATTTCGGTGAGAAAATCCGTATCAGGGTGGGGAGCGATTTGTCGCAAGCGGCGGTTGACCGGATTTTGGTGTATAAAATGGAATTCTTTTCCGATCCCGAAAATCAAACCGGATTACTGCAAACCCGCATCAATAGGGGAGTGGAGAGTCTTATTCGATTGGTGCAAAACTTTTTCTTAGATATTTTACCGCTCTTTTCCACCGCCATTATCGCGCTGATAGTAATGTACAACGCCAATTTGTACGTTGGATTATTGGCAACGGTTATTGTGCCGTTGTACTTTTATGTGAGCCAGCGACAAGCGAAAAGGCTAAAAGGATGGCGTACGGAATTGCGTCGCCAGCGCGAACGTAAAAATCACGGGCTTATTAACATTATCGACTCCATTACGGTGATAAAAAGCTTTGTCCGTGAAAAATTAGAGGGCAAAAAACAATACGACGTGCAGATGCAAATGCTGAACAACCAACTGCAAACCCGACAAACGAGTTACGTGTTCGATAGCCTGAAAACATTTATTCAACAAATTGGCGTGGTACTGATCATTATTCTTACCGTTTTTCTCGTCCTCGACGGGCAAATGGGTATTGGCGCCATTATGATGCACATTATGTTGTTTCGAAACGTTTCGGCGCCAATTGGACAGCTTCACCGCATTTACGATGAGGTGAACGACGCCATTATCTATGCCGACGGATTTTTCGAAGTCCTTTCCAACGATGATGCTTTGGAAATTGGTGGTGAGGTGAAAGCACAAGCGGTGAAAGGAAATTTTGAAGTGAAAAACCTGAATTTTACCTATCCCAACGGCAAGCAGGCGCTTTTCGATATCAACCTGAAAATAGAAAGCCAAAAAACAACTGCTATTGTGGGTTTGAGCGGTGCCGGAAAAAGTACGCTTATCAATTTGTTGTGCAAGTTTTACCAACCGGATTCCGGACAAATTTTGCTCGATGATGTAGATTTGGAAGCATACGATAATGACTCGTTGCGTGAAAATATCGGCTTGGTGTTGCAGAAAAACCACATTTTTAAAGGCTCTATTTTCGATAATATATTGTACGGAAACGTATCAGCGTCGCGTGAAGAAGTGATTGAGGCTTCCAAAAGCGCCTATCTGCACGAACAAGTGATGCAACTACCCGAAGGGTATGATGCCGATGCTTTCAACCTCAGTGGCGGACAACAGCAACGCATCGCAATCGCGCGGCTGTTTTTGAAAAATCCGCCCATTATTTTTTTGGATGAACCCACTGCCAGTCTCGACGCTATTGCCACGGAGCACATCAAAAACAGTCTCGATGCCATTAAAGAAAACCGCACGGTGGTGATTATTTCGCATTCGCTCTCGCAAATTATCGATGCCGATACCATTCACGTGCTCAAAGACGGGCGTTTGGTGGAAAGCGGGTCGCACGAGAATTTGTATAAACTAAACGGCGAGTACCGCAAAATATTCGACGCATCGGCACGAAGCCTCAATTTGGATAAGATGCTGGATACGATTGATATTCCGTCTGACCGATTCGCGGTCTGACGGATGAACAAATTATTTATGCGTCAGACGGATTTGAAGCCGTCAGGCGTGGACTTAAAATTTCCACGTAACTCCCCCATAAAAATGCCTTGGCATTCCGGGATAATAATACCTTGGTTCGGCGTTTCCAAACGCGACGGCGTTTACCGTAAGCATAGGTGAGTAGTGTGTATCGGTAACGTTATTTACACCGGCAAATAATTCGAAATTTCCCAACGTTGTTGTTTTAAAAAGATAACTTGCTTTGATATCCGATAAAAAATATCCCTCGTTTGTTTTGCTGTTCGCGTCGTTGATAAACTGCTCGCCCGTGTACTGAAACCGTGCATCCAAAACCAATGGTTTTATGGGATTCCATACCAGCGTTGCCTGGAACATATGCGATGGGATTCCGGGAAGTAGATTGCCGTCGTAGGTATTGTTGTCATCGGTGAATTCGATAAATTTGTTTTGAGAGAACGTGTAATTGGCATTCAAGTTGAGGTTTCCCGGAAAACTCAGGTGTTGAAAAATCCGTTGTCTCCACAACAACTCTATTCCGCGATGCCGGGTTTTTCCAGCGTTGATGCCGGTAAAAATATCTTCGGTCAATCGTTTGGTAACAAGTAAGTTGTTTAGATTTATTTGGTAAACACTCGCTTCAATCTGCGTAGCGTTGCGAAGCAAATTCAAACGCACACCCGCTTCGTACTGCGAGCCTTGCTCTTCTTGAAGCTCTTTGTTGATATCGCCTTCGGGAAGCAACGTCTCTTCCGGCGAAGGCATCGAAAATCCGTGCCCCACAGACGCGTAAAACGCAACGGAATTATTTGGAGCAAAGTTGGCACCCAGTCGGGGAGAGAAAATTACAGGAAAACTGCGGCTTCCGCTTTGGTCGCCATTATCCGGAAATTTGTCTGTCAGTTTATACCCAATTTTGTTGATGGCGCCGCCCAGCGAAATATTCCATTTCGATGATGGACGGTAATAAGTCATCGCAAAAACGTTTAGGTTGTTTCGGGTTTCGGCGTTTTTGTTGATTATTTTATCCTCTAAATCCAGTTCCCAGCGGTATTTGTCGGCAATCCATTCCAGACCGAGCACAACATCAAATTTTTCGGCGTGATAATTCAATTTGTTTCTGATACCACCGCCCGAGGTTCCGTCCGTCAGGTTGTTAAACGGCCGTTTTTCGTAACTATCCACCCATCTCCCAAAAACCGTGAAGCGATTGTTCCACGCACCTGATAATCGGTTTTCAAGAGTAATGCCCGCCAGTCCGCGACGGTATTCTTTGAACCCTTCGATTGCCTTCCAGTTCGCTGATGCTGCTTTCGGGTCGGTATCGTACAATGTTTTACCGATAGAACTGGGAATTTGCGCGTTTAAATCCAGCAGTAGCAGCGTATATTCCAGCGAATAAGTTGGCTGGCTCCAACTGCCCGAAGAAAGCAGGGATGTGCGCCGAAAACGATTATTCTCCCGATGCCCATCGGAACGAGTGTGATTGATGTTCCCGAAAATACGCAAATCGTTATGGTGATATGTACCTCCGGCAGACGCTTTCAGCGTATTAAAACTTCCGTATTGCAGCAACGCGTTTCCCGAGTTTTGATATGCGATTGGAGTAAACAGGTTGATATTTCCTCCCAATCCCGAGCCGTAAAGCGCGGATGCCGGGCCTTTGGTTACTTCCATCCGTCCGATGCCGAGCAAATCAATATCTTCGGGAGACGAAATGCCATCGGAAGAGGTGATGGGAATATCGTTTAGATAGGCCTTAATTCGGTTGGTGTTGTATGGTGTTCGGCTGCCCACGCCGCGTATCACGATACGGCTGGTGGCATACGTTCCGCTGTGCATAAAAATTCCGGGCATAGCGTGCAACGCGGACGCGAAATTGTTGCCATCGCCCACCTGCACTTCTTTGCCAGACAACACAGAAATACTGCCCGGGATATTATGCAATCGGGTACCCACCTGATAAGCGTTGACTATTACTTCGTTGAGAAGGATAGTTGAATCAACCTCATTTTGTGGTACGTTCTGCGATTTTACGCTACTCACAAAAAGAAAACCTAAAACAAAAAGATATATTTTTTTCAAAATTTATTGAGATGTTTAATCCGTCAAATCGAAAATCAGTCATTCGGAGACTACTCCACAGGCACCAATCGCACAATCATTCCCGGCTCTTCCAGACCAATATAGACCAATCCATCGGGGCTCATAACCACGTTTCTTACCCGACCGATGCCTTCGGCAATTTTTTCCGTGTGTGCCACTTTGTCTCCGTTTAGCACAACACGCTCCACATAGTGGAATCGAAGTGAGCCCACCAGAATATTGTTTTCCCACTTTTTAAAACGGTCTCCGGTAACAAAAGTCATTCCGCAAGGAGCTATTGAGGGCGTCCATTGCAGAACAGGCTGTTCAAGGCCTTCTTTTTCGGTGAACTCGGTAAGGATGGTTCCATCGTAATTAATTCCGTAGGAAATCACCGGCCATCCGTAATTCAATCCCGGTTTTATCAGGTTGAGTTCATCGCCTCCCATCGGGCCGTGTTCGGTTTCCCAAATATCGCCCGTAATGGGATGAATAACGTTTCCTTGTGGATTTCTATGTCCGTAGCTGTATATGGTTTGAATGGCGTCGGGTGTGTTCACAAACGGATTATTGGCAGGAATGCGTCCATCGTCGTGGATTCGATGGATTTTTCCGTTGGCATTGTCTAATTTCTGTGGAAAATCGAAATGCTGCCCCCGATCACCAATTCCGAAATAGAGATAGCCTTTTCCATCGAATGCCAACTTGCATCCGAAGTGATGTCCTCTGTCGGTAAACGGAGTGCCTTGGAATAACAATTGTTGGTCAACCAGTTTATTGCCTTGCAGTCGGGCACGCATAATGGCGGTGTTGCCCATTCGCCGGTCGCTTTGGGCGTCGAGCGCGGAGTAAGAGAAATAAATCCATCCGTTGTCGTCGTAATCGGGATGAAGCGCTAAATCCATCAATCCGCCCTGCCCGAAAGCCATAATCGGCGGCAATCCTTCGATGGGAGCCGATAATTTTCCGTTGGAGAATGTGTGCAACGTGCCTTTTCGTTCCGAAATCAATAAATCGCCGTTGGGAAGAAAAGCCAATCCCCAGGGAACTTCCAAACCTGTAACCACCGTGTCAATCACGAAGTTGTGTTCTTTCGATTGTATAACTCCTTCGAGCCTGATGGCCGGTTTTAAAAGCGTTCTATCGGAAGGAATTCCGCGTTTTACGTAAACCGCCAGTTCTTCTATCTCTTTGTCATTAAACGTCTTGGCAAAAGCAGGCATCCCGATATCCAAAATGCCGTGTTTGATGCTGTGTTCAACCGATGATGTCCCTTCTTCTTCCATCCATTGTTTGGCGGCAAATTTCTCCAAGTTATCGCCATGACAGCCGGCACAATACATTTGATAATTAGACGCGGCGTCTCTCGCCTGTGCCGCGCGAGGTATATTTTTGCACGAATGTACAACCTGAACGGTTATGATGGCAATTAGTAGCAAAAAGTACAAATTTTTATTCTTCATACAATTAAGTTTTATTTTCAAAGATGTTGTTGGAATTCCGATTGATAGTTTTTATACTACAAATTTCAATTTATCAACCAAGAAAACAAAAATAGCATAAAAATCGGAATTTAACGTGTAAAATCGATTGATTTAACACGAAAATATGGCAAAATGGTATTGTTTTTTTGCACACGCTATTTTTTGTAGAAGTCGCCAAGATTTTTCGGTTGAGGCGGATGTAGTTTTCCCAATGAATTGCCCACAACTACGGAAACCATCGAGTCGCCGGTTATATTCACCACCGTGCGGCACATATCCAGCGGACGGTCTACAGCAAAGATAAGCGCCAATCCGATTGCCATTTTATCGGCAGGAATGCCAATGGATTCCAATACAATAACCAGCATTATCATTCCCGCGCCGGGAACGGATGCCGAGCCGATGGAGGCAAGCAACGCGGTGAGAATAATGGCTAATTGGTTCATAAAATCGAGCGGGATATGCAATGCCTGCGCGATAAAAACGGCTGCTACAGCCTGATAAAGGCTTGTGCCGTCCATATTGATGGTGGCGCCCACCGGAAGCACAAAACTCGATACTTCGTTGTCCACACCAAGGTGTTCCGTAACCCGTTCCATTGTAACGGGTAGCGTTGCCGCGCTCGAGCTGGTGGAAAAAGCCAACAATTGAGCGGGCGCGATGCCTTTTAAAAACCATCCGGGCGATTTTTTTGTGAAAACAGACACCACAATCAAATAAAAACAGATCATCAAAATCAATCCCAATAAAACGGTGAGGCCGTAAAACAGCAGTTTTTGGAGTATCTCCACGTTATCGGAACTCACCACAATTTGCGCCAGCAGCGCGAAAACGGCGTAAGGGGCAATGAGCATAATAATGTCCACCATTTTTAACACCACTTCGTTGAGGGAATTGAAAAGTTTGGTGAGCGGCTGCGCGTGTTTGGGATCGATGAGCAGCATGCAAATTCCGAACAAGATAGAAAAGAAAATAACCTGCAGCATCAAACCGTTGTTGCTCATTGAGGCGAAGATATTATCGGGCACCATTTCAACGAAAAAGTCCAACGGGCTTCCCTCCCGTTGTTGGTGCGCTCTATCGAGATTGGAGGCGATGGTTTCGTCGCTTGCGTAGGTGGCGGTCAGTTCTTGAATGGTTTCGGGTGAAATTCCCGTTCCGGGTTTTAGGATATTCACCAGCGTTAATCCAATGGAAATGGCTATTACGGTGGTGCCGATATATATTAAAATGGTTCTAACACCGATGTTCTTAAACTTGGAAATGTCTTGTAAATCGGAAATTCCTTTTACCAACGAAACAAATATCAGCGGAATGGCGATGAGTTTGAGCAAACGAATGAAAATTGCGCCAAATGGGGCAATCCAGTCCAGTACAAATCGCTTCCCGCCGGGAAACGGACTGAGCAAGATGCCCAACAGTACACCCAATACCATTCCGATAATAATTTGCCAATGCAACGCGAGTTTTTTCATTCGGAAATCATTTTGTTTTTCAATCCGTTGAGTAAAACCTGTGCTTGGTTGTGTTCTGTATCTTTGGCACCGTAGAGAAGCGTTATCGTTTTGTGCTCTTTCTCTAACTTCTTTATATCCATAAGCATTTGTTTATTGTTGGTTAACTCTTTGGTATAGCGTTTGGTGAATTCATCCCATTTTTTCGTATCGTGATTAAACCATTTCCGCAATTCGGAAGAGGGAGCGATTTCTTTCATCCACAAATCGATGTGAGCGCTTTCTTTCGATATGCCGCGCGGCCAAAGACGGTCAACGAGGATGCGGTAGCCGTCGTTGTCATTCCAAGGGTCATATATGCGTTTTATTTTTATCATAACTTTTTTGTTGCACGCAGATGCACGCTGATTTTTTACGCAGATTTTCGCGGAATTTTTCCTCTGATTTTTGTCTGAATGAATCAGTTATTTAAGTTAATGCCATCAATATAGCCAACTATTGAAAATGAGTAATTTAGCTTTAAAAGCACTCATTATGAATTACTTTATTTTATAATTTTCATTAGCGTAAATTTTCTGCGTAATTTGCGAAATTAAATCAGCGAAAATCTGCGTGAAACAATCTACTATAGCTTAGACACAATCCATTGCGTTTCTACTTGCTAATCCCAACCCTATTTAAAATAAACGCGAACTCAAACGCCGTGTCTTTAATGCCGTCGTAGCGGCCGGTGGCGCCGCCGTGCCCGCTGTCCATATTCATGTGCAGGAGCACGATGTTGTTGTCGGTTTTAAGTGAGCGAAGTTTGGCCACATACTTTGTGGGTTCGTGGAAAAGTACTTGCGAATCGTTAATTCCGCCCGTAACCAAGATGTTTGGGTAGTTTTGCGCTTTAATGTTGTCGTAGGGCGAGTAGGAGAGGATGTAGTTGTAATACTCTTCTTCGTTGGGGTTGCCCCATTCTTCGTATTCGCCTGTGGTGAGCGGCAATGTATCGTCGAGCATGGTGTTAATGACATCGATAAACGGCACTTGTGCCACGATGGTTTGATACAAATCGGGACGCTCATTCACCACAGCGCCCATCAACAGGCCACCGGCGCTTCCGCCCATGGCGGCAAGTTTGTTTGTCGAAGTATATTTTTCATTGATCAGCAATTCGCTACACGCGATAAAATCGGTGAATGTGTTTTTCTTTTTCAGCAACTTGCCGTCTTCATACCACTGTTCGCCCAAATCGCTTCCGCCACGAATTTGTGCCAACGCATACACAAAACCTCTATCGATGAGGCTATACATGCTCGCGCTGAAATACACATCGGAACTTGCGCCGTAACTTCCGTAGGAATAAATAAGCGCGGGGTTTGAACCGTCTTTTTTCAGCCCTTTTTTATACACCACGGCCATAGGCACTTTCACGCCATCGGGGGCGGTGGCCCACAGGCGTTCCACCACATACTCATCGGGGTTGAAACCCGAAGGAATTTCCTGTTCTTTCAGTTTTTCGGCCTGGCCTGTGGCAATGTTGTACTCATACAACGTGGTGGGGCGGTTGAGCGATGTGTAAGAATAACGGAATGTGTTGGAGTCGTATTCCGGATTGCCTCCCAGCGATACCGAGTAAACCGGTTCGGGGAAGGCAATGGCGATATCTTCGCCGCCGGCAATGGGTTTGGTAACAATTTCGCTCAGCCCGTTTTTGCGAAGTTCCACGGTGAGGTAATCCTTCACCACATCAATGCTTTCAATGCGCGTGTTGTTGTCGTGGGGCAGAAACTCTTTCCACGTGGAGCGGTCTTCATAGCCGGTTAATGGCGCTTCGTAAATTTTACCGTTCAGGTTTTCTTTGTCTTTGTAGCGGATGAAAAACTTTTCTTTGTGCGGATAAACGCTGTAATCCACATCCTTCACGCGGGGTAAGAACACTTTGAAGGCATCGGTGGGCTTGTCGGCTGAAATGTAGCGTTCTTCCGATGTGGTAGAGCTGGCCGAGCCGATAAAGATGTATTCTTTGGTTTTGCTTCCCGATACGTAGGTGGTAAACCGCGCGTCGGTTTCTTCATATACTAGGTCGGCTGTTGGCGCGTCCAACATTTGGCGCATAATGCGATAGGAGCGCAAAGTTTGGTCGATGATGCCGTAAAACAACGTTTTATTGTCGTTTGCCCACGCCACGGAGGTAGCGCCGTCAACCGTGAAGCCTACGTCTTCGCCGGAGGCGAGGTCTTTAATTTTCATCACGAATTCGGCGTAGGAGCCGGTTTCGTTGTAAAAATAGGCCGCTTTGCTGTTGTCGGGGCTAATGGAGTATCCGCGGAAGATGAACGCCGGTTTGCCTTCGGCCATTTGGTTGAGGTCGAAAATCACTTCCTCGGGCGCGTCCATCGAGCCTTTGCGACGCAAATAGGTGCGGTATTGTTTTCCTTTTTCGGTTCGGCTGTAATAATAATACCCGTCTTTAAACGATGGGTACGATTCATCGTCTTCTTTCAATCGGCCGAGGATTTCGTTGTAAATGGTTTGCTGTAAATCCTTTGTCGATGCCATCACCGTGTCGGTGTACGCGTTTTCAGCGGTGAGATAGTCAATTACTTTGGGGTTGTTTTTGTCTTTCAGCCAAAAATAGTTGTCGACACGTTGTTGCCCGAAATTGGTGAACGTATCGGGGAGCACTTCCGCGGTGGGTGGCGCGGGGAAATCGGATTGGTTTAAAATTTTCACTTCTTCTTTTTTAACGTTGTTACACGATGCGATGATACACGACATGGCGCATATAATCAGTAGGTTGGGATGTTTCATAATGAATGTTGGTTTGGGTATACATAAAAGAGTTTTTCAATTTCTTTTATGAGTTTTTTTGAAAATGGATAAAGTTTTAAAACAGTTTCTTTATCATAATCGTAAAAATCATTATAGTCGCCTTTGTTTCTTTTTTCAAACAGTTCGGTATAATGTTTTGCTAAATCCCTGTCTATTTTTTCTGTTTTTACAAAATGTTGGCCAAACTGCTGTCTTGCTCCCGCATGGCTCGATACTTCAATATTGTGTTTCAATAACAGAGCACTAACGGCGTAAAAACAAGCATAATACATTCTGTTTATGGCGGTATTATAGAACCCGTTATGAATGTGTGTTTGAACTTCCTCTAGGATATCTTTTGCTTTCCCAATTCTGTATTTTATGTAATCTTCCTGTTTGTAGTTTGTCATAGTAATTTACCCTCTTGCATTATATTTTTATAGAAAGGAGTAATGCTATATTTGGTATTCCAATCTTTTTCGGAATATATGATGGGACTAATAACTTCGCCTGTATCAAACTCCAAATCGTATAGCGGATAGGTTATATCTCTTTCCTCATCAAGAGAGATTTTGTCTTTGTCTAGCAAAATGAGAATATCCCAATCTGAATCCGGCCGTGCAGTGCCTCTCGAACGTGAGCCGTATAAATAGATTTTGGCAGAAGGTTCTTTTTCCTGAACAATTTCTTTTATTTTTTTTAATATGCCTGAGTTTGTTTCTTCCATCTTGCAAATGTACCATGTTTTTCACACTTTTCGTTTTCTTTTTTTTGCGACATACGCCACCGCGGCAATAATAACGGCAATGAACAGAAATATCGCCCACAGGTTGGTTAGCGCAACCACCACCCACAGTAAGTTGTTCCATCCGTTTTTAAGCGCGTTGCCCATTTTTTGGAAGAACCCAAAGTGTGTGTTTTGTTCGTAAAATGTCACGGTGAGTGTACTGTGCGTTACCTGTTTGGAAAGATATTGCAAACGGCCTTCGGCGGATTCAATTTCGGTGCGGATGTTTCCGATTTGCGCTTCAATTTGCAAAATTTCTTCCACCGTGTTGGCGCGTTTTAGCAATTCTTGGTAGCGTGCTTCCAATTCTTTTTTTGTTCGCACGCGAGCGTCTAAATCAATGTATTCTTGCGTCACATCCTGCACATCAATGTTTTTTGAATCAACTCTTTCCGCGCCCGATTCTATTCTTTGAAGCAGCGCGTCAAAATTTTCAGCGGGTACGCGTAGGGTGAGTGTGTGTTCCATTGTTTTGCCATATTGCGAGGCGTTTTCGTTGGAAACATACCCGTTTAATTCCGTTACGGCTTGCACGATGGTGTTTTTCGTTTTCGCCATATCGGACGTTCGGAAACGAATGCGTCCGGTTTTGGTGAGTTTTCTCTCTGATATGTCGGAAGGCAGCCGTTTAGGAGTAACAATTTCCTCATCTTCCGTTGCTATATCGCGAAAAGCGGCGTCACCCGAATGGTTGCTGCAATAAAGCAATAGCAGTGTTGAAAACAAAAAGAATACGTTACGCATTGTTTTCATAGGCGCTGTTTTTTGTTATATAGTTGACAAATATACAAGATATTTCTTTCATAATTAACACTGAACAAAACTTTTTGCGTACTGTTATATTCCAAACGATGGAAGGTGAAAAACGGATATCCGCCATCGCCAATTAATAACCCATTGCTGTTTATAAGCTCGTATGCACGTACATAGCCATTCTCATTCTCACGGCCATAAAGATGTGAAAAACATAAAAGTGGCATTTTTTCTGAACCTGTCGTTCACGATTATTGAGTTCATAGGCGGAATTATGACCAATAGTGTGGCTATCCTGTCGGACGCGGTACACGATTTGGGTGATAGTTTTTCGCTCGGTTTGTCGTGGTATTTTCAAAAATTGGCGAAGCGTCCGCGAACAAAAAGTTATACCTACGGCTTCAAGCGTTTTTCGTTGCTGGGCGCTATTATTAATTCCGTAATTTTGGTGGTCGGGAGCGTGTTGATTTTGATGAACGCCATTCCCCGCTTGGTTCATCCACAGCAGCCGGATGTGAAGGGAATGCTTTTGCTTGCCGTTTTGGGCGTAATTGTAAACGGAGTGGCGGCGTTGCGTTTGCGAAAAGGAGAGTCGCTGAACGAAAAAGTGGTTTCACTGCATTTGTTGGAAGATGTATTGGGATGGGCCGCTGTGCTCATCGGAGCAGGCGTAATGTATTTTGTTGACGCGCCGTTTATTGATCCGCTGCTGTCCATCGCTATTTCGGGATTCATCCTGTTTAATGTGTATCGAAATATTCGTCAGAGCCTGCGCATTATTTTGCAAGGCAGCCCCGAAATGATTAGCGTGGATGAGATTGAAAAGGCCATTTTGAAAATTGATAACGTGGTAGATGTGCACGACTTGCACGTTTGGTCGGTGGACGGGCAGTACAATGTACTTACGGTTCACGTTGTTTTCTCCGATACGCTGCCGATGGAGCAACTTCACAACCTAAAATCCAATGTTCGCGAAAAATTGCTTTCGTTGGGCGTGCAGCACTGCACCATTGAGTTGGAAACATCCGGCGAAGTGTGCGAAGCAAATTGCGAGTAGCGTTTTATTCCGAAATTTTATAATCCTGCTTTACGGTATCCATGATAAACACGCTGTGAATGCCGGCAATGGAGTCGAACTTCCCCAATGTATTGATGATGAACGATTGGTAGTGCTTCATATCGGGCGTCAAAATTTTCAGCAAATAGTCATAATCGCCCGAAATATTGTAACATTCCGCCACTTCGGGAATTTGCCGAACAAAATCGATAAAATTAAGCGCGATTTTCGCGTTAATCTCTTTCAGTTTAATGTTGCAATAAACGCCAAAGCCTCGGTTCAGTTTTTCATAATCGAGCACCGCCCGGTATGCTTTAATAACTCCCTCTTTTTCAAGTTTTTTCACTCGGTCATATACCGGAGTGGGAGAGAGATGCACTCGCGCCGCCAACTCTTTGGTGGTAAGTCGGCAATTTTCCTGCAATGCGTCTAAAATCAGCAAATCTGTTTTGTCGGGTTGATACATAAAAGATAAATTTTCTGTTTAATGCTTGTTTTTATTGAAAATAAAACAGTGTGTTCTTTTAAATGATGCAAAAATAGGTTTATTTTCTGTATTATTAAAATTATTTGGATGATATATCTGTTTATTACGAAATTTGCAGAAAATAAAACAGAATAAAAACCAACTAAAATAAAAGAGACTATGTCAGAAAAGAAATTTAGATTTGAAACTTTACAAGTTCACGCGGGCCAGCCCGTTGACGAAACCGGATCGAGGGCGGTACCCATTTACCAAACCACTTCGTATGTTTTTGAGAGTGCAGAACAGGCGGCAGGGCGCTTCGCGCTTACCGATATCGGAAATATTTACACACGTTTAACCAACCCCACCACCGCGGTGGTTGACGCGCGCGTGGCCGAACTGGAAGGCGGAACGGCGGGAATAACGGTGGCATCGGGTTCAGCGGCAATTACTTACGCCATACTCAACATCGCTTCCTCGGGCGATCATATTGTGTCGGCAAGCACAATTTACGGTGGAACATATAACTTGTTTAGCGCGACGTTGCCGCATTTTGGGGTAACCACTTCTTTTGTTGATCCGGATGATGTGAATAATTTCGAGAAAGCAATCAAGGAAAATACCAAAGCGGTGTTTATTGAAACCATCGGAAACCCGGGCATCAATCTTGTGGATATAGAAGCTGTCGCGGAAATCGCGCACAAACACGGCCTGCCGCTTATTGTGGATAATACCTTTGGCACGCCTTACCTGATTCGGCCCATTGAACATGGCGCCGATGTTGTGGTGCATTCAGCCACTAAATTTTTGGGAGGGCACGGCACAACGTTGGGTGGAGTGATTGTGGAATCGGGAAAGTTCGATTGGAAAAACGGTAATTTTCCCGGCTTCACCGAACCCGATTCGCATTACAACGGAATAGTTTTCGGTGATTTAGGCGCCATAGCCTTTACCACAAAAATAAGGGCGCAATTGTTGCGCGATACGGGTGCGGCCATTGCTCCGCTCTCATCTTTCTTGTTGCTGCAAGGCATTGAAACCCTGTCGCTTCGCGTTGAAAGGCACGTAGAAAACGCACAAAGGGTGGCGGATTTTTTGCAGGGCCATCCCAAGGTGTCGTGGGTGAATTATCCGAGCCTCGAAGGAAACAAATACAAGCCGTTGGCCGACAAATACTTTCCCAAAGGGGTGGGTTCTATTTTCACGTTTGGTGTGAAAGGCGGAAAAGAAGCGGGTGCCAAACTCATCGATTCGCTGGAGCTGTTCTCTCATTTAGCCAACGTGGCCGATGCCAAATCACTGGTCATCCACCCCGCCACCACCACGCACGCGCAGTTGAACGACGAGGAAATGAAAACGGCCGGCGTTACACCCGATTTGGTGCGTTTGTCCATCGGAATTGAAAATATCGATGACATTATTGCCGATTTAGAACAGGCGTTGGAGAAAATATAAAAATAGATAAGCAATCACCCGAATGGGTGGCATTTCATAGCCGTAGGCGAATTTATTCGCCTGCGGTAAAAACTCTTGCCCCATCTCCGCCCGAAGTGACGGGACTAAGAGCATTTTTAAGTACCGCCTTTCAGGCAGAAATTGCTTTATCTCATAAGCAAATTTCACTGTCAAATTTATCAAGGCATTAAAAGCAATTATTCAATTTCTTCTTGTAGCTTTGTAAAACAAAAAATCTATGGCTTTTCTCAAAAGAGAAGAGTTATAGATTTGTTTTTGTGACAAATCTCACTGTTAACGTGAGTTCCGGTTAAGTAACTTGTTGTTGTATTGATAAATAAGCCAATAAGGTTATTGTCTTTTTGTAATTCTAACCTGCTAAGGTAAAACATATTGGAAATAAGGTTTTGAATCTGCAAAATACAACCTTATTTATTTCAAACGACCTTCGTAGATTTAGGTAATGTGCTAAAAATAACCTTATTCCCTTATTTTAAAATTGTCTCTTATCCGGAGTTCACGTTGTTAATAATTTAATTGACAATTGACTAAAAATGAATAAACCACGTTTAGCACTTTTTATCGGGATATTGAGCATCTCCATTTTTCCCATTCTTATCCGCTTGCAATTGAGCTCGGGGCTAATTTCCGCGTTTTACCGCATGGCGATTGCGGCGGCGATATTGGTTCCGTACGTTTATTTCACGGGAAAACTGAAACTACCTCGCCAATTTATTCTGCCCACCGTTTTGTGCGGAGTTATTTTCGCTTCCGATATTTCGGTATGGAATGTTTCCATTCAAGAATCTACCGCTACACAAGCCACTTTGCTCGCGAATTTGTCACCGATGTGGGTGGGAATTATTTCGTTTTTGTTTTTAAAAACCAAGCCTCGCCGCTCGTTTTGGATGGGCTCGGCGATTGCGATGACAGGCGTGGTGGTTTTCTTCGGATTGCAATCGTTTAAAGAACTTTCTTTCGATAGGGCGTTTTATCTCGCAGTTTTATCCGGTTTTCTTTACGCGCTGTATATTTTGTTGAGTAAAAACGTGCTGGAAAAAGTGGATGTATTGCCGTTTATCGCCATCAGTTCGTTGAGTAGCGCTGTTTTTTTGTTGTTTGTGAATATAGCGTTTGGCGAGGCGTTCAGCGGATTTTCTTCGCGAGCGTGGTTGGTGTTGGTAGTACAAGGTGTTGTGTGCCAGCTGCTGGCTTGGATTCTTATCAGTTACGCCACAAAACATATGCGCGCCACACGCGTGTCGTTATCGTTACTCAGTCAGGTTGTATTTGCCGGATTATTGGCGTGGATTTTTCTCAATGAGCAAATTACCGTGCAAAAAGCAATGGGTGGCGCGCTTATTCTCGCGGGAATTGTGGTTACGTTTATTGAGCCAAAGCCGAAAGAACGCTTGGTTTTGCCCTCTTGAAATTTCCCGATAATGTGAACTAATATCTCCCTTTCGCCGGCGAGATTTTGTAAATCGTGTGGGCCGATAGGTGATTTTTTTGCTTCGTAACACACACTTTATAAAAGTGCGCGAGCGAAGACAGGTAACTTGGATAAAATAGAGACGGATCGCGCTCCGTCTCTACAAACTGGTGCGTAGCTCGCACCGTTAATTGTTCATTCAGTAGGACGCATTCAATGCGCCTCTACGGTTTCCCTAACCATCAACTATGAAACTGAAAAATCTAAAATAGTTCATCTTTTATTTTTATATTTTTCTGCTTTTGCGGCAAACACGAATATGGCTATAAGGATAATGAATATTGAAGCCAATACAGCCAAGAATGGGTTTTCATCTTTGTGAGAAAAATAAGCTATGCCGATTTGCAATACACCCATTGGTACAAATATATTGCGGAAAAGTTTTCCAGTACCCTTCAAATCCATTTTCTCTTTTTCTTCTTTCGTAAAGATGTTGATAAGGTGAGGGAATTTCCATCCACTTATGCCAATAAGGATGGTTAAAACTCCGGGTAACCAAATTTCTAAATCCATATTTAGTTCACTGCAAACTGTCAACTGCTCACTTCATAACCCCATCCGTCATATAAAACACCAACGTTGCACCGCCCATTATATCGTCATAAGAAATGGTTTTCTTATCGTACGGCTGTCCGTTAAGTTCCACTTTTTCTACATACAGGTTGTTTTCCGATAGGTTTTTGGCTTCCATGGTGAACCACTTGTCGTTGCCTACATTTATTTTTGCCGAAGGCACTTGCGGCGCGCCCAGCACAAACTCGCCACTCACGGGGTTCATTGGGTAGAAACCAAGCGCGGAGAACATATACCAAGCCGACATTTGTCCGCAATCGTCGTTGCCGATAAGCCCGTCGGGTTTGTTTTTGTAGAAATCGGTGCAGATCTGGCGCACAAGGTACTGCGTTTCTTCGGGACGGTCGAGATACGGATAAATGTACGCCACGTGGTGGCTCGGTTCGTTTCCGTGCGCGTATTGTCCGATGAGCCCCGTTACATCAGATAGTGTGCCGGTTGCTGCCCGCTTGGTGGTGAATAGATAATCCAGCACTTCGCCGGTTTTTTCCTTTCCGCCCATTAATTCAATCAATCCGGGAATATCTTGCATTACGTGCCACGTGTATTGCAACGCGTTTCCTTCGGTGTAATGGCCGCCCACTTCCGAGTCGGCGTGCGCCAATTCATATGGGTCAAATGGAGCTATCCAGGCGCCTTTCGAGTTTTTGGGGCGCATGGCATTGGTTTCTTTATCGAACAGGTTCTTGTAATATTCCGAACGTTTTCTGAAGAAAGCGGCGTCTTCCGTTTTGCCCAATTTTTCGGCCATCAGTGCGGCGCAATAATCATCGAAACCGCATTCCAGCGTGCGAGAAACTGATTCCAGTGAAATTAAATCGGATGGATAATAACCATATTGGTCATACACTTTCCAATCCGATTTCGGATGCTCGCTTGTGGTGATGGATTTCTTTATTTCATTGTAAGCTCGCTCGGCATCGAAACCGTTGAAGCCTTTCATATACGCATCCACAATCATCGGAATGGAGTGGTTGCCAATCATCGTGTAGGTTTCTTGTCCCCAAAGCGACCAAATGGGCAGGTGTCCTTGTTGTTCGCTGTAATCGAGCATCGAGTTGGTGAAATCGTCGATGAGTTCGGGGCTTAAGATGGTGTACATTGGGAAGGCGGCGCGGAAAGTGTCCCATTGCGACCACGTGGAATAATATTTTCCACCGGATGATTGCGATACTTCGCGGTTTGGCCCAATGTATTTTCCGTCCACATCGGCAATGTTGTTGGGTTGAATGTACAAACGGTAAAGCGATGAATAAAAACTAAATTTATCGTTTTCCGTGCCTTCAATTTTTACCCTCGAAAGATAGTTGTTCCACTCGTTTTTCGCGTTTTTATGTACCGAGTCAAAATCCCAATCGGGAACTTCGGCCGCGAGGTTGGCTTTGGCGCCATCGATGCTGGCCGATGACAGGCCGATTTTCATATTCACTTCTTCGCCATTTTCCATATCGAAAGTAAGAACGTAGCGCGACGATTTTTCCATCGGGCTACGTTTTTCCAATTCTTCCTTTCCGATAATGGGTTTGTCGAATTCAATCACGAAGTAATACACACGCTCTACCCATTCCGTTCGGCGGGTGAAACCTGAGATGACGTGGTCGCTCTCGAAATTCACTTCGTTTTCCAGCACATGTGTGTGAAAACGAGCGTCTTGCCATACCAACCCGCTTTGGAAATCGGCGAGAATATTGGCCGAGCTCCCTTTCGGGAACGTGTATTTGTGAAAAGCCACGTGCGGAGAAGCGGTAATTTCCACGCGCACGTTGTTGTCGGCCAATTCCACGGTGTAATATCCGGGTGACGCTTTTTCGGTGGCTTTGTCGAATCGGCTGTCCAAATTATCGCGTTTGTCGCCCGAAAACGGCTGCACCAGCAAATCACCCAAATCAACGCATCCCGTTCCGTTCAATCGGGTTTGCGTAAATCCTTGGATGAGCGAGTCTTCGTAAAAATATCCCGAACAATATTCCCATGTGAAATTACCGGTTTGCGGCCCCGCTTGAATCATCCCTAGGGGATAAGTGGCGCCGGGAAACGTGTGTCCCGTAAACGCCGTTCCGATAAACGGATTCACGTATTGTGTGAAATCGGTTTCATCCACCGATGATTGGGTGGTTTGTTTTTGTGTGCAAGCGGCAAAAAACAAGGTTAGTGCCGTGAATATGAGTGCTTTTTTCATATTGAAAGTTGTTTATTGTTTTTTTCGTTTATATTTTTCTGAATTGGCTGATTTGAGCAAGAATATTACACAGAAAGTAATAATAGAAATCGCCGCCCAATCTATCCATTTGCTTTCTCCTATCCATTTTGGAATAAAAAACTGAAGGAATAATACACCGGCTATTACAAACAAAACATTTCGCATTAACACTGCAATCTTTTGAATATCATAGTTTTCCTTTTGTTTAGCCGATAGTGTGTTGTATCCTGCAATGAGAAAATACATTTTTCCATTTTTTATCAAAATGCCAAGAATGACTAAGATAAAAGCAGCTATAAGCATAGTAATATATTGTTTGTATCAATGAACATTCAATTCATCTTTCATCCAATTTTCGGGATTATGGTCAATATAATCAGCAATTCTGTTGCATTCATTTTGATTTCGGATGATGCGGTCGTGAAACCGTGATTGCCATTGGAATGGAATGCAATGTTGATTTGCGTAACGGGTAACGGCGGATTTGATGCTGCGTATAACCGTTGGTAATGAACCCGGTTTTGGTGAAATTCGGGACATTGTAGAGACGTTGCATGCAACGTCTCTACTGCACCGCGATTCAAGATTTCCCCGGTTATTGCCATCAATACACACAATTAAATGAATGTGATTGGGCATAACCACATATACCGGAATGATGACATCGGGAAAATGGGTTGGTGTATTTTCAATACAGTTTGCCACATATTTTCCCAATAAATTTAATTTCATTTCTCCATTTTCAATTTTGCCGAAATAATGGACAAAACCCTCTGTGCAAACAGTAATAAAATACATTCCGCCATCGTAATCGTGCCAGTATGCCCTTGCCGATGAAATTCGATATTTATTGCTGAACTTTTCGACAACCATGCAATTTTATATTGTGAATTTATATATTAATCCTCTTTCTTGGCCCGCATCGATTCCCAAACAAAATAGGAAACCAACCCGATAAAAGCAATCAATGCCACCACCTGCGCGCCTGTGCCCTGAGGATCCGCCCACACGCCGAGATTGAGCGCGTTACCGTTGCCGGTAATGAAAATCACCAGTGCCCCAATTACACCGAACAAAGCCGCACCGGCAATGAATCCCGATGCAATAAGAATGGCACGTTGATGACGTGCGTTGTTCAACTTCGAGTCGTTCGAGCGTTTATTGATCCAATGATTGAGTAATCCGCCAACTACCAGCGGCGTATTCAACGGTAGCGGAATAAACATTCCCAATGCGAATGCTAAAGGAGAGATATTGAGCCAATTAATAAGAATAGCAATAACCGCGCCCACGCCCAACAACATCCAGCTAACACCCGAGCCCGACATTAACGGCTCAATAATTGCCGCCATCGCGTTGGCCTGTGGCGCCACCATTGGGTTGGTGTGCGTTTCGGTTGCAACAAATCCGTATGCTTCGTTCAAAATGAAAATTACGGCGCCCACGGTGGCAGCCGAAACCAATGTTCCTAGAAACTTATACGATTGTTGTTTGGAGGGCGTTGTTCCAATCCAATAACCTATTTTTAAGTCGGTTACGAAACCTCCTGCCATTGAAAGTGCGGTACAAACCACCCCGCCGATAATCAGTCCGCTCACCATTCCCTGCCAGCCTTTCAAGCCTACGGCTACAAGAATTACAGACGAGAGAATAAGTGTCATCAACGTCATTCCCGAAACGGGGTTTGAACCCACAATGGCAATGGCATTGGCGGCAACTGTCGTAAACAAAAATGAAATAATGGTGATGGTCAATAACGCCACAATGGCTTGCATCAGCGTCACTTTCACACCGATAATTAAGAAGATGAAAATAGCGATTAATGTGAGGAATAAAAACAGCATCACAAATGACATCTTCAGGTCGCGTTGCGTACGTTCCGGTTTTTCCACAACGGTGTGCGCGCCGGCTTTTTTTCCGCCTCCGGTTGCCAATTTAAAGGCATTGCCAATAACGCCGGCCGATTTAATGATGCCGATAATTCCTGCCATCGCAATGGCGCCAATGCCAATGGGACGAACATATTCCGCGAAAATCTGTTCGGCTGTCATTGCAGCGAACGGATTCACGCCGCCACCGGCCGCTACCAGCGCGCCAATTTCATTTACCAACGGAATAAACACCAGCCACGATAACAGCGAACCAACCGTAATAATCACCGCGTAGCGCAGCCCCACCAAATATCCGAAACTAAATATAAGCGCGCTCACATTGAATTTCAGCACCATTTTAAACCGTTCGGCAAGCATGGCGCCTCCGGGAATGATGCGCGTGGAAATTTCTTCGCTCCACAAACGGAAAGCGGAAAAGCAAAAATCGAATAGCCCGCCAATTAATCCGCTCGTTACAAGCAGTTTTGCCTGATTACCGCCTTTTTCGCCCGTCATTAAAATTTCGGTGGTGGCGGTGGCTTCGGGAAACGGCAATTTGCCGTGCATATCTTTTACGAAATATTTTCGGAACGGAATCAGAAACAAAATGCCTAAAATTCCGCCAAACAGCGAAGAGAAAAATATTTGCCAAAAATCCACTTGAATTTCGGGATATTTGGCTTGCAAAATGTACAGCCCCGGAATGGTGAAAACCGCGCCGGCAACAATCACACCCGACGACGCGCCGATGGATTGGATAATCACGTTTTGCGATAACGCGTTTTTCTTGCGCAACGCTGCCGAGGCTCCCACGGCAATAATGGAAATGGGAATGGCCGCTTCAAACACTTGCCCAATTTTCAATCCCGAATAGGCGGCGGCAGCCGAAAAAATAACGGCCATCAGCAACCCCATACCCACAGACCAAGGCGTAATTTCCGTAATGTTCCGTTCGGCGGGCAGCACGGGTTTGTACACTTCGCCTTCCTTTAATTCCCGATACGCGTTTTCGGGTAAATTTTTGATTTTTTCTTCGTTTTCGTTCATTTTTGTTTTACTTAAATTAGATTCAGAGATATTTTAAGCGACGAAATTACTAAAAATAATGTAAACTCCGAAAGTCTTTTAACTTCTTTGTTTATATTTGTGAAAACAAAAAATGGAATATCAATAAAACCTATGAAACATCTACGAACTTTTCTCACTTCCAGTTGTTAAAAATCCGAACAATGTTCGCTCTGAATATTTTAATCACAAAAAATTTACTAATCAATAAAAATAGCTCAATCAATATGACATTCGACATTGAGATGATTCGCGAAGTGTATGCGAATTTGCCTGAGAAAATCAAACAAACCAAAGAAATTTTAAAACGACCGTTAACCCTTACTGAAAAAATACTTTTTGCCCACCTTTCGCCCGGTGTGGACTTGAAAGATTACAAGCGTGCCGAAGATTACGTGGATTTCGCGCCCGACCGCGTAGCGATGCAGGATGCCACCGCACAAATGGCGCTGCTGCAACTGATGAATTCGGGACGAACCAGCGTTGCTGTGCCTTCTACCGTGCATTGCGACCACTTAATACAAGCCTATAAAAATGCCGAAACCGATTTGGAAACGGCAAATATTACCAATCGTGAAGTATTTGATTTCCTTAAAGATGTGTCGAATAAATACGGCATCGGTTTTTGGAAACCCGGCGCGGGAATCATCCACCAAGTGGTGTTAGAAAATTACGCTTTTCCCGGCGGAATGATGGTGGGAACCGATTCGCACACGCCCAATGCCGGCGGTTTGGGAATGATTGCCATTGGTGTTGGCGGCGCCGATGCCGTTGACGTGATGGCAGGTTTGCCGTGGGAACTGAAGATGCCCAAACTCATTGGCGTGAAGCTCACCGGAAAACTTTCGGGCTGGGCGTCGCCCAAAGATGTTATCCTGAAAGTTGCCGGAATTTTAACCGTAAAAGGTGGAACCAACGCCATTATCGAATACATTGGCGAAGGAACCCAAACGCTTTCCGCAACGGGAAAAGGCACCATTTGTAATATGGGAGCCGAAGTGGGTGCCACCACATCCATTTTCCCGTTCGATGAGAAATCGGCAATCTATCTCGAAGGAACCGACCGCAAAGAAGTTGCCGACTTGGCACGAGGTATTATCGAGCATCTGCAACCCGATCCCGAAGTGGTTGCCGATCCCTATAAATATTACGACGAAGTTATCGAAATAGACCTTTCGGAATTGGAGCCGCACATCAATGGTCCGTTCACCCCCGATGCCGCGTACACCATCTCCGAATTTGCCGATGTGGTAATCAAAAACAACTATCCGCGCAAAATGGAAGTGGGTTTGATTGGTTCGTGCACCAACTCGTCCTACGAAGACTTAACGCGCGCCGCATCCATCGTTCGCGAAGCCCGAAAAGACGGATTGAGCGTAAAGTCGCAATTCATCATCAATCCCGGTTCGGAACAGGTACGATATACCGCCGAACGCGACGGCGTGCTCAAAGAGTTTGAAGATGTGGGCGCGGTGATTATGGCAAACGCCTGCGGGCCGTGTATCGGACAATGGCGTCGCGACGACGAGAAATCGGAACGCACCAACTCTATCGTAACTTCGTTTAACCGAAATTTCGCCAAACGAAACGACGGAAATCCCAATACGCACGCGTTTGTAACGTCGCCCGAATTGGTTGCGGCGCTCACCATCGCCGGCGATTTAACATTCAATCCGCTGACCGATACGCTCGAAAACGACAAAGGCGAGCGCGTGAAACTTGCCGAGCCCAAAGGTTACGAGATGCCGCCACTCGGTTTCGAAGTGAAAGATGCCGGTTATCAGGCACCATCGGCAGACGGCGCGCAAGTGCAAATCAATATCGATCCTGATTCGAAACGCCTGCAAAAACTGGAACCGTTTCCTGCTTGGGATGGCGAAGATTATCACGATTTACCGCTGTTAATCAAGGTGAAAGGAAAATGTACCACCGACCATATTTCGATGGCGGGTCCGTGGCTTCGTTTCCGTGGACACCTTGACAATATTTCGGACAATATGCTGATTGGTGCCGTAAACGCTTTCAACGATAAAACCAACAGCGTGCTCAACCCGCTTTCGATGGAATATTCCGAAGTTCCTGCTTTAGCACGCAAATTCAAAGCCAACGGCGTGGGAAGCATTGTTGTTGCCGAAGAGAATTACGGCGAAGGTTCGAGTCGAGAACACGCGGCAATGGAACCGCGCCACTTAAATGTAAAAGTGATTCTCGTGAAATCGTTCGCCCGCATCCACGAAACCAATTTGAAAAAACAGGGAATGCTGGCGCTCACTTTTGTGGATAAAGACGATTACAACAAAGTACAGGAACGCGATAAAATTAGCATTATCGGATTAAAAGATTTCGCTCCCGGCAAAAATCTTACCGTTGAACTGCTTCATCCCGATGGCACGAAAGACACTTTTGAAGCGGCACATACATACAATGAGCAGCAGATAGAGTGGTTTAAGGCAGGCAGTGCGTTAAACAATCAGGTTAAGCCTTAACGACTTTAAAGTCTTTGAAGCCTATGACTAACGATGACAACAGCAACAAAAACCGCCTTATACAGCGTACGGGGCATTTTGAAAAATTGCTGACTTATCAAAAGTCGCAAGTCATTTACGACTTAACGTTTTACTTTTGCCACAAATATCTGGAAAGGGGCGACCGTACCATTGACCAAATGGTGCAGGCTGCCCGTTCAGGTAAACAAAACATTGCAGAAGGCAGTGCATTTTCTGCTACATCAAAAAAGATTGAAATGAATTTGATAAATGTAGCAAAATCAAGTTTGAAAGAACTTCGGGCAGATTATGAAGATTACTTAAGGACTCGTAAGCATAGAATTTGGGAAGATAATTCGGTAGAAGTAGAAGCAATGCGAAAAATTGGGCGTGAACGAAATGCAGACGTAGCTTATTTTATGAAAATTGCAGAAAACCGTCCACCTGAAACCATTGCAAATATGGTTCGCTGCTTAATACTTCAAAATGATTATCTGCTGTTTAAACAATTGGAAGCCTTGGAAAGAGATTTCCTAAAAGAAGGAGGATTTAGCGAACGGATGACAAAAATGAGAATAAAACATCGAAACAAGAATCAATAAATATATGCAACAAATAACTCTGCAAAACAATAAATTGCTCGTACCCGAAAACCCTACCATCCCTTTTATCGAAGGCGATGGAATTGGCAAAGAAATTACTCAGTCCGTCAAGCAAATAATCGATAAAGCGGTAGAAAAAGCTTACGACGGAAAACGAAAAATCAACTGGATGGAAGTGCTTGCCGGAGAAAAAGCCTACAACCAGGTTGGTTCGTGGCTTCCCGAAGAAACAATGAACGCATTCCGCACCTATTTGGTAGGAATAAAAGGCCCGCTTACTACGCCTGTGGGCGAGGGAATTCGTTCGTTGAACGTGGCGTTGCGCCAGGAATTGGATTTGTACGTTTGCCTGCGTCCGGTGCGCTGGTTCAAAGGTGTGGCAACGCCGTTGCTGCACCCCGAAAAAGTGAGCGTAACCATTTTTCGGGAAAATACCGAAGATATTTACGCCGGAATCGAGTGGAACGCCGGAACGCCCGAAGTAGAAAAAGTACTTCAATTTCTGAAAGAAGAGATGGGTGTCGCCAAAATTCGATTTCCCGAAACCACATCCATTGGCGTGAAACCTGTATCGGTAGAAGGAACGGAACGATTGGTGCGTTCCGCTATAGAATACGCCATCGCGAATAAATTGCCGTCGGTAACGTTGGTTCACAAAGGCAATATTATGAAATTTACCGAAGGAGGTTTCAAAAAATGGGGTTACGCTTTGGCCGAGCGCGAATTTCCCGAAGAAACTTTTACCGAAAACAAATTCAATAAAATTAAAGCGGAAAAAGGGTTGGAATCTGCTGTAGAAGCCTATAACGAAGCGGTTAAAGGTGGCAAGGTTTTTATCAAAGATGTGATTGCCGACGCTTTTCTGCAAAATACGCTGCTCAAACCCGAAGAGTATTCCGTTATCGCCACGCTCAACCTCAACGGCGATTATATTTCCGACCAGCTGGCGGCAATGGTGGGCGGCATCGGTATCGCACCGGGCGCCAACATCAATTACAAAACCGGACACGCCATTTTCGAAGCTACGCACGGCACCGCGCCCGATATCGCGGGCAAAAACAAGGCAAATCCTTGCTCGATGTTGCTTTCGGGCGTGATGATGCTGGAATATATGGGCTGGAACGAAGCGGGAAAACTCATCACAAAATCGCTCGAAAATCTGTTCGAAAAAGGACACGCGACATCCGATTTGGCACGATTTATGGAACACGGGAAAGCCTTATCGACATCCGAATTTGCCGAAGAAGTAATAAATTTGTTATAACCTTTACTTTTTGAAAACAAAAACAGATATTCCGATGTTAAAAAGATAAATAATCTCATACCGTAACAGAAAATTGGAACAAATTTACAACTAAAAAAATATACAATAATGACTGAGAAAAAATTAATAAGCAAACTATCAGAATCCATAAAAAAATCGACCGACATTAAGAAGAACCTGTTTTCTGAAATGAGCGTGAAACGTGGGCTTCGAAACGAAGACGGTTCGGGTGTTTTGGCCGGATTGACGCGCGTAGGTGATGTGCAAGGCTACGAAAAAACGCCGGAAGGGTTGAAAGCTATTCCCGGAAAGCTGTACTATCGCGGAATTGATGTGGATGATTTAGTGAACGGTATTCAAAAAGAAAACCGCCTCGGGTTTGAAGAAACGGCCTTTCTTTTGCTTTCGGGAATGCTTCCCACTGAAGAGGAACTGGAGATATTCCGTAAACTCATAATGAAAACCATGCCGCTGGACCATCGCACCACAATGAATATTTTGGCGCTTCAAGGTGGAAATGTGATGAATATTTTGGCACGTAGTGTGTTGGAATTGTACAATTATGATGAGAACCCCGATGATATTTCAAAAGACAACCTCATCCGTCAATCCATCAATCTCATCGCGAAGTTCCCAACCATTATCGCATACGCTTACAACGTGTTACGTCACGATCAACAATCGCGTTCGCTGCACGTTCGTCATCCATACGAAGACCGTTCCGTTGCCGAAAACTTCCTTTTTATGATGAAGGGTCGTGACAATTACACCGAGTTGGAAGTGCAGATTCTCGATTTGGCACTCATACTTCACGCCGACCACGGTGGAGGTAACAACTCAACGTTCTCCGTACGTGTTACCAGTTCCAGTGAAACCGATACGTATTCGGCCATCGCTGCAGGCATTGGCTCGCTTAAAGGGCCGCTTCACGGGGGCGCCAACATCAAGGTGAAAGGCATGATGGACGATTTGAAAAAGAACGTAAAAGATTGGAACGACGTGGAGCAAGTGGATGATTATCTGCTGCGTGTGCTCAAAAAAGAAGCTAACGATAAAACCGGATTGATTTACGGAATTGGCCACGCGGTGTACACCGTGAGCGACCCGCGTGCGGTGCTGCTCAAGAAAATGGCCCGCGATTTGGCGGTGGAAAAAGGCCGCGAAGAGGAGTTCAGTTTAATGGAGTTGGTGGAAGGACGCGCCGTGAAAACCTTTATGGCATTCAAAGGCAAAGACGCCAAACAAACCTGTATAAACGTGGATTTCTACTCAGGTTTTGTGTACGATGCCATTGGATTGCCCGAAGAAGTGTTTACTCCCTTGTTCGCCATGGCGCGTATTGTGGGCTGGACAGCGCATCGCATCGAAGAACTCAACGTGAGCAGCAAGCGCATCATTCGTCCCGCTTATCGAAATGTGCGTGAGAGACAGTCGTTTGTGCCGATGAAAGATAGGAAATAATATTTTTCATTTAAAAAAACAAACAATTCACCAGACATAAAATCAGATTAATTCTATTACGGATTAACTCTATGATTTCTGAAAAGACAAAATTTCTTGTGCGTACTTTCTCTCGAGAGCTAAAGTCCATAGGTGTTGTGTTTTATGTTTTGGCAATTGGTATAGGAATGTTGTTCAGTTACGCTAAATTTGTGCGTTTCGGCATCAATATTTTTCACTATTCCGATGTGCTGGATTTTTTAGTAATACCTTTTTCCGATTACAGAATTCTTGTTTTTACGCTTCTATCGATTTTTATAGTGTTTGGAATTTATTTGTTAGATAGATGGTGGCATCGTCGCTACCCGGTATCATACTCGAAAATTTACTTCGGAATCGATAAAAAAACGTGGTTTACCAACATCTTTCGTAACGGTTTGTTTCTTATTTTATTTTTGCTGTACTTACTCAATGGGGCTGAGATGTATGGGAAATTAGTTGAAAAGCAAATCAAAAAGCAGTTGCCCATAGAAATTCGTTTTCCTGATGATGAAGTTATTTCGGTGAAATATATTGGAAAAACAAAGGATGTGATTTTTGTGTTGGATGAAAATAATAATGTGAAAACAATTCCGCTTTTAAGCATAAGAATGTATGAGATAAAGCAGATTTGATAAATGAATTAGAGCAATAATTTTTATGACAAAAATAAAAGTACAAAACCCTATTGTAGAATTAGATGGCGATGAAATGACCCGCATTATTTGGTCGTTCATCAAAGAGCAACTTATTCTCCCATACTTGGATTTAGACATTAAATATTATGATTTAAGCATTCAAAGCCGCGACGCCACCGATGACCAAATCACCGTGGACGCCGCTGAAGCCATTAAAAAATACAACGTGGGTGTTAAGTGCGCCACCATTACGCCCGACGAGGCGCGTGTGGATGAATTTGGCTTGAAAAAAATGTGGAAATCGCCCAACGGAACCATTCGCAACATCGTTGGTGGAACTGTTTTCCGTGAGCCGATTATCTGCTCCAACGTTCCTCGATACGTGCAAGGTTGGACGGAGCCCATCGTAATCGGGCGTCACGCTTTTGGGGACCAATACCGCGCCACGGATAAGGTAATTGAGGGAAAAGGAACGCTCAAACTCTCGTTTACAAATGAGCAAGGCGAAACGCAGGAATGGGAAGTGTATAATTTTAACGGCGGCGGCGTGGCAATGGCCATGTACAACACCGATGAATCGATTTACGGTTTTGCCCGTTCATCGTTTCAAATGGCGCTCTCCAAACGCTATCCGCTGTACCTTTCCACAAAAAACACCATTTTGAAAGCATATGACGGACGTTTTAAAGATATTTTCGCGGAAGTGTACGAAACCGAGTTTAAAACGCTCTTTGAGGAAGCGGGCATCACTTACGAACACCGGTTGATTGACGATATGGTGGCCGCCGCAATGAAGTGGAATGGTGGTTTTGTGTGGGCTTGCAAGAATTACGATGGCGATGTACAAAGCGATACCGTGGCGCAAGGTTTCGGTTCGTTGGGGATGATGTCATCGGTGTTGGTAACGCCCGATGGCAAAACGGTGGAAGCCGAAGCGGCACACGGAACGGTTACGCGCCATTACCGTCAGCACCAACAAGGAAAAGAAACCAGCACCAACCCAATTGCTTCCATTTTCGCGTGGACACGTGGTTTGATGCATCGGGGCAAACTCGATGCCAACCACGAATTGATTGATTTTTGCGAGAAATTGGAACAAGTGTGTATCGAAACCGTGGAAGGCGGCGAAATGACAAAAGACCTCGCGCTGCTGGTCTATGGCGGCGAAGATGTAACCGGAAAGTACCTCAATACGCAAGATTTTTTGGCGGCTATCAAACGCAATTTGGACAAAAAATTACGTTGATTTTCTAGTGGAATATTCGTTTTAGGGTTATCAAATTAACGGCTCCGGCGGAATAAACTCGCGGAGCCGTTTTCTGTTTTGTTTGTCAATCGCGATATCTTCTCGTCAATTCCCCGTATTCATCTATGCGCCTGTCGCGCAAGAAAGGCCACCAGCGGCGCACGTTTTCGGTGCGGGTTTTGTCAATTTCGATGATTTGCGTGGTTTCGCCTTCGGGTGCCTGATACAGAAACTCGCCTTGCGGCCCGCACACGAAGCTGTTTCCCCAGAAAGTGATGCCATTGGTTTGTCCCGATGGATCGGGTTCATAACCCGTGCGGTTCACCGCAATTACGGGAATGCCGTTTGCCACGGCATGGCCGCGTTGAACGGTAATCCATGCTTCGCGTTGGCGGTTCTTTTCGTCGTCGTTATCGGTAGATTCGTAACCGATGGCGGTGGGGTAGATAAGCACTTCGGCGCCGGCCAAAGCCATCATGCGCGCGGCTTCGGGATACCACTGATCCCAGCATACCAAAATGCCCAGTTTGCCAACCGATGTTTCCACGGGGTGAAATCCTAAATCGCCAGGAGTGAAGTAAAATTTTTCGTAATACGCAGGATCGTCGGGGATGTGCATTTTGCGATAAGTTCCTGCAATGGTACCGTCTTTTTCGAGAACCACAGCCGTGTTGTGGTACAATCCCGCGGCGCGTTTTTCAAAAAGCGACAGCACAATCACCACGCCCAATTCTTTGGCCAGTGGCCCGAAAAACTCGGTGGAAAATCCCGGAATGGTTTCTGCTTGGTCAAACGTGTTTACGTCTTCCGTTTGGCAAAAATACAATCCGTTGTGCAATTCCTGCATCACGATAAGTTCAGCTCCATCCGCAGCTAGTTGGCGAATGCCTGATGCTAGCCGTGAAGTATTTTGTTGAATATCAGCCGTATTGGCTTGTTGAATGATTCCTATTTTCATTTTTTTAGATTGTTAGAGTCAAGAACATAGATTGTTAGACTTCGGATGCTAAAAATACGAAGTTTTTGTTGAAATCCCAAATCTCAAATCCCCATTCTCAAATCACAAAAATCCTTCCGGAAACTGCATCGTTACACAATGAAGCGAACCGTGTTGTTTAATAAGCGGGCGGCAATCGATGCCGATGATTTCACGATTAGGGAATGCTTTTTGCAACTGTTTTTTAGCCAATTCGTCTTTCGTGGAGGCGTAGGTGGGCATTAAAACCGCGTTGTTAATGATAAGAAAGTTGGCATAGGTGGCGGGGAGGCGGTAACCGTTATAGAAAACGGCATCTGCCATAGGCAGCGGAATAAGGTTGTACGATTTCCCTTGCGCTGTCCTGAACGATTTCAACTCTTTTTCCATTCGCTTTAATTCATCGAAATGTTCATCGCTTTCATCTTCGCATGTCACATACGCGATGGTGTTTTCATCGCAAAAGCGCGCAAGTGTGTCCACGTGGCTGTCGGTGTCGTCGCCTGCAAGGTAGCCGTGATTGAGCCACAAAATTCGGTCGGCACCCAGTGTTTCCCGTAAGTACGCGTCAATTTCGTCTTGTGTCATCGGTTGGTTGCGGTTGGGTGCCAGCAAGCATTGCGATGTAGTGAGTAGCGTTCCCTTTCCGTCCGATTCGATGGAACCGCCTTCAAAAATAAAATTAATTCTGCTTTCGTACTGAACGTTAGGGTTAAATTCTTCTTTCTCAAAAAGATGCTTGGTGATTTGGTTGTCGTAATTGGCGGCAAATTTTAATCCCCAGCCGTTAAAACCGAAATCGAGAAGGGTGGGGGTGCCGTTTTGGAAAACCGAAAGGGGGCCGTGGTCGCGTGCCCATGTGTCGTTGCTTTTGTGTGTTGAAATGATGAGCTTTTTCTGTTCTTCATGGGTGAAATGTTTCGTTACTTCCTGCTCATCCGGACAAACTACCAGAAGTTTCTCCCGTTTTAAAATTTCTTTGGAAAAAGCAACGTAACAATCGGTTATCTCGTCTAAAATATCAAACCAGTCGGTATCGGCGTGCGGCCATGTAATTTGCACACCGCTTTGCGGATGCCATTCGGCAGGAAAAACAACACGTTTCATGGCGGTTTATCCTTCCATATTTCCCCGAACGATTCCGCGTGAGGAAGTGCGCACGAAATTTAAAATGACATCGCGCTCTTCGGTTTGAGGGAGTTCTTTTTCAATTCGTTCGAGTGCTTGCGTGGTGTTGTAACCCGATTGATAGAGATAGCGATACACCTCCTGAATGGAGTTGATGCGCTCGCTCGAGAAATTGCGGCGCCGCATTCCCACCACGTTCAGCCCTACATACGTAATCGGTTCGCGGCCCACCATCACGTATGGCGGAATGTCTTTGGGTACTTTTGAGCCACCTTGAATCATCACGTGCGGTCCAATGCGTGTGAATTGATGCACCAAACTCCCGCCGCTGATGATGGCATAATCATCAATGACCACTTCGCCGGCGAGTTGCGTGGAGTTTCCAAGAATGATATGGTCATTGAGTTCGCAGTCGTGCGCCACATGGCTGTATGCCATGATAAGACAATGGTTTCCCACTTTGGTAAAACCTTTGGAGGCGGTGCCGCGGTTCACGGTGGTGCACTCGCGAAGGATGGTGTTATCGCCAATAATGGCCGTTGTATCTTCTCCCTGAAATTTCAAGTCCTGAGGTATAGCACCTACGGTGGAATGGGGGAAAATGGTGCAATTTTTGCCTATGCGCGCTCCCGAAAGAATGGTTGCCTGAGGCATGATGTGTGTGCCGTCGCCAATTTCTGTGTTGTTTTCTATATAAGCAAACGCTTCAACAACAATATTATCGCCCAGCTTTGCCTCTGGGTGCACATAGGCCAATGTTGAAATATTATTCATTCTTAGGGTATTATTTGTTTTTTACAATTTGCGCTGTAAAATCGGCTTCAGAAACCACTTTGTCGCCCGAAAACACTAGGCCGCGCATGGTGGCAATTCCTCGACGTATATCGCTGGTGAGTTCAACACGAATGAGCAGCGTATCGCCCGGAACCACTTTTTGGCGGAACTTCACATTGTCAATTTTCAAGAAGTAAGTGGAATAACGCTCGGCTTCTTCCAAATCCGACAGCACAAAAATACCGCCCACCTGTGCCATGGCTTCCACTTGCAAAACGCCCGGCATAACGGGTTCTTGTGGAAAGTGTCCCACGAAAAACGGTTCGTTTGTGGTGGTGTTTTTCACACCCACAATATGGCGGTCGGTTTTTTCAATTATTTTATCTACCAGCAAAAACGGGTAGCGGTGCGGCAATATACTCTTAATTTTATTGATGTCCATCAACGGCTCGGCTCCCGGTTCGTAAACGGGTGGCTGCACTTCGTTTTGCTTTATGTCTCTGCGGATGAGGCGGGCCAATTGGTTATTGATTTTATGTCCGGGTTTGGTGGCAATTAGTCGTCCTTTTATTGGTTTGCCAATAAGCGCCATATCGCCGATAATGTCCAGCAATTTGTGGCGTGCCGGTTCGTTAGGGAAAGATAATTCTCTGTGATTCAGATAGCCTAACTCGTCGGCGTTATGATGCGGAACGTTAAGTTCGTCGGCAATATCATCGAGTTCTTTTTGCGAAAGTTTTCTTTCGTAAATAACAATGGCATTGTCCAAGTTTCCGCCTTTAATGAGCCCTGCTTCACGCAGTTGCTGAATTTCGCGAACAAAAACAAATGTGCGCGAAGGCGCAATCTCCGTTTCAAAATTGGTCAAGCATTCCATTGTTGCCGATTGATTGGGAATGTATTGTGAATCGAACTCGATGTAGGAATTAATACAGAAACATTCATCGGGCAGCAGCGTGAGGCTGGAACCGGTTTCGGGATCGGAAACTTCGATTTTTTTACGAACAATGTAATAATCTTTGTCCTTTTTTTGTTCCAACACGCCCACTTTGTTGATTTCTTGCACATATTGAATGGCGCTCCCGTCCAGTATGGGAAATTCCGAAGAGTTTACTTCAATAAGGCAGTTGTCAATTCCCAAGGCGTATAGTGCCGATAAGCCGTGCTCAACGGTGCTTACCGTAACATCGCCTTTGCCAAGCACGGTGCCTCGTTGGGTGTTTACTACGTTTTCCGCCAACGCATCAATAACGGGTTGGCCTTCAAGATCAATACGTTTAATTTTGTATCCGTGGTCTTCGGGGGCGGGATTAAATGTTACAACAATGTCTAATCCGGTATGAAGCCCGGTTCCGCTTAACGTGAAGCTATTCTGTAATGTTTTCTGTTTCACTTTTTACTTCAATTAATTTCTCATTTTATGTAATTATGTGCAAATATACAACCAAATCGACATATTTCGTTCAATTTTTGGTGAAATCTTTACATAATTCAATGAAAAACTACTGCTTATTCGTTATGGCTTAGTTTTTTCTTTAGTTCCGCCACCTCTTTTTCCAAGGCGTTTAATTGACGGTACATATCGGGCAGCTTGGGAAGCACCACGCTTGTTTTAAAGAAATTTCGCACCGGCATGGCGGGTGAACCGATTACCTCGGATCCCTCTTTGGTGTTACTGATGATGCCTGCCTGAGCACCAATTTGTGAGTTTTTGCCAATGGTAATATGCCCCCCAATTCCCACTTGGCCGCCAAACACGCAATTTTCTTCTACTTTGGTGGAGCCGGCAATGCCCACTTGAGCTGCCATGGCGGTATGCGCGCCCACTTCGCAGTTGTGCGCGATTTGGATAAGGTTGTCGAGTTTTACGCCTTCTTTAATGATGGTTGAACCCATCACCGCGCGGTCTATGGTAGTATTGGCGCCAATTTCCACATTTTTTTCGATGATGACATTTCCCATTTGCGGAATTTTATGATAGCCATCGCTTTCTTTGCTGAAACCGAATCCGTCCGCTCCGATAACGCAACCGGAGTGCAAGATGCAGTTGTCGCCAATAACGGAGTCGTGATAAATTTTTACGCCGGCGTAGATAATCACATTTTTACCGATGGTTACATTTCGTCCGATATACGATTGCGGATAAATTTGCGTATTTTCGCCAATTTTCGCCATTTCATCGATGTAGGCAAACGCGCCCACATACACATTTTTTTCTACAGTAGCGCTATCGGAAATAAAGGTCATTGGCTCAATCCCTTCCTTTTTTGGGGTGTTTTTATTTACAATTTCCATTAACGAAGCCAGTGCTGCATAAGCATTCGGAACTTTTATGAGCGTGGCTTTAATAGGGTTTTCGGGAACAAAGTCTTGGTTTACAAGCACAATGTCGGCCTGTGTATCGTATATATAATGTGTGTATTTGGCATTCGCTAAAAAGGTAATGGTACCCGGTTTGCCTGCTTCAATTTTGGAGAAATTGTGCACTTTTGCCTCCGGGTTGCCGATGATTTCTCCTTTCAGAAAATCGGCAATTTGTCTTGCGGTAAATGTCATTGGAGTAATTTATTTTTTATTATCAATGCAAATTAACAAATAATTTCTTACAAGAAAAGCAGATAAATTCATAATATACTTTAAATGAAAAAACATTAAATTTGCTGGATTAAAAATAATGTAGTATTTTTGCACTCACTTTTTCGGGATGTAGCTCAGTCCGGTTTAGAGTACTCGTCTGGGGGGCGAGGGGTCGGAAGTTCGAATCTTCTCATCCCGACTGAAAAAGCAAAAGCGGTTACAATGTATTTGTAGCCGCTTTTTTTATATAATCACACTTTGTTTTTGGTTCATACTTTTTCTACAAACGTACTCACTTTGCCGTCTTTGGGTGCGAGCATCGTTACCTTAAACCCTCTTTTTTGCAATAAATTGATAAGTGGAGTGGGCGGGAACGACGAGATAAATTCCATGCAATCGCCCACTTGTAATTCATTCGCAAGGCTTAAAACCTGCTCTTTCGGGTGCTCACCCGATTCGATAATGGGGCGAACATCCAACCGATGCGTGACGGTTTTATCTGGTGCTTTTTCCGAAAACGGAATATGAATATCTTCACTATCGGGACAAAAATTGTTCTCGCCCAAGGGCGATTGGCCAACCTCTTTTCTAAGCGCGTTCACCATTTCCACAATATTCACGCCGCCCACTTTTGCCGCTTGTTGCAAAGAAGTTACTTTGGCAACGGTCTTTCGCAGCACCGGATTTTTTAACGCGGCAAAAGCGGGCGAAAATTTCTTCAAAGACTCTTCCAATTGCGGAAATTCCTTCAGCAATTCGACTACTTTGGTATCGGGAGTAATGGCTATTTTGGAATTATTTATCGTCATAATGTCCGTAAGCAGAGATTATTTTAACTGATACGATTTGATCCTTGATTTCATATACCAACCGATGTTTTCTACTGATACGTCGCGACCATATCTCTGTTTTATAGTGCTTTAGTCGCTCGGGTTTTCCCGTTCCTGTTCTTGGATTGAACCGTAATTCATCCAAGAGTTTTTCTAATTTCCTATACGCATTTTGTTCCTTCTTTCGAAGATAAATAGCGTCTTTGGCCGCATTAGATGTAAACTCTATTTCGTACATCCCTCAACCCTATTAAGAAATTCATCTAATGTTTCACTTGAAAACATTTTGTGAATTCGTCCATCTTCAATATCTGTGAACCCTCTTTCAATAGCTGCCAAATTGCGTTTGTCGGCAAAAAACAAATCGCCAGATGGACTAATGTCGAATGGATTACAACGAAACTCTTCGGGTATGGATAAGAAATCTTTCATCCATTGAGTTTTTTCACTCTCTGAATCATCGATTTTATCACTGACGGTTAGCTTGATAAACTTCTTTCCTCTTTTTACGATAACTTTTTCTTTTTCAGCTAAATCGAGATACTTCTTCTGTTGATTTCTTAATTCTGTGGGACTGATGATGACCATAAATGTGTACGTTTATATGTGACAAATTATGTACAAATATACGAACAGGAACTCAAGCGAACAAATATTTTTTACCATTAATGACTACCTAAAATTGGGAGTTATTCACAGAAAACTTCTAGGAAGTTAACTGATCTGCCGGAGTTTTGTCGGTCAGTGGTGATTTATTACGGCTTATAGCTCTCTCATCGTGAATGCAGATACTTATCACACATTTTTATTTTTCTCTATACGAAAGCAACAGCTGGTCTCCTTCCAATTTTCGCATTTGTGTGATGTCTTGCGTAACTTCCACCACGCCCAGATATTCGCCTTCGGGGCTGCGGACGGCGGAATATTCGATATAGATAAATCTTCCCTTAAAGTTGGACATCCAAAAAACGGCTTTGTTTTCTTTTCCGCTTTTAAAATCATCGAGAATTTGTTCCACCACATGGACGCTTCCGGGTGGATGGCACATACGAACGTCTCGACCGATAATGGAGCGGTTACGCTCGAAAACGCGATTGGGGCTGTGCGAGAAAAAGCGTACCTTATCATTTTTATCCACAAACGTGATATCGATGGGCAAATGAACGAAAAGTGCCTCAATTTCAGCCATATTAAACGCGCCTGACGACAGGCGAATGGCATCCGCCGTTACATATTCCTGTTTCTCGACTTTTGTGCCGAGCGGTTTCCATTCATCTTCCGGATCAACAAGGCAGTAGCCGAATTCGGGCGTTTCCTGATAGATTTTGTACCATTCATCTTCGGTAAGCGTGTCCATTGCCATCGGGAAAAGAATTTCTTCTTCTTTCATGATCATTCCGTCCAGCATTTCCACGGCCGGATGTAGAATCAACTCCACAATGGATTTCATTTCTTCGACAGTATCAATGGGTGATGATAATGCTTCGAAAGCGCTTTTCAGCAACTCGCGAATTTCGTCGTGTTTGCCCCACATTACTTTGGGCGGGCCCGTGATGAGATGCTTTTCCAAATACGGAAAAAGCAGATATTCTTTACGTAGATAATGCTTGTCAACATCTGACAAGTTGTTGAATATGGTGCGAAGTTGCAAGATATATCCGGGCAATTGGTTGTCTTTCAGTGTAGATACGGAGTTGAACAAATCGGCTATTTTGAGCACCTCATTCTTCAACGCTACGTTTTCTTTTTTGAATGTATCCACGGGATGCCCGGCGGGAATTGGTTTTGCGCCTTGCAAGTCGATGCTGCCATCGAGCACGGCGGTATGCAAATCGCAGAATTCAAGAATTTCTTCCTCGGTGAGCGCGTTGCTGTTGATGAGTTCTTGCTCTACTTCAACCACTTCGTTGTAGGGAATGTTGCGCAGTACTTCAATAAGACGTTGACGCAGTGCTTCAGGGTTTTCGCCGTTGTGCAAGCGAAGTAGGAGGTCGCGCAGCAACGCTTTTCGCTGCGATGAATTGTTGATTATTTCGCTCATAATTTGATGTGAGATTTCAGATTTTATTGCTTACTATTGTTTAATCATTGTCAACACCATTTTAAAAGGTTCAATGGCGTGCAACGCGTGCGGATGATTGGCGGGCATAATTATGCAATCGCCTTTTTTCAAATGATGCGGATGCCCATCGATGCGTATTTCGGCTTCGCCGTCTAAAATGTGCACCATCGCGTCAAACGGCGAAGTGTGTTCGGTTAATCCTTGGTCTTTATCGAATGAGAACAACGTTACGTTGCCCGATTGTTTTTTGATTACTTGTTTACTAACAACGCCTCCGGAGGAGTATTCGATGGCATTTTCCATCGAGAAAATTTTTGCAGTTTCAAAAGTTGCCATAATTCTTTATTTTATGTTATAAATGATACTGCAAATGTATTATTTAGAATGATACTAAATTGTAACTTGGGTTACAGTTTTGATATTTTATAAAATGAGATACTAAAAAACCGATTTCACAATCAGAAATCGGTTTTTTACTGTGGTTTAAACAACAAGATATTACTCTCTCTCTCTGCTCATTCCCTCAAAAAATATTGGGCGTAACTTTTCTTTTCACATAATACCGATAGTGTAAATTAATGCCTAAAGCAAAAAGCAACATCGGGAAATTCTTCCAAAGATTTCGGTTCAATACCACCCTTTGAAGAATGCTTTTCGCCGAAAATACCTGACGATTGAGCCACCAATACATTTCGGTGAGTTTTTCCGGTTCAATCCGTTTGGGAATATGTACACAACGTGTGCCGTCGAATTGGCGAAGGTCATCGGTAAGCATTCTTCCTTGCGCGTGCAATTCGTCGTATAGCGTTGTACCCGGAATGGGTGTGAGAATGTAAAAACGAGGTATGGGAATTTTATTGCGGTTAATAAACCGATACGTTTCACGAATGGACTCTTCGGTATCGTAATCAGTTCCCACGATCATTTCGGTGCTAACCGTTATTCCCGAATTTGCAAGAATACGCATATTTTTTTCGTGCTCATCGGCCTTGAGCCATTTTTTCTCCAAACTGTCAATGGCATCTTGCTGAATGCTTTCTACGCCGAAACTCATTAAATCGCACCCCGATTTTCGTACCACTTCCAGCAATTCCTTATTTTTTGCCAAATGAATAACGCATTGACTTGCCCATTTCATTTTTAGCGGAGCAATTTTTTCGCAAAGTTCGCGCAGGTATTTCGGGTTTGAAACAATATTATCGTCGATGAGGTAAAAGCGCTTGAACCCCAGTTGTTTCACGGTTTTGATATCGCGAATAACATCGTCAACCGGACGGAAAAGATATTTACCGCTATAAAGACACGCAATGGAACAAAACGAGCAGGTAAAGGAGCATCCCCTGCCGGCTTGCACGGGCAGCATAGCTCCGATAGGTTTTTTGAGCAGTAAATCGTAACGCGGAACAGGCAAATTGTTCAAGTGCGTTATCGTTTCGTTGTAAATGGGCTTTACCGTTCCGGTTTTTTCAAAATCTTCCAACATTTGAGGGTAAGAAATTTCCGCGTCGCCAATGATTACCGAATCCACGTGTTTGGCTGCTTCCTGCCACGCTATGGATGCCATATATCCGCCCATTACCACTGTTTTGCCGCGCTTTTTGAATTCTGATGCAATTTCCAACCCTCGAAAAGTGGCGTGTCCCATCGTTCCGATTGCTACGATATCGGCGTCGGATTCAAAATCGATGTCATCCACTACTTCAATCAATAACTCCACTTCCCAATGTGCTGGCGTATATGCGGCCAATAGCGGAAAAGCCAGTCCGGGAAGGTTGATTTTCCGTTGCTTACAAAGTTTACCGTTCGCGGTATATTGCGTAGGTTGAATGAAAAGTATCTTAGGCATAATGTTCTGCTTGTTTAATTTTTTGTTTGTATTGCTTCGACACGCGATACCCACCCAAGAGCATTTTCCACAACATTTTTGGCGGATAAGAAGTTAGGTGCTTCCACAATGTTGATGGCTGATATAAAATGGAGTAATAGGCTTTGAGGATTTGACGGTAAAAATCTGCCACACTTAATTTTAACGGGCGAATAGCCACGTGCGCCATATCCCATTGTTCGAATTTTTGCTTGTCGAGAAGAATATCTTCCGGCGGATAGCTCACTCCTGTTTTGGGAAGCGGCGTTAAGGGCTGCAAGTTTACAAAATGAATCCCCAGCGATTTTACTGTTTTAACCATATGTCGAAAATCATTTTTGTCCCATTCCGGTGGAATAATGATGGTGGCGAATACATCAATTTTATATTGGCGCAACACCTTCATTGTTTGTTGATAGAGCGTTGCCGATGTTTTCTTGTTGTATTGATTGAGTTCTTTGTCGGAGAAACTTTCAAAACCAACAATCACCGTTTTTAGCCCTATTTCAGCTAATTGCCGAATGGTATCCGGATGAGCGGCAATGAAATCTGCCCGTCCGTAAACCAGAAAGTTTTTGCGAATATTTCGACGCTTCACCTCATCAATAAATCGTTGCAACCAACGGGCATCAAACAGAAAATCATCGTCCACAATATAAATCTCTTTTTCCGGGATTGTTTCGAGTTCTTCTATGATTTCTTCCAACGGTCTTCGGTGGTAGGTATCGCGAGTGATGGCGCGGCAAAAACAAAATGAACATTGATACGGACATCCATAAGATGCTTTGATTAACGCCACACGTTGGCTGAAAATATAGAAATAATGTTTCCGGTAGCGTTTAACTAAACTTCTGTCGGCGAAAGGTGCGTAGAAATCCAACGGCGGAAGCGATGTATTCTCCAATGTGTTTCCCCGGATAAAAACACCCGGGGGCAGTTGTGTGTTGTTCTCAATGTGGTTCAACAAAGCGGTAAAAACGCTTGCCGCATTTCTGACTACGCGAAAATCGATTTGCTCACAATCAAAATCTTCTGGACATACTTCACAATGTACGCCTCCAACAATGCACGTTATTTTGGGAAACATCTTTTTTGCGATGGCACAATACTCCTTCATTGTGTTCACGTTGGTAATATAACCGGTGATGCACAAAACATCGGGCGCGTGTTCGGCAAGAAAATGCTCAAAGGGCTTCTTCTCTATAATCATATCCACAATTATCGCCGTATCCGAATCTCGTTTTAACGCGCCCAGCACTTCAAGTTCGAGCGGTTCAACCACCATTAAATGCTGCAAGCCGATGGTTTCGGGCGATGGTTTCGGACGTACCAAAAGTATTTTCATTGCAAGGTGGTTTTAAAGGGATTATTTGCTTCTGTTTTCGGGTTATATTCGAGTAAATTTTGGCTCATTTTCAACATTTTATTTAGAATAATGTTGCTGTGTGATGCCTGCATATAAAGGGACTGAAGTTTACCGCCCATACGCATTTTCGGAATTTCCGCCGTTTGTCCCAAATCTATATATCGGCATTTCCTTTCCATTCCCGATTTCACTAATCTTGCCATCAAGCGAAGATAAATGTTGAATGATTTATTGAGGCGATAATCAATGCCGCCCATAAAAAAATAGAACGTATCGTTATCTTGAAGCCCAATGTTCCAGCCTGCTATTTTTTCGTTGTGATAACAGGCGAAAATTTGGAATTCCTGCGGCAGGTTTTTAAAAAAGTCGATAGTCAGCTTTTCCAGCTTGGCATTGCTTTTTTCGTACACATTTTCATAAAGTCGATACATTGGTTCGGAAAAAGAAGCGGAAGGAACGGTTGAAAATTTCAATGCCGGAGGATCAGTCATAAGCTTTTTCAGCCGTCTTCGATACGAAGCTGTTAACGATACGATATATTCCTCCCAATCCGAAAAAGTATTATCAAGAACAATGGTTGGCAGCGTTTTTCCGGCAGCGTATTTTTTCTGTTCCGGTTTTTCATTTCGATTAAGCATCAATACGAAACCTTTTTCTTTGGTGAAAATATATTCTGATAATGCACTTTCCCCATCGCTTTTACCAAATATTCCCGCACACGACACGGAGCACGGAATGCCTATTATCTGCATCTGGATAACACTTTTTATGCCGGTAAACGAAAAAATATTTACCGGAAGGGAATATACAACGGCAGCGGCAATAATTTTTTGCTCTTCAATACACACGTAATAGCGTTGCTTGCAGGGATTGAATTTCTCAAGATGCAACAAAAAATCGGTTCGTTGAAAATAACATTCCGAGAGTTTGTTCCATTCATCGGAAAAATCGCTGATAGTATGTGAGCGTTTGAAATCCATCATCAAAGCGAAGTTTCGTACACGGCAAACTGCCGATAGGGTTCGGGGTCTTTTCCGTAGCACCGTTTCAAAATTCTTTTCACAAATGCTATCGATGCCCGGTTTTCTTCGAAAATAAATCCGCCTTCACAAAATGAGAATCCCTGTTTGGTGAGTGTCGGCAACGATTTATCGATGAGCGCATACGCCACGGAAGTTCCCTGGTATTTGGGCAAAATTCCAATTTCGGTAAAACGAAACGTGTCTATCGCTTTGCCAATTCCTGCTCTGTATTTCAGCAAATGCCAGGCATTTAAATCGCTGTTGTTTTTTACCAATTGGTTAAAATCGGGGTACCACAAATAAAACCCGACAGGCTCACCATCTATTTCGGCGATAATCAGGTTTTCGTTATCTAAAAAAAAGCGGAACGGGGCGAATAGTTCCAGGTCCTCGCTTTCATCGCGGTTTGCCCAGAAAGGATGCTTTACAAACGCTTTATTGTTGAGTTGTGTGTAAATAGCGCTTTCCGATTTTATCCGGCGTTTATCCATAAACCGCACGGTTAATCCTTTGATAGGACGTTGAGCGAAATAGCCGTGAGCCCAGTTTCTGTATGCGTCCATATCAAAACGGAACGTTACCATTTTCCGACAATGAAGTTGCGAGAAATATTGGGGATAATAGGACGGGGTGTAGGGCAGTCCAAAGAGCGGAACTTCATCGAAACGGTTGAGCAAAATGCCCGCGCCGTAATTCAAATGAGCATTTAAGCCAACTATAATTTTTTTAATATGAGGGAAATGTGCGCGTGCTTCGTTTTTAATCAATGAGAAAATATCACCCAACCCTTCCTGGGCTTCAAAAAACGAAACCTGAACGTAATCGGGAAGATATTTATCGTGAATAAGCACAAACCTTGCCACAAGATCATTGCCATCTTCCACAATAAACATTTTAATTTCGGCGTGATTGCTGAAACTGCTTTTCGAACAGAGAATCATTTTCTCGATACTTCCATCCGTAGCTCGATAATAAGGATTATTTCGATACACATCTTTTGCCACGTTGGCAAATGTGGCGTAAGCCGATTGTCCGTTTAACTGCCTTACTTTCATACGAAAAACTCATCGGGTTTGGGAAAGCCAAGAAAATGCAGGTAGGTGGATGCCGAGTAGGATCCGGCGTTGCAAAACAGAAGCGTATCTCCGGGCTCAATCACAGGAAGTTGAACGTTTTCGCGGAAAATATCGCGCGAGTAGGTAGAGCAGCCAAAAATAGTGGAGCAAACGGTTTCCGATTCGTTTATGACAGCTCCGTTTCGAACCACCAAAACCGGATGTTTCGCTATATCGGGATAGAGCAAAGGACGTGAAAACTGAACTGTAGAAGCGTTTACACCAATCAGCCGTTTGTCTCCCCGATGTTTAATATCGGTAACGCAGCACACAAAATATCCGGCTTCTCCGCCAATAATTCTGCCCGGTTCTAAAATTAATTTCAGCCTTTTTTTAGTGTGCTTCGATGCTTTTTCCATCAATTCGGTTAAGCGTAAATTGTACTCGTTAAAATCAAACATTTCGCCGCCATTTTCGGCAACTCCGAAGCCGCCGCCCATATTCAGGTACTCCAGCTCGGGAAAATAATCGGCAAAGCGGATGAGTTCGCGATAGCAATTCATAAAATAGTCCACATTAAAAATATCGGTCCCCGCATAAAGGTGGAGTCCGCAAATTTTCGATTTATTCGGAATGTCTCTTATTTCGTTTTCAGTAAAACCCAATCGGCTGTTTTCGCCAATAAAAAATCCGGCGTGCGTGGCAAACGGGCGAACGGAATTGCCAATATTACAACGTATTCCAACCTTCTTATCCGGAAATAATTTCGTCCAACGCTCCAGTTGCATAGGCGAATCCAAGTTTACTTGAACTTCCTGTTTTGCAATTATTTTCATTACTTTTTCGGTCAATCCTGAAGAGGTAAATATAATTTCTTCGGCTTCAAATCCGGCACACGAAACAGCATCCAAATGCAACAAAGAGTTAACAAAAACACGAATTCCTTCTTCTTTAACAATCCGAAGAAACTCAGGATGGTTATTTGCCATCGTTGCAAAATGAATCGATTTTTCGGGATAAGCTAGCGCGTGAAATTGCTGGCATTGCTGTCTTATTTTTTGTGTATCGTAGAGATAATACGGTTCAAACTCTTTTTCCGAACGGTTTTTGATGTTATCAAGAATTAGTGGCTTTATTTCCATAAGCTGTTTTCTGTCAGTTATTTGCATTCTTCCTGCATCCAAAAACTCACGTTAAGCGATGCTTCAATAAGTCAAATATAAGAGATTATTTTTTTGGTAATATAATTTTGTGAGGTTAAAAATATTCTTTAACAAATTTGATAAAGTGGAAAATGGAGGAATAGATTGAAATGGAAGCTTTGGAGTGGGAGCGTGGGTGAGTGGGCGAGGGAGAGAAAAATTGTCTACGCTCTACGCTCAATGCTCAACGCCCAGCGCTTATTGCTCACTGTTCTCTTTGCTCTTCAACAACTTCGCTGCTTCGCACACTTCTTGATACCATTCTTCGCCGAATTTTCGGATAAGCGGTTCTTTTAGAAAACGATAGAGCGGAATGCCTTCTTTTCGGCCCAATTTAACGGCGGGTTGGCAAATGGACCACCGATGGTAGTTCACGGCCGTGAAGTCGTTGTATTCTTGCAATCGAATGGGATATAAATGACACGAAATAGGTTTCTGAACCGAAATGCGGCCTTCGCGGTATGCCGTGTCGATGGCGCATTTGCACACACCGTTCTCATCGAAATAAGTGAACACGCATTCCTCGCCATTGACAATGGATGTGACCAACTCGCCATCGTAATCGGTATAAGCGATGCCTTGTTTGTCGATCAGTTCTTGTGCTTTGGGCGATAAATCGTCGCGAATGATGGGCAATATTTCGTTTATTTGCTCATATTCTTCCGGCGTGAGCGGAGCGCCCGATTCGCCCTCCACACAGCATTGTCCTTTGCATTTGCAAAGATGGCAGATGAACTCTTCTTCAAAAATATCGTCAGATAATATGGTATGTTGTATTTGAATCATTTGCTTAAATTTTTTAAAGTTCGGAGTTTATAGCTTCTTAAGAGCATCACTGTGGCAGCCAAGCTGATAAGTGCCGTTAAAAGAAACTGCGGAGTGATGGTAGTTTCATTCATTTGTTCCATCCAATCTGTTTCACCCCAAAAAAACATGGCGATAATTACCAACGCGTTGTTTATGAAATGAACAAAAATGGCAATCCATAAGTTTCGGGTGTACAAGAAAATATACCCAAGTATGGCGCCAAGTGCCAACCGGGGGAAGAAACCGTAGAACTGAAAATGTATCGCGCTAAAAACAAGCGCCGAGAGCCACACGGCGGCATGCCCGTTTTTTAACCATTCCTTAATGAATTGCTGTAACGCGCCTCGAAAAAAAACTTCTTCGGTAAACGCGGCTACGCCTGCCACAACCAGTAAGTTGGCAATCAGTTTGGGAATGGTTTTTCCCGATAATAACGCATCAGTTGTTTCCAACGCGCTGTCTTCCATCGCGCGCATCCATTGCTCGATGGGTTGCATCCAATCGGGAAAAGAAATGCCTTTGTTCCACTGATTCAGAAAAGCAACAAACGCATAGGAAAACACAAACATTAACAAGCCGAAAACCAGTTTTTGAGGCCATTCGTCCTTCTTGCGCAGTTTCAAATAGCTGAAAGGGTTATCCGTGGTGTGACTGATAACGAAATATGCCGGCAGCAGAAACACCAAAATTGCTTGCAGAACCGTGGCCGAATGAATATACCATAAGCTTTTGTCCGCTTCGGGGAAAATGGCCGATATAGGCCCTAAAACCAGCGCGAGAACCACGAAGCCTGCCAATGGCATCAGAAACAAATAGAATATTTTTGCCTTGGGAGTGGCGTTTGTGAGAATTTGCCGCATCGGTAATTTTTTAATGTGATTATCCGCAAACCGTCAGGTACTTTTTATTAACTCTGTCTTTCACAACGGAGGTGTAGAATGCGGGCTATAGCTATAGAAAATCATGGCTAAAGCCTTTTTGGGGGGCTTATCATGAACCTCCGCTTTAAAAAGCGGAGTTATTTAGACGTTTTGCGGATAATTATTTTTTTAATTTGCAAAGATACGAAAATACTTCTTGACAAAATATTTTTTGCAAATTGAAAGAATAAAGCTAATTTTGCACTCTTATTTAAAAAACAGTTACAATCGGTTGAAATTTACCGACTTTCAAAAAAACAACTCATCCTAATGAAGACATCCCTTAATAAAACCGACGAGGTGAACGGAACCATCGTTATAGAAGTCGAAAAAGCAGATTATCAGGAAAAAGTGGACAAAGCGCTGAACCAATATCGGCAAAGAGCCAACGTCCCCGGTTTCAGGCAAGGAAAAGTGCCCAAAAGCTTCATCCAAAAAATGTACGGCAAGGCCGTTATGGTGGAGGAAATCAATAAAATGCTGGGCGAAGAATTAAACAATTACATCCGCGATAATAAATTGCGCATTTTGGGCGAACCACTGCCGGTGGAAAACGAAGAAAACGCGATGGATTTTGACAAAGACGAAAACTTTGAATTCAAATTCGATATCGGCCTCACGCCCGAGTTTGAGCTTCCGCTGGGCAAAGACGACAACTTGCTTTATTACAATGTGGAGTTGGAAGACGACTTGTTGGAAAAACAATTGGATGCCTACAAGCAGAATTACGGCACGTATGAGCAAATAGAAGAGGAAGCCGTTGACACCGATTTGTTGAAAGGTACCCTTACCGAAGTGGAAAACGGTGCCGACAAAGAAGGCGGAATGGTTATTGAGAATGCCATTTTAATGCCGTCGTATGTGAAAGATGAGGAAACGAAAAACAATTTTATTGGTTCCAAAGTGGGTGAAGGCGTGGTATTTAACCCCCGAAAAGCGTATGACAACAACGAAGCCGAAATGGCATCGCTGTTGCAAACCACCAAAGAGAACGTGAAAGAGATCAATTCCGACTTCCGCTTCGATATCAACGAGGTAACCCGCTACAAAGAAGCCGAAATGAATCAAAAACTTTTCGATCAGGTATTGGGTGAAGGCGTTGCCACTTCCGAAGAAGAGTTCAAAAACAAAATCCGAGAAGCGCTTAACAACCAATTCAAACCCAATGCCGATTATCTCTTCATTAGCGAAGCTAAAGAGATGATTCTCGGAAAAATGAAAGATGTGGAGTTCCCCGAAGCGTTTTTGAAACGTTGGTTATTGGCGTCGAACGAAGACAGAACCGAAGAATCGCTTGAGGAAGACTTGCCAAAAATCATCGAAGACCTCAAATTCCATATTGCCAAAGAGCAAATTTTGGAGAAAAACGACATCAAAATCGAATCGGAAGATATTGAGTCACTCGCCACCGATGTAGCCAAAGCGCAATTCGCGCAATACGGTATGAACAACGTGCCGGCCGAAGCACTTCAAAACTACGTTAAGAGCTTGTTGGAGAAAGAGGAAACATTGCGCAACTTGTACGATAGAGCGGGAGAAAACAAATTAATCGATTGGTTGAAATCAACCATTAGTATTACGGAAGAGCAAATCGCGTCTAAAGATTTCTCCGAACTTCTGAATAAAGAAGCTGAAAAAGATAAAGAAGTAGAAGAAGAGAAGGCAGCGAAAGAAGAATAGAAGAAAGAAGAAAAGGAAAACGACTAATTCCTTAAAACGACGCAGAAGAGCATCATTCGCGTCTCTCGTTCTTCAATTTGCAATCCTATAATTGTATCGCCGTCGAAGGTTTTCTCCACATTTTATTGTTGTTTAATTTTATATTCAAATTATTCGTTATAAATTTGTTCAGCAATAAAGAAAACCTTTGGCGGTTCTTTATTCAACACAGTCTGTAAAACGTGGCACTTTATTTGTAGTAATACACGGAGAAACAAAATTCAACACTAACAAAAAGAAAATATGAACAACGATTTTAGAAAATACGCCGTTAAACACCTAGGTATGAGCGGTTCCAGATTAGATAGTTATATGAAAATAACCAGCCAAGGAGGTTATATTTCACCCACCATTATTGAAGAACGTCAACTGAACGTAGCGCAAATGGACGTTTTCTCGCGATTAATGATGGACCGCATTATCTTTATGGGAACACAGGTAGATGACTATACGGCCAACGTGATTCAAGCGCAATTGCTCTATTTGGATTCGGCCGACCCCGGAAAAGATATTTCCATTTACATCAATTCGCCCGGAGGTTCGGTGTATGCCGGATATGGGATTTATGACACCATGCAGTTCATTTCCAGTGATGTATCTACCATTTGCACCGGAATTGCCGCTTCCATGGCAGCCGTTATACTGGTTGCCGGCACGGAGAAAAAGCGCTTCGCGCTCACGCACTCACGCATAATGATTCACCAACCATTGGGTGGCGTGCAAGGACAAGCATCGGATATTGAAATTACGGCGCGCGAAATTGCGAAAGTAAAACAAGAACTGTTCTCCATTATTTCCAAACATTCAGGAAAACCCATTGAAGATGTGGCGCGCGACTCCGACCGCGATTTCTGGATGACGGCATCGGAAGCCAAAGACTATGGAATGGTTGACGATGTGTTGGTAAAGAAAGTAGGAATTAGCTAAATATAAAGCTTTTGGGGTTTTCAGTAAAAGTTCGCGGATTTTTTTCGCGAAACCTGAAACTCCCGACAATTAAAAAATCCATCAGTCCACAAAATGGCTAAAAAAACAAACAATAGCAACAATTGCAGTTTCTGCGGAAGAAGCGAAAGCGAAGTGAATTTGCTCATTTCCGGCATGACGGGATACATTTGCGATATGTGTTCCGAACAAGCGCACGAAATTGTGAGCGACACGTTCAAAAGCAAAGGAAAATCCGATTTGGGAATTTCGCTCAGCACTCTGCCGAAACCTACGGAAATCAAAGAGTTTTTAGATCAATATATTATCGGGCAAGATAATGCCAAGCGTTATCTGTCCGTCTCGGTGTACAACCATTACAAGCGCATTTTGCAGAAAACCGTGAAAGATGATGTGGAAATTGAGAAATCCAACATCATTATGGTGGGCGCTACCGGTACCGGTAAAACGCTGTTGGCCAGAACAATTGCCAAAATGTTGCACGTGCCTTTTACCATTGTGGATGCCACGGTGCTTACCGAAGCCGGATACGTGGGCGAGGATATCGAGAGCATTCTCACCCGGTTGCTGCAAGTAGCCGATTACGATGTGAGCGCTGCCGAAAGAGGCATTGTATTCATTGATGAAATCGACAAAATTGCCCGAAAAAGCGACAATCCGTCCATCACGCGCGACGTGAGCGGGGAGGGCGTTCAACAAGGCTTGTTGAAGTTGCTGGAAGGTGCCGTGGTGAATGTTCCGCCACAAGGCGGGCGCAAGCACCCCGAGCAACGAATGATTGCCGTTGACACCAAAAACATTTTGTTTGTTTGTGGCGGCGCTTTCGATGGCATTGAGAAAAAAATTGCCCAGCGCCTCAACACCCGTGTGGTGGGGTACGCGGCCAGCAACGAGACGGCGCGCGTTGACAGAAAAAACCTGATGAAATACATCACACCGCTCGATTTGAAATCCTTCGGGCTCATTCCCGAAATCATCGGCCGTTTGCCCATTCTCACCTATTTGGAGCCGCTTGACAGAAACGCGCTGCTGCGCATCCTCACCGAGCCAAAAAACTCCATCATTAAGCAATATCAAAAACTGTTTGATATGGACGGCGTAGCCCTCACTTTTGAGCAAGATGCCTATGAATACATTGTGGATAAGGCGGTTGAGTTTAAATTGGGCGCTCGCGGATTGCGGTCTATTGTGGAGGCTATCATGATTGACGCCATGTTCTCTTTGCCGTCGGAAGGCAAGAAAAAACTCCACATAACCCGCGATTACGCGATGGAGAAACTCGAAAAATCAGACCTTCAGCACTTGAAGGTAGCATAAAAATATTATTCGTAAAACTCAAAACAGTTTCTAAGTCGTGTGCATTTTTGCATGCGGCTTATTTTTTAGGCGAATATCGTGTGCTAAAATCCATTTTTAACATAAATCCATGCACGCGTTTCATTTTTATGACTTACCTTAGTTCATGTATTTCGCTTTTTTTATTGCAAATATAAAATACTTGGTTAATTTTGTACAAACCATAGTTGCCAATTATTTTTTATTTTCGTAGCCGTTTCTATGGAAAAACAAAACAAATTATACAAAGGCCTAAAGCAATATTTCGGTTTCGATACGTTTAAGGGAAGTCAAGAGGCCATTATAAACAGTATCCTTGCCGGGAAAGACACGTTTGTGCTTATGCCCACAGGCGGAGGAAAATCGCTGTGCTATCAGCTTCCCGCGTTGTTGTCGGAAGGCACGGCCATTGTTATTTCGCCGCTTATCGCGCTGATGAAAAACCAAGTGGACGCGATGAGAAATTACAGCGAAATAGACGGAATAGCCCACTTCTTGAATTCCTCCTTAAATAAACAGGAAATTGAAGAAGTGAAAAAAGACATTCTTGAAGGCAAAACCAAAATGCTCTACGTAGCGCCTGAGTCGTTGACAAAACAAGAAAACATCGATTTTCTGCGAAACATTCAAATATCGTTTTACGCGGTGGATGAAGCGCATTGTATTTCGGAATGGGGGCACGATTTTCGTCCCGAATATCGGCGCATCCGCCCCATTGTGAGCGAAATAGGCGTTAGGCCGCTCATCGCGCTCACTGCCACGGCCACTCCCAAAGTGCAGCACGATATTCAAAAAACGCTGGGAATGACCGATGCCGCGCTGTTCAAGTCATCGTTCAACCGCCCGAATTTGTATTACGAAGTAAAAAATAAAACCGATAAAATAGACAAAGACATCATCAAATACATTCTTTCGCAAGGCAGAAAATCGGGAATCGTGTACTGCCTCAGCCGGAAGAAAGTGGATGATTTCGCCGAAATACTGCAAGCCAACGACATCCGCGCGTTGCCCTACCACGCGGGAATGGATGCCGCCACCCGAAGCGCCAACCAAGACGCGTTTTTGATGGAGCAAGCCGATGTGATTGTCGCTACCATTGCCTTCGGCATGGGAATTGACAAGCCCGACGTGCGCTACGTAATTCATTACGATATTCCCAAAAGCTTGGAAGGGTACTATCAAGAAACCGGGCGTGCCGGGCGCGATGGCGGTGAGGGAAAGTGCATTGCCTATTATTCAGAAAAAGACCTGCAAAAACTGGAGCGGTTTATGCAAGGCAAACCCGTGGCAGAGCAGGAAATTGGCAAAGAATTGCTGTTGGAAACCGCGGCCTATGCCGAAACATCCGTCTGCCGAAGAAAAATGCTGCTGCATTATTTCGGCGAAGATTATCACGAACCAAATTGCGAACATTGCGATAACTGTATAAATCCTAAAATTAAGGTGGAAGCAAAAGAATTACTAATTACTGTATTAGAAGCTATTTTAGCACTCAAGGAAAAACAAAAAGCCGAGTATGTCATCAATTTTCTTGTCGGAAAAGAAACATCCGACATTGAAACCTACGGACACAACGAGTTAGAAGAATTCGGAACCGGCGCCGATGAAGAAGAAAGCACGTGGGAAGCGCTCATTCGTCAGGCATTATTAGACAATTATCTCAAAAAGGATATCGAAAATTACGGCATCCTGAAAATCACCAAAAAAGGAAAAGACTTTCTAAAAAAACCGGTTTCCTTTAAAATAACCAAAGACGATGAAGAGGAAGGCCTGAGCGACTTGGAAGGCGACGATGGCGATGTAATCACCGGCGGCGCGGGAAGCGGCGGCGCGGCAGACCCTGTGTTGTTTGCTATGATGAAAGACCTTCGCAAAAAATTATCGAAAAAACTTAACGTCCCTCCGTATGTTATTTTCCAACCTTCGTCGTTGGAGGCAATGGCCACCTCGTATCCCATCACGTTGGAAGAATTGCAAAACATTCCCGGTGTGGGTTCCGGAAAAGCCAAACGATATGGCAAAGAGTTCGTGGAACTGATTAAAAGGCACGTGGAAGAGAACGATATTACCCGCCCCGAAGACTTGCGCGTGAAAACGGTTGCCAATAAATCGAAACTAAAAGTATCTATTGTGCAGGCAATTGATCGAAAAGTGGCGCTCGACGATTTGGCGGAGTCCAAAGGCATCGATTTCACCGACATGCTCTCCGAAGTGGAAGCCATTGTTTATTCAGGCACAAAAATCAACATCGATTATTTCCTCAACGAAGTAATGGATCAAGACGTGCTGGAAGACATATACGAATACTTTCAAGAAGCCGAAACAGATAATTTAGATGCCGCGCAGGAAGAACTTCCCGATTACACCGAAACCGAAATAAGGTTGGTGCGCATTAAATTTTTCTCAGATATGGCAAATTAATGAGCCGTGGTTCATTCTTGATTTGCTCGGGCATCTTGTTGATAAAATAAACTATTTAAACGCTTTTGTCGTTATTTAAAAAGGCAAAGGCGATAGAGAGAATGAAATACTTACAACATATAAATAATCCCGACGACTTGAAGAAGCTTCCCGTTGAGGAGCTCGAAGCTGTGTGCGACGATTTGCGAGAGTTTATTATTGAACAACTCTCAAACAATCCCGGGCACTTCGGCTCAAGTTTGGGAACGGTGGAACTCACCGTGGCTTTGCATTATCTGTACAACACGCCATATGACAGGCTTGTGTGGGATGTGGGGCATCAGGCCTATGGCCACAAAATTCTCACCGGCAGGCGAGATGTTTTTTACACCAACCGCAAATTAGGTGGCTTGTCGGGGTTTACCAATCCCACTGAAAGCGAATACGATACATTCATTGCAGGCCACGCCTCCACGTCTATTTCCGCAGCGTTGGGCATGGCGGTGGCCGCCAACCTGAACAACGAAGACCGAAAAGTGGTAGCCATTATAGGCGATGGTTCCATGACCGGTGGCTTGGCCTATGAAGGGCTCAACAACGCTTGCTCGCAACCCAACGATCTTCTCATTATTCTCAACGACAACAATATGTCTATCGACAACAATGTGGGAGGATTGCAAGATTATTTGGTGCGGCTCACAACTTCGGCAAAATACAACAAAGTAAGAAACCACATCTACCAGAATTTCAGAAAAAACAACCTCATCAACGAGAAGAACAAAAACTTACTACTGCGTTTCAATAACAGTGTTAAGTCGCTTATTACCAAGGAGCAAAATCTTTTCGAGGGATTCAATATTCGTTATTTCGGGCCGGTTGACGGGCACGATTTGCAGGGCTTGATGCGCGTTCTCCGAAACATAAAAAACATGAAAGGCCCCAAACTGTTACACATTAAAACAGTGAAAGGAAAAGGCTTTGAGCCGGCTGAAAAAGCCGCTACCATTTGGCACGCGCCGGGCCTTTTCAACAAAGAAACGGGAGAACGCATCGCCAAGAAGAAAGAAAACCAAGCGCAACTCTATCAAGATGTTTTTGGGCACACGTTGGTGGAAATGTCTAAGGAAAACGATAAAATTGTGGGCGTTACGCCCGCTATGCCCACGGGTTGTTCCATGTGTTACCTAATGCAAGATACGCCCGAAAAGGTGTTCGATGTGGGCATTGCCGAAGCGCACGCCGTGACGTTCTCCGCCGGAATGGCAAAAGAAGGGCTTATTCCGTTTTGCAACATCTACTCATCGTTTATGCAGCGTGCTTACGACCAGGTGATTCACGACGTAGCGCTGCAAAAACTAAAAGTAATTATGTGCCTTGACCGAGCCGGACTGGTGGGCGAAGACGGGCCCACGCATCACGGCGTGTTCGATTTGGCTTACATGCGTCCCATTCCCAATTTGGTGATATCGGCGCCATACAATGAGCACGACTTGCGCGATTTGATGCACACGGCCGTGTACTGCAACGATGGGCCGTTTGTAATCCGCTACCCGCGCGGGCAAGGCGAACTCACCGATTGGCACAACGAGCCCAAAATTATTCCCATAGGGAAAGGGCGCCGCCTTAAAAAAGGAACCGATTTGGCCATTGTCTCCATCGGAACCATTGGCAACAACGCCACAAAAGCCATTGCTGAAGCGGAAAAAGCGGGCATCAGCGTAGCGCATTACGATATGCTTTTCTTAAAGCCCATTGACGAAGAATTGCTTGCAGAAGTGGCCACCTCATTCACTCACATTATCACGCTTGAAAACGGCGTTATTAACGGAGGATTGGGAAGCGCGGTGCTTGAGTTTTTGGCGGAAAACAATTTTACCGGCATTCACGTGCATCGCATGGGAATTGACGATGAGTTTGTTACTCACGGCCCGGTGAAAGAGTTGTTGAAACTGGTGAAGTTGGATGAGAAAAGTGTTTTCGAGAAAATTATGAGCGTGCACGCGTCCATCCCTACAAATAATAAGCCCAAGCGAAACTTAAAACAAATTGACAAAATTGATGTGTTAACCGGCCAACCCGTTGAGAAATAGGAGCCAGTAAAACCACGTTATGACAATCTACACGAAATGAAAATTTTAATTGCCGGTGCAGGCGCCGTGGGTACTCACCTTGCAAAACTGTTGGGACAGGAAAACCATGACATCACGTTAATGGATTCCGATAGAGAAAGGCTTTTAATTGTACACGATAATTCCGAGGTGCTCACCTATTTGGGAAATTGCACATCGTTGAAAGATTTAAACGATGCGGGAGTCGCCAATACCGACCTTTTCATCGGGGTAACCACGGTGGAATCTATGAATATTACCGCCTGCATGCTCGCTTCTAACCTGGGTGCGAAAAAAACGCTGGCGCGTGTAGATAATTATGAATACCTGCTCCCCAAAAACACGGAGTTTTTTGAGAAACTGGGCGTACATTCCATGATTTATCCCGAGTTGATGGCGGCACGCGAGATAGCGCTCGCGCTAAAAACGCCGTGGACCCGTTCATGGTGGGAGCTGAGCAATGGATCGGTAATTCTTGCCGGTGCAAAAGTGAGAGACAACGCGCCCATTGTGAACAAATACCTCAACGAGTTCTCGCAACAAAACAAACTCTTTCACTTGGTGGCCATCAAAAGAGGCCCTTACACAATTATCCCAAAGGGAAACGACCAAATTATTTCAAACGATATTCTTTATTTCACTACGTTGCGAAAAAACATCGATTTGCTTCCCGATATTTTAGGCAAGAAGTCGTTTGAGGCAAAACGAATCATATTTATGGGTGGCAGCCGCATTACAATGCGTACCGTGCAACAACTTCCACAAAATATCAACATAAAAATTATTGAGCAAGATCGCGAACGGGCCGAAAAATTAGTGGAAATGTCGCCATCCAACGTTACCATTTTTTTGGGAGACGCGCGCGACGCGGAATTGTTGCAAAATGAAGGCATTAGCGAAGCCGACGCTTTCATTGCCCTCACCGGCAACTCCGAAGCCAACATATTGGGTTGTATGATGGCAAAACAATATGGCGTGAAGAAAACCATTGCCGAAGTAGAAAATATAGATTACATCTCTATGGCCGAGCGGTTTGATATTGGTGCCATTATCAACAAAAAACTCATTTCTGCCAGCAAAATTTATGAACTGTTGCTCAAAGCCGACGCGTCCAACATAAAAAGCTTGGCCTTTGCCAATGCCAACGTGGGAGAAGTAACGGCAAAACCCAACTCAAAAGTTACCAAGAAGCTCATTCGGAACCTTAACCTGCCGTCCGATATTACCTTTGGCGCGCTCATACGAAACGGCGAGCCGATGCTGATAGATGGCGATACGTTAATTGAGCCGTACGATCAGGTGGTCGTTTTTTTCCTCAATAAATCACTTAGAAGCATAGAAAATTTGTTCAATTAAACTCACGCGCCGAAAAAAGTATAGAAATGCGAAAATTCAATTATCATTTCGTGCTCAGAAGTATCGGATTACTGCTTATGATTGAAGCTGTACTGATGCTTTTTTCTGCTTTTGTGGGAGAATATTTCAACGAAAATGCCGTCAGAAGCATTTATTTTTCATCGTTGATTACGTTTGCTTCGGGAGGAATATTAACGCTTTTTGGGCGCAAAGGGACAAAATATAAGAACATTAGCAAACGAGAGGTTTTTTTAACCGTCACCCTGTCGTGGTTAATGATGGCGTTATTTGGTACGCTGCCTTATCTTTTGAGCGACGCCATTCCCTCCTTCACAAACGCTTTTTTCGAAAGCATGTGCGGGTTTACCACCACCGGTAGTTCCACGCTGTTGAATATTGAGGCGTTTCCCAAATCGCTGCATTTTTGGCGCAGCTTTACGCAATGGATTGGTGGCATTGGAATTATCATTTTTGTGATGTCTTTTGTGCCTATTTTCGGCATTAGTTCCGGGCAGTTTTACGATGCCGAAGCCACGGGCATTTCCGAAGATCAATTTCGGCCGCGCATCAGCGACATTACCAAAAATATGTCCATCACCTACATTGTCATTACTCTAATTGGTTTTCTGTTGCTTTGGATGGGGCCAATGAATGCCTTCGATGCCGCTTGTCATACCTTCAGCGGCATTTCAACGGGCGGTTTTTCAACAAAACAAGCAAGCGTCGCTCATTTTGGTTCAGCCTACGTGGAATATGTGCTGATTGTGTTGATGTTTTTGGGTGGAACCAATTTCTTGTTGATTTTTTTTCTTTTCACCAAACTCTCCACACGCATATTTAAGGACGAAGAATTTAGATGGTACGTGGGCATTATCATCGGTTTCACGGTGGTTATTTCGGGGATGCTCATCGCCAGAAACCGACTAAGCGTTTCGGAAGAGACGTTTAGAACGGTACTTTTTCAAGTAGTGGCCGCCGTTACCACCACCGGCTACGCCACCACCGATTTCGCCGCGTGGGGTGAAATTTATTGGTTTTTCTTTTTAGCGATGGTCATTTTTTGTGGAAGCGAAGGTTCCACCTCGGGTGGGATAAAAGTTTCGCGACTGGTTATTTTGGTGAAAAACACGCGGGTTGTGCTCAAAAGACAGGTGCATCCCAGCGCGCTGTATATGGTGAAAATGAACCGAAAAGTTGTTTCCAACAACTTGGTATCGAAAGTGTTGGCATTTGTTTTTCTTTATATTTCCATCACCGCCATAAGCGCGCTCGTGTTGAGTTTCACGGGAATGACGTTCGATGAATCCATCGGTGTTTCGGTTTCCACTATTAGCAGTTACGGGTTTGGATTGGGCTCCTACGGCCCAAGTGGAACCTTTGAATCGGCCACTCCTTTCGCCAAATATTACCTCTGCTTCCTGATGCTGGTCGGCCGTTTAGAAATCTTTACCGTGCTTTCGTTGTTTGTCCCCAGTTTTTGGCGGAGATAAATAGTACACGGATGACACGGATGTAGAAGATATACACGGATTTCACATCGTGAACGATCAACACCTTTTGCATCGCTTGAATTCCGTATAAGAATTTCACTACTCCCTCGAATGGGCGCCATTTTCATAACCTTCGACGATTTACATAGGCTGAAAGCCTGTCATAAGATAGCGTAGGGCAACGCCCTACGAATTTATTTTTGCTATCCGCGAAAATCAGTCTTATCTGTCTCATCTGTGTATGTATGAACGCGAGTTCGGTATGAAAATATATTTATTCCATTGATAAATAATCTAATAAGGTCTATGTCTCCTTGTAATTCTGTGCTACTAAGCTTTAATCTTCTAAAATAAGGTTTTGGAAATGAGAAAAAACCTTATTTTTCTCAGCCAACCTTAGTAGAAAGAGAGAAATATAATAAAAAACCTTATTACCTTATTATATGTCAATAATTTACGTTGTTTGAATCGCATTTTTATGGCGAGTTAATAGGTTTGCAAATAACCCGAACTCACGTTATGAAGTAAATCCGGGGCACATATAATGCTTGTAACCGTGCATCCATCCCTCCGCAGCCCCACATCCGACCATTAAATTTACCTAAATCATCAACTTTTCAGTAAATGATGGTGTTATAGTTTCATCACCCTAAAACAATAAAAATGTATTTTAAATTTGTATTCGATAAAAGCCTCGCACAGGCAAGTTACGTGGTTGGCTGTCAAAAAGAAGGCATTGCCGCGGTTATTGATCCCAAAAGAGATGTTGACACATACCTGAAAATCGCCGAAGAAAACGATTTAAAAATAACCCATATCCTTGAAACCCATATCCATGCCGATTTTTTATGCGGTTCACGGGAATTGGCTGAACTCACCGGAGCTGAAATGTACCTATCCGATGAAGGCGATGAAAACTGGAAGTACCAATTTCCTCATAACGCGCTGAAAAACGGATCGCAAATCCGGTTGGGCAACGTTTTAATTGAAGCGCTACATACGCCCGGGCACACTCCCGAGCATTTGAGCTTTGTGGTAACGGATGAGGCGGCGTGCGATGAGCCCGTGATGCTCTTCAGCGGCGATTTTGTTTTTGTAGGAGATATCGGACGCCCCGATTTGCTGGACAAAATATCGGGAAACAAAAACTCGGGAAACGAAGGCGCGTATCAACAATTTGAATCGATAAAAGAGTTGTTTAAATTAAAGGATTACATTCAAATTTGGCCCGGGCACGGCGCCGGATCGTCTTGCGGAAAATCTCTTGGAGCGGTTCCCACCACCACGTTGGGATATGAGAAAATTCGCAATTGGGCACTGCAGTTCGGTAGCGACAAAGAAGGTTTTGTGAAAGAATTGCTGGCAGATCAGCCCGAGCCACCTACGTATTACAAAAAAATGAAGCAGCTCAACAAAGAAGAAAGGCCGCTGCTTACCCATGTTCCCGATGCGAAAAATTTATCGGAAAGCGCGTATCGAAAAGCCAAAGATTCGGGTTTCAACATAATAGATACACGCGAAAGGGAAGAGTATGCGAAAGGCCATCTACGAGAATCGTGGAACTTTATCTTCAACAATACTTTCTCCACCAAAATGGGCTGGTTTATGCCTTACGACGAGCCGTTTGTGGTGATTGCAGAAGAGGAACAATCGGAAGACATTGTGCGCCAGCTGATGCGCATTGGGCTGGATGAGTTACACGGATTTATCACGCCCAAACAGTTTTTGGAGTGGGAAAAAGAGAATTTAGTCACAGCCAAAAACATTGATCTGGAAACGTTAAAAGCAAAAATGAACAACCCGGATGTTCAATTGGTGGATGTGCGAAGCGAAAAAGAATACAACGACGGACACATAGGGAATGCTATAAACCTGTTTTTTGGAACCATTGACGAAAACGCGAACGCGGTGCCCAAAGACAAAGAGGTGATTGTGTATTGTCAATCGGGCGGACGTGCCTCGGCGGCTTATTCGGTGCTTCAATCGCTGGGTTTTGAAAACATCACCGTTTATCCCGGCGGCTGGAGTGAATGGAGTGGGGAGGCTTAAGCGTTAAGCGTTGAGCAAAGAGCGTTGAGCAAAGAGCGTTGAGCAAAGAGCAATGAGCAAAGAGCAATGAGCAAAATTGTTCTTATGATTTTTCAATTGCTACGTGGGTCAGAGAAGTATATTGATGAGGAAAACCGTCTGACCGATTACCGGTCTGACGGGTTGAAAAAAATCCAATGCATCAGACGAACTAAACTTCGTCAGATGCCGTTTGTAAAACAAAAAAAACCTTGAGGAAAATCCCCAAGGTTTTTTAATGCAAGGCTCAACGCCCAATGCTCAGCGACCATCGCTAATTCCTAAAATACACGTGGTCGTCAATTGAGTCAATCACAATGGGTTTGCTTCTATCCACCGTGCCGGCCAAAATATCTTTCGATAACTGGTTGAGCACTTTGCGCTGAATAACCCGTTTCACGGGACGCGCGCCAAACTCGGGATCGTATCCCGCTTCGGAAATGCTTTGTATGGCTTCATCGGTGTATTCGAGCGTAATGCCATTTTCGGCCAGCATTTTCTTCACGCCGTTTAATTGAATACGCACAATTTGCGCGATTTCGTTTTGTTTCAACGGAGCAAACATGATGATATCGTCGATGCGGTTCAAAAATTCCGGGCGAATGGTTTGCTTCAACATAGTCATCACCAAGTTTTTGGTATTCTCAACCACCTCTTCGCGATTTTGGTCGGTGATTTTCTCAAAATTCTCACGAATCAAATTCGACCCCATATTGGATGTCATAATAATGATCGTGTTTTTGAAGTTCACCACGCGGCCTTTGTTGTCGGTCAAGCGTCCGTCGTCCAGCACTTGCAGCAGAATGTTGAACACATCGGGGTGCGCTTTTTCAATCTCGTCGAACAGCACCACGGAATACGGTTTGCGACGGATGGCTTCGGTCAATTGCCCACCTTCGTCGTAGCCCACGTATCCGGGAGGTGCTCCAATCAAGCGCGTGGCGCTGAACTTTTCTTGATATTCACTCATATCGATGCGCGTCATCATATTTTCATCATCGAATAGGTAATCGGCCAACGCTTTTGCCAATTCCGTTTTTCCCACACCGGTGGTTCCCAAGAAGATGAATGATCCCACGGGACGTTTTGGGTCGCTCAGCCCGGCGCGGTTGCGACGCACGGCATCTGCCACGGCGGTGATGGCTTCTTCTTGTCCCACCACCCGTTTGTGCAATTCTTCTTCCAAATGAAGCAATTTTTCGCGCTCGCTTTGCAGCATTTTGCTCACGGGAATGCCCGTCCAGCGCGAAACCACATCGGCAATGTCTTCCGAGTCCACTTCTTCTTTAATCATCGCTTTTCCGCCTTGCATCTCGTGCAATTGGCCTTTTAGCGATTCAATTTCGGTTTCCTTTTCTTTTATTTTTCCGTAACGCAACTCGGCTACTTTTCCATAATCGCCCTCGCGTTCCGCTTTCTCGGCCTGAAACTTGGCGTCTTCAATATCAATTTTGTTTTGTTGAATTTTGTTGATGATTTCTTTTTCGGCCTGCCATTTGGCTTTAAAAGCCGACTCCTCTTCCTTTAAATCTTCAATTTGCTTGGAAAGCAGTTCTTCTTTGGGCTTATCGTTTTCCCGACGAATGGCTTCACGTTCAATTTCCAACTGTTTCACACGACGCATTATTTCGTCCAGTTCTTCCGGCACGGAGTTAACTTCCATACGGAGTTTGGCGGCCGCTTCGTCCATCAAGTCAATGGCTTTGTCGGGCAAGAACCGGTCGGTAATGTATCGGCTCGAAAGCTGCACAGCGGCAATAATCGCCTCATCTTTGATGCGCACCTTGTGGTGATTTTCGTACTTTTCTTTCAGCCCGCGAAGAATGGAAATGGAATCCGCTTCGGTTGGCTCGTTTACCATTACCGTTTGGAAACGGCGCTCCAGCGCTTTGTCTTTTTCAAAATACTTTTGATATTCGTCCAGCGTGGTGGCACCAATGGAACGCAACTCACCGCGCGCCAGCGCGGGCTTCAGTATGTTGGCGGCGTCCATGGCGCCTTCGCTTTTTCCGGCGCCCACAAGGGTGTGGATTTCGTCGATGAATAGGATGATTTCGCCTTCGGCTTTCACCACTTCGTTCACCACCGATTTCAACCGCTCTTCAAACTCGCCTTTGTATTTTGCACCGGCAATGAGCGCGCCCATATCCAGCGAGTAGATTCCTTTGCTTTTTAGGTTTTCGGGCACGTCGCCACGTACGATGCGGTGCGCGATACCTTCGGCAATGGCCGTTTTCCCCGTTCCCGGTTCGCCGATGAGGATGGGGTTGTTTTTTGTGCGGCGACTTAGAATTTGTAGCACACGGCGAATTTCTTCGTCGCGCCCGATCACGGGATCGAGCTTGCCTTCACGCGCGCGCTCATTTAAGTTCACGGCGTATTTGCTCAGCGATTGATAGGTGTCTTCCGCCGATTGGCTGGTTACTTTTTCGCCTTTTCTCAGTTCGTTGATCGCCGTTTCGAGCGCGTTTTGCGATATGCCCGCGTTTTTCAACATCTGCGAAGCAGTATTTTTCTCGCTGATGATGGCCAGCAGCAAATGCTCGAGCGATACGAATTGATCGCCCATTTTGGAGGCAAAATCAGATGCTTTGGTGAAAACCGCGTTGGTTTCACGGCTCAGCATCGGTTCGCCACCCGATACTCGAGGATAGGATTGCATTTCGGCATCCACCACCGATTCCAGCGAACGAATGTTCACCCCCAATTTCTGAAACAGAAAATTGGTGACGTTTTCGCCCACCGTCATCACACCTCTCAGCACGTGCGTTGGCTCAATCATTTGCTGATTGTTGGCCTGCGCCAAATCGATGGCTTTTTGCACGGCTTCTTGTGCTTTGATTGTAAAATTGTTAAAGTTCATATTTTTATTTTTTAGATTTCAGACATATAGACCAATGGATTATCAGACTTTCGTTACGCGATTGACATTGTGTTGTCTTAAAGTCTAATTATCTTGTAGTCTGTACATCTAAAGACACAAATTTCTTGCCAAAGAGGTTTTTATGACGAATTGGCAGGATGGGAATGGCATTGAGCATAGAGCGTAGAGCATTGAGCATTGCATTATACTCTGTGGTGGATGATGATGCTGGCAACTTTTTTAAAATCGATAAAGTCTATTCCATTCGTGTTTATTCGTGATATTCGTGGCATCTCTTTACAAATAAACCGCGGCTACCACGAGAGTCCTAACCTTTAATATTTATTCCGCCCTTTCAGGGCTTGTGTTGTGGGCTGGCTCTTTACCCAACGTTGCACGTTGGACTAGAATAAGCAAGCCTTTCAGGCTTTATTATCTCTCTTGCTCTCAAATCAATCCTTTGGAGGTGTTTTTAGGAATGCACAAATTGGCTGAAAGCCATATTTATTTCAGCCCAATGGCACCGCCTTGGGTTAAAAGCAGTCCGATAAAACCACGCCCTGAAAGAGCAGATTAGAAATGGTACACGGATGATACGGATGTTTGCGCGGATTCCGGGGCTGCCGCATGCATATTAATCTTTTGTGGAAATATATTTTCGCCTTTTGGTTCTTTACCCAATGTTGCACGTTGGGCTTGAGTAATTAAGCCTTTCAGGCTCTTTTTTCTCTCTGTTAGTGCCGCGATAATTCTTTTGACTATTCAAACAGCAATTTTAAATTGCCATTGTTTGGCGTTCAAGTTGTACCGTGTCTGCCCGCCGGCGGAAACTTGAACCAAGTGTGATAATCAAATATTGTAGAATCACAGAATTGGCTGAAAGCCATATTTATTTCAGCCCAATGGCATCGCCTTGGGTTAAAAGCAGTCCGATAAAACCACGCCCTGAAAGGGCAGATTATAAATAAATGGTACACGGATGACACGGATTTAAAATATTTTTATAGGATTTCATCTCTATTTGTTTGATTTTTAGGCTCGTTAAAATTTAGAATTAAACGCGTAGCGTAAATACGTGTAACAATGTAACTTCTTTTTGAAATCGATAAAGTCTATTCCATTCGTGTTTATTCGTGATATTCGTGGCGTTTTTTACAAATAAACCGCGGCTGCCACGAGAG
>JAEWGM010000035.1 GCA_023388315.1 Bacteroidota bacterium | reverse complement strand
CCGGCAAGGATGTAATCGGTTTTTTTGGAGACCGAACCGCTGTTTTTGCCGCCGTTTTGGGAAATCATCGCTTTGTACTCATCGCGCGAGTGCAACTCAAATGTTCCGCTGATCACGATGGTCAACCCCGCTAATTTATCGGTTCGTTTGCTCAATGTTTCTTCGCTGAGCGCGAATTGCAAACCGTGCGCCTGAAGCCGCTCCACAAAATCCATAAACTTGGGATTGTTGAAATAGTCCACTACGCTTTGCGCGATGCGTTCGCCAATTTCATCCACCGCGGTGAGTTGCTCCACTGTGGCTTCCGCCAGCAACCGAATATCGGGAAATGCCTGCGCCAGTTTTTGCGCCACGGTTTCCCCCACAAACCGGATGCCGAGCGCGAAAAGAACTTTTTCGTACGATGCCGACTTGGATTTTTCTATGCTCGCCAGCAAATTGTTGGCGCTTGTTTCCCCCCAACGTTCCAAGTTTACCAAATCTTCAAACCGAAGGTTATATAAATCGGCTGCATCACGAATCAACTGCTTGTCGTACAACAAAGAAATGGTTTCGGGGCCAATGGTGATGTCCATCGCCCGGCGCGTAACAAAATGTTGTATGCGTCCTTTTATTTGGGGCGGACAGCCTTCGCTGTTGGGGCAATAATGCACGGCTTCATCTTCGTTTCGCACCAACGGCGTGCCGCAATCGGGACAATGACGGGCAAACTCCACTTTGGGACCCACAAAAAAGCGCGCTTCTTTATCCACGGCGGTAATTTTGGGAATTATTTCGCCTCCTTTTTCCACATACACCCTGTCGCCGAGGTGCAAATCCAGCGCGTGAATGGCGTCTTCGTTGTACAACGAAGCCCGTTTGACTGTGGTGCCCGACAATAAAACCGGCTCCAAATTGGCCACGGGCGTTACGGCTCCCGTGCGTCCAACCTGATAAGAAACCGATTCCAAGCGAGTCAATGCTTGTTCGGCATTGAATTTATAGGCGATAGCCCATCGCGGGAATTTTGAAGTGGAACCCAGGTTGCGCTGCTGCGAAAGCGAATCGACTTTCAATACTACGCCATCGGTGGCGACGGGCAAGTTTTTACGTTCAACATCCCAATATTTCAGAAATTCAAACACTTCCTCGAGGGTTTCGCATCGTTTCATCGATTTTGGCACATTCAAACCCCATTTTCGTGCCAACGTCATATTATCGAAATGGCTGTTGGTGGGCAATTCATCGCCCAGCATGTAATACATAAACGACTCCAATTTGCGCGAAGCCACCACCCGAGAATCCTGCATTTTAATGGTTCCCGATGCGGCGTTGCGCGGGTTGGCGAACAACGCCTCTTCCTGTTGTTCGCGCTCTTGGTTGAGAAGTTCAAACACGTTCCATGGCATTAGAATTTCGCCACGCACTTCAATGTAGGGAGGAACGTCATCGCCGTGCAAAATAAGCGGAATGTTGCGAATGGTGCGCACATTAGCGGTAACATCGTCTCCACGGCGGCCGTCGCCACGGGTGATGGCACGCGTAAGCTGCTTGTTTTCATACACCAAAGAGATGGACGTACCATCGAATTTCAATTCGCACACAATGCTGAACGATTCATTCAACCCCCGCTTCACACGGTTGAAAAAATCGGTTACTTCGCCTTCGGAATAGGTGTTTTGCAACGAAAGCATCGGGTAACGGTGCGCCACTTGGGTGAAATTTTTGTTGATGTCGCTTCCCACACGCATCGATGGCGAGTTGGCATCGTAAAACTCCGGATATTGCGCTTCCAACTCAATAAGTTGTTGCATCAATTTATCGAAATCGAAATCGGAAATTTCCGGTTGCGACAACACATAATAATTATAGTTGTGTTGATGAAGTTTTTTACGGAGGTCTTCTATCTGTTTTTTTGGGTCGTTCATTGTTGTAAAATTGCGAGTTTATTGAAACAGCTTCATCCACGGATAGGTTATTTTCTTTTTATCCGATGTGGAAAAATTATTGATATTGGCCGATACGCTGAGCGTTTGTTGAAACATTATTTCGCCTTCGGAAAAGTGCAGGTTACAATTGAATTGCGCCGACGCGCGGCCCGATTCCAACAAACGCACATACCATCTGCTTTGCAGATAAGAACTGCCTCGCAGGAATTGCGTTCCCCAATATAAATCGCCACCGTGGGTGGAAAAGAAACGCATTCGCGGATCGCCCACATACAACGTATTTTGGGTGCCAATCCCCCAATATTCGGCGTTGGCACGCGCCACAAAACCCATCGGTTTATGTTCCGTTTCGGCTTTACGGTCGCGCTCAAACCCTGCCAATATTCCCGCCGATGCCATTAATTTGAGCGTATTCGCATTTTCATATTCCACACCCACCGATGCCATTGCTTGCAACTGCTCGCTCACTCCGTAAATGGGATTTCCGGGATGTGTTCCGGCAAAATGGAAAAGATAAGATTGAAAATCGGCAAAAAGCACGTTTCGCGAAACTTTTCCCGAAAGGCCAACGTAAAAACTTTCGCGAGAATCGGGCGTGGCGTATCCCGTCCAATCCATCCACGCGTTGAAAAAGTTGCGATGGTTGCCCATTTGCCAAAAAACGCCTTGCATAATGGGCATAAAATGGTTAACGGAGTCTTTGAAAAAGAAATCGGAATAGTTGGACAGCACTTCCGTGCGGGGGAAGGCGCCGGCGCGAAAAAGCACTTTGGGCGTTTGGTATTGATAATAAACGGTAACATCCACTTTATCTATGGCGGTTTTCATTCCTGGAATTTTCAACAGGTTCACGCCCGCGTAAATGGTGTGGTGCGAATCCCACGAAATTCCCCCCAGCGGGTTCAGCCAAATACCGTTTTGCGTTTGGGGCAGGATGAAAGATGATTTTTCGTACTCCGTGTTATCAAAAAAATAGTCCATTCCCAACTGCCAGCGATATTCCTGTGCGTGAGAAAATGCTGCCAAGCATAGAAAAAATAAGAGAAAAGGTGTCTTTAATCGCATAAAATCCCGATTTTTTTCCGGATGGTAAAGATAAAGAAAATTTTACGCTTCGAGACGGATTATGGAAGCAAATATCTGCACAAACAAAACGGATGCATCATAAAAACAATGCATCCGTTTACTAGAATTTAAAAATAAGGGCTATTCGGCCAATTTCTCAATAAATTTTTCCGCGTCGCGAAACGCGCCGGACATTACTTCCTGCACCACACCGCCAATTTGCGAAGCCATGAGTTCAGAATTCATGCGTGAAATGTACGTGTGCCCATCGGCTTTTTCGTACACCGACATGCGGCAAGGCATCATATTGGAATAGATGCGCAAATCGTCTTCTTTGAGAATGCGAAACGCGTAATCGGGTTTGCACAACTCAATTACTTTTACGGGAAGAACGTCTTTGCCATTCTTCTTCATCGTTTCCTGCAAATCGTGCGTGTGCGTTACTTTCCACCCTGCGCTGACGATTATTTCGGAAAGCTTCTCTATGGTTTCATCGAAACCGAAAGCGCTTTTGCTTTCATAAAACATTTTTTCCATATGCGTTATGATTTTTTCAACAATACTTCGTCAATGGCTTGTTTGAAAGCATCTTTAGGCAACGCGCCTTGTGCCATTTGCGGGGCTTCGTCCATGGGGCAGAACAAAATGGTGGGAATGCTGCGGATACCAAAATCGGCCGACAATTGCTGCTCGGCTTCGGTATCTACCTTGTAAATATAAATTTCGCCATCGTATTCTTCGGCCAGTTCATCCAAAATGGGAGCTACCATTTTACAAGGGCCGCACCAATCGGCATAAAAATCAATAATACAGGGTTTGTCTCCCAGATATACCCATTCATCGGGATTTTTCTCATAATTAGCCACTTTGCTTAAGAAGTCGGCTCGGGTTAAATGAATTGTTTTTGACATTTTATTTTCAGTTTTTGATGTGTTATCTCCAGTCGTTTGCGAATTGTCCGCTGCGTTATTTTTGGCTGTGTTATTGCAAGCTGCAAATAATAGAAACACCGAGGCAGCTATGAATAGAATTTTTTTCATTGTTGTTTTTTTGAATCTTTATTGTTTAACGTGTTATGTACGGGTTTTGTTGCTGTGTGCGGTTTAAAAATATCGAAAAGCAAGTACCCGATAATGGCGCCGTATATCATCATTCTATACGGATTGGATGTGATGGGGCACGTGCCCGTTACGCATCCAACAAAATGATAATAGGCATAACCACCTATGGCACCTACAATTATTCCGACGATTTTCAACCAATGTTTTGTGAGAAAATTTTTCATTTATTTACTTTTTGTTATTGTTTTATGACAAAGTTTCGTTTTGACTCATAATGCATTGCAGCATTTTCTCTATACGCTTGTCCTTGAGCGAATAAAAGCAGTTTTTTCCGCTTCTTCGGCAATTTAAAATGCCCTTGGCGCGCATATCGGTTAAGTGATACGATAACAACGATTGCTCACACCTGACTTCGTCTAAGAGTTCTGAAACTGATTTTTCGTTTCCTTCAGAAAGTTGCAGTATAACACATAAACGTATCTCATTTGACAGCGCTCTAAGAGTATAAGCTGCTTCCTGAAACAGGGATTTATCTATTTTTTTTTCAGTTGCAATCATTCTTTCCATTTTATACTTTTTCAATAAATCAATATATGAACATATATTCATATGTTTTTGTTCAATTGATATTGATGATGATGCATAAATATTACTTAATTCGGATGTAATAGGTTAGCTTGGCCTCAATGACGCGTGCCGCGGAGCGCGAAAAGTAAGCCTGCTTTGTGCGTCGGCTGTTGAAAATGTCGCCTAGCCCGAAATAATATCGTCCTTCAAGATCGAACACGCCAATGCCGGTTTTCAACTCCATGCCAATTCCACCCACAAGGCCGTAATCTACTTTGTTTAACGAATCCAGCGCAGCGTATTGCTCCCCGATTCGGGCTTCGGGATTTTCTTGGCGCCTCGCGGCCAAATCATCGGCCAGTTCCGGGCTCATGGTGTCTTTTCCGCCGAGTAAAAAGCTCACTTGCGGGCCAATATTAAAAATAAACCGGGTGCGGTTGCCGAAATAAACATGAGTCATTAAAGGGATTTCAAGGTAATTTAATGTGCGGCTATACGCGAATCCGGTGGAGGTGTCGTAATCTTCTTTCCATCCGCGTTGGGCAAAATTTACCTCGGCAAGCAAACCCAAGTGTTTTTGCGAGATATATTTAGCGGAAACGCCACCCAACATGCCCACCTTGAACGTTTGCGGAATGGTTGGCGAAAAATCGACATTCGATACCATCGCTCCCCCACCCGCTCCGAAATATAGTTCGCCTTTAAAATCTTGTTGCGAAAAAGCAAGTGAGCAAAGAAAAAATGCAAGAATGAAAAGAGAGAAATTTTTCATCGGCTTTTATCCTGTCTGATGATCAACCCGTTGGTATCGTAATGCACCAAATAGAGGCCGGTGTTGATGAATCCGCCCCAATTGTTTACCCTTTCAAAATTGAAAGCGAATTGCACAGGTTGCACCCGCACTTGGTTGATATTTTGCTGAAAATTAGCTCCAAACCGTCTTAAAGCATTCATAAAATACACCCCGGTTTCGTATCCCCACAATCCATAGCTGGGTGTGGTTTCCATAAGGTTTCGGCCGTACCATTTTCGGAAATTCTCATGAAACATCCTCAATTCCAACTCTTTATTGTCGGAAAAGAACGGAGTGTAAATATACGTTCCAAAGTTGTGGTATTCCTTCTCTAAAGCACTATATGTTTGCCACTCGGGATAACCGAACAAGCGGGTAACGTATGCCGAATTGGTTTCTTTTACTTTCTTAAGATGCTCTATTACCTCTTTCAACGTGTTTGAATCACCGGTTGTGGGTACAATTACATTTTCTTTTGTTGTGCTTAACAAAGAAAGAATGGCGGTGTTGAGCGTGCTGGTGAGACTGATGGTCTCATACGAAATGTTGCTTGCTCTTAATTCGCTTTGCAGTTTTGAAACAAACTCTGTTTTATCGTTTCTGCCACCGCTTACAAACACCACGTTGGCGTTTCTGAAGGTTTGAATAAAAGCTTGCGAGGCTTTTAAGAAAGTAGAAGAGTTGGGTGGGTTCACTTGGAAAATATTGCCGTTGTTCAACACTTCGGAATTGCTCAACGAGAAAGGCACCACGTATTTCACATTGTAGGCTTTTGAAAAGTCCGACATCACTTTTATTTGGGCGTCATTCACCCCGCCAACAAGCAGGTTTAACGATTGCATTTCTAAGGTTCCCAATAAACTTTCCAGCTTTTTGGTGTCGTTGCCTTTGCCAATTTCAAACACATATAACTCAATATTGGCGCCTTCGTTTTTCATTTTCTCCACTGCCAAAGCAAAGCCTTCGTAGTATTCTTGCAAGCGCAAGTGGCCTCTTCCGGCTTCATCCAAGAAAGGCAGCAACAGCCCCACCTTCATTACATCCACGTTGGGCGACTGTATGGTTTGCGAAAGCAAACGGTTGGCTTCACGCTCCGCAGCGCGGGTATCGCCCTCAAGCGAACTTCTTCGCACGGGGATAAACAATTCCATATTGGTTTTTAACCCGGCCGACAAAATGGGGTTCGTGTTTTGAATATCTTCTACACTCACATCGTATTGTTTAGCAATGCTGTAAAGCGTTTCGCCCCGTTTTACCGTGTGTTGCACATTCACGGTTTGATTGTGGAATGGCGTGAAGACCTCGTTGGACTCAAAAAACGGAATGCGAATGGTTCTTCCAATTTGAAATGTTTCCACAGACAGTCCCGGATTGGCGGTTATTACATCTTCGGGCCTCAGGGAATAGGTTCTTGACACGGAGTAAAGCGTCTCTTTGGGCAAAATGGTGTGGTAACGATAATTTTCTTCTTTCACCTGACTGATGGTTCGTCTTTGCGGAATGGTCAGAACCTGGCCTACCTGTAGAGCATCCGTTAATCCGGAATTAAAACGCTTTATTTCATCTACAGAAGTATTGTACATCTGCGCGATGGCATACAATGTTTCTCCTACAGACACTTTGTGCTGAAACGCTCTGTTTTGATCTACGGGTGGCGTAACGGTTTGTTGGGTTCCGGCAGAAGCCGAAGGTGCCGGCGCATTGCCCTCTTTTACAGGAATGAGCAGTTGCTGTCCGTTTTGCAAGCCGGTATTGGCACCGGGATTGTGACGCAAAATATCGGCTACCGAAACGGAAAATGTACGGGAAATGGCGTAAAGCCCCTCGCCCGATTTCACGCTGTACTTATAAAATGTTTGACCGTCTAAGGTAACGGTTTCATACGGTAAGCTTTGCGCCGATAGTGAAAATGCGCTTATCGCGAAAAATAGAATAATTGCATGTAATTTGCCCATAAAATATGTGTTACGCATACCAGTGTTTATTATTGCTTATATGACTTTTTGATGCACAAAAATACAAATAATCATTGAGAAACTGTTTTTAAACCTTCTCATTAATCGTTTGTGAACTCGTATTCTTAAATTTTTAAACAATTATTAGGTAATTATAGTTCTTCCACGGGGCGTACTTTTCCTTGGTCGCGATATCGGCGATAGTGTTCCAAGAATTTTTCTTCGTGTTTATGTTCCTTGTATTTTGAAATTATTTCTTGCGATTCTTTGTAGGCTTTTTCGGCTTTTTCCAATTCCATTTCTGTGGTAAGTGAAATGGATTTATTGGTTAACGCCGCGGTTTTTTTGGCATCGGCTTCGGTTTTGTTGCACGATATAAAAGCGAGAAACAAACACACTATTAACGCATATTCAAACGGCTTTTTACAACTCATAATTCTGATTATTAATGATTAAAACGGCAGTGGCTCTTTGTTTTGAATTTGAAAATCGGGCGCGTCATCTATGGGCGCTCGGTTCGCGTTCTGATTCATTCTGGAAGGCATTTCCACGTATTTTTTGCCCACAGTATAATCGTCTAAATTCTGGAAGCGCGCATATTCATTATCAAAACGCATGCTGGCAATACCGGTGGGCCCGTTACGATGTTTTGCCACAATAATCTCCGCGATACCGATAAGCGAATTTCCTCGTTCGTCTTCGGTAATTCGATAATACTCAGGGCGGTGAATGAAGCACACAATGTCGGCATCTTGCTCAATGGCGCCCGATTCGCGCAAGTCGGCTAATTGCGGACGCTTGCCCTCAACGCCTTGCCGGTTCTCCACCCCACGGTTCAATTGCGAGAGCGCAATGATGGGAATATTCAATTCCTTGGCCAATCCTTTCAGCGACCGGGAAATCATACTCACCTCCTGCTCGCGGCTGCCAAAGCTCATTCCGCTGGCGTTCATCAATTGCAAATAGTCGATAATCAGAATTTTCACCGCATGTTCGCGAACCAACCGGCGCGCTTTGGTACGCAGTTCAAAAACCGAAAGGCTGGGCGTGTCATCAATATAAATGGGCGCGTTGTACAAAAACTTATGGTTTTTATCGAGCCGCTCCCACTCGTCTTCCGACAAACGGCCGCTTTTAATGCTTTCACCTTTAATTTGGCACACATTCACAATGAGCCTGTTTACCAACTGCACGTTTGACATCTCCAGCGAGAAAATGCCCACGGGTGTTTCATAATCCAATGCCATATTTTTGGCCATGGATAGCACGAAGGCGGTTTTTCCCATCGCGGGACGGGCGGCGATGATCACCAAATCGGAATTTTGCCAACCCGATGTAAGTTTGTCCAGTTCTTTAAACCCCGTAGCCGAACCGCTCATTCCGTCTTTCCGGTTGGCTGCCAGCTGAATGTTGTCCATCGCTTCTTTGATGACGGGATTAATTTGAATCACATCTTTTTTTACGTTGCGTTGCGAAATTTCAAACAGGCGCCCTTCGGTTTCCTGCATCAAATCGTCCACATCCACGGTTTCATCGAATGCCTGTTGGGTTACATCGGAAGAAAACGTGATGAGTTCGCGCGCCATGTATTTCTGCGCGATAATGCGAGCGTGGTATTCGATGTGCGCAGCGGATGCCACTTTTTCCGATAGCTCCGCCACATACACGGCTCCGCCGGACGTCTCAAGCTCTCCACGACGTTTTAATTCTTCCACCACCGTGAGCACGTCCACCGGTTTTTGCTGCACAGCCAGCCCTTGAATGGCGCCATAAATAAGTTGATGTACCGGGTCGTAAAAACTTTCCGGTTTAAGTATATCGCTAATAACTGAATAGGCATCTTTTTCCAGCATAAGCGCTCCCAAAACCGCTTCTTCCAACTCTTTGGCTTGCGGCGGCAATTTGCCAATATCGGGCGCTAACACCGTTTTTTCTACTACTTTTACACTGTTTCTACGTTTTTGTTTTTCCATTGAATGATAAAAAATAATGATTGGGTCGAAAAAGGTTTCAAAGGTACTTCCGATAATTGACACTTACCAATTTTTGCGCGCTATGTTATGACCAACGTAAAAAAAAGTTGTTGAAAACTTTATGAAAACACTTTTAGCTGATAGATAAAATCTATTTTGAAAACAATTTCATACCAATTTTGTTATTCCATAAAACACAATTAAATAAGTAAAAATGAAAAGTAAAGATTTAGCAGCGTCCATTAAGGACAGAAGAACGTACTATCAAATTAGTAACGAATCTCCTATTTCGGATGAAGAGATTCAAAAAATTATCGAATATGTGGCCTACTGGGCACCGTCGCCATTTAATTCGCAGTCGGCCAGAATGGTACTTTTGCTTGGCGAAAACCACAAAAAACTGTGGGAACTCACTAAAGCGGAATTAAAAAAAGTAAGCAAATCGGAAGAGGCGTTCAAAAGCACCGAAGAAAAAGTAAACGGCTCATTCCTCGCCGGATACGGCACGGTATTGTTTTTCGAAGATGAAACCGTGGTGAGAGGATTGCAAGAAAAATTTCCCGCCTACAGCGAAAAATTCACGCAATGGAAAGAGCACTCATCGGCCATTGTGCAAATCCTCACGTGGATGGCATTGGAGAACGAAGGCTTTGGCGCTTCGTTACAACACTATAACCCATTGATTGACGAGGCTATACAAAAAGAATGGGGCATTAGTAAAGACTGGACGCTCATCGCGCAAATGCCTTTTGGCGTTCCGCTGGCAGAACCGGGTGAAAAGACACACGACCCATTGGAAAAAAGAGTATTGGTGTTTAAATAATCATTTTCTAACAAGATTTTTATAAGAGGTGCAAGCACAAATTGCACCTCTTTGTTTACATATATAACGCGAACAGTTTAAGTTGAATGAAGTATATATAATTGATGACTAAATAGATTTTTATCCGCCAACCGGCGGATAAAAATGACAAAACGAAAAGACATCAATGCTTTTTCATTGAACAACATTGATTCTAAAATTGACAATATGAAAATTTTAATTCTTTGCACCGGAAACAGCTGCAGAAGTCAAATGGCTCACGGGTTTCTCCAATCGTTTGACCCAAGAATCACAGTTTGTTCAGCAGGAACAGAAGCGTCAGGCACACTAAATCCCGGGGCTGTGAAAGCGATGAAAGAAGTGGATATCGACATCAGCCACCATACTTCCGATCGGGTGGAAAAATACCTCAACGACACGTGGGACTACGTTATCACTGTTTGTGGCGGGGCCAACGAAGCTTGCCCTGCTTTTACAGGAAATGTAAATAAACGGCTGCACATTGGCTTTGACGACCCCAGCCATGCCGTGGGCACAGCGCAGTTTATTGAAAGTGAGTTTCGTCGCGTGCGAGATGAAATACACAGTGCTTTCAAAAAGTTGTATAAGGAGGAAATAAAACCAAAGTTAAACGAAAATAACTAATAAAAGACGCCACTGTTTCTGGCATACGGAACAATAAAAAGATTCATTTTTCGTGCATCTTTTCTGTAAATATTGAGGTTTTCTCAACTTTTATTATCTTTGCACCTTCAATGCACTTGTAAAACCACTCAATATGAATCTAAAAAGAACTATTACCTCCCTGCTTTTTATTTTCGCACTGTTCCAGGCATTCTCGCAAAATGTGATCAGTTGGAAATTCAGTTTGCAGGACAAAGGAAACGGCGAAGTAGAACTAATTGCCGATGCCACCATTCAACAAGGATGGTATATGTATGACGCGGACTTACCCGAAAACGGGCCCAACCCCACATCCATCAGCTTCGATGAGCTAAAAGGAGCGGAGCCCATTGGTAAATTTGAATCCTCGGGGAAAGAAGCGAAAGTAAAATTCGACCCTGTTTTTGAGATGAACATTGGCACGTTTGAAGACAACGCCAGATTTGTTCAACGTCTCAGAATTACCAATAAAGCAGCATTTTCGGCTGCGGGAGATGTACGCGCTCAAGCGTGCGACGACCAAAGTTGCACACCGCCCATCCCCACCGATTTTGCTTTTTCGGCAGCCGATCTTCCCGCATCGGTTACGGCTATTGCCGCAACCACCGATACGGAAGCCGGAGCACCCATTGTTCCGCTCGAACCCTTAACTGACGCCAACACAACGACTGCTGCACCAACCACGGCCTCTGCCCCGGTGGACGCGGATGTGTTGTGGGAGCCTGTCACCGAAGAATTAAACGCTATGGGCTCGGGGAACGATTTGGGTTCATCTTTATTAAGCATTTTCCTAAAAGGCTTGCTGTGGGGATTCGCCGCTTTGCTCACGCCTTGTGTGTGGCCGATGATTCCCATAACGGTAAGTTTCTTTTTGAACAGAAATAAAAAAGTCCGCAAAAAAGCCATCGGCGACGCGGCCGTTTACGGTGTTTCCATCATCGTTATTTACGTGGCTTTGGGACTGCTTATAACCGCCGTATTTGGTGCGGGAGCACTCAATAACATTGCCACAAGCGCGGTATTCAACCTTATTTTCTTCGCGTTGCTGTTGGTGTTCGCTATGTCGTTCTTGGGCGCCTTTGAATTGGTGCTTCCCTCGTCGTGGACAAACAAAATGGACAGCAAAGTGGACAACACCTCGGGCTTGCTCAGCCTGTTCTTTATGGCCTTTACGCTGGCACTGGTTTCTTTCTCTTGCACCGGCCCCATCATTGGTTGGTTGCTGGTTGAAGCCGCCACGCAAGGCAGCTACTTGGCTCCGGCCATCGGAATGCTTGGCTTTGCCATCGCGCTATCCATCCCATTCACGTTGTTTGCCGTTTTCCCCTCGTGGTTAAAAACCCTGCCAAAATCGGGCAGCTGGCTCAATTCAGTGAAAGTGGTGCTTGGCTTCATCGTGTTGGCTGTTTCCTTGAAATTCTTATCGGTAGCCGACTTATCGAACGGATGGGGAATTCTAAACCGCGAAATTTTCTTATCCATTTGGATTGTAATTTTCGGTATTTTAGGCTTTTATCTGCTCGGAAAACTCAAATTCAATGGCGATAGCGATGTGCCGCACGTAACCATTCCTCGTTTATTCTTATCGATTATTTCACTGGCCTTTGCCGTGTATTTAATCCCGGGATTATGGGGTGCGCCACTAAAACCGATAAGTTCTATTGTGCCACCGCTATCCACACAAGACTTTAAACTGAACGAGGTATCGCTCAACACGGTTTATACCGATTACGAGACCGGAATGGCCGCTGCCGCACAAGCAGGGAAACCCGCGTTGGTTGCCTTTGGTGGACACGGATGTGTGAACTGCCACAAAATGGATGCTACTGTGCTGGTGGATGAGAAGGTGAAGAACCTAATAGATGACGAGTTTATTTACATCACCTTGATGACGGACGAGCGCGCAAGGCTTCCTGAAATAATTGAAGTGGATGAAAACGGAAGACAAAGCAAACTTAGAACCGTTGGCGATAAGTGGAGCTATTTGCAACGCCACAAATTTGGGGCGCAATCGCAACCCTATTACGTGGTGCTTGACCACGCCGGAAAACCGCTTTCACCGTCGCACGCTTTCGATGAAAACATTGACAACTACGTGAAATTCCTCGAAACAGGATTACGAAATTTTAAAAACTAAATCATATTTGAGAGACGCAAAGCCTTGCGTCTCTCTTTTTACTTTTTGTTGAGACGCCGCTTTACCCGCGTCTTACCGTCATTGATGAATATGAACACCCGAGAACAAAAACTAGAAGCTTTTGGCCGATTGCTTGACGTGATGGACGAACTGCGCGCAAAATGCCCGTGGGACAGAGTGCAAACCAATGAGAGCCTTCGCGCAAACACCATTGAGGAAACGTATGAACTTGCCGAAGCAATTATTCACGACAACCACGACGAAATAAAAAAAGAACTTGGCGATTTGCTGCTGCACGTGGTTTTCTACGCGAAAATTGGTGAAGAAAAACAAGCGTTTGATGTGGCTGACGTGTGCAACGCCATTTGCGATAAACTTATTTTCCGCCATCCGCACGTCTTTGGCGATTCGCAAGCCGACTCGGCAAGTTTTGTGGAAAAATCGTGGGAGCAAATTAAATTGAAAGAAAAAGGCGGCAACAAAACCGTGTTGGAAGGTGTTCCCTCTGCCCTACCCTCGTTGGTAAAGGCGTATCGCATTCAAGACAAAGCCCGCAACTCCGGCTTCGACTGGAACCAACGCCACGATGTGTGGGACAAAGTAAAAGAGGAAATCAGCGAATTGGAAGCCGAAATTGAAAATTTAAACGAAGAGAATACCGAAAAGGAGTTCGGCGATGTGCTTTTCAGCCTCATCAACGCCGCGCGCCTTTACAAGGTAAATCCCGACAACGCACTGGAACGCACGAATCAAAAATTTATCCATCGATTCAATTATATGGAGAAAAAGGCGAAAGAACAGGGCCGCTCCCTTAAAGATATGACCCTGGAAGAAATGGAAGAAATTTGGCAAGAAGCAAAGACTGGCAGTTAGCGATTGGCTATTGGCTAGTGGCTTGGCTAAGAATAACCCAAAACCCGCAACTCGAAACTCGTAACACGAAACCCGTAACCCGTAACCCAGAAAAAAAAATGAAAAATCTACTCTGTCCGCAATGTAAAATCCGTCGGTTTTACCTCCTTAACGCCGCAGGCGAAAGATTGGTGGTAACCGTCACCGAAGACAAACAAATACACCCCATTCACGAAAATGAATCGTTGGATGGATTTGATACATCGGTGCTTTATTGCTTAGGATGTTCCTGGAAAGGAACGTTAAATAATTTGGTAAATGCATAAGGCATTTGAGACGTTGCATGCAACGTCTCTACGGCTGCGAAATAAAAAAAGTCAACCGATTTATGGAATTCCCCCCGTTTTTGTATCTATCAAATACAACCCAAAAATATCGCGATTATGATACAAAAACTTTTCTTCGTCACGTTGTTCTTTTTTTGCGCGTTGGGCGCATTTTCGCAGGAAAACCAAAAGAATGTCATCGCCAAAGACTCGGCCTCGTTATTTATCATCCATTCTAAAAAAGAGCGTCACGTAAAGCCTGATTCAATAGAAAAACAGCCGTTTTTTCCCGACAGTTTTAGACAGAAAATTCCGCCATTCAAATTCTCAACCGATAGCCTTCCCATCATCACGCCCAAACATTTGGACGGGTCGCTTATAGTGGTAAAACCCGATTCAGTGGAACATCATTACATCAAAAACTTTCATCCTACACACAAAAAACAGACTTTAAAATTTCCCGTGAAATAAAAATCGATGTTTTATTAAACGATTTTGGTTGTTGCTTGTTTTATCAATACATCCCAATCATTAAAAAACAAGCATACTTTTTATGGAATCCAGATTACGAAAACAACTCGATTTTATTCTTGAAGCAGACAAACTGAAGAATGTTATCAGAAGAAATTTTCTGATGGACGATTCGCGGCGCGAAAACACGGCAGAACACACTTGGCACACCATTTTGATGGCGATGCTGTTCTTTGAACATGCCGAAAACAAGCACGAACTGGACTTGCTGCGCATCGTGAAAATGATTACCGTGCACGATTTGGTGGAAATTGAAGCCGGCGACACGTTTATGTTTGACGAAGAGGCCAACAAAGACAAGTTTAACAAAGAAAATCAGGCTGCTAAAAAACTATTTACGATGCTGCCTTACGACCAAGGAAAAGAATATTACGACCTTTGGATGGAGTTTGAAAAAGCAAAAACGCCCGATGCCATTTTCGCCGCCGCGGTGGATAAATTAATGCCCGTTTTGCTGAATACCTACAGCAAGGGAGCCAGTTGGCGCGAAGCGAAAATTACATCGGAACAGGTTTTTGACACACTGAAAATAGTGAAAAAAGGTCCCCCTAAACTGTGGGAGCTACTGGAGGAATCGGTAGAAGAGGCGAAACAAAAAGGACATCTTTTGTAATGGCGGAAAAACTCACGCGTGTATTGAAACTGCACGACGCTGTAGGCGTAGGCTTGGGAGCCATTATTGGCGCGGGTATTTTTGTGGTTACGGGCGTGGCCGCCGGCGTGGCGGGCACGGCGTTTATTGTGGGGTTGCTGGTTGCCGGCATTGTGGCATCGTTCAACGGGTTGAGTTCGGCGCAATTGGCGGCGGTGTATCCGCAATCGGGCGGAACATACGAATATGGCTACCGTTTGCTGAATCCTCATTTGGGTTTCTCCGCCGGTTGGATGTTTCTTGCCAGCAAACTCTCTGCCGCAGGCATTGTGGCCATTGGTTTCGGGGATTATTTTCATCAATTGGTGCCGCATTTTTCACCGATGGCTTATTCTGTGTCGGCGGTAGTGTTGCTCACCGTAGCCAACTTGCTCGGCATAAAAAAAGCGGGGTTGCTCAATATTGTTATTGTGCTTATCACCGTTTCGTCGTTGTTGTATTTTATCTTCGGTGGAGCGGCAAACGTTTCCGCAGATAATTTTCGGCCGTTCGCACCTTTTGGCATAAAAGGTATCGCCGAATCGGCCGCCATTCTGTTTTTCGCGTTCACCGGCTACGCCCGCATCGCCACATTGGCCGAAGAAGTGGTGGAGCCAAAAAAAACCATTCCAAAAGCGGTTATCATCACCATTTTAACCGCCATTATTCTTTATTTGGCCGTGTCGGTGGTGGCAGCGGGGGTGATTGGCACGGAACAAATGGCACAAAGCAAATCGCCGCTGCAAGTAGCGGCTTCGGCCATCAACGCGCCAGGAATGGGAACGATTATAACCCTAGGCGCATCCACGGCCATGTTGGGTGTTTTGCTCAGTCAGATTTTAGGCATCAGCAGAATGTTTTTAGCAATGGGTCGACGCCACGATTTGCCTTCTTTTTTCAATAAAATTCACGCACAAAATAAAGTTCCCCACATAGGCATATTGTTTACCACGGCAGTTATTTTGCTTATCACCATTTTTGGCTCGTTTGAATTTGTTGTACGCGCCGCCACGTTTACCATTTTATTGTACTACAGCATTACCAATATTGCCGCGCTCAAACAGCCCGTGCACGAGCAACGTTACGGGAAAGTGATTCCCGTTTTGGGATTGGCCGGATGCTTGGCAATGGCCGTTTCATTACCGTTGAACGTTGTTTTTTCGGGATTAATTTTACTGGCCATCGGTTTTACATTAAGGTTTTTTGTTAAAAAATTCAGTAAATCATCCATTTCCTAAGAAAAGGAAGCCAACATTTCACGGAGATAGTTTGTTATAACGTACAAAGCAACCACAAAGACGAATAGAGAAATAAATAACACATTTATATTATGATTACGAAATTCAATCCACACATTACGTATAATGGCAATTGCGAAATGGCATTCGATTTTTATAAATCGATTTTCGGAGGCGATTACACAAAACTGATTCGTTACAACGAAATGCAGGGCGAAGAAGGCGCGCCGTCGCTTCCAGAAGAAGTGGGAAATCAAATTCGCCATATCGAGCTACCACTCAACGCGGAAACCATCCTCATAGGAAGCGATAATGCCGAAAACAACATCCAGGATTTAGTACAAGGGACCAATATAAAAATAAGCATCACCACCGAAGAGGAAGCCGAAGGCAAACGATTGTTTGATGAACTTTCTGTCGATGGCATCGTGAAAGTGCCGTTTGGGAAATCGTTTTGGGGCTCAGATTATGGTTCGCTCATCGATAAATTCGGCATTCATTGGATGATTGAAGTACCCAAAAACACCGATCATGGACAATTGGAAGACAACTCAAACATTCATATTCCGTAAAGAACAAAAAATCGTATTGCATATTGCGGCCGCTTAGTTTTAAGTCGGCCGTTTTTTGTATAAAAGCCATTTTCGGGTGCCACGATTTTAAAAAGTATATGTATATTTGCGTTTCTGTCCATTTTACTCATAACGCACACGATGCAGCAACTCAACGATTTTTTAAACCTACTCCATAGCTACATCGGCGGGAACAACTGGTTTGTTTTCTTGCTGCTCGGCACAGGATTGTTTTTCACCTTTTATCTGAAATTTCCACAAATTCGGTACTTTAAACACGCCATTCGCGTGGTTAAAGGCAAATACGACAAAGTAACCGACAGAGGCGACACCTCGCGGTTTCAGGCGCTTGCCACCGCACTTTCGGGCACAGTGGGAACCGGGAACATTGCCGGCGTGGCATTGGCGGTTCATTTGGGCGGCCCTGCCGCTTTGTTTTGGATGCTCACCACAGCGTTTTTGGGGATGTGCACCAAATTTGTAGAGGTAATACTATCGCACAAATACCGTGAATTTGAGGAAGAAGGGAGAGTGGCCGGCGGACCTATGTATTATATGAAAAAACGCCTCAACATTCGCACCAAAAGCGGCAAACTTATTAAAACCGGATACTGGATTGGCGGTTTTTTCGCCCTCGCAACCATTTTGTCGTCCTTCGGGTCGGGCAGCTTGCCGCAAATAAACAGCATTTCCAACTCCATTTTTGCCACATTTGGCATCAAACATATTGTTACCGGCGCGGTTATGTCGGTATTACTGGCATTTATCATCATTGGGGGAATCAAGCGCATAGCCAAAGTCACGGAAAGACTTGTTCCCGTGATGGCCATTATTTATACCATAGGGGCGTTGGCGGTCATCGCGTTCAATTACCAACATATTTTGCCGTCTTTGGCTTCCATAGTGAACGATGTTTTCACCGGAACAGCCGCGGTTGGCGGATTTTTGGGAGCAGGATTTTCGTTCGCGTTTAACAACGGAGTCAATCGCGGGCTTTTTTCCAACGAAGCCGGACAAGGGTCGGCACCCATCGCACACGCCGCGGCCAAAGCGCACGAGGCCGTTTCCGAAGGAATGGTGGCTATTCTGGAACCGTTTATCGACACGGTGGTTGTGTGCATGTTAACGGGATTGGTGCTATTGTCATCGGGCGTGTGGAACGAAAAATTGCCCAATAAGTTTCAAAAAACCGATATTGAAGTTTTGGCTGCCACCTACAGAGAATCGGAAGCCACCGATGTGGTAAAACTGGAAAACCACCTAAGCGGAAAAGAAAAATTAAGCGTTTTCACCGGTGCGCTCACCGTTGCCAACGGTGAAATCGCGGAGGAGGTATCCATTATCCACGCTCGTTCATTGGCCGAAAACATAACCGTGCTAAAAAATGGGCAGCCGTTTTCGGGCGACCTGTTCATTGCCAATGGCAAACTTAAAAACACGGACAGCAGCATCGAAATAACCGGCAATTCGCTTATTCACAGCGCACCCCTCACCACGTTGGCGTTCACACGAAGTTTTTTTGGAGATTTGGGGAAATACATCGTGTCCATCGGGTTATTGCTGTTCGCTTTTTCCACGGCCATCGCTTGGTCATACTACGGCGACCGCGCCGTAACGTATTTGTTTGGAACAAAGTATGTAATGATCTACCGTATTATTTTTGTGGCGGCTTTCTTTTTGGCGTCGTTTACCGATACCACCATCATTTGGAACTTGTCGCTACTCACGGTGGCTTTTATGGCTATTCCTAATTTACTGGGAATTTTAACGCTGCATCGTGAAGTTAAGTCAAGTGTGAAAGAATATTGGGAGCGGTTTAGACAGGAGCATTCGTAGGAGAAATAAGTTATTCAATGGTTATTCGGTAGTTATTCAATTGTTATTCGATAGATATTTAAACAAGCAAACTTAATATATAATGAAACGGATTTTTCTTTTTATCTCTTTGGTTTTCAGTTTATTCGTCGCTTGCGCGCAAACAAAACAAGTTACACGTTTGGGAATTGTGCATCCCACCACCGGCAACTTGCGAAACGCGCTCAATTTAATTGAGAAAAACCATTTACAAGCAGACAGCATTCAACTGATTGGCATTTTTCACGAAAGCCAGCAATCGCTTATTGAAAGTTCGCAAAAAATGATCGAAAACGATGCACACTCCAACATCCAATTAATTGTTATAGAAGGTGATATTTCTCTTGTTAACCTTTTCAAAGAGAACGCCTGTTCGCAACAATTTTCCGATGTTTTCAATAAAATTGACGCGCTCATCCTCTTCGGCGGAGCCGATATTCCGCCCTCGGTGTATGGCGAGGAAACCTTTTTGACTACCGAGTTAATTTCGGGCGGCAAGAATTGGGAGTTATCGTTTTTGTTTCACCTTATCGGTGGTTCGCAAAACCCAAATTTCAGACCATTTTTGGAAAAGAAACCCGATTTTCCCATTCTTGGCATCTGCCTGGGAATGCAGGAAATGAATGTGGCAAGCGGAGGATCGTTGCATCAGGATATTCCTTATCACATTTACCAAAAAACCACCTTTGAAAGCCTTTTGGAGTTAGGTTCAGACAACATTCACAAGAACTATTGGAGCAGAATGGACAACGAAAACGAGTATTCTTTTATCCATTTCCACCCCATCATTATTCCCGAAGGGAGTTTTTTGCAGTTCAAAAACATCTCCAAGAATCCCGTTGTAGCAAGCGTTCATCATCAATCGCCGAAGAAAATCGGACAAGCATTTAAAGTCGCCGCCACATCCATGGACGGAAAAGTGGTGGAAGCCCTCCAACACACCCGCTTCAAAAACGTGTATGGCATCCAGTTCCACACCGATTTTTCTTCTTTATACGAAGAAGGTAGAACCTTTAAAATTTCTCCTACAGAAACCGTTGAATTGAGCGAAGAAACGAAGCTGTTTCATCAATTATTTTGGGAGGATTTTAGTAGGAGGCTTGCAAAATAAAATTAAATACTGCCTATTTTACAACTTTAAAGTTGTAAAATAAAATATAAACTTATATATTTGCACTGTTATAACGATAATGACATCCAAGCAAGAGGTAGAAGCTTTCTTAAAAGAGTTACGCGTAAAAATAAAAGTTTTCGGATTGTTGTTTTTAGACAATCGAGGAAAAAATCAGCAAGCTTTGTACGATTTGGAGATTACGCCTGCTTATCGTGAAGAAGTCATATCTTCTTTAAAAGCTGAAAATTATTCGCAAGGCCCATTAGAAGAAAAAATGCACGGCATATTGCCAATGTGGGTTTTCGGCAAGCACGTAAAAAAAGAAGAAGTGTATATAAAAATAAGCTTGGGTGCAACAAACAACAGCGCAGTATGCATATCTTTTCATATTGCCGAACACTCTATGAATTATCCATTTAAAAATCAGCAAAAATGAAGAGTCCGTTTACAAATAAGGAAATGACTATTGTAAAAGAATGGCGGACAATGAGTTTTCGGAAAGAAAAATTCGAAATATTATTCCACGCGTTTAAATGTGAAGATACAGGTGAACAATTTGAGGATGAAGTATTATCGCAATTGAATTACAACCAGTTAACAAATCAATACAGAGAAAAACACAACATTCCTTTTCCGGAACAAATTATTTCCATTCGCGAAAAATACAATCTGTCGGCGGCAAAAATGTCAGAGATTTTAGGCTTCGGCATTAATGGCTATCGGCAATACGAAGCCGGAGAAGTTCCCAGTCATTCCAACGCCAAATTAATTCAGTTGGCCAACGATCCGCACGAGTTTAAAAAACTGGCAGATTATTGCAGCACGCTCGATCAAAAATTAATTACCAAAATACACCGCACCGTCGAAAACTTGCTCGAAGAGCAAAAGAAAAACAAAGTGGAAAAGCAGCTGGAAAATTATTTTTTCGGCCCTTGTTTTCCCAACACTTTCACAGGTTATAAAGTACCCGATTTACAAAAGTTTTCTCAAATGGTACTGTTTTTTACGGAAAAATTGCAACCTTGGAAAACCAAATTGAACAAACTGCTTTTTTATGCCGATTTTACAATGTATCAGCAAACCGGGTTTTCAATGAGTGGCGTGCAATACAGGGCAATTCCTATGGGGCCTGTTCCTCATAATTTCAACAGTGTTTTTGAGTTTTTGGCAAATAAAAATGAAATAGACATCCATTATACCAATTTTGCCGACGGCGGCGTTGGAGAACAATTTAAGGCTCATCCATCAAAAGTTTTCAATAAAAATCTTTTCACTGAAAGAGAATTGCAAATTCTTCATTCAGTGGCAGGGAGATTTAGAAAAACATCCACCAATGAAATCATTGAAATCAGCCATCAGGAAAAAGCGTGGATTGAAAACCATCAAGAGAATAAATTGATTGATTACAGGTATGGGTTTGAGTTGAATTTACAGAGGAAGACATTAAAAAGGATTATAATATAATAAATTAACGTTCTTATATAAAAAAACAGCATTGAGTTTTTCAAAAAACATAAAAGAAGATATACTTGTCGCATCTGCAAGACATTGCTGTGTCTGTCATCGATACAAAGGAGTAAAAATTGAAATTCATCATATTTTACCAAAACACAAAGGTGGATTAGACACATTCGAAAATGCGATTCCGCTGTGTTTTGACTGTCACTCAGATGCTGGGCACTATAATTCTAAGCATCCCAAAGGCACAAAATTCTCAATTGAAGAACTTAAAAAACACAAGAAAAATTGGTTTAACATAGTCAAAAAAAATTCAATCCCTCAAAAAACAGAAAACCAAATACACTCACGATATCTTATTACTAAAGAGTTTGATTTCATTAAAGATTTATCAAAAAAGGACTTGAGTAAATTCCCGATTGATAACTGTTTGTTGCTTGATAATGATTCTTTAAAAATGTTCAAAGATCTCTTTTTTAACCAACACGAAAGAGAACTTGAAATAACTAATCCAATTGAACTAACTCCCAATGAATATGAATTAAGTTTTCCAGATGCAGTTAAAGTCAGTAATATAGAAGGTTCTTATTATTTTTTTCATCATCAGCGTACCCCATCGATAAAAGAAATATCTTCTACTTGCAAAAAAGATAATTTATCCTTATTTTTAGCTCAACACAGCATTTCACCAGAAAGAATTGCTAAAATAAACACTTGCTTCGGAAGCGAATGTGGAGAAAGAGGTTCTTTTGAAGAATTATATCAACTTAGACCATTGTATTTTAAATTTTTAGTATTAACTAATATCTCCGATACACACATAAAAGCGATTAACCTAACAACAGACAAGCATAATGGAATATTATATTCCAATTGTGAAATAAAAGGAAAACATGTGATGGAATTCCCTAGAATTCTAATTGCGCCTAATCAAAGCATTATAATTCCGTTAGGAATGTTTTTGGCAGAATTTGATGACTTAGAAAAAGCAGAAAACTTTACAAGATTAAGTGAGATTCGGGGGGATCGTTCTGTCGTTTTTGATCACACAGTATATAATAAAAAACAAAAAATTGAGTACATTGGAATAAACTATTTGCCTATTTCTTTAAAATATGAACAGACTAATAAAATATATACTCAAGACCTTCATCCGTTTGATTTTGAAAATTTATATTGGGTCGATAGTTTTTGGAACTGTGGATCTTGTCCACATTTATTTTATATTAGTACTGCTAACGATATTATTTATAAAGGAGAGATTTTCGATACATCTCCCAATATTGAAACAACTCTTTATTTAGAAATTGAGGATGATATCAAACAGATAATAGTTGCTGAACTGGAACATGAATATACTACAATTAACAGTATATATAAAAACGGAATAAAAATTGCTACAAATATACAATTAGAAATTAATCAAGATATAAGAATCGACGTAAAAAGATTAGATAAAATATTAATTTCCGGCTTTTATTCGACTATATCCAATATGAGTATAAAATTACCAATCACAAAAAAAAATAGCATAATTGAGAAATATAAAAAAGTTTATATGAACTATAAAGTTATGCCATCAGCAAGTATCAACACTAAGCAGGTCAAACTAAAAAGCTCATTAACAAACAATTAAAACTCACCACACCCCACTCAACAACCCACCATCCACTTGTACAGTAGTTCCGGTAATGGATTTTGCTTGTTCAGAGCACAGGTAACACACCAAATCGCCCAATTCTTGCGGGTCCATATATCGTCTGTGCGGAAAATCCTGAATGGCTTTCTGTTCGTACTCCTCAATAGAAATGCCTTCGGCTTGCGAACGGCTTTGCATTAACTGCGTTACGCGATCGGTTTTGAAATATCCGGGTGCTACGTTATTAATGGTAATTCCCTTTGCGATAAGCTCTTTACTGATGGATTTGGCAAAACTCACCACGGCCGAACGGAATATATTCGATAATATGAGGTTGGGTATCGGTTCTTTTACGGAAATGGATGTAATATTCACAATTCTACCCCACCCGCTCTTTTCCATAAACGGTAAGCAAAGTTTTGTCATCCGAATATTGTATTTCAACACAGCATTGTAAGCCTCATCCAGATCCTGTTCCGAAACATCTCGAAATGTGCCCGGTTTGGGGCCGCCGGAATTGTTAACCAATATATCAATTCGTCCGAACTTTCGGATTGTTTCATCAACAACTCGCCGATTGTCCTCGGCAGAGGCCATATTCACCGACAAAGCCAAAACATCCACACCCAACAACTCAATTTCGGATTTTGTTTGCTGCAACGCTTCTTCATTGCGAGCACAAAGCACAATATTCGCTCCTTCTTTGGCCAATGCCACAGCGCACGCTTTTCCCAAACCTTTGCTGCTTCCGCCAACAATGGCCACTTTTCCTTTTATATCAAAATTCATACGCATTTTCTTTTTATAACGCTTCAGCGCGGTTCTTGTTTTGTATTTCGACTGAAAGAGATGATAAAAAAATGACTAAATTGATTATCTTTGCATTCCAAATAAAAAATTGATAAAGACTATGTTTGAAAATTTAAGTGACAGATTAGAACGGTCGTTTAAAATATTAAAAGGACAAGGCAGAATTACCGAAATTAACGTGGCCGAAACGCTCAAAGATGTGCGTCGCGCGTTATTGGATGCCGACGTGAACTACAAAACAGCCAAAGAATTTACCGAAACCGTAAAGGAAAAAGCCTTAGGACAAAACGTGCTTACCGCCGTGAAACCCGAGCAGTTGATGGTGAAAATTGTTCACGACGAATTGGCAACCCTGATGGGCGGTACGGCTGCTGAAATCAATATTAAAGGAAGCCCCGCCGTTATTTTAATGTCGGGCTTGCAGGGCTCCGGTAAGACCACTTTCTCCGGAAAGTTGGCCAATATGTTAAAATCCAAACGTGGCAAAAATCCGTTGTTGGTTGCCGGCGACGTGTATCGTCCCGCGGCTATTGAGCAGCTGAAGATTTTGGGCGAACAAATCGGTGTGGCGGTGTACGCGGAAGAAGACAACAAAAACCCGGTAAAAATCGCGCAAAACGCCATTCAATATGCGCGTCAGCACGGTAAAGACCCTGTGATTGTGGATACCGCGGGCCGGTTGGCAATTGATGAGCAAATGATGAACGAAATTGAATCGATTAAAAAAGCCATCAACCCGCAAGAGATTCTTTTTGTAGTGGACGCTATGACCGGACAAGATGCTGTGAACACCGCCAAAGAATTTAACGACCGCTTAGATTTCAACGGCGTAGTTCTCACCAAACTCGATGGTGACACGCGAGGTGGTGCGGCGCTTTCCATTCGCTCAGTAGTAAACAAACCAATTAAGTTTGTGGGAACTGGCGAAAAATTAGACGCGATTGACGTGTTCCACCCGGAACGTATGGCCGACCGTATCTTGGGAATGGGCGATATTGTTTCGTTGGTTGAAAAAGCACAAGAGCAATACGACGAAGAGGAAGCACGCCGCCTGCAAAAGAAAATCGCCAAAAACCAGTTCGACTTCAACGATTTCATTTCGCAAATCCAGCAAATCAAAAAAATGGGGAATCTCAAAGACCTCGCGGCAATGATTCCCGGCGTGGGCAAACAAATAAAAGATTTGGATATCGACGACGACGCCTTCAAAAGCATCGAGGCCATTATCCGTTCCATGACGCCAAAAGAACGCACCAATCCCGAAATATTAAACGGTAGCCGTCGGGCTCGCATCGCAAAGGGAAGTGGCACCAACGCGCAGGAAGTGAACAACCTCATCAAACAATTCGACCAAACTCGCAAATTGATGCGCACTATGACGCAAGGCGGTGGAAAGGCGATGATGAAGAATATGAGAAGACGGTAAATAAGTTTAGAGTTTAAAAGTTTAAAGTTTAGAGTTGTTTTGGAATTGAATGTTCAGAGTTTAGAGTTCAATGTTTAAAGTTTATCGTTATGGCTACCATTAATCGTTTTGAAGATTTGGAAATTTGGAAAAACGCCCGCATTCTTTGTAAAGAAGTAAGACTTTTGATATTAAATAACGACGCTTTTTCTAAAGACTTTACTCTGAGAAATCAACTATCCGGTTCGTCGGGTTCCGTTATGGATAACATTGCCGAAGGTTTCGGAAGAGAAGGGAATAAAGAATTTGTCAATTTTTTATCTTTTTCTCACGGCTCTTGCAATGAAGTGAAATCACAACTTTATCGCGCCTACGATTTTGGCTATTTGAATGAAAAAGAACTGTCTAACATATTTGAATTAATTGAACGCGTTGGTTCAGGCATAAAAAGTTTAATGAATTACCTGATTAAATCTGAATTTAAAGGAAACAAATTTAAACGTAAACCCTGAACATTAAACTCTAAACGACATTGAACCTGAACCCTAAACTCTGAACTCTAAACTCTGAACTCTAAACCCTGAACATTAAACCCCAAACCCCCAGAACATGAAACTAATCGACGGCAAATTAATTGCCACCCAAATAAAAAAGGAAATCGCCGAAGAAGTGGCGCAAATAAAAGCCAAAGGCGGAAAAACGCCGCATCTGGCGGCAGTGTTGGTTGGGCACGATGGCGGCAGCGAAACCTATGTGGCCAGCAAAGTGAAAGCCTGCGAAGAAGTGGGCTTCAAATCATCGCTCATTCGATATGAAGACGATGTAACCGAAGAAGAATTGCTGGCGTGCGTGGAGCGGTTGAACAACGATCCCGATATTGACGGCTTCATTGTGCAATTACCTCTGCCTAAACACATTTCGGAAGACAAAATCACCGAATCCATCGATTACCGGAAAGACGTAGACGGCTTTCATCCCGTAAACGTGGGCCGCATGTCGCTGGGCATGCCTTGCTTTCTTTCGGCTACGCCGTCGGGTATCGTGGAACTGTTGCGCCGATACGAAATTGAAACCAAAGGCAAACACTGCGTTATTTTGGGACGAAGCAACATCGTGGGCAAACCCGCTGCCACGCTAATGATGCAAAAAGGATATCCCGGCGATTGCACCGTAACCGTTTGTCACAGCCGCACAAAGAACATCAAAGAAATTTGCTTGCAAGCCGATATCATCATCGCCGCGCTGGGCGTTCCCGAATTTTTAAAAGGCGATATGGTGAAAGAAGGTGCCGTGGTAATTGATGTGGGCACCACGCGCGTGCCGAGCAATAAAACCAAATCGGGCTTTAAGCTCACGGGCGATGTGGCGTTTGATGAAGTAGCCCCCAAGTGCAGTTACATTACACCCGTTCCCGGGGGCGTGGGGCCGATGACGATTGTTTCTCTTCTGAAAAATACGTTGCTGGCCGGAAAAAAGGAAATTTACAAATAGACATATACCTCAGGCTGAATCAAAAGCGTTGGCGTCTTTTCATTTTGTCATTTTGAACGTAGTGAAAAATCTATTTTGTCATGAATTATAGATACTTCATTCCGCTAAAGCTCCATTCAGTATGACACAATTTGATAATAGATTCTTACTTTTGAGATGGTCCTTTTTTGTTCGTTTCAAAAAGAATCGTAATTTTACGATTGAAAATCTAACAGTTATCCTATGAAGCGAACAGAACGCCCCCATATTATTGTAACCGGCGGTGCGCAGGGCATCGGAAGGGTCATCACGCAAGAGTTGTTGAAGAACGGTTACAACGTCTCCATTTTCGATATCGATACCGAAGCAATGGCAGAAATTAAAAACAATTTCGACCCCAAACGTTGCGGCATGTTTATTACTGATGTGTCGAGCGAAGTAAGCGTCCGTTCTTCCATTCGGGCGGCGGTTAAAAAATTCACAACGGTGTACGGATTGGTCAACAACGCCGTTTACAGTGTGTTTAAGCCGTTGGAAGAGCTCTCTACCGATGAATGGAACCGCGCCATTGCCACCAATCTTTCGGGTACATTTTTCTGTTCAAAACTGCTGGTGCCATATCTTCGGGAATCCAAAGGGAGCATTGTGAATATGTGCTCCACACGCGTTTTTCAATCGGAACCAAACACGGAATCATATTCGGCGAGCAAAGGCGGCATTTACGTCCTCACCCACGCTATGGCTATGAGCCTTGGCCCACATATTCGGGTAAACAGCATCAGCCCGGGATGGATTGATGTGTCGGCCATCAAAAAACAATCGGTTGCGAAACAAGAAAAACTGTCGAAAGAAGATCATCTTCAGCACCCCGCAGGCCGCGTGGGCAACGCTTTCGACATCGCCCGGATGGTGATTTTCCTAATGAATCCGAAAAACAGTTTTATCACCGCCCAAAACTTTGTGGTGGATGGCGGAATGACAAAGAAAATGATATATGTGTAGTGGCGCAGCCGGCACATATTTCCGGCACCTGCCACCAAACACCCGGCATTCCCCTTACTTCCTAAACGGCAACTTAGTAACTTCGGCTTTCAGGTTTTTGTTGCGCACCTTTATAAAAATCTCGGTTCCGGCTTTGACATATTCCGGTTTCACGTAGCCCAACCCAATGCCTTGTTTTAACATAGGTGCCATGGTGCCCGACGTAACCACGCCGATTATTTCGCCTTCGGCGTTGGCAATTTCATAACCTTTGCGTGGAATGCCTCTTTCTTGCAATACAAAACCGCAAAGTTTGCGCGAAACGCCTTCGGCTTTTTCTTTTTCGAGCATTTCGCGGCCGATAAACGGTTTATTTTCGACAAATTTGGTAATCCATCCCAAACCGGCTTGTAAGGGCGTGGTGGTTTCATCCAAATCGTTTCCGTAAAGGCAGTATCCCATTTCGAGGCGCAACGTGTCGCGCGCACCCAACCCAATGGGTTTGATTCCGAACTCCTCCCCTGCTTCAAATATGGCATCCCAAATTTTCATTCCGTGCTCGGGGTAGAAATACAACTCAAAGCCTCCGGCTCCGGTGTAACCCGTGTTGGAAATAATGACTTCGTCTACACCCGCGAAACGTCCCGTTTTAAACGCGTAGAATGGAATTTCCGAAAGGTTGATATCGGTGAGTTTTTGCAATGTTTCGGTGGCTTTGGGCCCTTGGATGGCCAATTGAGCGGTGTGGTCTGACGCGTTCTCCAATTCCGCGCCCATGGTGTTTTGCTTTTGGCACCAAGCCCAGTCTTTTTCCATATTGGCGGCGTTTACCACCAGCAAATATTTTTCAGGTTCGTAATGATACACAATAAAATCGTCGATAATTCCGCCGTTTTCGTTCAAAAAACAAGCGTATTGTGCTTTGCCCACAGTTAGCGTAGAAGCATCGTTGCTGGTCACTTTTTGCAAAAACTCCAGTGCCTTGGGGCCCTTCACCCAAAATTCGCCCATATGCGACACATCAAAAACGCCTACCGCGTTAACCACGGTTTGGTGTTCATCCATAATTCCTGAATACTCAATGGGCATATTGTAGCCGGCAAATTCGTGCATTTTGGCGCCCAGCGCGATATGCTTTTCTGTAAAAGGTGTTTTTTTCATAATCAGTTTATATTTAGTTTGTAGTTAGGAGTGTTTAGTTTGTAGTTAGAAGTTTTTTACCCCGAATTTTCCGGGGTTGTTCATCATATATGTCAGAAGTTTTCCAACCTCTTCATTTTGATTGATATGCAGAGTGTAATTCTCTGGCGATATATACTCGCATTCTTTGGCCACGTCCAGCCAAACCGAAGTTTCGTCGTTTTCGCCTAAACAATCGGTCATTTTCAGGTGAAAATGTTTTGGATACTCACGTTTTCTGTATGCCTCTGCCAAATTCGCACAAACCGAACGCGACGATCGCCGTATTTGGTCGGTAAGTGAGTACTTTTCTTCTTTAGGAAAGTTTTTAGATAGTCGGTACACACTCATAGCTTGCCGAAATGCTTTTTTGTAGGCAATTAAATCTTTAAATCCTGTATATGCCATAAACTCGCTCTTTTAAATTACCTCTTAGCCACTTAACAAACTACAAACTAAAAACTACCAACTATAAACTACACTCTATCTCGCTACTAGTTCAGCAATTTTCACAATCACATCGGTTGCTTTGTGCAATGATGGGATGGGCAAGAATTCATAGCGTCCGTGAAAATTCATGCCGCCGGCAAAAATATTGGGGCAAGGCAAGCCCATAAACGATAGGCGCGCACCGTCCGTTCCACCGCGAATGGGTTTCACATTGGGCTCAATGCCCACTTCTTGCATTGCGCGGAATGCCACATCAATAATGTGTTTCATGGGTTCCACTTTTTCACGCATGTTGTAGTATTGGTCTTTTAATTCCAACGCAAGGCGGCCATCGCCATACTTTTCGTTGAGTTTTTTCACCGCTTCTTCAATTTGTTTTTTACGGTTCTCAAAAATTTCTTTGTCGTGGTCGCGAATGATAAACGAGAGAGAAGCTTCATCAACCGTTCCGTTGAATGAAATAAGGTGGAAAAAGCCTTCGTATCCTTCGGTGTGTTCGGGGCGCTCTTTTTCGGGGAGCAACGCCACCAATTCGTTGCCCACGTGAAGGGCGTTAATCATTTTGTTTTTAGCATATCCCGGATGCACGTTTCTTCCTTGTATATTGATTTTTGCGGACGCGGCGTTGAAGTTTTCGTACTCCAACTCGCCAACCGAACTGCCGTCCATGGTATAAGCCCAATCCGCGCCGAATTTTTCCACGTCGAACTTATCAGCTCCGCGGCCGATTTCTTCGTCGGGCGTGAATCCGATTCTAATTTTGCCGTGTTCAATTTCGGGGTGGTCCAGTAGATATTGCATCGCCGTCATAATTTCGGCAATGCCGGCTTTGTCATCGGCGCCCAAAAGGGTGGTTCCATCGGTAACGATGAGGTCTTCACCCACGTGGTTTAACAATTCGGGGAAATCTTCAACCGACATTACGATGTTTTTCTCTTCGTTGAGCACAATGTCTTTTCCATCGTAGTCTTTCACAATGCGCGGATTCACATTTTCACCACTCATATCGGGACTGGTATCGAAATGCGCAATAAACCCGATTACAGGCACTGTTTTAGTGGTGTTCGCGGGCAGTGTCGCCATCAGGTAACAATTGTTGTCGAGGCTCACATCGGTCAATCCCATCTCAATCATTTCCTTTTCCACCTCTTTGGCCAAGTTAAATTGCTTTTGGGTGCTGGGAGTTTGAGAATTATTCTCATCAGACTGGGTATCAATTCGCGCGTATTTGATAAATCGGTCTACAATATTCATCTTTTATTAATTTTTATGGTGGGGTTAATATTGCTACAAAGATAGAAAAAACGTTGCGATAGTAAAAATCAATTTTGGTGTTTTGCAAGGTAAAAAAAATTGCCTATCTTTGCAGTTGGGTAAGTCCTATACGGCCAGCTCCCATTGAATCCCCCAGGTCTTGACCGAAGCAAGGGTATTTGGTTGTAGCGGCGCGATATAGTAAGCTTACCCTTTTTTTATTTCTAATCAAATACCCAAGGAAACGGACTTGTAAAAAGCAATCTACTGACCGACAAAATTCCGACAAATAAGTTGAAATCCTTATCAGCAAATCATTTTAGTGATATTGACTTGGAGAATAGGCCGCATTTTAACTTCGTAGAAGTTTTTCTGTGCATAACCCTCAATTTTAATTGGGGGCGGCGGTATGCCTACCAGAATCAAACTCTGTAAGAGTTTACCAAACTTTTTTAGGGAAACGCTTACAGCGTTTGTCCGTTACTTCACCTGTTGTCCCCCAATTAAAATTGGGGGTTATGCACAGGCCAAGGTGAGCCCAGGAGAATAAGGAGCTAGTTGTCCCCCAATTAAAATTGGGGGTTATGCACAGGTTGGTCCTACGGACAAATTTTAGTCGGTCAGTAGTGAATATATTTCCATAATTATCCATATAGGATGAGTGCGGGTAATATACGCGGGCATTTATAAATAAAAAAACCCTCAATTTTTCAAACACGAAAAATCAAGGGATTTTTTTCCAACGCTCACTACAAACCTCACGCTATTTTAGGAATAAACTTTGCGTCAAACGAATATTTCCCTGGCCCGGTAAGCAACGCGGCAACAAAAACAATCAGCAAATCAAGCGAATGGCCATATTTCATAAAATCATCGCCTTGCGAAAGGTGCATCACCAAAGCGACTATCATGGTGCCGATGAGCAACAACGCAGCGGGACGAAAAAACAGCCCCAACGCAAATAAAATGCCGCCCACCGTTTCTGCAAAAGCAGCCATAAAGCCCCAAAAAGTGGGTGCAAAATTAATTCCTAAATTCGACATAGTGCTTCCAAGGGCTGTCCAAGTTTCAGCTCCACCCATTATTTTAGGCAAACCGTGGAAAAAAATAGAAACGCCAATTCCTATTCTCAACACCAATAAGCCCAAATGCAATAAATCTTTTTTTCTTATCATGTTGTTATTATAATGTTAATATGCAAACTCTAAAACCCTGAATTGCACAAATTGTTTATCTTTGTGCTATAAATAATATTGATATGCCAACTTTTGCGCCTTTTGCCAAACCATTATATGTAATGCTCAAGCCTGTGGGTTCATTATGTAACTTAGATTGCGATTATTGTTACTATTTGGAAAAAGTGAACCTCTATAATCCGAAAAAAAATCAGGTGTTGAGCGAGGAACTCTTGGAACGATTTGTAAAAGAATACATAGAATCGCAAACCATGCCCGATGTAATGTTTACATGGCACGGCGGCGAAACACTTATGCGTCCGCTCTCGTTCTATAAAAAAGCCATCGAGCTTCAGAAAAAATATGCAAATGGTAGAAGAATTGACAATTCCATTCAAACCAACGGAACGTTGCTCACCGATGATTGGTGCAAGTTCTTTAAAGAAAACAACTTTTTAGTTGGAATTTCCATTGATGGGCCGCAGGAATTTCACGATGAATATCGTCGCGATAAGATGGGGCGCCCTTCCTTTCAGCGTGTTATGCGCGGCATTAAATTGCTGAAAAAACACGATGTCGATTTCAACTGCCTTGCCGTTGTGAACGATTATAATGTGGATTATCCGCTCGATTTTTATCGTTTTTTCAAGGAAATAGACTGTCGTTACATCCAATTTACGCCCATTGTGGAACGGTTGCGCAAAACCACTTCGCCGCTGAAACTTGCTACAGCCGAAGAAGAAGACGAAACCGTGGAACTGGCTGAATTTAGCGTAACACCCAAGAAATGGGGACAGTTTTTGTGCGCCATTTTCGATGAATGGGTAAAAGAAGATGTAGGCACCATTTTTATTCAAATCTTCGACTCTACCTTGGCCAACTGGGTGGGCGAACAACCGGGATTGTGCACCATGGCAAAAACGTGTGGACACGCCGGCGTAATGGAATTTAACGGCGATGTGTACTCGTGCGACCACTTTGTTTTCCCCGAATACCGCTTAGGAAATATTTATTCAAAGCCGTTGGCTTCTATGATGTATTCCGATGAGCAATTGAAATTTGGAAACGACAAGTTCGATAAACTTCCGCAACAATGCCGCGAATGTGATATGCTTTTCGCTTGTTACGGCGAGTGCCCCAAAAACCGCTTCACCTTAGACAAATACGGCAACAAAGGGCTTAATTACCTTTGCGAAGGCTATTATATGTTTTACAGCCACGTGGCGCCTTATATGGATTTCATGAAAAAAGAATTGCAAGCTAAGCGCCCCCCCGCCAATGTGATGCAATGGGTGAAGGAGGGAAATCCGAAAAACTGAAAGCAAAGACGATTATATGCTAGATTTTAGATATTAGATATTAGAAGGTTAGAATAAAAAGACTTTCAACCGCAAAAAAAGCCGAACCATAAAATGATTCGGCTTTTTCATATCGTAAGTAAGACCTGTCTCGTTAATCCGCCTTGCGGGCCGAGTAACTGATCTTAAGCGCATACGCTTGTCGGAGCGCTTGTTTCACATCGGTGATGTACTGCATGCGCGTTTCTTCATCTGCTTTAATAGACACCGTCATTAGCTGTTGGTCTGCTTCGTTCATACTTGCTTTTTCTTGAGCAATGTAATCGCCAATCGCGCTAACTTCCGCAAACTTATCGTTCAACTGCATTTGGGTAGCCGTACCCAGCGCAGGGTCCATTGGAGGGCCAATATTGATATATGTTACCAACGATTTTTTCTCCAATTTTTGCACTTCGGATGCGGTGGGAAGTTTCATTCTCACCATAACTTCTTCAGAACGCATCGTAGTTGTAACCATAAAGAAGAATAAAATTGCGAAAACTAAGTCGGGCATAGAAGCCGTGTTCAACGCGGGCATCTCTTTTTTACCTGTTTTATTAAATTTTCCCATAATTACCTTTCTCCATAATTTTTAGGTTCAGCTTCCGAAATACGTTGCGGATAGAGCTTATTGATTTGCTCCTTCTGTTCATCCGTCAAGTCTTCATATGATGTACTGAAGTATTTTCTTGCACCTTCTTCCCTTAACTCGTTGTAAGCCCTCACCAATTCGTTTTGAACAGCGATATACACTCTGTAACTGGTTGTGGCATCGTTTTGCAAAGAAACTACGTGTGTTTCCGCGGTAGATGGCACAGTACCAATGGGCGCCCCAAAGTCAACTTCTTCCACTTCGGGTAATGTTTGCAAGTTTCCGGTATTGAGAACGAACTCTTTTACCTTCTCTTTTAAACTTACTTTACCACCTTGGCCTACCAGTTCATTTTCATTAAGGTACCACTCATCGCCGTCTTGTGTTCTTACCAAAGTTTCGTTTTTGGCATTCACCAAAACAACCATTAGGTTACGGCGTTGAATTTCCATTGAGGTATCCTCTTCGCTTTGTGGCGGTTGAGGCAAACGACGCGGCAAACCGCTATCGGTATCCATATTCGATACAAGCAAGAAGAAAGTCAGCAAAAGGAAAGAAATGTCAGCCATAGAACTGGCATTCAATCCCGGAACTTTTCTACCTGATTTTGACATAAAATTACCTTTCTTTTATTTGTCCTTTTAGTAAAAAGAACGATTTATTTTCTTCTTTTGAATATCGGCGAAAGGATAATGGCTAAAATAGTGAGTGCCAACATAACGTACACACTATATATCCACATATCCGTCATTCTAAGTGTTCCCGGATTGTTGTCGGTTCCGGAGTAGCCCGGAATGTTCAACAACGTACCATCGCCTATTACATATGTAATAATGAGCAGAACAGCAATTCCGACCAATGCAACCAGTCCTCCCAGCGCTTTCTTTGGATTATCTTTCAATGAGGTGAAGAATCCTACAATGGCAAAAAGGATAAGAACAACTATTGTTATCGCCAAAATCACATAACACCAATAGAGAACGATGTCTGTAAAAGTTGGCTGAGATTGACCGGCAACTATTTTTTGTGCCTCCGGCACCTGTCCTCCCAAATAGAACAAGCCCATTACTACCAACGAAATAGCGATTGTAATGTAAAGGGTTATTCTGGAGGTTCTGTGTATTTTAGTTACAGCCATAATTTTTTATAAGTTTTTGTATTTAACGTTGTATTTGATTACTTGATCAAGGAAAGTGATGGAAGCATCTTCCATTCTGTTGAGAATGGTTTCCATTTTGCTGAGGATGTAGTTGTAAATAACTTGAAGGATAAGGGCTACAATAAGACCACCAACGGTTGTGATCAACGCCACCTTCATACCACCTGCAACAATTGTGGGGCTCATATCGCCTGCGCGCTGAATATCGTCAAACGCTTGCACCATACCAATAACCGTTCCCAAGAATCCGAGGGAGGGAGCAATGGCGATAAACAAGGTAATCCAAGAAAGGTTTCTTTCCAGTAAACCACTTTGTACGCCACCGTAGGATACAATTGAGCGCTCTACAGCGTCGGGGCCTTGATCCAGTCTTAGCAAACCTTGGTAAACGATGGATGCTACCGGGCCTCTTGTGTTGCGAGCAATGTCTTTTGCTGCCTCCACATCGCCTCTGTCAAGCGCGTCGCCTACTTTATTAAGGAAAGCGTGGGGATCGATGTCGGCCAAGCTTAAATAAATAATTCTCTCAAGACTGAACGCTAAACCAAGAATTAAACAGATAGCGATTAAGCTCATAAAGCTGGCACCACCTTCAATAAACTTCGTTTTCAACGCCTGATGAAATCCACCGGTTGAAGTTTCTTCTACAGTGGCCACGGGAGCAGTTTCAGATACTGTAGGAGCAACCACCTCTTCTACAGGCGCTGCAGTAGTGTCTTCTTGAGCTAAAAGAACTGATGGCAATCCAACAGACATTATTCCGAAGATTGCTAAAATTGCAAATAACTTTTTCATTGTGTGTTCAATTTTTTTAGGATTAATGATCTTTAATTGTTTGTTATTATTAGTTTTAATTTTCCGAATTTTATATTTTAAACGTATAAACTTGGTTTCTTGTTCAGCTGTCTCAGCGGAGAGAGCGGGATTCGAACCCGCGATACACTTTTGGCGTATACACGCTTTCCAGGCGTGCCTCTTCAACCACTCGAGCACCTCTCCTGAAGGAGACTTTTTGAAAACGGGTGCAAATTACGAAAAATATTTCATTTGCACTCATTTTATCAAGCAAAATTACAGAAATTATCCGTTATATGCTATTCCTGGGAAGATTTATTTTAAAAAAAGCGGTTTTTCTGTCATTTAAACGTCATTCATATGAGCTTATTTTGAAATGCGAAACAAGTTGCATGAATTTTCGGCAGTTATTCGGGCCGTTTCTTCTTCGGTTTTTTGCCATATCTCCGCCACTTTTTGCAACACATTTTTTAAGTAAGAGGGTTCGTTTCTCTTTCCTCGATGTGGAACAGGCGCAAGATAGGGAGCGTCTGTCTCCAAAATTATCTTTTCTTTGGGGCAATGAACCAGCGTTTCCGCCAATCCCGAATTTTTAAACGTAACCACCCCATTTATGCCAATCATAAAATGGTTCAATGCTAAAATTTGCTGTAACTCTTCTTTGTTTCCACCAAAGCTATGAAACACGCCTCTTAGCCGCTTCTCCCCTACCCTTTTTATGGAACGGATTACTTCGGCTGTGGCTTTTCTGAAATGGATGGCTACCGGCAAATCTTTTTCTATGCTCCACTCCAATTGTTGCTCAAACGCGCTGGTTTGCTGCGCTTGCAACGAAGTATCCCAATGCAGGTCAATGCCAATTTCGCCTATGGCTATATAACTTCCGGAGCATAACTCCTTATAAATAGTATCTAATTGTTGGTGATAGCTTTTCGTAACGCCGGTGGGGTGAAGCCCCATCATGGGAAGCAAGAAACCGGGGTATTTCTCCACAATTTCGTGCATGGGAGCGATGGAGTTTTCATCGATATTAGGCAGCAAGATAGTTGTTAAACCCGCTTCTTTAGCTCGCAAAACCGCCTCATCTACATCGTTCTTAAACTCTTCGGAATACAAATGCGCGTGCGTATCAATAAGCATCACTCAACAACTTCTCCTTTTCTGTAATAATACACCACACCATAGGCCCTGTTTCTGTCGAGCCGGTCTTCGCCCGCTTCTTGGTTGAATTTTTCTACTTCTTCCCAAATGTCGAAAATAACTTTATCCACCGTTTCGCGATAAGCCGCCACTTCACCTAAAATGCGCGATGTGGCTTTTTGATGAATTTTTTGTGTTTGACAGCCATCTTTAAACAGGCTGTACATTACATTTACTTTTGCAATGGAAGGATTGTAGATGGGGACGCCGCCTTTGGCAACACGTTCGTTTTCGCCTTCGATGATTTTTTCGCCCCAATAAAGTATTTGCTCATTGGAGTTCAGGTCGGGCACCAACATATTGGCATCTTCAAGGCCGTAGAGACGCAAATTTTCTTCTTTAATCTCCAACCTCAACACACACATATAGAGCACTTGCACAAAATGCGAAAGATACATTTTGGCATTTTTCACCTTTTCTTGAAACGTTTTATTTGCTTTTACCTGCGTGTCGAAGGTTTGTTGGTATCTGGCGCACAAGCGCTCAAAATTGAGCAGCACGGTTTTAGCAGCGGAGATATTTTTGGTGGAAACGGCCAACTGTTGATAATCGGTGTTTCCCGCTTTGTTTATTGCCGCTTTCAGTGCTCTTATGCGCGCATTGTCTGTATTGGGTAATCTACGATATGGCATTCTAATGTATATGGGCGGTTATTATCAACGACTATTTCGTTTATCTGAATTGAAAAATAAGGTAGAAAGTGGCTATGTATTAAAGTGCACTAAGATGGAAAAATCAATCTTAGAAGTCAGTAGTGTGTTACCTTATTTCAATGAACATTTACGTTACTAATAAACGCCGCGTATTTTCTTTATTATATTTATTGCAACGAATTAAAAATTGCGAGTTTGCTAAAGAAAAACTCACAGTTAACTGATTTTGATTGCAACAAAAGTGTACTTTACAAAACAGTTTTTTATTTTTCCCTGTACATTAAATCTTCCGACAGGGTTCTCAGTCCTTTTTTCTTTTCCTCAGGTACATCGATGGCTGCTAAGCAATCGAGTGACGCAAGATAATACTTTTCGATGAGATTTTCAGAAATTGACTTCAAATTTAATTCATCATATATTTTTTTAACAGCGTTAATCTTTTCAGACGCGTCAAATTGTTCGGTTGCAAGCCACTTTTCGAGTTCCGTCTTTTGTTGTGGGTTAGATTTTTTTAAGGCTTTGATAAGCAAAAAAGTTTTTTTATTGCTGGTGATGTCGCCCCCAATGTTTTTACCGAAGGTTTCGGGGTTTCCGTACACATCCAGCAAATCGTCTTTCAATTGAAACGCCAACCCAATGTTTATGCCGTATTCATACAATAAATCGGCATCTTTGGCGGGCGCGCCGGCCACAATGGCTCCCATTTTAAGCGAACATCCGATTAAAACAGCTGTTTTAAGCTTTATCATTTCCAAATATTCGGCTTCGGTAACATCGGAACGGGTTTCAAAATCCAAATCGTATTGTTGTCCTTTCCAAATCTCCATAATGGTGGAAGAGAACAACCGGAACGTGTCTGCCAATATTTCGTTGGGAACTTTGGTTATGTGGTCATACGCGAAGGTGATCATGGCATCGCCCGAAAGGATGGCCGTGTTGTTGTCCCACACCAAATGCACGGTGGGTTTTCCCCGGCGCAGCGTGGCATTGTCCATTAAGTCATCGTGTACTAAACTGCAATTGTGAAACAACTCAATTCCCAGCGCGGGCGGCACGGCTTTGTCTATGTCGCCGTCAAACAGGTCGGCGGCCATGAGTGTTAAAATGGGGCGCAACCTTTTTCCGCCTAACGACATAATATAATTAATGGGTTCAAAAAGCGACGTGGGCTCTTTGTTTAGCCCAAGCTCGTTTATTGCTTGTTGTATTTTGTTTTCAAAAACAGATAGATGTTGTGTCATAGCCATTGGAAAAAAAAGCTGCCTTTTTGCAAAAGCAGCTTTCTCGTAAGTTTTATTGTTCTTGTTATTGCTGTAAGCGGAAAACTACGGGAAGCGTGAAACGCACGCGCACGGGTTGTCCGCGTTGTTGTCCCGGTTTCCAGCGAGGCATTGACTGAATCACGCGGATAGCTTCCCTATCCAGCGAGGGGTCAACTCCACGCACTACTTGCACGTCAGTGATGCTACCATCGCGCTCAACAACAAAGTTGGTAATTACGCGTCCTTGCAGGCCGTTTTCTTGCGCGATAACCGGATATTTAATGTTATCGCTCAGGAATTTCATCATAGCCGCGTTGCCACCGGGGAATTCGGGTTGGTTTTCCACCACCACGAAAATCTCATCGGTTGCTTCTTCTTTTTGAACCGGTTTTGGTGGGGGAGGCGGAATGTACGCTTCTACTTGTCGTTGCGATTGATCGTCTTCTGTGCGAATTTCAATTTTGGTTTCCACCTTTTCTTCCACAACCTCAATCATCTCCGGCGTTTCGGGCGCGGGGGGTGGGGGTGGCGGAGGTGGTGCCGGATCACGACGGGTGATCTCAATTTCTTCTTCGGCCAAAACGTCTTGTACTACGATACTTTCGTCAAGCTTTTGAGTTTCGGTCGACCATTCGAAAGCGAAAAAAAGAACAGATACAGCCAGCATTATCCCCATCAGGATAAAAGTACCTTTGTGCTGCTCAAGGTTCGCTTTTTGCGTTTTTTTTACTTGATCTTTGTCCATGGTTGCTTTTTTTATTTTGTTTTTTTACTAGATATACAAACCTACTTTAAATGCAAAAATAGGTATTTTTTTTATATTCGTGCACTTTTTCTTGGAAAAATGCAGAAAACTATTTTTCAATGCCTCAAAAAAAGCATTGTTTCTCTCACACATTACGAGTTACCGCTATTTACTTAGCCTAAACACAATAGGCAACGTAAACTTCACTCTCACAGGATTGCCGTTTTGAAAACCGGGCTTCCAATGAGGCATGGAAGCGATTACGCGCTTAGCCTCTTTGTCGATACCGGGCGACACACCGCGAACCACCTGAATATCGGTGATGCTGCCGTCTTTTTCCACAACGAACGTACAAATTACCCGTCCTTCCACGCCTTGCTCAATATCTACTTGCGGATAACGAACAGCGCTGGCCAAAAACTGCATCAGTGCCGATGTGCCCCCTTCAAACGAAGGCGCTATTTCCGCAAAATCGAACACGGTTTCATCTTCATCCGTTCCTCTGCCGCCTGGTGGCTCGGGCAAGGTGGGCATAACAAAAACCGGCTTTTCGGCCCAATCTTCGGGCGACACAATGTCGGGCGTGTTCACTTTTTCGTCGGTTGCCACAATTTCTTCCAGCGACAACATCGCGGGTTCTTCCATTTTTGGCTTGGGTGGTTCGGGAACCTTTACCGTTAGATCCAACTCGATAACTTCCGGCATTTCAGAGTGCGCCGAGAACATATCAAGCGATTTTCGGGGTGAGCTCCATTCAAAAGCCGCCAATAAAAAAGAAAGCGCGATAATCAACCCCATCCCAAAAAACAGGGAAGAGCTCGATTCTAATTTTTCTTTTCTTGATGCCTGTCGTTTCATAATGTTACTACTTAATGTTAATACTCCTATTAACTTTTTCAAATATAGCAACACGAAAGAACAAATCGATGGTTTTATTGATTAAAAAACATCAATTTTCTCAACAAATTATCGGCTGAATATTAAATTGGAATAAATGTGTGAATCTAACGGCTAAAAGTAAGAAAATTTAATAGTTATTCTCCTTTTTAAACACGGAATTTTGTGTGATTTAATAGTTACAGACAGGACGAAAACACAGCCGTTATTTCAATATATAAATATCCCTGAGGTTACGCCCATAACCATCGTAATCCAAACCGTATCCGACAATAAAATCGGAAGGAATTTCGAGCGCCACGTAATCTAAGTGAAGGTTTTGTTTAAAGGCATCGGGTTTGAAAAGAAGTGTGGCAATTTTTATATCGGCGGGGTGCATTTCTTTCAATTGCGCTACCAGTGCAACCATGGTGTTTCCGCTATCAACAATGTCTTCCACAATAACCACGTGCCGGCCGGTAATGTCTTCGTTGATTCCCAAAATTTGCTGCACGATATTGGTGGAAGCAGTCCCTTGGTAGGATGCAAGGCGAACAAACGTTATTTCGCTGGGGATTTCCACTTCTTTCATCAGTTCCGCCGCAAACATAAACGCACCATTGAGTACGGCGAGAAAAATGGGTTTTTTGTCCGCCAAATCGGTGTTAATTTCCCGCGCGATGCGCTGAATGTTTTCTTTAATTTGCTGTTCTTCAATAAACAACTCAAATTCTTTGTCTTTTATGGAAACAACTTTTTTCACGATAAAGTCAATTTTAAAGTTCCAAAATTACTACTTTTTATCTGTTTGGTGAAGAAAAAATGGGTTTTTATCTATTTTCTTGCAACCATTCAGAAAAATTTCGCTCGCCCAGAAACAGTTTTTTCTCTTCCGCAGAAAACATTCGGCAACTATTTTTGAATCGTTTTCGGAAAGATGCCGTGATATTGTAACCGATATCGGCAACGAAACGCGGAAATAGTTTCAACGCGGACGAAAAGAATGTGCGGACGTTCAATCGGTTAAAAATATAGGAAACCGCTTTGGAGCGTGTGAGAAATTCACCCTCTTCGGTATAAATATATATGGTGTCGAGCGTCCGCTTTTGGTTGAAATGTGAAAACAACTCCTTCGCGAACTCCGATTGGAGCGGAGCAAACCGAAAAATTTGTGTTGGGTCGCGATCCACCGTCCATTGAACCCAATAATGGCAAAAGTTGCATTCTCCGTCGTAAAAAACAATGGGATTCATTGTTTTTTAATGATATCCGTTAACTTCACCGCCTGAAAAGTCATATGCGCCACGCTGCTTTCATACAATATTCCCACGGTTTCGCGGTCAATCATGGTGAGGCAAGAATATCCCCAACCAGGTTGCTCGTCCAGCATTACGTGAAACTCTTCGGGGAACGACAAGCCACCGTCTAAACTGGCTTTAATGGTGATATGGTGCCTGCCTTCCGTAGTGTTTGGGTTTGAAAACAGCAGAATATTTCTTCCCAACACGTTGTCTTTCGCTTCCACTTTTATAAGGCTGGCCATACAAACCGGTTCAGGCAACACGCTGCGGTTGGAGGGATGCTCCGTCCACGTTTTTCCCAAGTCTTTTGTAATAGAAACCGCGCGGCTGCCTCCACGGTTATCGCGCATATTGAGCATTAAAACGCCCGGCTCCACTTCCGCCACTTGCGCTTCGGTGGTGTTTGTCCTTGCGTGGTTATGAATGTGCCACGTTTCACCGCGGTCTTTGCTGTACATAATACCTGCGTTGGGAACACGCGTTGAATCGATGTATTGAATGGGGAAAACCAGCGTGCCATCGAGCATTGTAATTCCCATTCCGGGGCCTTGCAGCAATAAATGCCACGATGGGTCTTTCACTTGATTGGTAATATTGATGGGCTCCGACCATATTTTTCCATCATCGGTGCTTTTCACCAAAACCAGTTGGCCGCTGCGCCCTATTTCGTTGCCGTCTTGCGAGTTTGTCCAAGCGCGGCCGTTTCCCATTCCGTGCGTCCAAAGGGCGGCAATCCAAATGGCTCCCGTTTTTTTGTCCACTAAAATGGCCGGGTCTCCCACTCCATTTTGGGCTTTGGGCAATCCGCCGTACTCGCCAAAACTTATCGGGAGTGTCATTTTTTCCCATGTTTTTCCTTTATCGGTGCTTCGACTCAATCCCACATCCACATACTCTTGAAGATCCACACTACTGTTGTAACGGACATCGTAGACGCCCAATAACGTTCCCGCGTTGCTGGTCACCAAGCCGGGGATGCGATAAGCGGCGGAACCGTCGTCACCCGCGTGGCGCACGCCAACTCCCATTCTAAATGGAGCGGGGTCGGTAGCTAAATGGATAGGGGCGGTTTTCATATCGAGTTTTGCCGATGTAACGGCAATGTCTGCCTTGGACACCAGCGATGTGCCGGGCTTCATTTGCAAGCTGATCCAAAAATAATTTATCCCGGGGAACAGTTTATAATTGGGCGAAAGAACAACCTCTTTGCCGGGCGAGCGTTGTTCAACCACTTTCACGGAATAAGATGGATTTGCCTCTCTGGTTTTTCCCACCGCATGGCTGGAAACATATTGAACCGGCGCGTAAAAAGTTTGCCCGGCGCGCTGCGAAGCTTCCGTACCGCCGTAATATAATTTTATCGATTCTATTTCGCTCATATTCACATTGTCGCCAATTCGGAGCCTCACTTCATTCAATTCTTTTGAATTTTCGGCATCAATGCGAATGTAATAAATCACATTATCAATTCTGTCGATAAGCACGGGCACTTTGTTCTGCTTTACCTGAACGGTGTCCACTCCGAAAGCGAACAGGGAAGAAAAGAAAAATAATACGCTGAGAAAAGAGAGAGACTTCATAAAGAGAAAATATTCATTTAATTATACGATAAACGACAAAGATAAAAAAATAATTTAATAATTCGAGCGGTGTTTATTAATAAACATCTTAAAGATACAGATAAAAATCTTTAACCAGCGTTGAAAAACGCGATGTATATTTGTGCCTTGCCTCTTCTATAACAATTTCATCGATAATTGGTTCCGATTTATTTTCAGACAGTTCCACCAGCATTCTTTTTGGCGAAGTGTGGGGCAAAGGTCTCACCAAGGTTTTACGTTGAACATAAAAACCAGTGTTGCACGCCATTTCTTGCAATGTGCTTTCTTGATCGGCAGGAAGAATAAGTGACACCTTTCCGTTTTTCGCTAAACACGCCTTGGCGCACTGCAATAATTCTTCCAGCGATAAAAACACAGTGTGTCGCGCGGTTGACCGCTGGTTGTCAGGCGATAAGAGAGAGTTGGCAAAGTAAGGCGGATTGGACACAATGGCATCGAATTTCATTTTGCTTTGCTCTGCAAACGCCTGAAACGAACGATGCTCAACGCTTATTCTTCCCGAAAAAGGCGAGTTCTCCACGTTTTCCATCGCTTGCAGCACACAGTGTTCATCTAAATCAATGGCGGTAATGCCTGCCTCCTGGTTTCGCTGTGCCAACATTAACGCTATTAGGCCCGTGCCGGTGCCAACATCTAACACAGTTTTGGCATAGGAGATGTCGGCCCACGCTCCAAGCAATACACCATCGGTGCCCACCTTCATCGCGCACTTGTGTTGATAGACCGTAAATTGTTTAAATTTAAAGTAAGAATTCGACATTTTTGCTTTGGCACGAATTTTGATATCTATATACATTAATAAGACGAACAAAGATAGTGTTTTTTCGTTCTTTCTTTGAAAAGTAACGAAACCAACACCCATTAAATAAGACAGGAACAAATATATGTTTGAAATGGATTTATACAACATGAGCGGTGGCGATGAGCAGGAAACCAACATCATCTCGTTTATAACGAGTGACTTCATCGATGGCGACTTAAACCTTGACGCCGCCTATTTAAAAGATACCCTCCCCATATTGCCTTTGCGGAACACCATTGTGTTTCCGGGCAGCAGCCTTCCTATTTCCGTAGGAAGAGACAAATCGCTGAAACTGGTAAAAGCGCTTGGCAGTAAACAGCGTTACATTGGCTTGGTATGCCAAAAAGACACCAATGTGGAAGACCCCGAAAAGGAGGATTTGTACCGAATTGGTGTGATAGCGCAGGTTCTTCGTGTGATTGAACTGGCCGACAACAACTTTAGTATCATTGTTCAGGCAAAGAAAAGATTTGAATGGCAGGAAATCACACAAACCGAGCCTTATTTCAAGGCAACATACAAAATATTGGAATACAGCAATACGCCAACAAACGACAAAGAATACAACGCGATACTCGACTCCATTCGCGATTCTATGCTGCATATGCTCAATCTCTTAGGCCAACCGCCAAAGGAATTAGTGCAAACCATAAAAAGCGAAATGTTCTCGCCCATGCTTGTGAGCTATTGCAGCACCAATTTGCCGATAGAAACGCGTGAGAAGCAAGAGCTGCTGAGCATTAACGATATAAAAGAGCAAGCCTATCGCCTGCTGATGATTCTGAATAGGGAAAGCCAAGTGCTGGAACTGAAAATGAACATTCAGATGAAAACGCGGGAGGACTTGAACCAGCAACAAAAAGAGTATTTCTTGCAACAACAAATCCGAACCATTCAGGAAGAACTGGGCGGAAATACGCAACAAATTGAAATAGATGAGTTTCGAAAACAGGCAAAAGAGAAAAAATGGAGCGCCGAAGTTGCCGAAATATTTGAAAAGGAAGTAAAAAAACTAGAGCGGTTAAATCCGCAAGCACCGGATTACTCCGTGCAATTCGGCTACTTGCAAACCATTTTGGAATTGCCTTGGAACGAATACACAAAGGACAATTTCAATTTAAAAAATGCTCAAAAAGTGCTGGATCGCGACCATTTTGGGATGGAGAAAGTAAAAGAACGCATTATTGAGCATCTTGCCGTTTTGAAATTGAAAGGCGATTTAAAATCGCCCATTCTCTGTTTGTATGGCCCTCCGGGAGTAGGAAAGACATCGCTGGGCAAATCGGTAGCCGAAGCGCTGAACCGAAAATATGTGCGCGTGTCGCTGGGCGGTTTGCACGACGAAGCGGAAATTCGCGGGCATCGCCGCACCTATATCGGCGCCATTCCGGGACGAATTATCCAAAACATTCAAAAAGCGGGATCGTCCAATCCCGTGTTTGTGTTGGACGAAATAGATAAAATTGGAAACGATTTCCGCGGCGACCCTTCCTCCGCTTTGCTGGAAGTGCTGGACCCGGAGCAGAACTCGGCCTTCCACGATAATTTCTTATCCATCGATTATGATTTATCGAAAGTGCTTTTCATTGCCACGGCAAACAACCTCAACAGCATTCCACAACCGCTGGTAGACAGAATGGAATTGATAAATGTGGGGGGCTACATCACCGAAGAGAAAGTGGAGATTGCCTATCGCCACTTGGTACCGAAAGAAATGGCCAATCATGGAATTGAAAAAAACGCTTTTTCCATTCCCAAAACCACGTTGACAAAGATAGTGGAAAACTACACGCGTGAATCGGGCGTGCGAGAATTGAACAAAAAAATTGCCAAGGTAATGCGCCGTGTTGCGCGCAAAATTGCGTCGAACGAAGATTATCCCAAATCGCTGAAAATAAAAGACCTGAGAGAATATTTGGGCGTGGAGGAATACTCAAAAGACAATTATCAAGGCAACGAATACGCCGGCGTGGTAACCGGTTTGGCGTGGACTGCCGTGGGCGGTGAGATTCTTTTCGTGGAAAGCTCGCTCAGCCAAGGCAAGGGCTCAAAGCTAACACTAACAGGAAATCTTGGCGATGTAATGAAAGAATCGGCTATGCTGGCAATGGAATACATCCATTCACACGCCAAAGAGTTGAATATAGACCCCGAAATTTTCCAAAATTGGAACACGCACATCCACGTTCCGGAAGGCGCCATACCAAAAGACGGCCCCTCGGCAGGAATTACGATGATTACCTCGTTGGCCTCGGCGTACACACAACGAAAAGTGCGGGCCAATATCGGCATGACGGGCGAAATTACGCTTCGCGGAAAAGTATTGCCGGTGGGCGGAATTCGCGAGAAAATACTTGCCGCCAAACGCGCCGGTATCAAAGAAATTATTCTCTGCAAAGACAACAAAAAAGATATCGAGGAAATTAAAGAAGAGTACCTAAAAGGGCTCACTTTCCATTACGTGGAAGACGTGAAAGAGGTAATTGATTTGGCGTTGTTGAAAGCGAAAGTGAAGAACCCGAAAGATTTTTCGGTGGCAAAAAGCGAGAAGAAATCAGAGAAAGAGGCGTAACGGGTGAAGCGAATCCCGATTCGCTTTAATCAAACAAAGGACACAGTCGCCACGTACAAGACTGATTTTCAAAAATAAAGGAAAAGAGCCACAATAAACACGAATTAGCACGGATGCAAAATCGACTTTGCCGATTTCATTCGTGTTTTTTCGTGCCATCCGTGGCACACAGTATAACTTTAAGAAATTATATTTTCAAAAGGCTAGCACATTCATCTTCGGTCTTCCAACTTCGGACTTCGGTCAACAAATATTCACCAAACACATTAACACCCTCTCTTTTTTCTGCGATACACACGCTTTACAAAAGAGAAAGTGGGGCGAGCTTGACAACTAAGTTGGGCTTTCAGCCCGATGGTTGAGGCGCTTCCTTTTTAACCCAACGCGCTGCGTTGGGCTGAGTTAAATTGGGCTTTCAGCCCGACAAGCCACAAATAATACAATATAGACGGATGCAAAATCGACTTTGCCGATTTCATTCGTGTTTTTTCGTGCCATCCGTGACACACATTATAACTTTAAGAAATTATATTTTTCAAAAGGCTAGCACATCCAACTTCGGTCTTCGGTCTTCGGACTTCCCACACCCGACTTCCCCCGCAACCATCAGAAAAACAATTTATAGAAGAAATAAATCAAGTAAATAACAAAAAGCAAAGCCCCCTCTACCCTATTTATGTTTCGGCGCAGCCTCATAAAAACGAATAAAAGAAGCGTGAATGCCAACAAATAAAGCCCATCTATCATATTGATATCGGCTGTTTCAATGGGCTTTATCGTGCCCGCCACGCCCATAATGAGCAGAATATTGAAAACACTGGAACCCACTACGTTACCGATGGCGATATCGGAATTTTTCTTCATTGCCGCCACAACCGAAGTAGCCAATTCGGGCATACTGGTTCCGGCCGCCACAATGGTTAATCCCACAAGCGCTTCCGACATTCCCAGCCGCGTAGCCACCATAACGGAATTATTTACCAGCAGATCGGAACCGAATATTAAACCGCCTAATCCCAACACAATAAATAAAATATCCATTGCCCAATGCTTGGTTAACTTAAAAGTGTCCACGTCGTCGGCAACGGGCGACTCTTTTCTCAGTGACATAATGGTTAAAAAAATCATGTACACCACGAAGAGAACCAGATAAATAACGGCTTCAAATGTAGTGAGTTTTCCATCGTAAAACGTGATAAGGAACAGCACCGTAGCACCAATCATCACCGGCACATCCAATTTAAAAAGCTGTTTTTTTACTAAAAGTGGATAAATTAGGGCAGAGATCCCCAAAATAACACCAATATTAAAGAAATTGGAGCCCACCACATTGCCGATAGACAAAGCCCCTTGTCCGGCTAACGAAGCCTGAACGCTCACCACCAATTCCGGCGCGCTGGTGCCAAACGACACAACCGTTAGCCCAATGATGAGCGGACTAACACCCAAGCGCTTTGCCAGCGAAGAGCCACCCAGCACCAACCAGTTGGCGGCGAAATAAAGAACTACAAGAGAGAAAATTATAAGAGAAATGGGTAGTAACATTACTGCAATTCTATTTTTTTAGCGATAAAACAAAAAACCTCTTTTCATAAAAAAGAGGTTTTTTATTTCTATATCAAAGTGTTCTATTCTGCATAGAACCTGAAGTCTTTTAATATTTCCTGTAATCTTTTTCTTGCAAAGAAAATTCTACTTTTTACCGTTCCGATAGGCAATCCCAAGTGCTGAGCGATTTCTTCGTATTTATAACCGGAAACGTGCATAGAGAATGGAACTTTGTACTCATCGGTAAAGCTATTGATTGCTTTGTTGATTTCTTTAATGGTGTAAGCTCCGTCAGGAGTATCGAAACCGGAATCTTGCGGCAAGTTTAAATGATAGAGGTTCTCGGTTTTATCTATAATTGTTTGACTTCTAACAATTTTCCGATAGTTATTCACAAATATATTGTGCATAATGGTAAAAACCCAACCTTTGAAGTTTACGTTTTCGTAGTACTTTTCTTTGTTATCCAATACACGAAGCGTTGTTTCTTGCAACAAATCTTTGGCTTCTTCTCTGTCCGCTGTAAGGGTTAATGCGAAGTTTAACATATTGTCCTGCAGACCCAGTAACTGCTTTTCGAAAGAAATTTTCGTTTTCATAATGTGATAACTTTAGTGTTGTGTTAAAATGCGACATCAACTTTTTGAATTTCCAATTCATTTTGTTTTTGTCATATACAAATGTAAGAAAATATTTTTTATTCACACAAACATTTTACACTGCCACTCCATTAAAGAGTGTTAAGAAATTAAACATAGCTTAACGGCTACTGAATAACAGACATTTACAGCAAAACAAAGTGGGGAAAATTTCCCCAACTACCCATCGATTATATCTATAACAAACATGTTAAGAATAAATTACAAAAATAAATATTAATTGTATTCATTCTAAATTAAGCGTAAAAAACATTTATCTATCAGCAAAATTTGCCTACATCAATTATTATACTCTATGTATTTTCAAGAGAAACTGCTTGTTTTTTGACCTCTCCTGAAACCATGGCACACTATTTGCAAATTCAATGTAAAAACAATAAAACTCAAAAAAATAAACGCAATGACACAAAAACAAGGACATATTGGGGTAACCACAGACAATATATTCCCCATCATCAAGAAATTTTTGTACAGTGACCACGAGATTTTCCTTCGCGAAATTGTTTCCAATGCCGTTGACGCTACCCAAAAGTTGAAAACGCTGGCCGACGTGGGCGAGTTTAAAGGCGAACTGGGCGATTTATCGGTGCGTGTTTCCATCGATAAAAAAGCCAAAACGCTCACGGTTTCAGACCGTGGAATTGGAATGACTGCCGAAGAAGTGGATAAATACATTAATCAAATCGCGCTTTCATCAGCAAACGATTTTTTAGATAAATACAAAGACAACACAAACGCCATCATCGGGCACTTTGGCCTCGGTTTTTACTCTACGTTTATGGTGGCGAAAAAAGTGGAAATCGTTACAAAATCGCATAAAGAAGACGCTCCCGCAGTGAAATGGACGTGCGAGGGAACGCCCGAATACACCATGGAGCCGGCGGAAAAACAAGACCGTGGCACCGATATCATCCTACACATTGACAAAGAAAACAAAGAATTTCTGGAGAAAGATAAAATAGAATCCCTGCTTCAAAAATACTGCAAGTTTTTGCCCGTGCCCATTGTTTTCGGTAAAAAACAAGAGTGGAAAGACGGCAAATATGTGGACACGGAAGAAGACAACGTGGTGAACGACGTTAATCCGCTGTGGAAACAGAAACCGGCAGGATTAAAAGATGAAGATTACCTGAAATTTTATCGCGATCTCTATCCGCTCACCATGGATGAACCGCTCTTCTGGATTCATTTAAATGTGGACTATCCGTTTCATTTGACCGGTATTTTGTATTTTCCGAAAATTAAAACCAACCTCGATTTACAGCGCAACAAAATTCAATTATACAGCAATCAGGTGTTTGTAACAGATTCGGTGGAAGGAATTGTGCCCGAGTTTCTTACCCTGCTTCACGGTGTGATTGACTCGCCCGATATTCCGCTCAACGTATCGCGTTCTTATTTGCAGAGCGACAACAATGTGAAGAAAATTTCCAACCACATTACCAAAAAAGTGGCCGATAAGCTGGAAGAATTATACAAAAAAGACCGCACCCAATTTGAAGAAAAATGGGATAGTCTGAAACTGTTTATCGAATACGGAATGCTCTCGGAAGAGAAGTTTTACGACCGCGCCGCGAAATTCAGCTTGGTGAAAAATATCGATGACAAATATTTTACACTCGAAGAATATAAAAAACTCATCGAAAGCAACCAAACCGACAAAAACGGCGATTTGATTTATTTATACACCACCGATAAAAACGAACAATACGCCCACATTGATGCTGCCAAAGAAAAAGGTTACGACATTCTTATAATGGACGGCCAACTGGATGTGCACTGGATGGGGCTTTTGGAGCAAAAACTGGGCAAAACACGCTTTGTACGGGTGGACAGCAACACAGCCGACCTTCTGATTGAAAAAGAAGATACGGCAAAAGTGGATTTGTCTGACAAGCAAAAAGAAAACTTGACGGAAGTGGTGAAATCTCAACTTCCGGTGATGGAAAAAACCGAGTTTAACGTAGAGCCCAAAGCATTCGACGCCAACACAAAGCCGGTGCAAATAACGCAAAACGAGTTCTCTCGCCGCATGAAAGAAATGTCGGCCATGCAACAAGGAATGGCGTTCTACGGCGAAATGCCCGATATGTTTCAAGTGGTGCTCAACGTGGAGCATCCGCTCATAAAACAACTCATTACCGAGATTGAAGACAAAGAAAAAGAAGAACTTACCGCATACGCGGCGGCCAACACCAAATTAAAACAGATGATAGACTTGGCGCTTCTTTCCAACGGAATGCTGAAAGGCGAAGCGTTAAGCGATTTTGTAAAACGCAGTTATGAGTTGATTTAACTTTAACGAGTGTATTGTTTTTGAAACTTTCATTGAGGTTCAGCTTCAATGAAAGTTTTTTATTTTATGATTATCCGCAGGTTTCCTAAGCAGGCTGAAAACCTAATTTATTTCAGTAAGCGAGATGAAAGTGGAAGTGAACATTGTAACTGTATCAAGTTTCGCCATTTCGGGCGGAGGCACAGGGGTGTACTTTAACCTTAGGCGAATAAATCGCCTAAGGTTATGAAAATGCCGCCCATTCGGGCGAGTGAAATGCCTAAAAGGAACTGTAGCCATCGGTTTTTTTGTGAAAAATATTTTTCGTTGCGTTTATATCATTTATCTTTGCAACCATAAACGATACATGGTTATGAATAAGTCTGCATACGAAGTTACCTATTCGCCGTTTCGCAGTTTTAACCGCGACGAATGGAAACATCTTGAAGAACACCCGCAATTTCCCATTGCCGACATCAATCTATCTCAACTTCAAGCACTAAACGAGCCGCTCACAATGGAGGAAGTGAGAGAAATTTACATCCCGATGATCAGTTTGTTGCAAATTCACCTCACGCATTATCGGAATTTGCACAACGAGCGCGACCAGTTTTTCAAAAATTCCAGTCACCCCGTTCCGTACATCATTGGAATAGCGGGAAGTGTGGCCGTAGGCAAAAGCACCACCGCGCGCGTGTTGCAGAAATTGCTATCGATGTTGCCCGAAAAGCCAAAAGTGGAACTCATCACAACCGATGGCTTTCTATACCCCAATGCCGAATTGGAAAAACGAGGGCTGTTCAACAAAAAAGGATTTCCCGAGAGTTACGATGCCAAGCGGCTGCTGGCGTTTTTGGCAGGCGTAAAATCGGGGCGCGAACGGTTTGAAACGCCGGTTTATTCGCACTTGTATTACGATATTATGCCCAACGAAACGCAAGTCATTGAACAACCTGATATTTTGATTGTTGAAGGCATAAATGTTTTACAAGTTACATTAAACAAGAAACCTCGCCGCCGTGTTTTTGTGTCCGATTTTTTTGATTTCTCCATTTACGTGGACGCTGCCGAAAAAAACATCAAGCAATGGTATTTAGAACGTTTCAAAACACTTCAAACCACGGCGTTTGCCAACCCCGAATCGTTTTTTCATCAATACGCGTCGTACACCGAAGAAGAACTTATGGCGTTCGCCAATCAGGTATGGGACGAAATTAATGGGCCCAACCTCGTTCAAAACATCCTTCCTACCCGTTTTCGCGCGGATTTGATTCTGGAAAAAGGCGAATGCCATTTTGTCAGAGGCGTGCGGATACGAAAAGTGTAACCCCTATGATAACCACAGAAGACCAAATTTCGGGAACGCATCCCCCCGAATCCCTTCCACCGAAGCCTCCCACAAAAACAAGCGCTATTCCGGGATGGGTACGGGTAATTATTCTTATCCCGATGTTTTTTGTGGTAATCGGGGTATTTGAGATTTTGGGCTCGTTGGCGTTAGGTATTTCCATTTTCGATGTAGGCGGCGATCGCTCCGTTCTACAAATGACTGTTTTACAGGCGTTCAATTTTGCCGGCACCACCCTCCTGCTCTATTTTATGATGCGAGCGATAGATTGGGAGCCGTTCATCAATTTGGGGTTTCACGCAAAGGGCAGACGGCCCGATGTGTTTATCGGAATCATTGCCGGACTTATTTTTATGGTGGGCGGATTTGCGGTTCTTCAAGCCACAGGCTACCTGATGGTTGAACGATATGTGTTTGATTTCGGAGAACTTATGTGGCTGCTGGTGTTGTTTGTTTTCGTAGCTTTTTCTGAGGAGATGCTGCTTCGTGGCTACGTGCTTAAAAACCTGATGCTGTCCATGAACAAATTCGTGGCGTTGATTTTATCGTCGTTCATGTTTTCCATTTTGCACGCCTTAAACCCCAACTTCACGTGGTTTAGCTTTGTGAGCCTTTTTCTCGCGGGCATCGCGCTGGGTATCACGTATATTTATACCAAGAATCTGTGGTTTCCCATCGCTTTTCATTTTAGCTGGAACTTTTTTCAATCCATTATGGGCTTCAATGTGAGCGGAATAGATATGTATTCTATGGTTGAAACCACTCCTTCAATGGAAAATCCCAAAATAAGCGGTGGCGCTTTCGGGTTGGAAGGCTCTGTTATCGCGTTGGTTTTTGAGGTGATGGTTATTGTGTGCGCGGTGGTATATTTTGAGCGGAAGAAACGGAAACACCCTGCGTCTGACGACTTCAAAGCAGTCTGACACATTTTTCTTTCAATTTTATGGGGTTTGCCTTATGCGTACACAGATAACACTGATAAGACTGATTTTCACAGATAAAAAGAGAATAAGTTGTCGTTATTGGTTAGATAACTATAGATATAAAAACATTACTGACCGACTAAAACTTGTCCGTAGGACAAACCCGTGCATAACCCCCAATTTTAATTGGGGGAATGACGAAATTACCGCGCATAAACTCTGTAAGAGTTTCCCAATCCGTTTAAAGGTAACGCCTACAGCGTTTTATTCGTCTTTAACGTTTTCTACCCCAATTTCATTGGGGGTTATGCACGGAAAACTTCTACGAAGTTAAAACGCAGCCTAATTTTCCAAATCAATATACTAAAACGATGTGCTAATAAAGATTTCAACTGATTTGCCGGAATTTTGTCGGTCAGTAGTGATATAAAAACTGTCTAAATCTTTTAAATCTGTGTCATCCGTGTACCATCTTCTTTTGAGCTTCACCCGGCACAAAAAAAAGCGATAACCCCTTTCCAGAATTATCGCTTCTCCATTTATAAAAAAGCAAGTTTAGTTTATTTTCTCTCTTATTGCTTTCGCAATTTCGTTGAACTCCTCATTCGAGAGTTTCAACCGCTGATTGGCGAGGCTCATATCGCCTTCTTTGTTGATGGGGATAAGATGAATGTGCGCGTGCGGCACCTCCAAGCCAATTACCATCATTCCCACACGTTGACAAGGCACCGCTTTTTTAATGGCGCCGGCAACGGTTTTGGAGAAAACAACCATTTCTGCCAACAGCGCGTCGTCTAAATCGAACAGATAATCGGTTTCCTGTTTGGGCACTACCAACGTGTGCCCTTTCGCCATGGGGCTGATGTCGAGAAACGCGTAAAACTTATCGTTTTCCGCTATTTTATACGATGGAATCTCGCCCGCGATGATTTTGCTGAAAATTGTTGCCATAACCGTCAAACAGAAATTTCTATCACTTCAAACGTAAGGGTGCCCGAGGGAACTTGAATTTCCGCCACATCGCCCACTTTTTTGCCAAGCAATCCTTGCGCGATGGGTGTGTTTACGGCAATTTTCCCGCTTTTTAAATCGGCTTCGCTTTCAGACACCAAGGTATAGGTCATTGTTTTCTTGGTTTTCAGGTTTTTAATGGTCACCTTGTTCATAATTTGAATTTCATCCGTACCGATGGCGCTTTCATCAATCAGCCGCGCACTGGCGATCAGCGTTTTCAATTGGCCGATTTTGCCTTCAAGAATTCCCTGCGCTTCTTTGGCCGCGTCGTATTCCGCGTTCTCAGATAAATCTCCTTTATCGCGTGCTTCGGCAATTTGGCGGGATATTTCGGGCCGCTGAACCGATTCCAAATGAATCAACTCATCTTTTAGCTTTTTTAAGCCCTCTTCAGTCATATAAGTAACTGTCATATGCTATTTCTCCTATTTTTTTATCGTGTGATTAATTCACACAAAGAAAAAGAATTCCGACCTATGCTTAAAGGCCGGAACTCTCTTTTTTCCATGATGTATTTGTTGCAAAGATAAATAATTTGTTTGAACAGACAAAAATTATTTCGTATGTTTTACAGTGCTTTGCTTAATTCGTTGTTCAATTGCGTGTAATTTTCGATGCGGGCGACAATATCGCCTGAACGATTGATAATAAAAGCGGTAGGCAACTCACGCACATTGTAAGTGGAAAGAAGGCGTGAGTAAACCGATTGCGGATCGCGCACCGTTATCCACGGCAGGTTGTTGGCGGCGTTTTTCCAAAAATGGTCGTCAGAATCTAAGGAAATCTGATAAATTTCAAATCCTTTTGATTTGTGTTGGTTGTAAAGAGCGTTTAAATCGATATTGTGCTTGGGCGAAAACTCGGAGTTGTACACGGTGAAATCCAGCAACACCACTTTTCCCTGCAACGACGACAACGAAACTCTCTGCCCACTCACGTCAGCCAACGCAATATCGGGAAGGGCGGAATCGGTTATTACCGGCACGCTTTCCAGCAATTTCTCCTGCTGCTCCTGTTGTTTGCGGGTGCGAAGAGCATTCATCGTAAAATCATACAAATGCTTGGTACGCGGCGTTTCGGGGTAATAGCGGCTCCACGATGTGGCAACCGCGCCAAACATCGCGTAATCTTGCCGTGTGTAAGGATCGAAAATAAGGTAATCGTTTATTTTCTGAAAAGCCGCGTAATAGGCCGCCGCGCTCGATGGGTTTGCCAAAATAATCTTAGAAACTTGCGTTTTGTAATTATTTAATGCCGAGTCCAACTCGTTTATAAACGCCACATCGTCCACCACTTTGGCTTCGTGTTTTTTCTCCAAAGCGTTTATTGTGGTAGTGGCCGATTGTGTTAACGCGTCCACCTGACGGATTAAATCGTTGGTGGGAGAATCCTCCACGGTAAACGTGCGATAAAAATCCTTTACATCGGCTTTCACCTGAACCGTTTCCACAGAATCCACCGCGAACGCCACTACTTGGTTTCCGAGCCTTAGTTGATAAAACTCAGGATTTTCGGGAGCGGGTTGTTTAAAGGTAAAAGCCCCGTTGTTTTTGAGCACCACAGAGTCAAGCACCCTCACTCCCGCTATACCGCGGTGTTCCAAATAGAGCGTATCCTTATCGGCAGAGGTGAAATCTCCCTTTACTTGAAACGTTTTTTCGGATGTACAGGAAAGTAACATTATTCCCGTAATTGCCACAGAAAAAACAATATTATTCCATTTTATTTTCATAAACATATAATCTTTCGGTTCTTATGAGCGTATGCGAACGCGCAATTTGTATTTTTGCGAGTGCAAACTTATACATTTTTTAGGAATTATTGCCTTTGAATGGATAGAATTCAGAAAAATGATGTGTTAAAAGCTTCATAGCAGCATAATAGAGCGCAAATTTTCAATAAATTATGCGCGGATACAAACGAAATGCAAAAAACTTTGTTTAACTTTGTGCGATTTTTACATACAAAAACAACAACAATTATTTATGATGAATCCAATTGCTAAGAGAATTGAGCTGCCAGACGGGCGCACAATTACTCTGGAAACCGGGAAGCTTGCAAAACAAGCCGACGGAGCCGTTACCCTCACAATGGGAAACACCGTTCTTTTGGCCACTGTTTGTGCAGCAAAAGATGCCACCCCGGGAACTGATTTTATGCCTTTACAGGTAGAATATAGAGAAAAATTCTCCTCTTTCGGACGCTTTCCGGGAGGTTTTATGAAAAGAGAAGGTAGGCCTTCGGATTACGAAATATTGACCAGCCGCCTCATCGACCGCGCGTTGCGTCCGCTCTTCCCCGAAGATTACCATGCCGATGTTTTCGTAAACGTTATTTTATTCTCGGCCGACGGCAACGATATGCCCGACGCCCTCGCCGGTTTGGCCGCCTCGGCCGCCCTGGCCGTTTCAGACATTCCTTTCAACGGCCCCATTTCCGAAGTGCGCGTTGCGCGCATCGATGGCAAATTAACCATTAACCCCACATTCCAAGAACTGGAAAAAGCCGATATGGACGTGGTGGTTGCCGCCACCCTCGACAACATCATGATGGTGGAAGGCGAAATGAGCGAAGTATCGGAAGCCGATTTGCTCGAAGCCATTAAATTTGCCCACGAAGAAATTAAAAAACATTGCCAAGCACAAATCGAATTGATGGAAATGGCCGGAAAAACGGTAAAACGCGAGTACAGCCACGAAGAAAACGATGAAGAGCTTCGCAAACAAATATGGGCGCAATGCTACCAAAAAGCATATGATGTGGCAGTTTCACAAAACCCCAATAAACATGAACGCCTTGATGCTTTTCAAGCGATAGTGGACACCTTTATGGAATCCATCCCCGAAGAAGAACGCGAAGAAAAAGCACCACTGATATCCCGTTACTACCACGAAGTGGAAAAAGAAGCGATGCGCCGCTCTATTTTGGATGAAGGCAAACGCTTGGACGGAAGAAAAACCACCGATATCCGCCCCATTTGGTGCGAGGTGGACGCGCTGCCCGGCCCACACGGATCGGCAATTTTCACGCGTGGTGAAACACAATCGCTCACCACGGTTACGTTGGGAACCAAACTCGACGAAAAAATCGTGGACGATGTACTCGACCACAGCACCGAACGTTTTCTGTTGCACTATAACTTTCCCCCGTTTTCAACCGGCGACGCGCGTCCGCAGCGCGGCACCGGCCGTCGCGAAATCGGGCACGGCAACCTCGCCCACAGGGCGTTGAAACGAATGATTCCGCAAGATTATCCTTACGTTATACGTGTAGTATCGGATATTTTGGAATCCAATGGCTCATCTTCCATGGCCACCGTTTGCGCGGGAACGCTCGCGTTGATGGACGCCGGCGTGAAATTGAAAAAACCCGTTGCAGGAATCGCGATGGGATTGATTTCGGAAAACAAAGGACAAAACTACAGCATCCTCTCCGATATTCTTGGCGATGAAGACCACCTCGGCGATATGGACTTTAAAGTGTGCGGCACCAAAGATGGAATAACCGCCACACAAATGGACATTAAAGTGGACGGATTATCGTACGAAATTCTGGAAAAAGCACTGGCGCAAGCCAAAGCCGGGCGCGACCATATTATGGGCAAAATGACGGACACCATTTCCGAACCACGTGCCGACCTTAAACCGCATGCGCCACGCATTGAAGTAATTGAAATTCCGAAAGACTTCATCGGTGCAGTGATTGGCCCAGGGGGAAAAATCATTCAAGGAATTCAGGAAGAAACAGGCGCAATTATCACCATTGAGGAAATTGAGAACAAAGGGCGCGTAGAGGTTTCGGCCACCAACAAATCGTCCATCGACGCGGCTATGGCCAAAATAAAAGGCATTGTTGCTGTTCCCGAAGTGGGCGAAGTGTATGAAGCCACCGTTCGTTCCGTGATGCCTTATGGCGCGTTCTGCGAGTTCCTTCCCGGAAAAGACGGATTGCTTCACATCTCGGAAATTGATTGGAAACGTCTCGAAAAAGTGGAAGACGCCGGCATCAGAGAAGGCGATAAAATTCAGGTAAAACTGGTGGATATCGATTCAAGAACTGGTAAATTTAAACTTTCGCGAAAAGTGTTGCTGCCACGCCCGCCAAGGCACGAGCCGCCACAAAACGATTGACGATTTTACACAATCACACTATATCTTTCTGAAACGGGTTCTCTTTTTGGGGAGCCCGTTTTTTTAATGCGCCAATAGGCATCTTGCTTTAACCCGTCTGACCGATTACCGGTCTGACGGGTTATGCTTCAAATGAACCGGAAACTGTTAGATAATACAACAGATAGATACTACGACAGAGCAAATAGCTCGGCTTTCTCTTATCCTACGTTTTTATTGGTTGCCACGAATGGCACGAAAAACACGAATAAAATCGACCTTGTCGATTTTAATATTCGTGAATATTTGTGTTCATCTGTGGCTAATCCTTTGGATTTTATTGATTCATCGTTCGTTAATAACGTCCTAAACTTCATCTCTTGAGCCAAAAACACAAACAAAAAAGGGACTGTCTCAAAAGCAACAGTAGACCATCTTCAAGTTATAATATGAAAGTTTTCTATGGGAAAAGTTCTGAAAGAACTTAACTATCAATAACCGTGCGTGAAACGCACGGAAATGAGCGCTAAACCTAAATCAACCCGCCAGCCGGCGGGGCTGTGGGCAGTGTGGCTCTTGTCACCCCGCACTTCGTGCGGAGTTATTGAGATTTAGTCCTTCTGGACAAAAATATCAATTGAAAGTATTTTGGTAGCGTAAATTAAACTGTGTCAGGTTTTATTTTCTTATAAATCTCCGTACCTTCTCTTATCAATGGGTAATGCTTTGTTCGGAGTTTTGTTGGTCAAAAACGGTTAGGGGTCGATCCCC
>JAEWGM010000029.1 GCA_023388315.1 Bacteroidota bacterium | reverse complement strand
AGGCGAAGAGTGGAATTATTAAACGGAACACAGGTAATTAAGTTGGGCTTTCAGCCCGCCATTTCGATAATTCATCTGTAACCCAACGTGGTGCGTTGGGCTGAAATAAACCGGGCCTTCAGCCCGAGACCACAGATGACACGGATTGGAAAAAAAGCCACAACGTGGCGTCAGAGAAAAGCGTAGGGCAACGCCCTATGTTGCGGTCTAACTCACGCACCAAGCTCTGTAGGAGCGTAAGATAATCATTTGCGATAACGGACACTAAGTTGGGTTTTCCGCCCGGGTAAGCCACAAATTGCACGAATGTTCACGAATATAAATCGATGTTGTCGATTCCATTCGCGTTTATTTGTGACATTCGTGGCAGAAGCGCTTTGACGAACGGGTGATGACTCTGCTCCACAGTAGATTGTCATTGGAGTTATATAAGTTCCGCCACTTCGGGCGGAGGTGTAAGCGTTGCGTTAGCCTTAGGCGAATAAATCGCCTAAGGTTATGGAAATATCGCCCATTCGGGCGAAGAGTGAAATTATTAAACGGTACACAGGTAGTTAAGCTGGGCTTTCAGCCCGCCATTTCGATAATTCATCTGTAACCCAACGCATTGCGTTGGGCTGAAATAAACCGGGCTTGCAGTCCGAGTCGCGCAACAGGCCTGTTTTTCCAAATTGCCGGGAACAATCATCCAAAAGAAAAGAAATAGCGCCTCAAACACTCCATCCTCGGGATATGGGAATCCGATATCGGACTACGGACATCCGACATCGGACTTCCAGCACTCAGCCCCCTAAATCTCTTCGAACCTTGCGGTAAAAAAACGCAATTGTTTGGGTTCATAAACAAAGCGCAGGCCTTTAATTTGCTCTTTATGTTGATAGAGTTTAATCACGGCGTCGGCAACCACATCCATATGACGATAGGTGTACACACGGCGCGGAATAGTTAAACGAACGGTTTCCAGCTTAGGCGCATGGTTTTTACCGGTGTCTTTGTCGCGGCCCGCGGATACAATGCCGCGCTCCATACTACGAACGCCTGACTCTACATACAAATTGGCGGCCAAACTTTGCGCAGGGAACTGCTCTTGTGTGAGGTGCGGACAAAAACGACGCGCATCTAAAAACACTGCGTGCCCACCCACAGGCTCAATAATGGGAATGCCGGCAGCTTTTAACTTGTCGCCCAAGTAACGAACTTGTTTAATGCGATGCTCAATGTATTCAAACTGAGTGGACTCGCGCAATCCAATGGCCATTGCTTCCATATCGCGGCCCGCCATTCCGCCATACGACGGCATGCCTTCGTACACTACCACCATTTCTTTTGCGGTGGCAAAAAGTTCTTCGTCGTTCATACACAAGAACCCGCCGATGTTTACCAAGCAGTCTTTTTTGCCGCTCATGGTGCAGCCATCGGCATAACTGAACATTTCGCGAACGATGTCGGCGATGGACACATCAGCAAAACCTTCTTCCTGTTCTTTAATAAAATAAGCGTTCTCCACACAACGGGTGGCATCGTAAAATACCTTGATTCCGTATTTATTGGTCAACTCGCGTACGGCGCGCATATTTTCCATAGAAACGGGCTGTCCACCGGCCAAGTTTACGGTTACAGCGAGACACACGTAAGCAATATTTTCCGCACCTTTCTCATCGATAAGTTGTTGCAGTTTATTCACATCGATGTTTCCTTTAAAAGGCACTTCCAAGCCGGCGTCGTGAGCTTCATCGCGAATGATGTCCACGAAAATGCCGCCGTTTCTTTCCTGGTGGTAACGGGTGGTGGTAAAGTACATATTGCCGGGAACATATTGTCCGGGTTTTATGGCAATTTGCGAAAGAATGTTTTCCGCTCCGCGCCCTTGATGAGTGGGTACCAGGTGTTTAAATCCAAAAATCTCTTGAACGGCTTCTTCCAAATGATGAAAGTTGCGGCTTCCTGCGTAGGCTTCATCGCCCATCATCATTCCGCCCCATTGCTTATCACTCATGGCGTTGGTGCCGCTATCGGTTAACAAATCGATATACACATCTTCCGAATTGATTAAAAACGTGTTGTATCCGGCTTCTTTGATTACTTTTTCGCGCTCTTCACGAGAAATCATTTTCACGGTTTCAACCGCTTTAATGCGGAAAGGTTCCGCGGGGTAGTCTTTTAAGTTCATAAATTTTGGTATTAAAAAGTTTTGCAATTTTGGTTTTATCAAATTTGTATTATTTCTCAAAAATATGACAAAAAGATGAATTAGCAAAAAGATTTCGGCTGTTTTTTACAAGAAAAATGACAAATAGAAATGACCGGGCTTCTAAATGTCAGACGGGAGGAGGGGACTCAAGAAGTGGAGAAGTGAAGAAGTGGAGAAGTGGAGAAGTCAAGAACACAGATGACACAGATGAGAATGTTTCTTCGCAGATAAAAAGAGAGTATGTGTTTACGGTAGTCCTACTCTTATAATCAAACCCATAACATTCGTGGCGATCTTTTAAAATCTGTGTCATCCGTGTTCAATATTCTTTTAGGAGGCCCCAATTTAAATCTACTCAAGAATGGCTTTTGCCATTTATTTCAACAAATCCGGCCTAAGGCGTTTGGTTCTTTCGTGGGCTTGCTCCAGACGCCACTCGTCTATTTTGCGTTCGTGTCCCGAAAGCAGGATATCGGGAACGCGCCAACCGTTATATTCCGCGGGGCGGGTGTAAACGGGTGGGGCTAAAAGGTTGTCTTGAAAAGAGTCGGACAGGGCCGATTGCTCATCGCCAATAACGCCTGGGATGACGCGAACAACGGCATCGGCAATGATGGCGGCGGCCAATTCACCTCCGGTGAGCACAAAATCACCGATGGAAATTTCGCGCGTAATCAAGTGCTCCCGCACGCGATAATCCACGCCTTTGTAATGTCCGCAAAGAATAATGATGTTGTTCAACAAAGAAAGTTCGTTAGCGGTTTTTTGCGTGAATTGCTCGCCATCGGGGGTGGTGAAAATTACTTCGTCGTAATTGCGCTGCGATTTAAGGTGCGATATGCAGCGGTGGATGGGTTCAATTTGCAATACCATTCCCGCCTCCCCGCCAAAAGGGTAATCATCTACCCGCTTGTGCTTGTTTAGCGTGTAGTCGCGCAAATTGTGCAGCACAATCTCCGCCAAACCTTTATCCTGCGCCCGCTTTAGGATGGATGTGTGAACAGCACCCTCAATCATTTCGGGCAAAACGGTAATAATATCTATTCTCATTGCAATAATTTTTTGTGAAGTGCAAGGTGCGGAATCTCTCACCCTCTCACCCTCTCACTTTCTCTCCCAGTCTCATCCTCACCAAGTCTCCCGGTCTCAACTTCCTCCTCCGGTAGTGCCACCGGCACCGCCTTGCTGTCCGCCTTCGCCTTGCATCACGTCATCGTTGCTAATGCCGCGTTGTACACGTTTCATAGATGTTTTTAAATCGCCAAAACGATACGTTACGCTCAAACGCAAACTGCGTGCCGGATTTTGGTAAACACTTTTTTGCACAAATCCTTCACCCGTGGTGGTTGATTTAAATTCGCGGAATTTGTGAAATGGTGAGCTCATGTTAAGCGAAACATCAAGTTTTTTATCGAAGAAGCTTTTCATCGCGCTAAAGTAGTAGAAATAAAACGCCGACTGGGTAGTTTGCAGTTGAACACTGTTCGTGAAGATTCCTCCGTTGGCAGTCAATCTCACATCTTTAGGTAGCGTAAACGTAATTCCACCAAACGCGCGGCCCGACAGCCCACTGTTTCTTATCGAGGCGTTTTCCGTACTCTGAATATCGACATAAGTAAGCGATCCATTCAAATTGGTGCGAATAACGCTGTTGGGTGTCCAACTCATATAGCCGTTTAAACCAACGGAATGATTTTTACCGATGTTTCGGTATGTATTGTTGGTTACCCCATTATCATCAACAAAAATGTACGATGTGATGGCATTTTGCGTAAACGAGTAGCTGAGTGTGGCGTTAAAGTTAAATTTCTGCGAAAACGAACCGTAATTCACGTTGAAATTATGCATTTTTACGGCGTCCAAAGAAGGGTTCCCGTATCGGATATTGTTGGGGTCGGCATCGTTCACATACGGGTTTAAATACCAAATGCCGGGACGCGAAATGCGCATGTTGTAGCCCCAGCGCAAGGTGTTTGTCATTCCTAATTGATACGACAACGCTACCGATGGAACCACATCAAAGAAATTAGAAGGCACAATGGTGTCATTTTGCGCGCTCATAAAATGTATCTCCTGATTGGTGTTTTCTCCTCTAACTCCGAGTTTCAAACCAAACTTACCCGTTTTTAGGCCGTATCCGGCATATCCCGATACAATTTTTTGCGTGTGGTCGAGGTCGTTTTTCCGTTTCGGGTCGTCGCGCCATTGTCCCTCGAAAACCTCGTTTCTACCGATACTTGAATTATCGCGGAAAATATATTTCATCCCTGCCTCAATGCTGTGTTTCTGTGTAAGCGGATTGGCATAGTCAATTTGTACCGTATGCTCATCTCCGCCCGCGTTGTTGATACCCTTCATCCGATATCCGTCGGGGTAGTAAAAGTCTGTACCCGTTACGTTGGAATAGGCGCTTTCGTATTCGCTGTCGTTGGGATCGCGTTCAAAGCGATAAGAAAGAGTGAGCATTTCTCCTTTTTTCTTAAAACTACGTTGGTAGTCAGCAGATATATTTAGCGAGCCAAATTGATTCATGCTTTTATTTGTCATCATATAGCTGTAGTCTCTTGCTCCGCGAGAAACCGCGTTTTGCTCAGAATTTGAATGGAATTTCCCTCCAAATTGCCCCACCGACAGGTTGAATAAATTGAGCGTGTCGGGTTCATAACTCATGGAAGCGTTGTAATGAAGGCCGCCGCCATAGTTTTTTGCTGTGCCTTCTTGTGTCAGCATATTTGGCGAATTAGGCGACATTTCTTCTCTGGTGAAAAAGCTGTTGCCCGCGGGCATTTTGTGATAGAAATAGCCACCGTTGCCGGTAAACCCGAATTTTCCATATTTTAACGAAAGATATCCATTCCCGCCGTATCCGCCAAACGTATCAGTATTGGCACCCACAGAACCGGAATATCCCTCATCCACTCTCTTATCGGTAATAATGTTAATGATTCCGCCCACACCCTCGGCATCGTATTTAGCACCGGGATCGGTAATCACCTCCACATCTTTAATGCTGTTGGCAGGCATACTTTTAAGCACTTGCGACGGGTTGTTGGAAATCATATTAGACGGCTTTCCGTTTAAGTATATTTTAAAACTGGACGAACCTTTTAATTGTATATTGTCTTCTCCATCCACGGTTACCAGCGGCACTTTGCGAAGCAAATCCAACACGTTGGAGGTGGAGGCTTCGGGGTCGTCTTTGGCGCTGTATGTGAGCTTGTCAATTTCCACTTTTACCAGCGGCCGTTGCGCCGTTACGCTTATTTCATCGAGTTCGGTGGCGCCTTCGGTCATTTCCACATTGCCTAAATCTACTTGAGTTGAACCCACTTCCACATTTTTGTTCAACGGCTGCATTCCCACAAAATGGAACGTGAAAATATATTTCCCGGCGGGAAGGGTGGTTTCGAAAGATCCGTTGTCGGTTGTAGCCAGTTTTTTTATGGCTGTTTCCGGGGCGGCTTCACTTGCAACGGAAATGGTTGCATAAGGCAGGGCTTCTTGATCGGAGGCCGACACTAATTTACCTTTTACGGTAATTGGTTGTGCTAACACAGTTGCCGATAACAAGCAACTAAGTACAATTAAAAGTAGTTGTTTCATTGGTTTCTATATTTGAATGCCCAAAAGTAGTGAATTTATGGATTGAAATAGAGATTTAAACACACTATTACGATAATTTAGTAAAGAGTTTGGCTTTTTGTGCTAATTTTTGCATTTGTAAACATTGTTTATCTTTGCAAAAATTTTTCGCCACTTAAACTCATCGGTCATGCTGCATATTGTTCTTATTATTTTAGCAGGTATTTTAACCGGATATTTTTTGCGAAACGCGTCGTTCATAAAACACGTTGGCACGGCATTGAGCGTTATTATTGTTCTGTTACTCTTTTTCTTGGGAGTTTCGGTGGGCGCCAACGAGCAAGTGGTAAATAACTTTCTGTTTATTGGGTTAGACGCGTTTATTCTTACCGTGGGCGGCATACTTGGCAGCATTCTTTGCGCTTGGTGGGTGTACCGCAAGTTTTTTAAGAAGAAAAGCAGCAAATCATGAAACAATCGGTTCTGTACTTGGTGGTTTTTGCCATGGGTGTTGTGCTGGCTATTTTAGACGCTATTCCCAACGCGTTATTAAACAGCGACATTTCTAAATGGGTGCTATTTGTGCTGCTATTTTTTGTGGGAATTCAGATAGGATCGAGCAAAAATATGTTTGTGGCCGTAAAACGGTTCGGTTTCAAAATCGCCTTGGTGCCCATTGCCACCACCGTGGGAACATTCGCGGGCGTAGCCCTCATCAGCTTGCTGCTCCCCGACAGGACGCTCACCGATTGCTTGAGTGTGGGAGCGGGATTCGCATATTATTCTTTATCGAGCATTCTGATTACCGAATTTCGTGGCGCAGAATTGGGAACCGTGGCCTTACTGGCTAACATTATGCGTGAATTTATTGTGCTGATTGCCGCCCCATGGATGGTGAAATACTTCGGGAAACTCGCGCCCATTTCCGCCGGAGGCGCCACCACCATGGATACCACACTGCCCATCATCACAAGATTTTCGGGAACAGATTATGTGGTTGTCGCTCTTTTTCACGGGATGATAATCGATTTTTCCGTGCCACTGTGGATGAGTTTCTTTTTAAGTTTTTAAATGCATTCCTAGATACCTAGTTTGAAGTGATGAACATTTTGTTCCGTTTCGCTTAATTATAATGATTTTAAACAGCACATCTTCTGTTTGTAATAGTAATAGTCTTATTGTCAGTTCGATTTGCTAAATCATCAAAAAAATATAAGTTAATTTTCTTTGCATTTCATCAAATATAGTTTACATTTGCAAGCAAAGGATGACAGATGTTCTCAAAAACTTGCAAATACGGCATAAAAGCATTGGTTTATATTGCTATTCAATCCATTGATGGGAAAAGAGTCACCATTGGAGAAATTTCAAAAAAAACCGACACACCGGAGGCATTCACTGCAAAAATACTGGGAACGTTGTCAAGAAACGGCTTAGTATCATCACACACCGGGCCATACGGCGGATTCGACATTAGCGCCGACAAAATGAAATCGGTTAAACTAAGCGATATTGTAACGGTTATAGACGGTGACGAATTATTTTGGCAGTGCCCGATGGGATTTAAAGGATGCAACAGCACTAATCCGTGCCCTATGCATGGCCAATTTGCAGAAGTAAGAACAAAATTAACAGCCTTGCTGAAATCAACAACAGTGTATGATATGGCTACAAAACTTGAAAAAAATATGAAGATTTTGTTGAGATAAATTTTTTTGAATCTATTTAAGACCTTTATATCCGAAATAGCGTAACAGTTTATTAATAAATGTGCTGCAATATTAATCAATCCAATTACTAATCACTTAAACTCGTTTAATTATGACACACAGAAAACTTTGGATCGCACTCTTGCTGGTAGTGGGAATTTCATTCGGAGTATTGCTGTTTTACGGCAATCAGATCTACCAGAAAGCGCCACCCGTGCCCGAACAGGTAGTAGATGAATCGGGAAACGTTCTTTTTACAGGAAACGATATTAAAGACGGACAAAATGTATGGCAAAGCATTGGTGGACAGGAAGTAGGGTCAATTTGGGGGCACGGCGCCTACGTGGCTCCCGATTGGACGGCTGATTATCTTCACCGCGAAGCGCAATTTCTCTTAAATAAATGGGCGGGAGGCGATTTCGAATCGCAAAACTTAGAACAAAAAGCGATGCTGGAAAAGCGTCTTCAAACATTCTTACGCAAAAACACATACGACGAAACAACAGGAACACTAACCATTGCAGACGAGAGAATTGAGGCGTTTGAATACCTGAAATCGTACTATACTTCTTTGTTTATGAATGATCCGGCTATGGACAAACTGCGTTCAGACTACGCTATCCCTAAAAACGCAATTAAAGATGAGGTGAGAGCCGAAAAAATGGCGCAGTTTTTCTTTTGGGCATCGTGGGCGTGTGTTACTGAACGTCCGGGAATGGACATAACCTACACCCACAACTGGCCAAACGATTCTCAAATTGGCAACGAGCCAACCGGGGATTTGGTGCTTTGGACGGGCTTCAGCATCATTATGTTATTGGTGGGAATCGGAATTTTAGTGTTTGTGCAAGCGCGCACGCAGCAGGAAGAAATTTTAAAGCCGGTGGATGATCCGCTGATGAACCAAACCATTACGCCATCTATGCGTGCCACGAAAAAGTATTTCTGGATTGTAAATATTCTGATTCTGGCGCAAGTAATGCTGGGTATTCTCACGGCGCACTACGGTGTGGAAGGCGATGGACTTTACGGCATCGATATCGCCGGCTTCCTCCCTTATTCCATCACACGCACGTGGCATGTGCAATTGGCCATTTTCTGGATTGCTACCGCTTGGTTGGCCACGGGGTTGTACATCGCGCCATCGTTGCAAGGAAAAGACCCCAAATTTCAGAAACTTGGGGTGAACGTTTTGTTCATCGCGCTGCTTGTTGTTGTGGGCGGTTCACTTATCGGACAATGGTTTGGCGTGATGCAAAAATTAGGATTGGTGGAAAACTTCTGGTTCGGACATCAAGGCTACGAATATGTGGACTTGGGCAGGTTTTGGCAAATACTGCTCGTGGTGGGACTCTTCCTTTGGCTGGCGTTAATGATTCGCCCCATTCTTCCCATTATTAAGAAAGGAACAAGCGAAAAAGGGTTGTTGATACTTTTCTTGATTTCGTGCTTCGCCATAGCGTTTTTTTATGCTGCCGGCCTCATGTGGGGGCGCACCACAAACCTTGCTATTGCGGAATACTGGCGCTGGTGGGTAGTTCACTTGTGGGTGGAAGGTTTCTTCGAAGTGTTTGCCACCGTTGTGGCGGCATTTCTGTTTGTAAGAATGGGGTTGCTGCGGATAAAATCGGCTACCAACAACGTGCTTTTTGCTACCATCATTTTCCTTGCAGGCGGTATTCTGGGAACATTCCATCACCTTTATTTTACCGGTACCCCAACGGGCGTTATGGCATTGGGCGCAACATTTAGCGCGCTGGAAGTGGTGCCCTTAGTGTTGATTGGGTTTGAGGCGTTCCACAATTACCGCATGAGCAAGTCAACCGAATGGTTAGACGATTATAAGTGGCCAATTTACTTTTTATTATCGGTTTCATTCTGGAACTTTTTGGGAGCGGGAATTTTCGGGTTTATCATAAATCCGCCCATCGCGTTGTATTACATGCAGGGGCTAAACACAACTCCCGTTCACGGACACGCGGCACTTTTCGGAGTTTACGGAATGCTGGGAATCGGGTTGATTCTGTTTGTGCTTCGCAGCATGTATCGCAAGCAAAAATGGAACGATAAACTTATTAAGTTCACCTTTTGGTCATTGAACATCGGCTTGCTTTTAATGGTGTTTATCAGCCTGTTGCCCGTGGGATTGATGCAAACATTCGCCAGCGTAAATCACGGAATGTGGTACGCCCGCTCTGCCGAATTTATGCAGCAACCTGTTGTGAACGCCTTTAAATGGCTGCGCGTGGTTGGCGACACCATCTTCGGCATCGGAACCATAACATTGTTCTTGTTTGTGTATCAATTAACTATCAGAAAAAATAGAAACCCCCTATTAAAATAAAAAAACAAATCAAACACGAGTTGTGCGTTCACCAATTTTGGCGAGCGTGCAGTTCTTTTTAAAAATCACAGAAAAATGGAAATAAATTCAAACAGTATTATTGGGAAAATTGTAGCGGAAAACTATAAAGCTGCTTCTATCTTCAAATCGCACAACATTGATTTCTGCTGTAATGGAAACCGAAGCATTGCAGTTGCCTGCAAAGAAAAGGGAATAGATGAGAATGTAATTTTACACCAATTATCGGAAGTATTAAACAAAAAAGAGCGCGCCGATATTGATTTTACATCGTGGCCCATTGATCTGCTCGCCGATTACATCGAAAAAACGCATCACCGATACGTAACCGAGAAAATACCCGAGATAACGCCCTATTTGGCGCGAATTGCTGAGGTTCACGGCGAACAACATCCGGAATTGTACGAAATAGAAGAATTGTTCAACCAATCCGCGCAGGAATTAATGGCGCATATGAGCAAGGAAGAAAACATCTTGTTCCCAGTAATCCGCGATATGGTGGCAAAGAAAGCAAAAGGCGAAAGATTGAATCGTCCGCCGTTTGGAAGCATTGAAAATCCGATTAATGTGATGCATCAGGAGCACGACAACGAAGGCGTGCGGTTCAGAAAAATAAGTGAATTGAGCAACAATTACGAAACGCCGTCCGATGGCTGCAACACCTACAGGGTAACGCTGAATTTGTTGAAAGAATTTGAAGACGATTTGCACAGGCATATTCATCTCGAAAACAATATTTTGTTTCCTGCAGCCATTGAGTTTGAAAAAACAAATTTGTAGGAAATATTGTACTGTTAAACCACAAAAAACAAGTATTATGGCAACAAAAAAATTTAAGGTGGGCGATAAAGTAAGTTGGAATTCAGAAGCCGGCAGGGTTTCGGGAACCATTATTAAAGTTCACACCAAAGATTTCAACTATAAAGGATATACGCACCACGCGACTGAAACCGACCCTCAATACGAAATTAAAAGCAGCAAAACCGATCATATTGCCGCTCATAAAGGTTCGGCGCTTACCAAGATATGATAGCTAAACATATACAGTCTACACAAATCTTTAAAACCTGCGTCATAGGTGTGTTTATCCTTTTGAGAGAGCACCTACCTGAACACCTACATATCCGCCCGAAGTGGCAGGACTTGGAACAGTTAAAGATATCCGTGTTTAAAACGAAAGCTCTCGTTCGCAAGCTTTTGCAAAGCGCTTTTGCCACGAATGGCCCAAATAACCACGAATAAAATCGACAAAGTCGATTTATATTCGTGAACATCTGTGTTATTTGTGGCTTACCCGGGGCTGCAAGCTTGATTTAGTGTCCGTAACTGCAAATGATTGTCTTACGCTCCTACAGAGCTTTTTTATATATTGCCTAAACTCGTAGGGCGTTGCCCTACGCTTTTCTCTGACGCCACGTTGTGACTTTCTTGTCAATCCGTGTCATTTGCGGTTTCGGGCTGAAGGCCCGGTTTATTTCAGCCCAACGCACCACGTTGGGTTACAGATGAATTATCGAAATGGCGGGCTGAAAGCCCAACTTAATTACCTGTGTTCCGTTTAATAATTCCACTCTTCGCCT
>JAEWGM010000002.1 GCA_023388315.1 Bacteroidota bacterium | reverse complement strand
TTTGCTTTACCCAACGTTTCACGTTGGGCTAGAATAAGCAAGCCTTTCAGGCTCTTTTTCTCTCTGTTAGTGCCGCGATAATTCTTTTGACTATTCAAAAGCAATTTTAAATTGCCATTGTTTGGCGTCCAAATTACACCACGATCGCCCCCCGGCGGAACCGGAATTACGGAGCGAAGGCCTAAAAAATCAAGAAATTTCAGGATATTATTACAAACATGAATCATTGCCAATATCTGCAGAATTAATTTGGTTTTTATTACTTAGTCTTCCGGCCGTTGAGCGCCCATTTTGAACTTTTACGACAGATAACGCGTTGAACTTATAGAAACTTGTGGAATTATTCCCCACTATGTGTTAATACTACTTTTATCTCACCATCCCATTCCAAAAACCCTTTTATATTTGTAGTATTAGATTTAGAGACTATATGAGCATACTGTATTTAGAAGAACATAGAGCGTGTAAACATTATACTGGTTCCTCTAATTCGTCATTTAAATATTTCGCATTAGAGAAGTCCTCTCAATTTGTACTATCCACTGAGGAAGAGTATCTTTTTATATTCTTATTAAAAGGTAATCTTCAGCTCACATGTCATCGGGGTATAGTGTATAACGCGTTGGAAAACACATTATCTTCCTTGGCTTATGGGGGAGAATTCAAGGGGCTTTGCGATACCGATGTGGAAATGATTGTGCTTTCTTTTAATCAAGCCCAAATAAAATGCGATGAATTCTCTTTTATCAGCTTGCGTAAATATTTAAAAGAGGAAGATATCGGAGTATGTTTTAATATGTTACCTATGGTTGCTCCGGTGAGACAATTCTTCGAAAATATTATTTTCTATCTTGACAATAAAATGTATTGCAAGCACTTGCATGATTTAAAACAAAGCGAATGGTGTTTCTTGATGCGCGCATTTTATACAAAAGAGGAGAACGCAACTTTCTTCGCGTCTATTATCCAAAACAAAGATAATTTTATTCTGAAAGTAAAACAACTTAGCGAATCGGTGACTACGGTGAAAGAGTTAGCAGAAAAATGCAATATGTCGACCAAAACTCTTACAAGGAATTTTCACAAATATTTTAATACAACACCCAAAAAATGGTTGTTAAGACAAAAGAAAGAAGAAGTTAGGTTGCATCTATTACGTACCAATAACTTTAAGATGATCCATAATCAGTTGGGCTTTTCTTCTAACTCTCATCTTAATTCTTATTGTAAAAAATACTTTAACAGGACGATAAAAGAGGTGAGTGATAATACTTGAATGAATCTGTAACGTTCTATCTATAAAATTTACTCAACATAAAAATGAATAAATGATAAAAAGGCCATTGACTTTAGGTCTAAGCTTTAAGAAATCGCAATTAAGTTAAATCATTCTAAACAAAAGGTGTCCCTTTTTTGATGTTAATTGTCCTGTTTTTTTTTTATGAGTGTGATGTTTTAATTTATCTTTGTATTAATGATAAACGCGCTCAATTGCTTACTAAGTATCTAAAAACAGTTAGTCAAGTAAGTTGTTGGAATCCTTTTGTAAAGAAAAACAAGCACAAGACTATTATTTAAGCAGTAAAGCTATTTACACACATAGGTTATGATAATGTCCAAAAAAGCTTTTTATTTTATTATTTTGTTAATATCGGTAGGAGCAATGCCGCCGTTGTATGCGCAAAAAGCAGGTGTCAAAACCAATTTTGCTTATTGGGGTGCTGCCTTATCGCCCAATGCAGGCATTGAGTTTTCTCTTAGTAAGAAAATGACGTTGGAGGCCGCCGGAGGTTTCAATCTTTGGAATTTTGGCGATAACAAAAAAGCCAAGCATTGGCTTGTTCAGCCCGAGTTACGTTATTGGTTTTGTGAATCCTTTAATGGCCACTTTTTAGGCCTGCACGGACACGGCGCGCAGTTTAATGTAGGTGGATGGGATATACCCATTGGCCGGCTAACTGCATTTAAAGATCATCGCTACCAAGGTTATTTATATGGCGGTGGATTGAGTTACGGCTATCAGTGGGTGCTGAGCCCACGATGGAATTTTGAGGCAAGTTTAGGCGGAGGGTTTGCGCGCATTCATTACGACAAATATCCATGCGCCACTTGTGGAACCAAACTCGATGAAGGAACCTATAACTATTGGGGTGTTACCAAAGCCGCAGTTTCTCTTATCTACTTTATTAAATAAAAAAGAGAATGAAAAAAATTGTACACATATATTATATAGTAGCCGCATTGTCGTTTGGCTTTGCATTTACCGCCTACGGACAAAAAAACTATTTGAACCAAATAAGGGTTGAAAATCAGTCAGCTACAAAAGAAAACAACACAGCATCCGTTTATATGGACATTGTGTTGGACGCGTTAACTATGAGCACGAATGAAATGCTCACGCTTACTCCTGTAATGGTGGCAAACGATGAAACCCGCACGTTGGAATTGCCACCTGTTGTCATTAATGGCTCTCGTCGTCAAAAAATGGTGGAGCGCGCCTATGTGCTCAATAATGGCCCAGTGTTTCCCGTTAATCCACAAACTGTGGTGAAGCGTGCTAACAACGCGGCGCAAACCATTTCATACGGCACCGGTGTGCCTTATGAAGATTGGATGAGCAGCGCTTCTTTAAAAATTATCGGAAGTTTAACCGGATGCGCTGAGTGCGATAAGGGAGAAGATGAATTGTTGATCGCTGAGCGGATTATTCCTCAAGCTTATGTGCCGGTTTATATGTTGACTTATATTGTGCCCGATGCTGAAGTGAAAACGCGTTCAGATAAACATACGGCAACAATAAACTTCCACGTTGATAAGCATAATTTAGTGCGCGATTATAAAAACAACGCCGCGGTACTGAATGAAGTGGATAGAATTGTGTCCGATATTGTGCATAACAACGACTTAACTGTAAGTGATTTTGAAATTATAGGATACGCCTCTCCCGAAGCGTCTGTTGCATACAACAAAGCGTTGTCGGAGCGCAGAGCAAATACATTTGCAGACTATTTGAGCAATAAATTCAATGTGCCACGCAACCGGATGAGAGTAAGCGGTTATGGTGAAGATTGGGTGAAAACACGCGAAGTAATTGCCGCGTCCAACATTACAGATAAAGCCGACATACTTCGTATAATAGATAGTGTATCTAACCCTGATGCCCGCGACGCCGAGTTGAAAAAACTTTCCAACGGAACTACGTATCAAACTATGCTGCGCGATTATTATCCTCAAATACGCCGAACGGAATATACAGTTTCCTATACGGTTCGTCCGTTTAATGTGGAGGAGGCCAAGCAAGTTATTAAAACCAATCCAAAACTATTGAGCTTAAACGAAATGTATTTGGTGGCTGAAACTTACCCGGCCGAAAGCAAAGAATTTAAGGAAGTGTTTGATATTGCCACACGTTTATATCCCGACGATCCCATCGCCATATTAAATTCAGCGGCAGCCGATATAGAAGGAGGCAACCACCAAGCCGCGCTTGACAGGTTAATGAAAATTGAAAACGATCCACGCGCTTGGAATAACTTGGGTGTCGCCTATGCCCGAATGGGCGATTTGGAAAAAGCTGAATCTTATTTCAGCCGTGCCGCGAATCGTGGCGATAATGACGCGTCGGCGAACCTACAGGAATTAGAGAAAATAAATAGATAAGTGGAAATTGACTCGAGAAACGAGACATATATATAATTCGACTACAATAAACTAAATTATTCATTTTTAATTAATTAAAACGATGAGAAAATTAAGCAAATTATTATTAACGGGAGTCGTAGCCCTTGGATTGGGATTGACGGCTTGTAACAATGACACCCCTGAGGTGGACACGAAAGGCGGCACACACGCGAGAGTGACAGTGCAGCAAGCGAAAGTATCGGGTACTCGTGCGGTTGATGACGGACAGCGAGATGTGGTTGGTACTGGTGAAGAAAATGATGTAACAGGTGGTTATTTATTCTTCAAAGCCAATCCGGGTATTGGACTTGATATGGTGAATACCACTCCTGGCGCGGCTGCCACCAACGCGATTTGGAGCTCACAAGTTATTGAAACCGCGCCAATGAATAATGTGACATTCGCCATTCTGTTGAACAACAGGCTCACACTGAATCTCGCTGATTATTCACCAACAAAAACATTCTCTATCGATGACTTGGACAATGTGATTGGAGCAAGTGGATTTTTGATGACTTCTACGGTGGAAGCGGATGCTAATACAAAAGATATTGTCGCAGGTATTTCCGAAGCTGATGCCGGAAATATTGCCAATAGAGATGATGAGACGAAAAACAACTTCAATTTAGATGTGGAGCGTGTGGTGGCCAAAGTGCAAGTGCATAAGCCCGAAGGTGATTATTCAACCAACGGGGTGCCCGCGGGAACAATTGATTTCGATAATTTAACATACGCCATGGCGGGTAGCGCCAAAGAATCGTATCTGTTCCGCGACAATGCCGGTTCTCGTGTAATGGATGAGACTTCAAAAAGATATGCCGGTTTCACCTCCGCAATTCATACATTAGCAAATCCCGAACTTCAAAAAATGTCGGATGCCGGGCTCAATACCAACTTCAATGCTAGATCGTTCAATGATCATGCCGCTACTAATTCTTTAGCTTCCACAGCCGGTATCTATTTTCTTGAAAACTCAACAGATCAGGTTGTTGAAGGTGCCGGAGAGTTGTTTTACAACCGCATCGCTTACGTAAAAGTATATGCCACTTTCCTGCCGAGCGCGGGTCAAAAAATCGAAAATGGAGTATTGGTTGACGCTACAGCAGCAGATTTTGCAGCAGCTAAACCTGAGTATTCCGTATCGGTTACCGATGAATGGTACGAAGCGAACAAGGATAAGGATGGTCTTAATTTCACTGGAGCGCCTGGAGCTTGGATGCTTGTACTAAATGAGCCGGCAGGCACTTTCTATTTGGGTGCAGATGGTATCTTCTATTACGGCTTGGACGCCGCGAGAATGGCTGGTAACGCTACCGCTAAAAAATATGTGATGGGTAAAATGGTTTACAAAACACCCGCGAACAGTCAGATGAACGAGGACAGAACATTTACCGAGTATGCCGATACGCGCCGTAACAACATCTACCACTTGACGATTGACGGTTTTGCCGGTTTAGGTGAAAACTACGACTGGACCGACCCCGAAGATCCCAATATTCCAAAACCGGGCGACAATCCCGATGAGCCGGAAACTCCGGACGATCCCGTTGATCCTTTGAAAACATTTATGAGAGTTCACGCCAAAGTTCTCAACTGGAATTTGGTGAATCGCAATGTTACTTTGAAATAACCATCTTACTATTCAAGCGGGAGCATCTCGCTTCCGCTTGATTCTTTTATTTGAAACTTAACTTTTTTATAAAATGAAATTCCAAAGAATGCTATATGCTGTGTTGATGATAGGGTGCCTATTGTCAACCACGTCATGCGATTCACTTATTTACGATGATTTAAGTGAATGCCCTCAAGGTGTAAATTTCAGTTTTTACAAACAGACGCCTTGTGAAAGCGGACCATCATATCCGGCAGCTATAAAGCAAGTACGCGTATTTGCATTCGATGAAAACAATGTATTGGCAGAGGAATTCAACGCGAACGACATTTCACTGTCGGCAGATTATTTATTGGAGACACCTTTTCATAAGATAGGGAAATTTACTTTTGTCGCTTGGGGAGGCCAGGATTTATCCACATACGACTTCTCCCAATTCACAAAAGGTTCAACAACCAAACAACAAATGCTCTTGTCTATGCAAAGGCAAGGCGAAGAAGTATCGCAGCATCCGCTGCCGCTCTATTATGGAGCATCAACACAACCTTTAGAAATTATCGACCGGTCGGATTTTGGTTCCGTATTCGATTTGGTTTCTTTCAATATGCAGGAACTCACAAACCGTGTGCGATTTACACTTCACGGTTTATCTAAAACAGACGATTACAGCGTGGTTATTACGGACGATAACAGCAAATATGATTTTGATGGAAACTTTGCGCCTGATACCCGCTTCGATTATATAACCAATGTGCGCCGCGACGGCGATATGCTAAAAGCTGATTTCACGTTGCTGAAATTAGCCGAAGGGCGCGATACGAAACTGACCATCACCAACCTCACTACCGGAAAAGTTATTTACACGGTGGATTTGGTGGATGATATTATTATGTATAGGGGAGATTCGGGAGAACCACCATATAGTTTAGAGTGTGATCATGATTTCAATATCATCATTGTATTTGAACCAAGCATCGATCCCTCAACCACAAATATGCGGTTTAGCATTTGGGTAAATGACTGGAATGTGGTTCATAGAAAAGAAATAATGGGATAACAGATATGAGCACGAAAAAACAGATATTACAATGGATTTCGCCTGTGCTGCTGTTGCTTGTATTCAGCTGCGCGAAACAGGAAGCGCTTTATGACGAGCCAGAAGGAACAAATATCAGAATTCTCACCACCATTGAAATGGGATTCCCTTCACAAACCAAAACCAGAGCGGGCACCGTGGATGAGGCTGGGTATGAGGAGGGATATGATAACGGGTTACCTAATGAGAGTTATGTGGGAACCGTTCGTGTAATCGCCTTTGACAATAATGCTGCGGGAAACATGGCGGCAAATATTCTTTATCTGCACCCCGACAAGCCAATTAGCGGCGATTTGAAAAATTATACAATTGTAGGTGGTACAGGGGGAAACACCGAAATACAAATGGATTTAGAGATTCTTACCGGAGTTTACGAATTTATACTGATTACCAATGAAGACGCTTCGTGGAATTTGCAAAACATCACCACCAGGACTGATCTGCAAAACTCAACCAATTTGAAAGCCTACCTGAACGAAATAATTTCAAATGCGGATTTGCAAGCCAAAGTAACAGCCGGTTCGGGAATACCCATGGTGGGGTCGTCTTTAATGACTATCCCTTACGCTCCTAATGCTTCGGAAACCAATCCCATCTTAGTGCCACCGGTCATCAACCTCAAACGCACGCTCGCCAAAGTAGAAGTAAACCTTACCAATCAAGACGCGGATAACGGCAATGTGATTTTCGAAGCGGCCAACGTGTATGAAATAAAAAGCGTGACGCTTAAAAATGTAAATCAACTCTACAATATATTAGAAAGTGATAACAGGTCGTTAACCGAAACATCGAATGAAATTTCAGCGGCAGTTACACATAACACCGGAGATCGTTTTACCGGCACACTTATTGCCGCGTATATGGCCGAGCGCAAAAATGTAACGGAAGCCAACGCGGTAATCGCGGATATAACCGTTGAAAAACTGGGCGAAGAGATTACATACTCCATTCCCATTTTTCAAACACCGGCCGACAAGGATTATTCCATTTACCGCAATACATTGTACCGATTGAATTGTATTTTGGAGGGTACAATGTTGAAGCTTACACTAAAAGTGGACGACTGGACGAATGTGAATTTGAACGCAGTTTCAAAAGAAATAGACTGGCTCAACGTGAGTCGCACTGCCGTGCAGCTCACGGCAAACGGCGCAAACTACACGGGCATGTTACACTACAGTTCCAACTTAGCCTATAAAAGTGTGGAGAACCCCAACAACCTGGCCGGATTAACGGTGGCCGAATCACCCGCGGGCAGGTTGAATATAACGTTGCCCGTTTCGAGCCTAAGTTCAGGTGCCGAAGCGCCCGTGAAACTAATATTCGGCGAGGATGATAATCCCGCCATCTTGAGCAAGCGTATAACGTTGATAGCTCCGTAAATGACGAACGGCGACAAAAAACATAGACAAATAAACTTTCGTATGAAAAAAACAACCGTATATATCACCTGTTTAATTGCCTGGGCAACCTTGTTGTTTTCGTGCGCCGACAACGAAATAGAAAGCGCCAAAACATTGCCCGGCGCACACAACGCTTTAACCGTGCATTTCACCACGCCCGACCTTGCCCCCGAGGAGGTTAAAACCCGTGGATCGTTTAGCGGTGGAGCGGCCGATGAAGCCACAGTGAATGAATTGTGGCTGTTGGTGTTCGAATCCGATGGCAGTGACGCCCCCTTGGTAGAAAAAGTGCAAATAACCAACTTGCAAAATACGCCGGGAAATACTATATCGGGTGTGGCGTACCCCAACCCTCGCGAAAACGTGTTGGTGAGGCTTGTGGCCAATGTGGATATGAGCGCTGTGGCCCTAAACACGCCTTGGAGCACCATCCATTCCACGGTATATAGCATAACGAATACGGCAACCCAATCGTTTCCTATGACGGCTCAGGTTCCGAATTTCACCATCGCGTCCGGCGTTCCGTTGGGCACAGAAACCAACCCCGTGCCTTTGGTGCGTGCTATGGCTAAAATAACGCTGACAAACGCCTCTTCCAATGATTTTATTTACGAAGGAAACCGTTTTTTCGGTATCTTCAACCAGGGCTTTGTGTTTCCGCAAGGATCCTTGCAAAGCCCCGCTACAGCAGCGCGTTACAACGAGACAGGATACAACACCCTCAACGTTTCCTATGTGCCTGAAACGCTGAATGCCGACGAAACGGGAACAACCCCGTTAAGCGACAGAACCTTTATTGTGGTAAAAGGAAAATACAAAGGGTTGGAAGGATATTATCGGATTGACCTCTATGATTCCGGCACTAAAAAATACATCAATTTTCAACGAAATCACAATTATATCTTGCGCTTTACCATAACGGGTTACGGTGCCCAAACAGAAGCACAAGCCATAGAGTCGCCAATGAATGGGAGTGTGGTGAAAGTGGACATTGAATATGGCTCGGCCTACGACAACCTGTCCGACCGCCATGGCCATTTCTTGTCCGCTACCAACAGCGAGGTCATTATATACGGCAAACCGAAATATTACACCAAAGGATTTAGGGGAGCCAACCCCGCTTACCGCTATCTGTTCGCGGAATTTAAAACCGAGAAAACAACCGGTTTGACGCCTGCCGACATACAGGTGGTGAATGCCGGCGCGCCGCTCTCCAACGTTACCATCACCGTGGTGGCCGATGGAGACGAACAAAAATACCTTCTTTCAGGCGAGCTGAACACGCTGCAAATAGACGCCACGGCTACGGTTACCGTACGCTACCGCAATCTGGTAAAGGAAATAAAGGTAACCCGCAAACAATACATTGACGCGCACTATGCCAACTTCCGCCTTTCGGACATCCATAATGTTCAGGTGCAGCCGCACAAGAAAGCCGACGGTTCTCTGGTTTCCGCCAACGCACCGCAATGGATGACGTTGTCTTCAGCTGAGGGCAATTGTGCCTCAACGATGTCAAATCCGGTTCATGACTTAGAAGGAAGTGCCATTACCGTGCAAATGAAAGAAAATGTGGACGGCGCCAAAATGGGAACCTATGCTTCTGACAACGCCGATAACGAAGGCTTCCGCTTTGCCGACGTATATGCCGCCCGGCCCGGGAGGCCCGGCCGCGTGAAAATGATTGTGGCGCAAGCCAACGCCGATTTGAGCGGCTGGTTTGGCGGAACCGCGCTGGCTCGATTCCCCAACGCGGGAGTTGTGGATGACGGTACGCAATATAACGGGTATATGGTGGTGGAACGCCTTACCGACGAGACGTACATATCAACCAAAGCGTTGAGCGAGTATTGCAAAAGCAAAAACCCGTCGGATAATCCTAACTTGTGGTATATGCCCTCCAGCCGTCAGCTGATGGGGGTGTGGCTCACCGACAACAGCGACAGCCGCAAGACATCGCCTATGCAGGCTCCACCCGTAACCACTAACGTATCGCGATACGTGTCGCGCGAAAACTATACTCAGCAGCAAATTGAATATTATACGAGATCCAAAGGCTTTGGCCCTAATCTTGAAGGTATAAGAAATACTGATACCGGCCCGTTAAACACATCGGCCCGTTATCCCACCATCAATTTCTCCAATGGTGAAACCGCCCGGGGGGCTGCTCCCACCGCTACCGTTACTGTGGGTGTACGTTGCGTGCGCAATCTGGCCACTAATGAGTTGCCTGCCCCCATAGCAGGAAACACAGGTACAGTAGTATCGGGACGAAACGTAACGATGGATCCCAAAGGGTACCTAAGCGACGATTATTTTAATGGCGATGCTACCAATAACAACAATATCGCGCGCGTGGTATATGTGAACCCACCGGTTGCGGAAAAACAAAACGACTATACTTATACATGGGGAAATAATAGATGGAATCGCAGCAGCTTGAAGCAAATAGAACAAGAAGTAACTCTGGCTGTAGCAAAAACAAAATGTATCTCTCCCAACCGCCTGCCTACTATGCGTGAACTGCAACTGTTTTACATTTATAAGCCGGCCGTGGAAACTGCCACAGGAGAATTCTATATGGATGAGGCGGATGGGTATAAAGTAGCGACAGGTACCACGACGTTGCGCCCGGATAGGATGCTCTATGCCATGTACCGCTACCCGGCTGATGAACATACGGCTTATTTACACTGGTATTGGTCATCCTCTGTTCGTCCGGGTAACGATCCTTATCCGCATCGGTTGAGCTTTCACTTTGGCGATGTAAACGCCCGTGGGTTCGGCGACGGTCAAGATAATCAACCCGACCATTACCGTTGCGTAAGAACGGTAACGCCTTAACATCAAAAAGTATGGCAGAAAACATTGTCAAAGTTCCAAACTTTGGCAATGTTTTTTAGGCTGCTTCTCTTTGAGAAAATAGGGTAACAAGTTGCATTTTGATTTGATGTTCAATGTTACTAACCTGAGTTCCGTTTAAACAACTTGTTATTATATTGATAAATAGGCTAATAAGGTTCTTATCCCTTTGTAATTCTAAGCTACTAAGGTAAAACATCTTGGAAATAAGGTTTTTAATCTGCAAAAAACGACCTTATTTATTTCAATCAACCTTCATAGATTTAGGAAATATTCTGAAAATAACCTTATTACCTTATTTTAAAACTGACGCTTATCCAGAGTTCACGTTACTAAGGTAATAAAAACCAAAAATAAGGTTTGTGTTGTTTTCAAAAGTATAAAGTTTTAATAAAGTACTTTTAATTTGCCACTTTTGTCCCGAAGGGACTAAATATCAATAACTCCGCACGAAGTGCGGGGTGGCAAGAGCCACACTGTCCACAGCCCCGCCGGCTGGCGGGTTGACTTAGGATTATCGTTCATCTCCGTTTGTTCCACACACGGTTATTGATAGTTAAGTTCTTTCAGAACTTTTCCCATAGAAAACTTTCATATTATAACTTGAAGACAGTCTACTGTTGCTTTTGATTTTATATTCTTGAGTTATCAGAGCAACAGCGAAGGCATATTCTTTTCTATCTGCGACAATCAGTCTTATCTGTGTAGGTATACATGTGATTTAGATATAAGAGCGTTTGTATTGTGTTGATATGTAAGATGATAAGGTTGTGGCAATAAGAAGAATCTTCTTTTTCTTGGCAAAACCTTAGTGCAAAAAAAGCAAATACAGCAAAATATCTTATTACTCTGATACTGGGACACCCAAAATGGTGTCTGGGTTTTTTAACAAGCTGATTATCGGCAGTATAAAAAAATGAATGTTTAAAGTGATGGAGTCAGGAGAATATAGTACACAGATGACACAGATTTAAAAGATTTGCACAGATTGTATATTCTTTAGTTATCAACAACGAAGCCAGATTCTTTCTATCTGCGAGAATCAGTCTTATCTGTGTTATCTGTGTACTTATAATAGCTCACTCTTTCACTCTACTTCTTCTTCCACACGGTTACTTCCAACAAACGGTTTTCGGTAATGCGCGACGATTTTTTAACTGTCAGGTGCATATCGCGCGGCGCGGCGTGAAGCGTAAAATTGGGTTCCAATACTTCTTTTATCCCATCTAAGGAGGTTACCGGTTCGCCATCTTGCTTGAAGCCACCCAGCCATTTGTCGCGGTTGGTGCGCTCGGGCGTCCAATTATACGTGGAGGCGATGACAAGGTAGCCGCCTTTGTTGACCCTCTCGTGAATGTTGGCGAGAAAATGTTTCGGGTCGCTCAACTCTTCCAATAAACCGGGCACCACCACCACATCGTAATCGGTGTAGTTGGGTTTCAGGTTCATCGCGTCGGCTTGCATAAAGAGTATGCGGTCTTTATTTTCGGCCAATCCGTAATCCGATAACACAATGTCGCGGAAGAATTGCAGCTCGCCTTCGTCTTTCATCGTGTAGCGCACATATCCTTGTTCTTGCAACTGAATGGGAATGCGAATCATCCGCGCGGTGAAATCCAAGGCAGTAACATCGTTGAATGTTTTGGCCAGTTCAAACGCCAAGCGGCCGGTATCGGCATTTAAATCGAGCACGCGCGCGTCCGGATTATCGGGCAATAACTCGGCAACGAGCTGTGCCATTTGTTGTTGGAAATTGGGCTCCTTTGCGCCGTGATTGCCCCAATTGTTTTCGCATGAAACCGTTACTTCCGGATCCGTTTCATAATCGGCGCTTTGAATTTTCAAAGGCGCGTCCGATTCGATGTATCGGAAACCGGCGTGCTGATAAAAATGGCGTCGGAACGCGTAGCGTGAGTGAATGGTGGCTTCGTTTCCGGTGGAAATCCACGAGCCGCCTTTTATTAAATTGTGTTTGCCATCGAAGGTGGGTGTAGAAAAATCATCGTACATCGGGTGTACTTTAAATCCGGGAAATCCGGTGATGGGCGTCTCCGTCCACTGCCATACATTTCCCACGATATCAAAAAAGTCACCTTGCGCGAATGTGTCTACCGGACAGGGCGATGAAAAATACTCCAAGTTGATGTTTCCGGGGGCTTGCTCCCATTCCAACACATCGGCTAAGCCGGCCACGTGGTGCAGGTGATACCACTCTGCTTCGGTGGGTAAACGGTATGTTTTTCCTGTTTTTTCGCTTTTCCAGTTACAAAAGGCTTTTGCTTCCAAATAATTCACCTCCACGGGCCAATTCCACGGCATGGTAATTTCTTCGGCAACCAGGCGCAGACGATATCCGTTTTCGTCTTTCCGCCAGAACAGCGGCATTTCCGCTTCTTTGTAGGTGCGCCATTTCCAGCCTTCTTCGGTCCAATATTTTTGGGTGTGATAGCCACCATCTTCAATAAATTCCAAAAACTCTTGATTGGAGGTCAAATATTTTGCCGCTTGAAAATCGGCCACCTCTTCGGTGTAATTTCCATACTCGTTATCCCAGCCGTAAAGCGGATAATCCATTGGCTTGCCCAAGTGCACCACGGCACCTGACACGGGGATCATCTCGTTTTTGGGCGCATGCCCTGTCTCTTGACATCGATTGCCGAAAAGGCCGGGCGAAACATCGTTCAGCGCCAATTGACGAATAAGCACCGAGGATGTTTCCAAGTGAATGCGCTCGTGCTCAATGCCCATCATAATAATCCAAAAAGGGCTCTCCCAATTGATGGGAAGTTCCAATGGAAGCGTTTCGATGGCGTTTAAGATGACGTTTTTGGCTTCATCGCGATAAGCCCGCACTTCCGATACCGGCGGCCAATCGTAATGGTTATTATCAAGGTCGTCCCAACTCATTTCATCCACCCCAATGGCAAAAGTAGATTCAAATTTCGGATTGATGCGCTTGTCGATAATTTTAGCCAGAAACAGTTTGTTAACGAAGAACACTGCCGTATGCCCCAAATAAAACAAGATGATGTGGCGCAACGGGTCGCCGCGATGGTAAAACACATCATCTGACTTCAACTGCGTGTATAGCAACTCGTCAATTGCCCAGGTTTTCAAAAAATATTCGCGAATTTCGGCACGCTTTTCTTCTGGCGTTCCGGAATGTAAATCAATTGTTTTTGTGATAAATTCTTTCATTTTTTTATATGTTATGAATAGCCTATGCGGGCTTTTTATGTTTTATCTCCATTCTTGTTTTTAAGTCGGCAAGAGGATTAAGGCGCATTTAGTGAATCCATTCAATGAAACGCATTCAATGCGTTTCTACAGAGTCATATACACCTTATTCATTTCAAACGTTTCATTTTCTGTTTTAAGTTTGGTTTGCGAAATAGTTGCCAAAGGCGTGAAACCCAATTTCTCGTACAACTTCACAGCCGGTTTGTTTTCATCCCACACGCGAATAACAATATCGGTATAGTTGCCCTTTACTTCTGCCAAAAAAGTTTGCAGCATTCGCGAAGCAATTCCTCGTCCTTGAAAATCGCTGTTCACCATTACTTCGGCAATGTAGAGCGATGTTTCAACGGGAAAATCGGGACATTGTTCCTTGGGAAACTCGTTGTCGTACTCTAACGGGAACGCGATAAGCGCCCCGGCCAACCTGTCGTCCACAAACGCCATATTCCCAAAACCGTTGCGCAGCATTTCATCCAATGCGCTTTCGGCCGCCGCATCGGGAATGTGTTGCGCGTATTCTCCGGTTGTAAACGCGTTGAGGTACAGATCGATAATTTTTGCCCTGAATTTGGGATAATTGTATTGATCTAAACCAAATATTCGCACATCATAATGCTGTTTTTCCATCAACAATCGCTTTCTTTTAACAACAAATAAAAAGGCGCGTTGTTCAGTCGATAAAAAAGCCAAGCCGGCAGATTTCTTATCTTATTTATTTCGATTAATTTATATTTTCCTTAACTTTGAGGCATTGCAAATTGAATAAGAATCCCAAAAACAGGACACTTCCATATGAAAAACTTTATCTTTCAAAATCCCACCAAGTTGGTGTTTGGAAAAGAACAAATTTCAAAATTAAACGAATTGACTCCTTCTGACGTAAACCTGATGATTACTTACGGCGGAGGAAGCGTGAAGAAAAACGGCGTGTATAATCAAGTTACCGAAGCGTTAAAAGGACGCGAATATACTGAGTTTTGGGGCATAGAACCCAATCCGCGAGTAGAAACGTTGCGAAAAGCCATTGCCTTGGGCAAGGAGAAAAACATCAACTTTGTGCTGGCCGTGGGCGGCGGTTCGGTGTTGGACGGCACTAAATTGGTGGCCGCGGGCATTGCATGTGATGACGATGCGTGGGACATTGTGTTGAAAGGCGTAGCTGAAAAGCAAATTCCGTTCGCATCTGTGATGACGGTGCCGGCCACGGGATCGGAAATGAATGGTGGTGCGGTGATTACACGCGCGGAAACAAACGAAAAATATGCTTTTGGCGGCAACTATCCCGAATTTTCCATTCTCGACCCTGAAGTTACGTACACGCTTTCCGAGCATCAAATCGCGTGCGGATTGGCTGACGCTTACACGCACGTGTTGGAACAATATATGACCACGCCGAGCCAATCGCGCCTCATGGACCGTTGGGCCGAAGGCGTGTTGCTTTCAGTGATTGAAATTGCGCCGAAAATCAAAGAAAATCCACACGATTACGACCTGATGGCCGACTATATGCTTGCCGCTACATTGGCGCTTAACGATTTCATCAGGATGGGCGTTACGCAAGATTGGGCCACGCACATGATTGGCCACGAGCTTACCGCACTGCACGGTACAACGCACGGACACTCGTTGGCGATTGTTATGCCCGCAACGCTTCGCGTTTTGAAAGAACAAAAACACAAGAAACTGGTGCAATATGCCGAACGCGTTTTCAATATTACCGAAGGTTCGGAACAAGAGCGTGTGGACAAAGCCATTGAAAAAACCGAAGCGTTTTATCGTTCTTTGGGCTTAACCACGCGGTTGTCGGAAGAGAATATCGGCGAGGATACCATCGAAACCATTGTCACCAGGTTCAACGAACGCGGTGTTGCATATGGCGAAAACCGAAACGTGACGGGCGATGTGGCACGGAAGATATTGATGGCTTGTTCGTAAAACATCTCTAAGATTTTTGCTTATAACAAGTTGCGTTCCGAAATACAACTTTCACACCATTTTGCGCTGAAGGCGCTCCGATAGCGTAGGGCAACCGCCCTATCCTTTTTTCCTCTGCCACGTTGTGGCTTTTAGATAAACTGGTTGGGTCTTTTTAATAAGAAATCAAAGACAAATAATAGAGCATGGGAGATTCTATAGAATTGTTTGTCGAGCTTTTGTTTTCAAAATATAAAAAAGAGCAAAACACTTGTTTCCTAATCAGGAAATATTTACTTTTGAATAATAATAACAACTGAAACAGTTTGAAGTTGTTTTTCTTCCTGAGGCTCAGAAATTTTTGGAACCCTTGGATAAGAAAACTAGAGAGAAAATTTATTAAAATATTTGAAAATCTCAAAACGTAATAAACAAAGAACTTTTAAAGAAACTAAACGAGAACATTTGGGAATTTAGAACACTATACGCAGGCAAAATATACCGTTTGTTTTCTTTTTGGGATGAGTTTGAAAAATCGCTACCCACGGAATTGTTAAAAAAGGACAGAAAACGCCGTTAAAGGAAATTGAAAAAGCAGAAAAAATAAGAAGGATTACCTTGACTTTAAAAGTAGAGAATATGGGAAAAAAATTTAAGACTACTTCTCTTGAAGAGATGATAGACAAGCATATCGGTAAAATTGGAACACCTAAAAGAGATTCTTTTGAAAACGAATTAAGGCTAGATTTATTGGAAAATGCCATGCTTTAGGCTCGAAGGTTAGATTTAATGTGGAAATCAATAATAAGAATTTGGCTTATTGAAAAACGAAGGTCAAATTTGGGGAAGAATTGAAATGTAACGGACAATAATGTGGCAAGAAAAAATTTGAAGAGTTGTATGCAAGAGATTATAATTTTTTATCAGAAATAATATGGGAACTTGGGGAACAGCAATGCATAACAATGACGCTTTTGCAGATATATATAGTGAGTTTTTCAGGTTATATAATAAAGGGGAAATACCTGAGTTAATCTCAAAGCAAATTATCGAAACGAATCAGGAAATGTTAGAAATTGAAGAAGAAAAACATAATTTTTGGTTTGCTCTCGCACTTGCTCAATGGGAAACAAAATCATTAGACCCTAATGTTCTAGAAATTGTTGAAATAATAATAAATACAGGAGCCGATATTGAATTATGGAATAGCTTAGGCGCAACGGAAAAAGACATATCTAAAAGAAAAGATGTTTTAACTAATTTTCTGAGAAAAATAAAATCTGAAAGGTCAAAAGCAAAACCAAGGAAAAAACCTAAGTTAAAAACACCAATTTTTTCAACGGGAGACTGTCTAACTTTTATGATGAAAAACGGGAACTACGGTGGAGCTATAATTCTTGCATCTGATACAAATCCAGAAACAGGGTATAACCTTGTTGTAACAACAAGAATTAATCAAAAACAAAAACCAACTATATCTGATTTTGAAAAATCTGAAGTCCTTGTTTTAAATTATGCGAATTGGGATAGCAAAGCTAATATAGTTTGGTGCGCACCAGATTTATATACGAAAAAATTTTCTGATATATATGAACTTGTTGGGAAAATATCTGTAGAGTTGTTGTATGATTCAAGAAATTATGAAGGGAAAAATTATCTATTTCATCCATTATATACATCAGATTGGAGGATGAATATAAATGCAGAGATGCAGTTTGAATCAGAATTAACAAAAGAAAAACCATCAAAAACTATCACAATTCATCAACTAACTAAAAAAAGAAAATGGTGGAAAATAAACATAAAATCTAAATAGGTGTGACTATAAAAGTTGATTATCGTAAAATAAAATCAAAAACATCATATTAATGAAAAAACTATTCCTACTTTTAACCCTCAGCCTTTCTATTCTTAGCGCATCCGCAATAGATAACGCCCGCATGCTGCGTTATCCCGACATCAACGGAAACCTTGTGGTATTCGTGTATGCCGGCGATATTTGGTCGGTTCCCGCTGCGGGTGGCGCTGCCAAACGATTGACTTCCCACGCGGGATTGGAACTTTTCCCAAAAATTTCGCCCGACGGGCGTTGGATTGCTTTCTCGGCCGAATATTCCGGTAGCCGACAAATTTGGGTAATGCCATCCGAAGGCGGAACGGCGCGCCAACTCACTTTCTACAATTCCGAAGGAATGATGCCGCCCCGAGGCGGTTTTGACAACGTGGTGCTCGATTGGACACCCGACAGCAAACGCGTGCTCTTTCGCGCCAATCGCACCACATTTGGCGAGCGAAACGGAAAGTATTTCACCGTAAGCATCGATGGTGGGTTTGAAGAACCGTTGCCCATCGTAAACGGTGGTTTCGCCACCTTTTCACCCGACGGATCGCAACTCTGTTTCACACCTGTTGATCGCGAATTTCGTACCTGGAAACGATACAAAGGCGGACGTGCCACCGAGTTATGGACATACAACTTGCAAAACAACACATCGGAACAAATTACGCGCTGGGTAGGCTCCGACCAATGGCCGGTGTGGTTTGGCGATGATATTTTCTACGCTTCCGACCAAGACACACGCCTCAATATTTGGCGATACAACACGCGCACCAAAGAAAACGTGCAAGTTACCCGTCATCGCGATTTCGATGTGATGTACCCATCCGGCCGAAACGGAAAAGTGGTGTACGAAAACGGCGGATACCTTTACGTTTTAAACACGGCGACAGGCACGTCCGACCAAATTAACGTTTCCATCAACTTCGACAATCCCCATCTCTTGCCTTATTTCAAAAACGTGCGGGATTTTGTGGGCAGTTACTCAATCTCGCCATCGGGAAAACGGGCGTTGTTTGACGCGCGTGGCGATATTTTTTCGGTTCCGGTGGAAAACGGCGAAATAGAAAACTTGACCAGCACGCCGGGCGTTCGCGAAATTTTCCCAACCTGGTCACCCGATGGCAAAAACATTGCCTATTACTCCGATGCTACCGGTGAATACGAGATTTATTTGCTCGAAAACCGCAAAGGCGCGCAACCCAAGCAACTGACAAAAGGCTCTAAAGCGTGGAAATACACCGCGGAGTGGTCGCCCAACAGCAAGCATTTGGTGTATAGCGACCGCACATTGAAATTGTGGCTCGTAAATGCCGCCACCGGCCGACAAACCGTGATTGATGAAGCCTCCGCGGAAGAAATTCGCAACTACTCGTTTTCGCCCGATGGTGATTGGGTTGCCTACAGCAAATCGTCGCCCAACTATCAATCGGCATTGTGGTTGTACCAGATTTCCACGGGGCAAAAACACCAAATTACCGACGCGTCGTTTTCCGACGGACAACCCACTTTCAGCCGCGATGGAAAATTCCTGTTCTTCACCTCCAATCGCGATTTCAACCTGGCATTCAGCAGTTTCGAGTTTGACTATCTGTATAACAACGCCGGAAGAATTTACGCCATCCCGCTCAGAAACGACGGCACTTCACTAACCCAATACAAGAACGACAGGGAACCATTTGGCGAGGAAAAAGCGGATTCGGTGGAAACGAAAAATAAAAACAAGGAGCCACTGAAGGTGCACATCGATTTAGAAAACATTCAAAACCGCATTGTCGCTCTTCCCGTTTCGGCAGGCAGTTACCGTATTATTGGCGCAGTGGATGAAGGCTTGCTCTTCGCTTCGGGAAACAAAATTATACGCTACAACATTAAAGAGGAAAAAACCGAAGATATTCTCGATGGCGCGGGCAATGCCACGCTCGCTGCCGATGGAAAATCTTTTATCTATCGTTTTGGCAGAGATTATTCCGTGTCAAAAAATCAACCCGGGCAGAAAGCGGGTGAATTGAAAATAGATTTGGAAAACCTCACAATGAAAATCGATCCGCGTCAAGAGTGGAACCAAATTTATGCCGACGCGTTCCGCATTTTCCGCGACTATTTCTATGTAGGCAATCTCCACGGAATGGATTGGGGAGCCGTTCAGAGAAAATATGGCGAAATGTTGCCCGATGTGCCCAGCCGTTTCGATTTAGATTACATTCTCAACGAAGTGGTGAGCGAAACCAATACCGGCCACGCTTATGTGGACTGGGGAGACATCGGCAAAGTGGATCGCATAAACGGAGGCTTGCTGGGCGCGGAATTGGAAGCCGATTTATCTGCGAAACGATACAAAATTAGAAAGATATATGCCGGCGAGAACTGGAACGAGAATCGTCGTTCGCCCCTAACCGAAAGCGGTGTGAACGTAAACGAAGGCGATTACCTGATCAGCATCAACGGCAAGGAACTCACCACCGATATCAATCCGTATGAATTGCTCGAAAATTTAGGCGGCCGATACGTGGAGTTGAGCGTGAACAGCGCTCCATCCGCTTCGGGTGCGCGAACCTACAACGTGAAAACCATCACATCGGAGCACGAATTGCGCTATTTGGATTGGGTGCGCGAACGCCGCGCGATGGTGGACAAGCTTTCCGGCGGAAAAATCGGGTACATCCACGTGCCCAACACCGCCATTGAAGGGAATCGCGAACTGCACCGCGGAATGTATTCCTACAACGATAAAGACGCGCTCATTATCGATGACCGATACAATGGCGGCGGCTTCATCCCCGACCGGATGATTGACCTGCTCAACCGCCGCACGCTGGTATATTGGCACCAAAACGGCATTACGCAACCGATGAAATCGCCCGGCATCGCGCACGACGGCCCCAAAGTGATGCTGATCAACGGCTACTCTTCGTCCGGGGGTGATGCTTTCCCCTATTTCTTTAAGAAAACAGGCGAAGGAAAACTTATCGGCACCCGCACCTGGGGCGGATTGGTGGGCATTTCGGGCAACGCGCGCTTGGTTGACGGCGGATACATTTCCGTTCCACGTTTTGGTATTTACGACCAATCGGGTGAATGGCTTATCGAGGGCATCGGCGTTTCGCCCGATATTGAAGTAGTTGACCGTCCCGAAGAATTGGCTAAAGGCAACGACCCGGGCATCGAAAAGGCGGTGGAAGTGCTGCTTGATGAGCTTAAACGAAATCCACGAAAACGCGTAGTGACACCCACACCGCCGGATAGGTCAGAGTGGATTGAGGTGGAGGTGAGGTAACTATAATCATATATTGGAATTAAAAGCAAGGATTTCTTTTTGGAGTTCTTGCTTTTTTTGTAGGAAAAGGGTTAACTTTGGGACATTCATATAAACACATGACACATTCACTAACAAATACCAAATTCTTTTCTGAAGTTGTTGATTTGCTACAATCTGCAAGGAACAATGTTGTTCGCACCATCAATCAAACAATGGTCGCGACTTACTTTGAGATTGGAAGAATGATTGTTGAAGAAGAGCAAAATGGGAAAAATAGAGCTGAATATGGCACACAATTATTAACACAACTTTCCAAGGTATTGACCAACGAATTTGGAAAAGGTTTTTCCTCAACCAACTTGAAACAGATGCGACAATTTTATCTTGTCTATTCAATTGGTCAGACACTGTCTGACGATTTTAAACCGCAAACACTGTCTACGAAATCCAAAAATGCGATTTCCGGAACATCAGCTCGTAATTTTAATTTGAGTTGGTCACATTATTTAAAGCTAATGCGAATAGATGACGAAAACGAACGAATGTTTTATGAAATTGAATGTTTTAAGAATAATTGGAGTGTAAGAGAGTTACAACGTCAATATGATTCTGCACTTTATACTCGTCTTACTTTAAGTCGAGATAAAGATAAAGTAAAAGAGCTTTCAGAAAAAGGCTTGGTTATTGAAAAGCCGAAAGATGCTGTAAAAGATCCCTATGTCTTGGAGTTCTTAGGTTTGCCCGAACACTCTGTATATTCAGAAAGTCAATTAGAACAAGAACTCATAGATAAACTCGAACATTTTTTATTAGAACTTGGAAACGGATTTACGTTTGTTGCAAGACAGAAAAGAATATCTTTTGACGACAAGCATTTCTGGATAGACTTAGTTTTCTACAATAGATTATTGAAGTGCTTTGTGCTTGTTGACTTGAAAATTGGAGAATTAAAACATCAAGATCTCGGGCAAATGCAGATGTATGTGAATTATTACGATCGGGAAATGAAACTGGAAGATGAAAACAAAACGATAGGAATTATACTTTGTCAAAACAAAAGCGAATCGGTCGTAAGATACACATTACCTGAAATCAACGAACACATTTTTGCAAGTAAATACAAGACAGTACTCCCGAGTAAAAAAGAACTTAAATTATTGATAAATGCAACTCAAAGTAATGATTAAATGCAAATCACATTTACTTCTTTATTTTCTGCTTCTCCTCTTTTCCTGCCACCAAGAAAATAAAAACTCGTACGAAAGCAAATCAGCGGAAACCTCAAATACACAAGAAGTTGCATTGCAAGAAAAGCGGCCCAACACCGCGGAACAAATACTCGCCAAACCGGAAATTCCTATTCTCTGCTATCATCGCATCGCAGAAGGACGGAGCGATGCTTATTCCGTTTCGCCAAAGACATTCGCGGCGCATTTGCAAACGTTGGCCGACAGTGGTTACACCGCTATTCTTCCGGATCAACTATTCGATTACTTGCTATTTAACAGCGAGTTACCTGAAAAATCTTTTATGATTACGTTTGACGACTCACGCGTTGAACATATTGAAATTGCCGCACCCGAATTGGAAAAACACAACTTTCGCGGCGCGTTTTTTATTATGACCGTAACATACAACAAGAAAGGTTATATGTCAACCGGGCAAATTGCCGAAATGGTCGAGCGCGGGCACACCGTAGGGTTGCACAGTTGGGATCACGTAATAGCCACCAAATATACCGATTCTACCTCGTGGAAAACTCAAGTGATTGCTCCAAAAAAGAAATTGGAACAAATCATCGGCCAATCCGTGAACTATTGGGCATATCCCAATGGCGTGTACAACCACGAAGCGGCCAAAGAACTCGCCAATTATTTCGATTTATCGTTTATCCTAATGTCGAAACGCGATTCAATCTATCCGTTGCAAACCGTGCGCAGAATGATTGTACCCGAAATGTCGCCTGAAAAACTGTTGAAGTCAATGGCCGATAACTTTAGGTAAATAGTCGTTGCCATCCATATTTTAACTAATATTTCTAAACCATTCTGTAAATTAGTTTGTTACAATTATTCAAACCGTAACAAATAAAAATCGCAGATATGAAGTATTTTAACATTTTAGCAATGATGGCTTTAGCGTTGTTTTTAACATCGGCATCGTGCAGCGAACAAAAAGAAAATAAAAACGACGAACCTATCACAGAACAAACCCCGGGTCAACCCCAAGAAGGGACACTTCCACCCGTAGAAACAAACAAAGCAAACACCGATTATAAACCTGCTTTTGAAGGACAAACGCGAATTGCCGGCGTTAAAACCACCACCTCGTACGAAGCGGCCGTTATAGCAAGTGGATTGTCGAGTCCGTGGGCGGTAACCGTGCTGCCTGATGGACGATTGGTGATTACCGAAAAAGCCGGTACCATGCGCATTGCTACAACCGATGGCGTTGTGGGCGAGAAAATTACGGGATTTCCCGAAGTTGATAACCGCAGCCAAGGCGGATTGTTGGATGTGGCGCCCGCGCCCGATTTTGCTACCAGTAAAATGCTTTATTTCACGTTGGCCGAAAAAACAAACCAAGGCTCTCTCACAGCCGTTGGCAAAGGAAAACTTTCGGATGACGAAACCAAAATAGAAAATTTTCAGATAATCTACCGCGCCATTCCGTATTTCGACAACAGTATGCACTTTGGCAGCCGCATTGTTTTCGATAAAAACGGGAATATTTTCGTTTCCACCGGCGAGCGTTCCGACCTGCGAACACGCCCCAACGCGCAGTTGCTAAACACGGGGCACGGCAAGGTGGTGCACATTACTCCAGAAGGCAAACCCGTTGATGGAAACCCATTCATCAACACCGATGGCGCTTTGCCCGAAATTTACAGCTACGGACATAGAAATGCGCAAGGATTGGACATTCATCCCACTACAGGCGACTTGTGGCTGAGCGAAATGGGGCCACGCGGCGGCGATGAACTCAACCTCATTAAACCGGGGAAAAATTACGGATGGCCCGATATTACATATGGAATTGAGTATAACGGAAATATTATTAGTGGCGGTGCCACGCAAAAAGAGGGAATGGAACAACCCGTTTATTATTGGGATCCGGTACTGTCGCCTAGCGGTATGGCGTTTTATACGTCTGACGCAATTCCCGAATGGCAAAACAACTTGTTTATCGGTGGATTAAACAGCAAACACATCGCGCGAATTGTGTTGAAAGACAACAAAGTAGTTGGCGAAGAGCGCTTGCTCGCCAACGAAAATCAACGCTTTCGCGATGTTGCCGATGGCAAAGACGGCGCGCTATACGCAGTGACCGATGAAGGCAGATTGTATCGGATTGCAAAGAAATAAAAGTTGCAAACCTCATTCCCCATTCATAAAGAAAAAATCAAAAAACCAGCAGGCATGAACAAACGAGAATTTATTAAACGAAGCGTTGCGGGCGCGGTAGCGCTGGGTACGACAGGAAAAGCTTCCGCTATCGTTGCCGATACCCATAGGTTGCCCAACGTGAAAAAACGCACACTCGGAAAAACCGGATTTGAGGTGTTTCCCGTAGTTTATGGCGGTATCGTATCGATGCGCGACGGCCAAGACGCTTCAAACAATTACGTGGCATGGGCGCTGGATCGGGGCATTAATTATTTTGATGTGGCGCCAACCTATGGCGATGCGCAGGAGAAGTTAGGATTATCGTTAAAACCTTTCCGAAACGACAATTACTTAGCTACCAAAACCACACAGCGGTTGCGCAAAGACGCCGAAAAAGAGTTCGAAGAATCGCTCAAACTGCTTCATACCGATTATTTCGATGTTTATCAACTACACAGCTTGAGTACGGCAGAAGATGTGGACAAAGCCTTCGGGCCGGATGGCGTTATGGAAATGATTGAGAAAGAAAAACAACGCGGACGTATTCGCAAAGTGGGGTTTTCGGCGCATTCGCAAGAACAAGCCTTGCGCGCGATGTCAATGTACGATTTCGACACCATTATGTTCCCCACCAACTGGCAAATGATTATGCGCGATGGTTGGGGCGCCGGCGCCGTGCAGGATGCCAAGCGGCGCGGGATGGGCGTATTGGCCATTAAAGGGCTTATCCATCGTAAATGGATTAACGAAGAAGAGCGCAAACCTTATCCAAAATCGTGGTGTAAACCCATCGATGTGAGAAACACGGCATTAGGCGTTGCCGCACTTAAATACACGTTTCAAAGCGGTGCGGATGTGATTATTCCGCCCGGCGATTTTCGCAATTTCGCGTTTTGTGTGGATCATATCGGGGAAATTCTGGAGCGTCCGTTATCGAAAAAAGAAAAATCGCTGCTCAACACCGAATTCCTTGCCGTAAAGGATTATCCGTTCTTTGAACCAAGGACATAGAAACAGTTGTATGAAAAACCAAAAACTATTCAAGATGCCTTTTTCAACCGTTTATCCGCTGTACATACAAAAAGCAGAGAAAAAAGGACGGACAAAGGAAGAAGTAAATACCATTATTTTTTGGCTGACCGGATATGACGAAAAAGCACTTAAAGAGCAAATCAACACACATGTTGATATTGAAACCTTCTTCACCCAGGCACCACACATAAACAAAAATGCATCGAAAATTACAGGTGTTATCTGCGGGTATCGGGTGGAGGAAATAGAAGACGAACTGATGCGAAATATCCGTTACTTAGACAAGCTCATCGATGAATTGGCGAAAGGAAAAGCAATGGAAAAGATTTTGAGAAACTAAGAAACAGGCTTTATCAGAAAAATTAAATCAATCAACTCAGCTAATATTCAAATTATGAACAAAAAACAGATTTTATTGCTTGCAGGCACTACTTTGGCGTTGGGTTCGGCGCTTTTCTTCAACTCCTGCACGGCCGTGCCAAAGGGCGCAGAGCCGGTAACCGATCTCGAACCGGAAAAATATTTAGGAAAATGGTATGAAATTGCCCGTTTCGATTACATTTTCGAAAGAAATTTGGACAACAACACCGCTGATTATTCCCTGAATGACGACAACACCATAAAAGTGGTGAACCGCGGCTATAACTACGAGAAGAACAAATGGATGGATGCCGAAGGCGTTGCCAAATTTGTTTCAACACCCAATGTGGGACGGCTAAAAGTTTCTTTCTTTGGCCCGTTTTATGCGCCTTACAACATAATTGAAATAGACGACGACTATAAACACGCGCTGGTAGTGGGGAAAAACAAAAACTACATTTGGTTTCTCTCTCGCACCCCCGATATGCCGGAGGCAATAAAGGAAAAATACCTCAAAAAAGCAGCATCGTTGGGTTACGATGTAAGCCGCTTTATTTGGGTAGAACACGGAAACCGATAAATGGCGGTTTTGTGATTATTGAAAAAGGTTGCCTTTAAAAATGTAGGGGCAACCTTTTTTGTTTAGCCTTGGGGAAGGTTATTTCATTGAATGAATACCGACCATATTTCCCTCCGTATCTTGGATAAGCGACATAAAACCGTGCTCACCGATGGACATTTTGGATTTCACCACTTTTCCGCCTGCGGCAACTGCCCTTCCTTCTTCCACGGAACAATCCAACGAGCTGAAATAGACAATGGTACTGTTTCCTCCACTCGACATTCCTTCCATCTGGACCAACGCGCCCGTTGCTCCCGGCAAATCTTCCATTGAATATGGGAACGCTACCATCTTCATCTCATTGTCTCTTGTCGATTCTCTTGGGTCGTCCAAATCGGTCAATTCCATTTGAAACACTTCTTCGTAAAACTTCTTGGCCCTTTCTATGTCCTGAACATAGATTTCAAACCATCCAACTGCATAATACTTTAAATTTTCCATAAATTTATTTTTTAAAGGCCCGGCTATTTTTCCGATAAATCTTTTATTATTTTTAATGCATCTTTAGTTGCCTCATCTATTGCTGTGAAATATTCGGTGGGCATATCGCTTTTAATATGTAAAGTGGTTTTTCCCTCGTTCTCTCCCAGAAGATAACTTTCTTCCAAGTTTCCCAGTTTATTGCCCAATTCTCCATTCAAAATTTCGTGAGTGTGTTCGAAAACCATTTCTCTATTATCCACTTTTCGAATTACCTTACTTTGCATTCCGGTTTTATCGGCTGATAAAAACTGTATTACATTTCCTGCCTCTATTTCTCCCGTATAATGTGAGCCTTGTGAATAAGCCGATGTCCATTCTTCATAACTATCTCTATTCCAAAGTACTTTCCACACTTTATCTGCCGGAGCATTTATTTCTATTTTCTGATCAATTGTTTTAATTTCCATTATTTTCTACAGATTTTCTTGATTGTAATTCACCATCCAATAAATACCGAATCGATCTTTCAAGCTTCCGAAATAATCGCCCCAAAATTGTTCTTCCATCGACATTTCCACTTCTCCGCCTTCGGAAAGCGCGCCAAACAAGCGGTCAGCTTCTTCTCTGCTTTCGGGGAAAATGCTCACATAATTGTTGTTTCCTTGCGTAAAAGGCTGTCCGGGAAAAGTATCGGAACCCATTAAAAGGTCATTGCCCACGGGAAGTGACACGTGCATAACACGCTCTTTGTCCTCTTCAGAAAATTCCATTCCCGGCACTTCTTTTAACCGGGTAATGTCACCTTGAAACTCTCCGCCAAAAACGGATTTGTAAAAATTGAATGCTTCTTCACAAGTACCATCGAAACTGAGGTACGGATTTAATTTTGCCATGATTTTTAAAATTTAAAATGTTTGTAAATATGATTTTTATTTGAATAAGAATGAGAGAGATTGAATGAGATTGACTTAACGGTCTTTTTCACAAATTGTTATCCATCTATCCGATGGCGCCTTTCAACTTTTCAATATCTATTTTTTTCATTTTCAACACTTCGTCCATTACTTTGGGCGATTGCTTTAACCATTCGGCAAGTTGCGCGGGAACAATCTGCCAATTCATACCAAACCGGTCTTTAAGCCACCCACACTGACTTTCTTTGCCACCGTTGGACGTGAACTCTTCCCAATACCTGTTAATTTCCTCCTGAGAATCGCATTCCACTACCAAAGACACCCCTTCGGTAAAAGAGAATTTATGGTCAATGGAACTGTCCATCATCATCAACAAGTAATTGTTAATCAAAAACTCGCCATGCTGCACGTTTGTTTCAGGTTCGCCGCTTTCAGCGCCGTAGTGCATTGCTCCGCGCAAAGCCGAATTCGGGAATAACGAAGTATAAAAACTTGCCGCTTCCGAAGCCTTGCCATTATTTTCGCCCACAAACATCAATGTGGGAACTATTGTTTGAATGATATCTTCCGCTTTTCCGGTGTATAACTGCCACGAAACGCCGTATTTGTCTTCCACCCAACCATATTTTTCGCTAAATGGATAGTTGCCGAGCGGCATAAGCGCCATTCCGCCGACTATCAGTTCGGCATAGATCGACTCCACTTCTTGAGGCGAAGTAGTTAAATACATCAACGAAATAGATGGATTGGGCTTGAAATTATCGCCGCCGTTAAGCAACATCAGTTTCTGTCCGAATATTTTCAATGTAACTACTACCGGATTTTCTTCCGATATTTTTGTTTCAGGAAATACTGCACAATAAAAATCGGCCATTTCCCGGGCATTATTATTGCTCCAAATGCAAGGATAAATAGAATTGTTCATCGTGTCCTTTCTTTATACGCATTAATAAACGCGTTTGTTTTTACTTGCTGTAACATAATTTGATTGATTTTTTATTTGATGGTTATCAATAGGTTTTATCCATTTCCTCTTCTAAACAGAAGGCCGTATAAAAAAGTTTACAGACCGGGAATTTCTTGTCTTATGACAAGTTTTTGTTTTACAAACAGATAGTCATCAACATCGAAAAAAGCGATTCTTTTATATCATTTCTTTTCGAATGCGGCTGAGTGATGTATCTGTAACGCCCAAATAAGTGGCGATGTGTTTCAGTGGCGCTTGTTGGATAACGTGTGGCTTTTCTTTGATGAGTTTCAGGTAGCGGGTGGTTGCCGATTCTGCAATCATTTCCATCGATCGTTGCTTGAAACGGAACAACTCACCCGCCATCCAACCGCGCCCCCATTCGCTAAAACCTTTGATGGAATGATAAAGCTGTTGAAATGCATCATAATCTATTTTCCAACAGATGCAATTGGTAAGGGCTTGGATGTTTTCACGGGTAGGGATTCGCTGAAAAAGTGAAGACACTTCGATAACGATTTCGCCTTCACCAAAAAAATTGGTTGTAATGTCATGTCCTTCTGTATCTGTTACAAAAGAACGCATTAAACCACTTTCGACGATGAAATATTCACTGGCGGTTTCACCGTTTTTCAGTAGAAAACTGTTTTTCTTAAAAGCTATTTTTTCGTGTGCACGGCAAATTTTTTCCAAATCCATTTCAGTGATCAGCGGATGCCGATATACCGCACTCAGCAGTTGTTCTTTGGTAATTGCATTGGATTTATGCATTTTTTTTGGCATCGGCATCATTGTTGATTTTTTGTTCAACCCTACGGGTTGATGGTGTATGTTTTTATTTATTTTCCATAGGTTTGCGCCTATGGCTATTTTAATTTAACCCATTCGGGTTAAGATGATAATAATTTTTACAGCGAAGGAATTAAACCCGAATGGGTTAAACAGCCATAGCCGTATGTGAAACATACGGTCATATGGCAATAAAACAACACAACCCTGCAAAGGGTTGAATGTTATAACAAATATTTTTCATCAAAAACAACCTCGTTTTCTTGTAAAAGGCGCCGAAACTCCGTTTTATAATTTTCTGTTTTGTGATGTTCTTTTTGATTGCGAATATAATTCATTACCATTTTTTTCTCACGGACTGAATAAGTGAAAGCGCCATAACCGTTTTGCCAAGCCTCAAAATAAGGGAAGTTTCCGCTTTGCTTGATCCATAAGTTGCTCGCTATTTTTATGTCTTTCACAAAATCGCTTAAACAAATGCTCGGATGCAAATCCGAAAAGATATGCAAGTGGTCGGGCATTCCGTTGATACGATACAATACGCATTTTTTGTTTTTAATAATTCCCCAAATGTATTTGTATAAATCGGTTTCATGTTTTTCATCGATGGCGGGAACTCTGTTCTTCGTGCTAAAAACGATGTGATAAAATATTTGACGGAAATTGCTCATTGTGTCATTTTTTTGTTCAACCCTCTGGGTTGATGATGTATGTTTGATTTACTTTCCATAGGTTTGCGCCTATGGCTATTTTAATTTAACCCATTCGGGTTGAGATGATGATTTTTATAGCGAAATCAGCTGTTCTTTGGTAATTGCATTGGATTTGTGCATTTGTTTTGGCATCGGCATGATTGTTGATTTTTTGTTCAACCCTACGTGTTGATGGTGTATGTTTTTATTTATTTTCCATAGGTTCGCGCCTATGGCCATTTTAATTTAACTCTTTCGGGTTAAGATGATGATTTTTATAGCGAAATCAGTTGTTCTTTGGTAATTGCATTGGATTTATGCATTTGTTTTGGCATCGGCATCATTGTTCATTTTTTGTTCAACCCTGCGGGTTGATGGTGTATGTTTTTTTATTTTCCATAGGTTTGCGCCTATGGCTATTTAATTTAACTCTTTCGGGTTGAGATGATAATGATTTTTACAGCGAATGAATTAAACCCGAATGGGTTAAACAGCCATAGCCGTATGTGAAACATACGGTCATATGGCAATAAAACAACACAACCCTACAAAGGGTTGAATGTTATAACATATATTTTCCATCAAAATCAACCTCGTTTTCTTGTAAAAGCGCCGAACCTCCGTTTTATAATTTTCTGTTTTGTGATGTTCTTTTTGATTGCGAACGGCTATTCTGGCTACATTCATTCAACATATTAATAATATTTATCGATGCCGCCGTGCCCGATGATTTTTTTGTTGCTCTTCGTTTTTTTCAAGAAATTGCGCAGACGCTTTTCAAATTCATCGGGACGAGAGCGCGCGCCCTGAATATACGCCACGCGAATGCGTTTGTAAGATTCGGAGAAAGCCTGAAAATTTCGCCACGTTTCCTCGTCGGCTTGCAATGCTGTGATTATATCTGTTGGATAAACAAACTCTTCGGTTAAAACGTGTGCTACGTTTTTGTGAATTTCAGGATGTAACATTTTGTTTTCGGCGAGCCATTTCAAACGCTCTTTGTTGGGCTGAGAATAGGCGCTTTTCGGATTACGAGGCGTGAAACGCTGCATAGAGTGTGTGGCATCATATTTTTTCATCGTGCTGTCAATCCAACCGAAGCAAAGGGCTTCTTCCACGGCATCGTTGTACAAAATGCGTTGTTTCCCTGTCGATTTATTGGGATAGATGAGCCAAATTTCTTTTTCGGTTTGAAAATTTTCTTTCAGCCAATCGCGCCATTTTTCACGCGAATTGAAATATGCGGTTTTTGTTGTTTCCATTTGTAAATGATTAGGGCTGAGAGCCAAGGGTTAAAAGTTTAGACAACGTATTGAAATTGCGTGTTGTGGCATCAATTTTTAGTTTTCGCTCGATAAAATTGTTGCTGAGTTTGCTTCGTGCTGCCGAACCCGGAATATACAGGTAGATGGCATGTGGAGCAATAACGCACATTTCTTCGCCAAAATCTTGCTGCTGCAAAGCGTTTACCAATTCTTTACCGGGTTTATCGTTGAAGAGCGTGAAGAAAACGCGGGAAATGTCGTAATTGTGCGTAAAAGGATTTTTCTCGAGCACAGCTTTAATTTCTAGAGGCGTTTTTACGATAATCTTTAAATCGGCGCCGATATTTTCTTTAATACTTGCATGTACTCTTTCCGATAATTCTTTCGCTGAAAGGTCACTATCAAGAATAACATTTCCGCTCTGAATCCACGTTTGCACATTTTCAAAGCCGTTATCGACAAGCGCTTTGCGAAGTTCGGCCATCGGCACGCGATTTTTTCCGGTGGGCGTTACACCGCGCAGAAGGACAATATAGGTAGGCATTTTTTTGAAATTTGAAATTAGAAATTAGAAGTTAGAAAGTTGGAAATGAGAAAAGTAGAATTTCAGGCTATACGGTTAGGTGTATAAACTTCTATTTGTTATTCTTTGTTATTCCTTCTCTTTTACGCATCCAAACATGCGCGAATGGCATCATTAGCCGTTTTATAGGTAAATTCAAACCCGGACTCTTCCGTTTTTTGTGCCGAAATGCGGCTTCCGCCCAATATTAAATCGGCGGCCTCGCCCATCATCAACCGGAGCAAAAATGTGGGAACATTAGGCATAAAAAACGGGCGCTTCATTGCTTTTGCCAAAGTACGCATAAATCCGGCATTGGTGATAAACTCTGGAGCAACGGCGTTATATGCGCCCTTCATAGTGGTGTCTTCCAATGCTTTCAGGTAAATGCGGCAAAGGTCGTCAATGTGAATCCACGACAGATATTGCCTGCCGCTTCCAAGCGGCGAGCCCAATCCAAAGCGGGTGGGGGCAAGCATTTTTTTAAACGCGTTGCTCTCTTTTGAAACCACAAAGCCGGTGCGAATTACCACCGTGCGCACATTTAACTCTTTCCGAAATTTAAAAGCGGCGCCTTCCCATTTTCGGCAGGTGCGGCTTAGAAAATCGTTTCCGCGGGACGTGTCTTTTTCCGTATGAATTTTTTCAGAAATACCAACGCCATAATAACCAACGGCTGACGCAGAAATAAAGGCATCGAGTTTTTTATTCATCGATTTTACGGTTTCAAACAATATCTGCGCGGTTTTCACCCGGCTCTCTACAATTTGCTGTTTTTTTACCCGTGTCCACGAGCCTTCGCCAAGGTTTGATCCGGCTAAATGAATAATGGCATCGGCTTGCTCAATGGCTTCTTTATCTATTTTGTTGCGTTGGTAATCCCATTGGTAAGTAGGTATTTTGGCTTGCAAATCGCGTTCGCGGCTAAGCCAAATTACTTTGTAACCATTTTCTAAAAGCAAAGTGGATAGTTTTTTGCCCACCAATCCTGAGCCACCCGTAATTAGAATTGTTTTCATTCGTGGTTGCATTGATTTTTATGGTAAAACAAATAAAGCGGCAATTGGTTGCCGCTTTTGAAATATTTTTAGCCTATGCAATTTTATCTCGGTAATTCCATGGGAACCTCCATGAGAAGTATTTCTGAATTTTCGAGCGCTTGCAGCGTAAAATTGTCAGTTTCCCAAATTCCGTAACCATCGCGTTCATTGAGCACCTGCTCGCCTATTTTTGCTTGTCCTTTAATGACAAAGACATACACGCCGTTTCCTTTTTTCTTCACATCGTATTGTTTGGCCATGTTTTTATCGAAATTTGCCATGTGAAACCACGCGTCTTGATGTATCCAAACGCCTTCATCGTTTTTATCGGGCGAAACAATCTGTTGGAAATCGTTGGGTTTGGCAAAATCGGCAATGTGCAGTTGGTCGTAACGGGGCTCAACGCCTTTCTCGCGTGGGAAAACCCAAATTTGCAAAAACTTCACGGGCCGATCTTGGTTTGCATTAAATTCGCTGTGCGTAATTCCCTTTCCGGCCGACATTACCTGCACATCGCCCTTTCGAATGACGCTGCCGTTGCCCATACTGTCGCGGTGTTCGAGCGCGCCCTCAAGCGGTATGGATATAATTTCCATATCGTTGTGCGGATGTTTGCCAAAGCCTTCTCCGCCTTCCACAAAATCGTCGTTTATAACGCGTAAAACGCCAAAGTGCATCCGCTCGCGATTGTAATAATTGGCGAAACTGAATGTGTGGTGGCTCTTCAACCATCCATGATTGGCGTGGCCGCGGCTATCCGCGGAGTGATAAATTGTTTTCATATGAATTTATTTTCGTGATTTTTTATTCAATTAAAATGTTTCTTAGAAAACACAACGCGATGCGAAAATGTTCCCGCACCGCGTTATATCTTTTGTAATCAATTATTGATAAAGGGCTTATCTTCTGCTTCCGCTCATTGCAATCATCACATAATAAAAAAGCGTGGCCAATGAACTGAGCGCTGCCACCACATAAGTGTAACCGGCCCAACGCAACGCGTCAACGCCTTGGTTGTGGTTGCTTACATCGGTGATACCGGCGCTGCTTAACCAGCGCAACGCCCTGTTGGTGGCATTTTTCTCTACCGGCAACGTTACGAAACTAAAAAGCGTGGTGAGCGCGAACATCCCGATACCAATCCAAATCAACATTGGAAAAGTTTGAATCATAATGATTCCGAGAAGCAACACCCACATTACCCATTTTGAGGTGGCGGAAATAACCGGTACCAACGCGGAGCGCATTTTTAGGGGAGCGTATCCCTTGGCGTGTTGCAAGGCGTGCCCGGTTTCGTGAGCCGCTACAGCGGCGGCGGCAACGCTGTTGCTGCCATAAACCGGTTCGCTCAAATTAATGGTTTTATTGAGCGGGTTGTAGTGGTCTGTGAGCCGCCCTCTCACGGAAATGACCTGAACATCGTGTATTCCGTTGTCGTGTAGCATCTTTTCAGCTACTTCCTTGCCGGTCATTCCATTACGAAGCGGAATGCGCGAATATTTTTTGAATCGGCTTTGCAACTGTGCCTGAACAATCCATCCTGCCAGCGCAATCACTCCGAATAAAATCCAAATAGGTGCCATAAAAATTGTATTTTTTGATTATTGTATTTTTTGATTATTGTTTAATACTAAACACAAAACGTGCCAAAAATGTTTTTATGCGGTTTTACCTAATAATCGTTTGCGACCTATCCGGGCCAACTGACACAATGGCAATGGGCACTCCCAGCTCTTCTTCCAAGAAGTTGAGGTAATTGTTGAATTCTTCGGGAAATTCGTCTTCCGATTTCATTTGTGTCATATCGGTTTGCCAGCCGGGCAAATCAACATACACGGGATTGATGTTTTCCGAAATATCGAAGGGGAAATCCTCCACTTGCTCGCCGTCAATTTCATATGCTACGGCCACTTTAATGGTTTCAAAAGTATCCAACACATCGCTTTTCATCATAATGAGTTTGGTCACGCCGTTGATCATAATGGTGTAGCGAAGCGCCACCAAATCAATCCAGCCGCAACGGCGCGGACGTCCGGTAACGGAGCCGTATTCGTGGCCGTGGTCGCGGAGCAACTGTCCGTCGTTGTCGAACAACTCGGTGGGGAAAGGGCCGCTGCCCACGCGTGTGCAATACGCTTTAAAAATACCGTACACTTCACCTATTTTATTGGGTGCGATGCCCAAACCGGTGCAAGCCCCGGCGCAAATGGTGTTGGACGATGTTACAAACGGATACGAGCCAAAATCTATATCCAACAAGGAACCTTGCGCGCCCTCGGCCAAAACCATACCGCCTTCGGCGAGGTGTTTGTTGATAAAGTGCTCACTATCTATGATGTTGAACGTTTTCAATTTCTCCACTCCGGCAAACCATTCTTGCTCAATTTCGGTTAAATCATACTCAAAATCATAATGCGACAGCATTTCGATGTGTCGTGATGTAACACGCTTGTATTTTTCATCAAAATTATGGAACAAATCACCCACGCGAAGACCGTTCCGGCTGATTTTATCGGTATATGTGGGGCCGATGCCTCTGCCCGTGGTGCCGATTTTTAAATCGCCTTTCGCTTGCTCCGAAGCGGCATCCAATAACCGATGCGTGGGAAGAATCAAGTGCGCTTTTTTGGAGATGTACAACCGGTCGGTGAGCGAGTGTCCCGCCTTTTCAAGGTTTTCCACTTCCTGTTTAAATAACGCGGGGTCGAGCACCACGCCATTTCCCACAATGTTTATTTTTCCTTTTTCAAAAATGCCCGACGGAATGGATTTCAGTATGTATTTCTGTCCATCAAATTCCAACGTATGTCCGGCATTTGGCCCACCTTGAAAGCGCGCTACAATGCCATATTCGGGTGTGAGTACATCCACAATTTTTCCTTTTCCTTCATCGCCCCACTGAAGGCCTAAAATTACATCTACTTTCATTTTGTTTTTTATTTAGAACCAAGAGCTAAGATAAAAAGAACCAAGACTTTTTTTGGAAAATCCGTTCCTTTTCTTCTTTATTTCTCCGCTTCTTTAATTTCTTATTTTATTTTTTTGCTTCTTTATTCAGTTTTCGCAACTCCATTTTTTTGTTGTGGTTGCATTTGCTGCACGTTCCGTAAATATACATGCTGTAATAATTTACGGTAAATTTCTTTATCTTTTTCAACTGCGCTTGGGTAAACAAATCGCTGTTTTTTGTTTCCCACACTTCGCCGCAGCTGGTGCAAATGAGGTGGTCGTGGTTTTCGTTGCCGTAAGCTTTTTCATATTTCGACATATTGCCGCCAAACTGATGTTTCACCACCAATCCACAATCCAACAGCAGCTGAATGGTGTTGTACAATGTGGCGCGGCTAACCCTGAAATTTACATCAATCATGGATTTATACAACGAATCCATATCAAAATGCCCTTTGTTGGAGTAGATATGGTCTAAAATGGCAAATCGTTCGGGCGTTTTTCGGTGTTTGTGTAGTGTGAGATAATTTGTAAACTCTTCTTTCACCTGTTTTCTTACTTTCGGGCTGCTGTCCATATATGCAAAATTATTTCATTTTTTTGATTTTCCAATCAAGATTACGGTTTATGTCTATTTTATGGTATCGGAATGATAGAAAAACGCGGGATGCGAAATTTCGCTCTCGTTGTGGTATGAATCCGAAACGGTAACGAAATAGTAGTAGGCTTGGTCGTTATCGGGCAAACGATACTCATAGGTGTGCGCGCGCAAGCCCGTGGCAAGGATGTTTTCGGCTTTGTTGATGTCGAAATCATCCGTTTCTGAACGATACACGTTGAACGAAACCCGCTCATTTTCATTTTCCGTTTTCCACGAAAGCCTAAAATTGCCGTTGGGCAGTTTTTCCGCCATAATGTCAATCGGTTGTTTAGGCGAAGCGGTAGAAAGCCACGTCATTGGCGGAAGCTTCGCGGGATATTTATAATAATCGTTTAACGAATTCAAGATGCCTTTGGTGTTTGAAAGCACGTTCTGGGTGCGGAAATAAGCTTGCCCCTGCACTTCTTTGGTGCGCGTGTAATTCACCTGATTAAGAATATCTTGCCGACTCCAACCCAACTCAATCATTTGGTAGGCGCCCAGCCCGGGAACCACAATTCGCTGGTTTCCGTTGGCAATCCAATCATCCACAAACGGATAAAAAAGTTGCTCTTTGTAATACATCATCGGGTAAAGAGCGTCGTGCTTGCCCATTCTCATCCATTTCCCCGCGTCCTGAAACACGGTTTCAAACGCCGTCCATCCGGCACCCCTACCCTGCAGCGCTCGATATCTACCTAAAGGGGAACTACTTACCTGTACCCAAGGTTTATTTTTCTTCACCAAATCATATGCTTTGGCCACAAAGCGCGTGATATTGTCTCGTCGCCAATCGGCCCGCGATTTTCCTTTGCCGTGAACGCGATACATAGCGTCATCGGGGAATTGGCCTCTATTGTCGGGATAGCGAATGTAATCGAAATGAACGCCGTCCACATCGTAATTCGACACAATTTCTTGGATAAGGGAAAGCAGGTAATCGTCCGTTTTGGGATTTCCGGGATCGAGAAACCACTCGCCTTTAAATTTTTTGGCGATGGAGGGATTCCTCCGGGTGATTGACCGCGCGCCCAAACTTCGCACGTGCTTGTCGCCACCTAGCGGATAAGTCACCAACCAAGCGTGGCATTCCATACCGCGTTTGTGCGCTTCTTCAATGGCGAAAGCCAACGGATCGAACTTTGCCTGGCCATAACCGCCTTGCACGATGATGGACGCCATCGGCTCTATTTTGGATTGATAAAACACTTCTCCGCGCGCCCTCACCTGAAACATTACGGTGTTAAAATTGTGGCGTTGCAAATTATCAAGAATGGCGATAAGCTCTCGTTTTTGCACATCGGCGCTGATTTTATTTCGAGGCCAGTCGAGGCCGTAATTTGTTGTGAGCCACACAGCCCGTACTTCTGTAGCGGGTGTTTCGTTTGAAAATAAGGACATCGTTGTGAGCAAACAAACGATAAGCAAAGAGAATATTTTATGCATTAATTATAATGATTCTAAACTTACGTGTGCAAATATAAAATAAAATGGCATAAAGCGCATGTGTTTTGAGAAAGTTAACAATTGACCTTTATGCATTTTGCTTCACTTTATCTCATTTTTCGAACACTTTGCATATCCACTGTGTTTAATCATTGTATTACGTTTAATTTAAAAAAGAAAGAAAAATGAAACAGTTTATTATTGCATTAATTCTGATTGCTGCGGCTTCGTGCACACAAAAGAAAAGTAACCCCAATGAAACAATGAACGATACCATTCCTGCAGAAAACATTGAGACTCCGATTTCGGGAAAACAGTGTTATTTGGGTGTTGAAGGAAGAGATTCCGTATCTTTGGAAATAGAAACGAACAATAATTCGTTCAAAGGGTATTTATTCTATAATCGATTTGAGTCGGACAGTTCTATTGGTGAAATTCAAGGAACCATTTCGGGCGACACCGTGAAAGGGGTGTACACTTTTATGTCGGAAGGGATGATCAGTGTGATGGATAAATATTTCTTGGTGAAAGATGGGCAACTGTTGGAAGGCTTTGGCGAATTGACGCAAGTAAATGAAACAACGATGGCTTTTACAAACCCAAAAGACCTTGTTTATGACGGTTTTAAATTGAAAGAAACGGATTGTACTTCCAATTTTATCCCGCAAAACGGCAAGGATATGTACCATAAAGTGAAAAACGAACAGTAATCTTTTCACAACTTGGGTTTGGCAATGGTTGCCACAAATTCCTTGAGATAAAAGGGTTCGAAATAAGCCGCGTCTTCAAACTTTTTTTCACCGAATGCTTTTTCGGCTAAGGGCACCATACCCGATGCCAACGGATGCACATCCGCCAAAAACATCGCGTTTGGGTGCATTATCACGCTTTTGCATTTTTCGGAACCGTTGCCGAAAAACAACACTTTTTTCGTATCCAACAGGTCACGATAGCTGTTTTCATCCACAATGTCGGCCGATGTTTCTCTGACAACGTTCAGTGAGGTGTCGAAAAAAGTGGCGTACACTTCCATTCGCCGCGCATCGATCATGGGGCAAAGCAGTGCGTCTTTCTCCACTCTGTGTTTCACCATATGCGCCATAATTTGGTGCGTGGGGATGGCTATTAACGGAACATCCAGCCCAAAAACCAAACCTTTGGCCTGCGAAACGCCAATGCGCAAACCGGTGTAGGAGCCGGGGCCGCTACTTACGGCTACGGCGTCTATACTCAAATTGTTTTCGCGCGCAAAACTCATTATCTCATTCACAAAAACGCCCAGCAACGTGGCGTGCGATTGTGCTTTAAAACTCGTTTTATCCAACAAAATTTCTCCGTTGCGAGACAATACACAAGAACAAACCTGCGTTGACGTTTCAATGCATAAAATTGTACTCATAATAAAGTAATTAAGACCCCAAAATTCTTTAATTTACCCTTTAGTTGTTTTGTCGCTGCGGATGTTAACCGCATAAAAAAACTGCACTATTACATGCAGTTTTTATCAACATTTATATTGAGATTCTATCAATATCTGCTTCTTTCACGATTTCCGTAACCGCCGCCACGGTTGTTATTGTATTTAGGGCGGTCGCCTTCAGCACGCGGGCGTGCTACCGATACCGAAAGTGTACGTCCGTCGTATTCAGCATCGTTTAATTCATCAATAGCGCGTTGGCCATCTTCATCGTTTACCATTTCAACGAAACCGTAACCTTTTGAACGGCGAGTGTCTCTGTCGGTAATAATTTTGGCTGAGGTCAGTTCTCCATATTCCTCAAAAAGTTCTCTTAAATCGGCTTCAGTAATTTGGTAACTTAAGCCAGCAACAAAAATGTTCATGTAAAAAAATTAAAATAAATAAAATAAATAATTATTGCATAAGATCTTAAAAACAAAGAGGAGTTAGGATAATGACTTAACAATTGAAGAGAAGAAACTAAATAACTTTCTTGAAGAAAAAATACTTTTGCGCTGCAAAGATAGCAATTATTTTTTGCCTAAACGTTGTAAAGCAATTATTTTTCAAAAAACATTCAAAAGTTTTCTCTTGACTATCGCCTTATAATTTCACGCCGTTCCTTTCCAACAAAGCGTCAATGGATGGTTCTTGTCCGCGGAAGCGTTTGTAAAGTTCCATCGGTTCCTCGGTGTTGCCTCTTTCCAAGATGTTTACACGGAAAGAATCGGCGGTTTTCCTGTCGAAAATTCCATTTTTCTTGAACACCGAAAAAGCGTCCGCGTCCAGCACTTCCGCCCATTTGTAGCTGTAATATCCGGCCGCGTAACCGCCTGCAAAGATGTGTCCGAACTGAGTGGACATGCTGGCTTCGGGAACAACGGGCAACAATTGAACAGGCTGCATCGCTTCTTGTTCAAACGCGCGCACATCGCCGTGGAAGCCGCTGTTGAGCGTGTGCCACGCCATATCCATGTATCCGAAAGAAAGTTGGCGCAAGGTGGCGTATCCGGTGTTGTAATTGGATGCGTCTATTATTTTTTGCACCAATTCTTCGGGCATTTTTTCACCGGTTTGGTAATGGAAAGCAAATTTATCCAAGAATTCTTTTTCCACCAGCCAGTTTTCCATTATTTGCGAAGGCAATTCCACAAAATCGCGGTACACGCTGGTTCCCGAAAGCGTTTCGTAATTGCTTTTCGCCAACATGCCGTGGAGTGCGTGCCCAAACTCGTGTAAAAAGGTATTTACCTCATCAAAAGTGAGCAACGCGGGTGTGGTTTCCGTTGGGCGGGTAAAATTCATCACGATAGAAACGTGTGGGCGATGGTCGGTTAAATCTCTAATAAATTGTCCTTTATAGCTCGTCATCCATGCACCGGCGCGTTTTCCTTCGCGGGGGTGGAAATCTGTAAAGAGAACGGCAACAAAATTTCCCTTTTCATCTAACACATCAAAAGCTTCCACTTCGGGGTGGTAAACGGGAATTTCCGGATTTTTCTCAAATTTTAATCCATACAAATCGGTTGCCAAACCGAAGACGCCTTTTTTCACATTCTCCAATTCAAAATAGGGGCGCGTCATTTCGTCGTTTAAATCGAAGCGTTCATCTTTTAGTTTTTCGGCATAATAACTCCAGTCCCAAGATTGAATTTCAATGGGTTTGCCTTCCATTTTCGAGGCGTACGCTTGCACATCTTCCACTTCTTTTCGGGCAACGGGGCCGTAGGCTTTCGCCAGTTTGTTCAACAAATCATATACGCCTTCTTTGTTTTTTGCCATTTTTGTGCGCAAGACATATTCAGCATAGTTTTTGTAACCCAGTAAATTGGCAATTTGCAAACGAAGGTTCACAATTTTCTCCACGTTCTCTTTGTTGTCAAACTCGCCGCCTTTTACGCCTTTTGTGTTGTAAGCCATATACAACTTTTCACGAAGGTCTCTTCTGGAAGAATACTTCATAAAAGCGATGTAACTTGGTGCGGAAAGGTCGAACATCCAACCCTCTTTGCCTTTCGATTTGGCTTTTGTCGCAGCCGCGTCAATCACGCTTTGAGGCAAGCCGGCCAAATCGGCTTTATCAGTCAAAAGCATTTCAAACTGATTGGTTTCTTTCAGGTTGTTTTGTCCGAAATCGAGCGTGGCTTTGCTCAATTCCATCGATAAGCGGCGGTAAATTTCTTTATCATCAGTCGACAATGTGGCACCACTGTTTTCAAATCTTTCGTAGTATTTTTCCACCAAACGGATTTGCTCGGGATATAAACCCGAAGAATGACGGTTATCGTAAACCGCTTTCACGCGCTGAAACAGTTTCTCGTTAAGGTAGATATTATTTGAATGCTCAGAGAGTTTGGGACTTAAACGGCGCGAAATCTCCATCATTTCATCGTTGCTTTCGGCACTGTTCAGGTTAAAAAACACCGAACTTACCCTGCTCAGCATTTCGCCGGCATATTCCATCGTTTCAATGGTATTTTTAAAGGTGGGAGCAGCAGGATTCGCCGCAATCGCGCCAATTTCTGCTTGATGCTCAGCCATTGCTTTTTCAAAAGCGGGTTCGCAATGCTCCGTTTTTATCACATCAAACGGAGGCGTTGCGTGAGGAGTTGTAAACGGCTTAAAGAAAGGATTTTCGTTTGCCGTTACCGTTGCCAAAATAGCCATACTCATAAATAATAAAAAGGTTTTTTTCATAAAAAATGCTCATTTGGGGTGAATGAGTGCAAAGATAATAATATTTATGGGTTATTTTTTCGATGTTTCAAAACAAAATTAGCTCTATTACGTTTTTAATACAGAATGCAATTTGAATTTTAAAAACTATGTGATATGCCTACAACTAACGCTAAAACTACGAAACAAACAACTACTCCCAAAACCGAAAAAACAGCCAAAACAACCCGAAGCAAAACCAAACCCGCACCACAGAGCGCCAAGAAAAACTTTATTCTTGACACAAACGTGATTTTGCACGATTATAAATGCTTGGAAAACTTTGAAGAAAACGATATTTATTTGCCTTTTATCGTCTTGGAGGAGTTGGATAAATTTAAAAAAGGAAACGACCAAATAAACTTCAATGCCCGTGCGTTTGTGCGCGATCTGGATTTGATTACCGACGACGACCTCTTTACCGATGGCGCCGATTTAGGAATGGGCCGCGGCAAACTATACATCGTGAATTCATCGAAAGAAAACGTCAAAATTACAGAAGCTTTCCCCGAACGTACACCCGACAACCGCATCCTTTCCGTGGTGATGGATATTATGGAAAAAAATCCCGGCACCAAAACGGTACTGGTTTCCAAAGACATCAACTTGCGCATGAAAGCCCGCTCGCTTGGAATTGTGGCGGAGGATTACATAAACGACAAAGTAACGGATATCGATATTTTCGACCAAGGCGAAGTGGTGTTGGAAGGCATAGACCCCGATTTAATCGATAAAATATACGCCCAACCCGCCGGCGTGGATTTGGACGAATTCAATTTTCAATCCGAAGTAACGCCCAACCAATGCTTTATTTTGAAAAGCGACCGCAACAGCGTGCTTGCCCGATATGTGCCTTTCACACAAAAAATTAAAAAGGTAGAGAAAGACACCAACTTCGGCATTCAGCCGCGCAACGCTGAGCAAGCTTTCGCGTTTGAAGTGCTCAACGACCCCGAAATAAAACTGGTAGGCCTCACCGGAAAAGCCGGAACCGGTAAAACCTTGTTGGCGCTGGCTTCAGCACTTAAACAAAACAAAATTTACAGCCATATTTTGCTGGCGCGCCCCATTGTTTCGCTGTCCAACAAAGACTTGGGTTACTTACCCGGCGATGAAAAACAGAAGATTGCGCCCTATATGCAACCGCTTTTCGACAACCTGAATGTGATAAAATCGCACTTAGGCTCCAATAGTTCCGAATTGCGCGTGATTGACGAGATGCAAAAATCGGGACAACTGGAAATTGAAGCGTTGGCATTTATTCGCGGTCGCAGCCTCACTGAAACATTCTGCATCATCGACGAAGCGCAGAACCTCACGCCGCACGAAGTAAAAACCATTATCACACGCGCGGGCGAAAACACCAAAATGGTCTTCACAGGCGACTTGCAACAAATAGACTCCCCCTATTTGGATTCACAATCTAACGGTTTGGCATACATGATTGACAAAATGAACGGGCAACACGTTTTCGCGCACGTGAACCTTGTAAAAGGCGAACGAAGCGAGTTATCGGAGTTGGCGAGCAATTTATTGTAAGCGTTGAGCTTTGAGCAAAGGGTATTGGATAAAAGCGCGTTGCAAGAGATTGCGACGCGCTTTTACTGTATTCCTCCGCGTTATCTCTGTGCTCCTCTGTGCAACAATCACCCAAATTTTGCATATCTTTGCATCTTAAAACCAACAAAAATCAAGATGCAAAAACCCTCTATTCCCAAAGGAACGCGCGACTTTTCGCCCGAAGAAATGGCGAAACGCAACTATATTTTCGACACCATAAAAGAAGTTTACCGCCTTTACGGCTATCGCCAAATTGAAACACCGGCAATGGAAAACCTATCCACGTTGATGGGAAAATACGGAGAGGAGGGCGATAAATTACTTTTCAAGATACTCAATTCGGGCGATTACTTCGGCAAAAACAATATGAATGTTTTTTTTCCGTATTTACAGATTGCAACTCTTTTGAGAAAATATTCAGATACTGCTACTATAAAAAAAATGTTTGAAGAAAAATTCTCAAATAATGAAGAAGCATCTGAGTTCGGAAAAATTATTTTTTATGATTTTGAAAAAAACGAGGAAAGAGATATAAACGGAATCAAAGAGATAATGCAAAGTAGTCTAAACAAAATAACGACAACTATTTCTGATAAAGGCTTACGTTACGATCTCACCGTGCCGTTTGCCCGATATGTGGTAATGCACCGCAACGAAATAACATTCCCTTTCAAACGTTTCCAAATTCAACCTGTTTGGCGTGCCGACAGACCGCAAAAAGGGCGTTACCGCGAATTTTTTCAATGCGACGCCGATGTGGTGGGAAGCGATTCGCTTATCAACGAAGTGGAACTGCTGCAAATTATCGACGAAGTCTTTTCGCGCCTCAACATCCGCGTTTGCGTGAAACTCAACAACCGCAAAATCCTTTCGGGAATCGCGGAAATCATTGGCGAAGCCGATAAAATTGTAGATATTACCGTCGCTATCGATAAGTTGGACAAAATCGGGCTGGAAAAAGTAAACGAAGAACTTCGCTCAAAAAACATCCCGCAAGAAGCCATCGACAAACTGCAACCCATTATCGCGCTCAGCGGAAGCAACTGCGAAAAGCTGGCAACTTTGCGCAACGTGCTGGCAACATCTGAAATTGGAATGAAAGGCGTGGAGGAAATCGATTTTATTTTGCAAAAAATCGGGTTGCTCAACCTGAAAACGCCCATCGAACTCGATCTCACGCTTGCCCGCGGATTGAATTATTACACCGGCGCCATTATCGAAGTAAAAGCGCTGGATGTTGAAATCGGCAGCATCACCGGCGGCGGTCGCTACGATAACCTAACCGGGATTTTCGGACTTCCCGATGTTTCCGGTGTGGGCATCTCTTTTGGTGCCGACCGCATTTACGACGTGCTCAACCAACTCAACCTTTTCCCCGAGAACTCCACTCACAGCACCGATGTGCTTTTCGTGAATTTCGGAGAGAGAGAAGAAGCGCACATCTTGCCCATTCTCGCCCAATTGCGTAGCAAGGGAATTTGTGCCGAACTTTATCCCGAAGCCGCGAAAATGAAAAAGCAGATGACGTATGCCGATAATAATCGGATTCCCTTCGTAGCACTGGTTGGCGAAAACGAAATGAAGGAAGGAAAAATTACGTTGAAGAATATGCAATCGGGAGAACAGGAGCTGGTTACAGTGGAGGAAGTTGTGGAGCGGTTTAAGGATTGAGACGCAAGTATTGCGTCTCTACCGGAATTTTTCCGAAAAACCCAAACATTGAACCCTAAACAACTGAACTTTAAACATAAAAATGCTTTCCGTAGAAAATCTTTCCGTTCATTTCGGCGGATTCACGCTGCTCGATGAAATATCGTTCGTCTTAAATAAAAATGAACGCGTGGCGCTGGTGGGCAAAAACGGAGCCGGAAAATCCACGCTGCTCAAACTCATTGCGGGATTGCAGCAACTGTCGGGTGGAAATGTTTCTTATCCGAAAGAAGCCACTATCGGCTATCTGCCGCAGCAAATGACGCTCAACGATACGCTCACCGTGCGCGAAGAGGCCGCTCTGGCTTTCGAACATTTGCAGCAACTGGAAAAAGAGTTGGAAAGATTGCATACGCAACTCGCGGAGCGAACGGACTACGAATCGGAAGAGTACCACCAAATTATTCAACGCAGTACCGATTTGCAAGAATTGCTGCTGATGTCGGGCATCAACAATTTTGAAGCCGAAATTGAGAAAACCCTGATGGGATTGGGATTTCGGCGCGAAGATTTCAACCGTCCGACACGCGAATTTAGCGGTGGCTGGCGTATGCGTATCGAGTTGGCGAAAATCCTGCTGCAAACGCCCGATATTCTACTATTGGACGAACCAACCAACCATCTGGATATCGAATCCATTCAGTGGCTCGAAAATTTTCTTGCCACGCGCGCCAATGCCGTAATTTTGGTGTCGCACGACAGGGCTTTTCTCGATGCCGTTACCACCCGAACCATCGAAATTATGCTGGGCGACATCCACGATTACAAAGTGCCGTACAGCAAATACGTGGAACTACGCGCCGAACGTCGCGAACAGCAGCTCCGGGCGTACGAAAATCAGCAAAAACAGATACAGGATACCGAAGCGTTTATTGAGCGGTTTCGCTATAAAGCCACCAAATCCAATCAGGTGCAATCGCGCATCAAGCAGTTGGAAAAGCTCGAGCGTATTGAAGTGGACGAAGTGGACAATTCTCGTCTAAACTTGAAATTCCCGCCCGCGCCACGTTCAGGCTCCTATCCTGTTATTGCCGAAAATGTTTCGAAAAGTTACGGCAGCCACCTGGTGTTTTCCGATGTAGAATTTACCATCAACCGGGGTGAAAAAGTGGCGTTTGTGGGCAAAAACGGCGAGGGAAAATCCACTCTTGTGAAGTGCATTATGAAGGAAATCGATTTCGGCGGAAAACTCACGCTGGGCCACAACGTAAAAATAGGATATTTCGCTCAAAATCAAGCGCAGTTGTTGGACGAAAACCGTACCGTTTTCGAAACCATCGACTACGTTGCCACGGGCGATATCCGCACCAAAATCCGCGATATTTTGGGCGCGTTTATGTTTGGCGGCGAAGCATCGGAAAAGAAAGTAAAGGTGTTGTCGGGTGGTGAGCGCAGCCGTTTGGCAATGATTCGTCTTTTGCTGGAACCCGTCAATCTGCTCATTTTAGACGAGCCTACCAACCACTTGGATATGGCTTCGAAAGACGTGTTGAAAAAAGCCATTTCGGAATTCGACGGCACGGCAATTATCGTTTCGCACGACCGCGATTTCCTCAACAATTTAGTAACGAAAGTGTATGAATTTGGTGGCGGAAAAGTAACCGAACATTTGGGCGGAATTTACGATTTTCTATCGAAAAAGAAAATGGAATCGCTGCAACAGCTGGAAATTTCAGAAAAATCGATAGAAACAGAATCAGAAAACAGAACCGAAATATCGGAAAACAAACTCTCCTATTTAGAACAAAAGGAGCTGAACCGAAAAATCCGAAAATTGGAACGTCAGATTGAGGAATCGGAAAATAAAATAGCGAAACTGGAAGAAGAGATTTCCAATTTCGAAACGCGACTATCCACACCCGAAGGCGCTGCCGATTTCGAGTTGATGCAAACGTACCTCGAAACCAAAAACAAATTGAACAGAGCTATGAACAATTGGGAACAGTTGACGTTAGAATTGGAGGAGTTGAACAAATAGATATTTCGCTATCGCTCAATATGACAAAACAACGATAAATCCTAAACGCTGAACTGTAAACACCGGAACCACAAACAATGAACATAAGCAAATTTATACTCAATAAAATCCTCGGATGGAAAGTGATGAATACCTTTCCCGACATCCCCAAATGCGTCATCGTGGTTGCACCGCACACCAGTAATTGGGATTTCATTATTGGAAAGCTCGCTTACTCATCCTTAGGCAGAACCGCCAACTTTTTGATAAAAAAAGAGTGGTTTGTTTTTCCTTTCAATCTGTTTTTCAAGAGAATAGGTGGAATTCCGGTGGAGAGAGATAAAAACACTGCTCTCACCACAGTGTTGGCGGCGGAATTTGCTAAACACGACAAATTACAACTCGCCATCACACCCGAAGGCACACGAAAACCGGTACAAGAATGGAAAAAAGGGTTTTATTTTATCGCGGTAAAGGCCAAAGTGCCGCTGCTTTTAATCGCACTGGATTACAGCAAAAAGGAAGCCTCCATTTTGGATATTTTTTACCCCACGAACAATTACAGGGAAGATATTGTGAAAATAAAAGCCTATTATAAAGATATTAAGGGGAAACACCCAGAAAATTTTATAATTTAAGCTAGGATTTGAAGAACTGAGACGGAAGACGGAAGACCGATGTCTGACGTTGGAAGCGATTCTGAAATTCATTAACCATTCATCTCGGGCTGAAAGCTCGGATTAATTTAACCCAATGCAACGCGTTGGGTTAAAGGTAAATCATCAAGTTGGCGGGCTGTAAGCCCAACTTAATTGTTAAATTGATTTTTTCGAGGAAAAATACTACGCCAACAATTATTCTTTAAACTCCAACGTTAACTGCACCGGCATATTTGTCAATATGATGCTGTCGGCTTCGGCATTTTTCAGCGTTAATCCCATCAATCTGATTTTACGTTCCTCTATATCGTCCACTTGCAAAAGCAATTCTTTGCCTAAATTGAAAAGTTGTTGGTAGGATTTGATGTAATAATCCACCGTGCGGCTTCGTGTAATGATGGTAAAATCGGCATATTTCACTTTCAAAGTGAGTGTTTTCGACCTGAAATTTCGTTTTTCGGCTCGGCGATGAACTTCTTGGGCTATTTCGTCTAATTCGCGAAGAAGATCGACCATTTCGTAAAGGTCTTCGCTGAATGTTTCTTCCACGCCCAAGGATTTTCTCACCCGCTCCGATTCCACTTCGCGCTCATCAATGCCGCGCACAAAGTGATAATACGCAGAACCGGCTTTCCCGAAATGGTGAATAAGCTCCATCTCGGTGTGTTTTTTCAAATCAGCCCCGTTTTTAATGCCCAATTCGTGCATACGTTGAGCAGTAACCCGCCCAACACCAAAGAACTTTTCTATGGGTAGTTTTTCAAGAAACTTCTCCGCTTTTTTAGGTGTAATCACATATAAACCGTTCGGTTTATTGATATCGGAGGCGATTTTCGCTAAAAACTTGTTGTACGAAACTCCGGCGGAGGCGGTCAATTGGGTTTGGAGATGAATTTTTTGTTTGATTTCTTTGGCTATTTCCGTGGCAATCTGTATTTCTTTTTTGTTCTCGGTAACGTCTAAAAAAGCTTCATCAAGAGACAGCGGCTCCACCTTTTCGGTGTATTGCCTGAAAATCTGCATTATTTGAGCCGATACGGCTTTATACACTTCAAAACGAGGCATCACAAAAGTCAAGTGAGGGCATTTTCGCAACGCCGTTACCGATGCCATCGCAGAACGCACGCCATAGGGACGGGCTTCGTAGCTGGCTGCCGCAACCACGCCGCGTTTCCCGCCATAACCCACAGCCAAAGGCTTGCCACGATATTCGGGATTATCGCGCTGTTCAATGGAGGCATAAAACGCATCCATATCGATATGGATTATTTTGCGGATCATAAATTATAAACTTAAGAAAAAACAGTTGATAATTTCATGAATCTACCAAATACACAGAAAACGGTATGTTTTAAAGTGTCAGAATAGGTAAACCAAAGAAATAGCGCCTTTTGTGGGACCAATGTAATGTTTTCTACCTTCGTTAATTTTATATCCTTCTCTCCCCTTAGTAAATACATCGTAATTCAATCGTCCATAACCCACTCCGGCAGAGATTTCGAGAAGGAGAGTGTTTCCTATTATCCAAGCATATCCGTAGCTCAAACCAACACCATTTATATCCCCTTGATATCGACGATCTTTTAATGGGTCTAATTTCTTAATCGGCAACTTCAAGCCACCGATATCAAATTTTGAAAATACGCCATGCACCCCAATTAAATGTCCATAAAATGGCTCCCAAAACCAATAGCGGATTTCAGGCCAAATTACCCAATGTTTCCATTGTTGATTATCTGCAAATTCAAAAGGATTGTACCCACCGGAAAGTTCAAGTGTCATTTTACTGTTGAATGCAACTTCCACTCCAATATTCGGTGATGCAGTTGCCCAATGTGGAATGTTTGTTTTTACTCCAATGAGTTTTTGCGCATCAATATTTGTAAGAAATAATACGCAGAACAAACTTGACAAAACGATTTTTCTTATTAGCTCCCAAGTTGTTTTCATAATACTCTTTAGACGTTTATAATTACAAAGATAGCCGGATTTATAAAAACCCGGCTATACTTTCCGAAAAAATAGGTCTACCTCTGATCTTCCAAAAATCTTCTCAACTGCACTGCGTTTTCTCGTGCTACGGCATCGCCACGCTCGGCAGCGCGGTCGAAATACGATAATGCTTCTTCATATCTTTGTTTTTGCACCAACGCGTAACCTAAGTTGTTCCAAGCTTCGGGCAAATCTTTGAATTTTTCGAGACGAGCAATGGCGCCATCCACGTTTCCGCCTTCCAGTTCAACGGTAGCGGCGTTCAAATTTGCAACCGGATCGTTGGGATACATGCGGGCAGCCACGTCGAATACTTCCTTAAACTGTGCACTGCCTTTAGGATAAGTTTGCGCCACATGGAACATTTCATTCAAACTCAGTAATTGCGGACGAGTGCTCATAGCCGCTTTTGCCTCGTTCACATCAAATGGGCGCGCGATGTAGGCAATGGTGTACTCGTTGCGGCGCAAAGGCGGATAATATGTGTTCAGCAACGTTTGATACGTTTGTCCGCGCGAGAGTTTTTTCAGTTCCGCGTCGCGAGCATCGGGATTGCTAACGTTACTAATGATGCTTAAGATAGCACTTTTATCGGCTAAGTTTGACATTTCCACCGCTTTCCTCAAGCCTTCCCAGTCTTCGCCTTTCCAACTTACTTTGAATTGGTTTTTAGGCATTCCGTATTTCGATGATAGATAATCGGCAAAGGCGTTGGCGCGGCGTTGCGACAGATTCATATTGCTTGTTACGCTACCTTCGGGCGACGCGAATCCGGTAATGGACAGGTCGGTAATGGTCAAATCTTTATCGTTTTGCACTTCGCGAATGGTGCGGTCAACTTTTGCGAGTTCCGACGCGTTGTTTCCAAAATCGGGCAAGATATCGGCTTTTCCTACTTTAAAGTTTAAGAGGGCATCATGCGTTTCGCTGCGTTGTTTTACGGCTTCCACTTCGGGTGTGATATAAATCAACTCATAGGTTGGCTTGAAGTCTTCCGGAAGCAATCTTTCCGACAACAGCATTTGGCCTACGCCCAACTCACATCCGGGACAATCGGCGCAAGCCCTCACTTCTTCGTTCACAGTGAGCGTGGCGCGGCGCATCCAGTCTTCCAGCGGAACGGTCACATTGTATGGAATCACCTGCTGCATTCCTCTTTCACGCGTAACAAGGGCAAAAGGCTCTTTAGCGAAAAGCTGTTTTCCACCTACATTAATGGCTCGGCTAATTGCTTTACTTCGGGTTTTGCCGCTCACCACAATGGCGGGCAAATCGAGTTTTGTTACCCCATCCACCGAATTGAGGGTGGGCGTTAACACCACCATATGCTGGTTGCTGATGTTCAAGTTGCTCACATCCACATCCATTTGTATGTTCACATTTCCCGATTCGCGATCGGCCGTTTGATTGTTAAACGCTATCTGATTCAAATAATTTACCTGCGCCGTAAGCGATACTGATATTAAAACGAGGCTTAGGAAGATATATATTTTCTTTTTCATCTGTTTACTCCTTTCTTATTTAAAAAACATACACAATGGATAATCCGGCTTTAGTGGGGCCGAAATAGTTTTTCTCCCCATCACCCAGTTTTTCACCTTTATCTCCCAAACTGTACACATCGTAGTTGAAGCGCGCGAAGCCTCCTCCAATGGTAAATTCAAATCCCCAGTGGTCATTAATAATCCACTGATAGCCATAGCTAATACCGGCTCCAATGGCTGAACCGTCGTATCTGCGGTCTTTTAAGCGATCTAACTTCCAAATCGGGATATCAAATCCGCCCACATTAAATTGTCCGCCCACACCGTGCAAGCCAAAAAAATGGCCGTTGAATGTTTCGCACGTCCAATAGCGTAACTCGGGCCAAATAACCCAGTGTTTCAGTTGTTTATTCTCTCCAAACGAAAACGGGTTAACACCGCCCGATAACTCAATACTCATTTTATCTCCCACGGCAAATTCCAACCCCAAATTGGGCGTAGTGGTGATTAAGTATGGAAGGTTGGTTTTAACTGCGGCTTTTTGCGCATGAGCGCTAAAAAACAATCCTGTTGAAAAGAACAAGATTATTGTCATAGTTTTAAATCTCTGCATCATGTTGTTTGTTTTATGTGATATTGTTTAGATTAAAACAATATTTTTGGGAAAAAGTTTTGAGATTGGGTGTTTATGCTTTAAACCAAGAGATGGGTGTACAAGGTATGTACTCATATGAATATTGCATAAAACCCATTGAACAAGAACTATTACATAAACGTATAAGACCCCTGATATTATTTTCCGTTTCGATTCATGAGTTTAGAAAAATTATTTGCCGGTTAATAACGCTGAGTAAGTTGTATGCGGTCAAGCTGTTAAAGACAGACCTAGTTTCTACCCGTTTATCCAACGAGTTAGCGCGCTGAATACATTGTCGTTCTCTTTGCGCGTTAACTTCACCTCCGGCGGAGCCAAAACGGTGAGCCCTTTATGAATAATTTCCACGTTAATTTCTTTTCCGGTTTCATACGGCTCGCCATCTACGTGCATCATACCGCTGCGTGAGCGTTTAATGTGAAGTTTGCTGGTAAGCAGCGAAATCATTTTGCTGTTTTTATCGATATTTTTGGTGAACAGCTGCAGTGTTGTTTGAGGTAACTCGTGTGCTTTTAGCGGTTTAAGAATGGTTACATTCATTTTCCCGTCTTCCATATTCGCGTCGGGGGCGATGTAGACTTCGTTTCCGTATTGCGACGCATTGGCGCAGGTGAGCACAAAAGCGCGTTCCTTGATGGTTCCTTCATCCGACGTGATTTCATATTCGTCCGATTTAAAATCGACCACGCTTTCCAGCACGTTGCGTACATAGCCAAAGGGGCCGCGCTTCTTTTCTTCGGCGAATCTATCGCTGATAAACGCGTCGAAGCCAAAGCCGCACGTGCAAAAGAAAATATGTTCGTTGGCTACGCCGTAGTCAATGGTGCGGGTGTTGCCTTGCAGAATAACATCGATGGCCTTTTCTGCGTCCATTGAAATACCCAATTCGCGCGCCAATCCATTCCCGGAACCAAAGGGGATGATTCCCAAAATGGTGTCAGTGTTCACCAGCTTCTTTGCCACTTCGTTCACGGTGCCGTCGCCGCCGGCTGTGATCACGTATTTGTACTTCTTCTTTACCGCTTCACGCGCAATTTCTGTGGCGTGCCCGGGATATCCGGTAATACGAATGTACACATCAAAAATTTTGGGATCCAACGCCGCCGCTACAAATTCCGGGATGTTTTTTTTAGATTCCGTTCCCGATATGGGATTGATGATAACACATACTTTTGTTTTCTTCATTTTGGATGGCCTATTGTTTTCCTTTAAAACACACAGGCCCGCTTTTTGTTTTTAGATGTAATTATATTTGTCCTTTCGCCCTTTTTGAGGTATTTTTGCACCTCTGAAAATAAAAAACAACACTATTTTGAATCCCGACAGTTTAATTTTTGATATGGACGGTACCCTTTGGGATAACGTTGATACTTACGTAGATGTGTGGAATAAAGGGTTGGAGAAAACCGGTTACGCAAAAAGAGTTTCCCGTACCGATATTATGGGTTTGATGGGAAAAGAAGCCCGCGTAATGCTCAATGCCATCATTCCCGAAGCATCCACAACCGAGCAAGACAACCTATTTGACGAAGTTATTACCATTTATCAGCAAACGCTTCCCACAATGAATCCCACCATTTACGATGGCGTTCACGAAGGATTGGAGCAACTCTCAAAAAAATATAAACTTTTCATGCTCAGCAATTGCGAAGAGGGTGGGTTGGTAAATTTTATGAAACACACCGGCACCGGACATCTTTTTATCGATTATATGGAACACGGGATGAACTTGATGCCAAAATCCCATAATTTGCAGTTGCTTATCGACAAACACCAACTTCAATCGCCTGTTTATATCGGCGATACGGATTCTGATGCTACTCAATCGGCATTGGCGGGCGTACCGTTTGTTTTTGTTTCGTATGGGTTTGGACAAACCACCAACTACGCGCTGAAATTCGATTCTTTTCCGGAATTGGCCCATCATTTTCTTACCATCTAAAGAACAAACTATGAAACCATCTTTTATATTAGTGGTTATCGCGATATATTTCGGCGTATTGATGCTGATTTCCTATCTCACGGGCAGAAAAAGTTCGGGAAACGACGCGTTTTTCCGCGCCAATAAATCATCAAAATGGTATGTGGTGGCCTTTGGAATGATTGGAACCAGCATTTCGGGCGTTACCTTTGTTTCCGTTCCCGGAATGGTGCGAAACCTGGATATGACCTATATGCAAATGGTGCTGGGCTTCTTTTTCGGCTATCTGGTGATTGCGTATGTGCTACTGCCGCTTTATTATCGATTGAACCTCACCACCATATACGGCTATCTCGACCAACGATATGGCCCAAAATCCTACAAAACCGGTGCATGGTTTTTCTTGCTGTCTAAAATTGTGGGCGCTGCCGCACGGCTTTATTTGGTGGCGTTTATTTTGCAAACCTTGGTGTTTGACGCGTGGAACGTGCCGTTTGTGGTAACCGTTGTGGGAATTATTCTCATTATTTGGATGTATAGCCACCGAAGCGGCATAAAAACCATTATTTGGACCGATTGGTTGCAAACCTTGCTGTTTATTACCGCGCTGGTGCTCACTGTTTGGCAGGTTGCCACGGCAATGAACCTGAATATGGCAGGGTTGGTGTCGGTGGTGAAAGAAAGCCCACATTCACGCATTTTTGTGTTTGATGATTGGGCGAGCACACAAAACTTCTTTAAGCAATTCTTTAGCGGGATGTTCATCACCATTGTAATGACGGGTTTAGATCAAGACCAAATGCAGAAAAACCTTACCATTAGGAGCTTGAAAGACGCGCAAAAAAATGTGGTTTCGTACGGTTTCGCGTTTACGCCCATCAACTTTCTTTTCTTATGCCTTGGTGTGCTGTTGCTCACATTTGCGCAGCAAAATGGCATTGAATTACCGGCCGTGTCAGACAATATTTTGCCGATGCTTGCCAGCAATTATCTTGGAACGTTGGTGTTTGGGGTGTTTATTGTGGGAATTGTGGCTGCCGCGTTTTCGAGTGCCGACTCAGCGCTTACGGCGTTGACCACCTCGTTTTGCGTGGACATCCTTAATATGAAAGCCGTGTCGGCAACGCCGGAAAGAGAAAGAAAAAATGTGCGAACACGCCGACTGGTGCATCTGGTTATCAGTGCAATTTTTGTAGCAATCATTTTGCTTATCGAGGCCATCGGTTCCGACAGCATTCTCACTGCCATCTACAAGTTGGCGTCGTACACCTATGGGCCGTTACTGGGATTGTATATTTTCGGGTTATACTCCAAAGTAAAGCCCGTCGATCGGTTTGTTCCATATGTAGCCGTTGCCGCGCCCGTGCTGTGTTTCCTTATTGAATTGGGGATGAGGCAGATATATAACTACAATGTGGGCTATGAATTGCTATTGCTAAACGGACTGCTCACCGGGCTGGGCCTTTGGGCATTATCCTTCAATAATAAAAATAAGTTACCCGCACTTTCTTAAACTTTTACCGATATGATTATTAAAGATGCTGCCTTTGTCATCAGCAATACCGATTACAAAAAATGCCCGCAAGACGGCAAACCCGAGTACGCGTTTATTGGGCGTTCCAACGTGGGAAAATCGTCGCTCATCAATATGTTGACGAACCGGAAAGGATTGGCCATGACGTCTTCCACGCCCGGAAAAACAATGCTCATCAACCATTTCATTATTAACGACGAGTGGTATTTGGTGGATTTGCCGGGATATGGTTATGCCCGTCGGGGAAAAGAAAATCGAGAGCGGTTACGCAAAATTATTGAAGATTATGTGCTGGAACGCGCACAAATGACCGCGCTGTTTGTGTTGGTAGATTGCCGTCACGAGCCGCAGAAAATTGATCTTGAATTTATGGAATGGCTGGGTGAAAACAGTGTGCCGTTTGCCATTGTGTTCACCAAAGCTGATAAGTTGGGCACAGGGCGTTTGCAAATGAACATTGACGCCTATAAAGAGAAATTATTGGAAACGTGGGAAGAGTTGCCACCTATTTTCGTTACCTCATCCGAAAAGGCGCAGGGCAGGGAAGAACTGCTGAATTATATTGATGCGATTAATAAAACACTGTAAATAAAGCGAACGGATACCGATAAGGAAGAAGAGCCACAAGCGAGACTCGAACTCGCGACCGACGCGTTACGAATGCGTTACTCTACCAACTGAGCTATTGTGGCGTGGTTTTGGGATGCAAAATTAAAAAATTAAGCGTATTTCCCCAAAGAATTCTTCTATTTTAATTCTTTTCCTCCGTCAATCGGCTTTTGCAATGCCCCAAAGTATTAACAATTGACGTTCTTCCATCTGTCTAAAAGTCTAAAATCTAAAAATCTAAAATCTCACATCTTCTGTCAATTGTAGCAAATCGGTTTCCCGAATCGATTCCTTGTCAATTGTGTATAGTTTGTTTCCGTGGATAAACATTCGAGACGTAGTTTGCAATTCGGCCACCGGCTCATGGTTTTCGTTTAGCACGATGTTGGTTTTATCGTCGTTTGTGATGAATGTGAACGGCCCATACTCCATTGTTTTGTGAAAAATATGCTCCTTGTTGTAGGTCTCGGTAAGTTCTAAATTGTCGTTCAGTCCAAATACCCTGTACGCGTCTGTTCTCACGTAGCTGAGTTCGGGATTCACATGCAATAAATCGGTGAACAGCGAATCGTTTTGTTTCACAAAAATATCCTTCACGAAAAACTCTTCCAATTGTTCATCCTTGTCCAATGTTTCAATGATTAACTCTTTTTGAAAAGAGCCATCGGCGAGGGAATACGTGGCTATTTTGTTGCGGAAAATCAAAAACAAGTGATTGTTAATCACCTGAAAACTGCGAATGAAATCTCTTTTTTCCTCAATCTCGTTCAAGTAAAGTTGTTTTCCGTCGCTCAAGTTGAAGGCGGCGAAATAGGGCGCGCCCACCATTGAAAAATCGCCGTTATATTTGGCAAAACCTTTGTTTATCATATACAACGTATTGTCTATGAGAAACAACGTTGACTTTGATGTGATGTTTTTTGGAAGTGGCGTGGCCCAATTTTCATCGCCTTGCGGGGTTAACGAAGCAATTTTATCGCGCGATGCCTGAATAATATTTCCCGCCGGGTCAATAAAAATATTAGATACCATATCGGTGGCGATATCCAGTTCGGGGTCGTACACCACCACACCCGTTAAAACACCAATTACGGCACCGGCAACATTCTTGGCAATGGTGGCGCCAATGTCTTTTCGGTTGGTGTTGGCCTCGTAATGCCAATTGCCGCCGTTGTGCAGGTTGAATCCGTGTATGCCGTTTACTGCAATCAGCACCAGCGAGTCGTTGTACATATATACATCGTCCCAGCCGTAAGAGCGGTCTAACTTTTGTTTCCACAATTCGGCGCCCGTGTTCATGTCAATCGCGCTCATTCGGTCTGAAAAATTGCCTATCGGATAACTTAAACCGATGTTAAGGTGTGGTTCAATGAAGTAAAGATCGTTTTTTGATTCCCACATTGAGTTTCCTGTTTCGGGATGAAGGCGATGGATTCTGTTTTTATGGTATAGCAGCAGAAAATCGTTGTCGTACCGCGTTTCGGAATTACCGTAATCGATATCTCGCTGCCACTTTATACTTTTATCATCCAACTTGATGGCGTAAAGCGCGCCCTTGTTTCTGAATCTTCCTCTCTTGTCGGTGGTACGTAGTTCCAGCAACAAATCGTTGTCGGGTTCATAAATGTTCCATTCGTAAATTTTTTCGGGAGCGATATATTCTTTTGCCAAAATTTCTTTCCCGTCGTGCAGTTTGCCTGTTACGGTATCTTTAACGGTGAAAAAAGCGGCGTTGCTTTGGGCAAGGATGCATTGCAGCGAAACCAAACACAGCGCGGTGAGAAGTGGTTTTTTCATTTGAAGATTTCTTAGTGGTTTTTACATGGCAAATGTAAGAAATAAATAAATAGAAAAACAAAAACGGAACACAAAAAATGCGTTCCGTTTTATATTCTGCGAAGTAGATCAGGTTAATTTCTTTTTGTATCTACTTGTTTTTTATTTCGTTGATTCTTCATCACGGTGTAAGCTACAGGCGAAGCAACAAACAAACTGGTTATCGTTCCAACCACCACACCAATAAGCATAGCGAATACGAAACTTCTCACAGCATCGCCACCGAAGAAAAGAATACATACAATTACCAATATTGTACTCACACTGGTGTTGATGGTACGTGCCAGCGTGGCGTTCATTGAATCGTTGAACAACTCTACCAAACCGCGTTTGGGATATAGTTGCATGTACTCACGCACACGGTCGAACACCACCACTTTATCGTTAATTGAGTACCCAACAATGGTAAGAATTGCCGCCACAAATGTTTGGTCAATCTCCATAGAGAACGGCATCACTTTCCACAACAATGAATAGAGGCCAATCACCGCGAACGTGTCCACCGCGAGGGCGGTAACGGTTCCCAAAGAGAACGCCCAGTTGCGGAATCGGAGCAAGATATACAATCCCATACAAATTAACGCGATGGTCAGCGCGAGAAACGCGTCTTTAAGCATATCCTCCGCTACGCTCGGCCCCACTTTTTGTGAGCTTTGTATGTGCTCGTCGATGGTTTTTCCGGGCGTGGTGAACTCTTGTAAGCCTTGTCCCAACAAGCCGATCAATTCTTCTTCAATGTGGTCGGAATCCTCTTCAATCATATAGTTGGTGGAAATACGCACCTGATTGCTGGAACCGATGGTAATTACCCGAACCGATTCGCCCAAGTAAGGTACCAATGCGCTTTGCACATCTCCCGTGCGTACAGGTTGGTCGAAACGAACAATGTAATTTCGTCCGCCGGTGAAGTCGATACCGGTATTCAGTTTCATAATGAACAGCGAAGCGATACTTATCACGATAAATACCGCGATAGCGAGCATTACGCTCCTGCTTTTCTGAATGAAATTGAGGCTGTATTGTTTGAAAAGAGATTTCGAGAATTTCGTGTTGAACGTAAGATTGAGCCATTTGCCTTTTTCGAAACGGTTTTCGTAAACCATACGCGTGATGAACACAGCGGTGATAAACGAGGCGGTAATACCGATAATCAGTGTGATGGCAAATCCTCTGATGGCGCCGGTTCCGAACATCGCGAGAATAATACCCGTGATGATGGTTGTTAAGTTAGAGTCGATAATGGCGGAGAAAGCGTTTTTGTACCCGTCTTCCACCGCGCGACGCAATGCTTTTCCTGCGGCAAGTTCTTCCTTAATGCGCTCGTTGATAAGCACATTGGCGTCAACAGCCATTGCCAGCGACAGAATCATACCGGCAATACCGGGCAACGTGAGCACTGCTTGGAAAGCAGCCAAAGCCCCCAATGTAAAGAAGAAGTTCAACAGCAGCGCGCCGTTAATCACCATTCCCGGAATAAGTCCGTATAACAAGCAAGTGAAAATAAACAGCACGATTAACGCGATGATGAACGAAACAAATCCGTCTTTAATTGCTTCCTGTCCTAACGATGGGCCCACCACGTCTTCTTGCACAATGCGCACGCCTGCTTGCATTTTACCCGATTTGAGCACGTTTTCCAAGTCTTGCGCCTCTTGCGGTGAGAAGTTTCCGGTGATGTTAGAACGTCCGCCATCAATTCGCCCATTCACAGTAGGCGCTGAATAAACGTAGCCATCCAACACAATGGCGATGGATTTTCCAATTTCGGCTCCAGTGATGGTTGCCCATCTGCTGGCTCCGGCAGAATTCATCGTCATGTTCACTTCCCAAGCCGAACCTTGTTGTCCTTGGTCGGCACGGGCGTTGGTTACCACGTCGCCATCCAATGCAGGGCCGCGTCGGCTGCCATCACCTTTCAGGGCGAATAGCTCAAAGAACGTTTCGCGCGGGTCAATGGGTTTGAATCCCCATTTGAAGCGCACGTCGGCTGGGAATACATCTTTATATCGTTGCAATAAAAAGTTTACCGCGGCAGTATCGTTTTTGGCAACCGTTCCCACAATGGGGCCCGGGGCGCCCATCGCGTAATAAGGTTGGTCGAAATACTCCATGAAACTTTTTACGATTTCAATTTCTTTTGCTTCTTCCACATACAACGGCGCGGGTAAACCGGTGGTTTCTTCGGCTAAAAGCGAATCTTCTTCCGCGGGTTGTGGTTCGGCAACCTCGGTAACGGTTGTGTCGGGAAGGTTGCTTCTTTTTGCCATGGCATATTCCGAAGAAAGCGAGTTCAGCTGGTTGAAATAAACGCCCAATTCGTTGGTGTTGTATGTTTTCCAGAATTCCAAGTTGGCGCTTCCTTGCAAGAGGTTACGCACACGCTCCGGCTCATCAATACCCGGTAATTCAATTAAAATGCGTTCCGCGCGATCTAACCGTTGAATATTGGGTGCTACCACACCAAAGCGGTCTATACGGGTGGCCAACACGTTGAACGAGTTGTTTGCCACACTGGCTAACTCTTGGCGCAAGGTGGAAATTACTTCGTTGTTGCTTGCCGTTGGGCTTACGCGGTCGCCCATAGTAATGCTGAAAATATTTGACAGCCTTCCGTCGGGATTTATGCGTTCGTAATTTTGTTGGAAGAGCGAAATAAAGTCAGATGAACTTCCTCTTCTGTTTTGAACAATTGTTTCCTGCAAAGCTTGGTTGAATTGCGGGTCGTCTGTGTTTGCGAGCGATCTCAATACTCCTGCAGCATCCACTTCCAACACCACGTTCATACCGCCTTTGAGGTCGAGTCCTAAACCGATTTCTTTTTCACGAACTTGTTTCAGTGTATATCCAAGAAAAACTTTTTCGGTGGATAAAGAATCGAGGTATTGATTCTTAAGGGCTAAGTTTCCGTTTGCGTATTGGTCTGCTTTTTTGTTGTATTGCCTGCCCACAATAGAAAATGAGAGGTAAAACAAACAAATGGCTGTTAGAATAATACTGAAAACTCTGATAAATCCTTTGTTTTGCATTTCAATATTACTTTTTATTTACAATTTATTGTTTAATAGGTTTTTATTTGATTTTACATGCAAAAATAAAGGCACTTTTGATGCCTTTTATTTTGAGCGTGCAAATATACATCTTTTTTGTCTTCTTTAAGACAAAATCGTCAGATTATTTACAAAATAACCTGACGATTTCAATGGAAGCGGATTAATTATTGTACAAATCCTCTGTTTTTTAACAAATAGACGGGATTGGGTTCGGCGCCTCTGTATTTTTTGTAGAGAACCATCGGGTCGTCCGATCCGCCTTTCGAGAGCACGTTGTCGCGGAACGATTGTGCCGTGGTTTGATCGAAAACGCCTTTTTCAATAAAGGGTTGGAAAGCGTCCGCGTCTAACACCTCCGCCCACATATAGGCATAATATCCGGATGAATAACCGCCGCTGAAAATGTGTGAGAAATAAGTACTGCGATAGCGCGGAATTATTTCATCGATAAGGCCGATTTTCTCCATGGATTTCTTTTCAAAATCACGCACATCGAAGTTTTGTTGCTTGGTTTGCGTGTGATAATCCATATCTAACAGCGCTGCAGCTACAAACTCGGTGGTAATGAAGCCCATATTGAATTTAGAGGCGGCGTCTATTTTTTCGATAAGCGAATCGGGAATTACTTCACCGGTTTCGTAATGTTTCGCATACAGTTTCAACACTTCGGGATGGAATGCCCAATGTTCCATAATTTGAGAGGGAAGCTCCACAAAGTCGCGCGAAACGCTTGTTCCCGCAACACCGGAATAGGTAACGTTTGACAACATACCGTGCAAGGCGTGTCCAAATTCGTGGAAAAGCGTTTCCACCTCATCCAACGTAAGCAATGATGGCGTGTCTTGCGTGGGACGGGTGAAATTGCCCACGTTGTAGATAAGCGGACGAATGTTTTCGCCATCCAACACTTGTTGACCGCGGAAGCTGCTCATCCAAGCACCGGCATTTTTGCCCGCGCGGGGGAAATAATCGGTATAGAAAACGGCAATGTGGGAGCCGTCATTATCCAATACTTCGTATGCTTCCACTTCGGGATGGTAAACGGGCACGTTGTCCAATTTTTTGAAGCTTAAGCCAAACAATTTGTTGGCCACCATGAAAACGCCTTCGCGCACGTTTTCCATTTTAAAATAGGGTTTAGTCTCTTCTTCGTTGAGCGCGTATTTTTGCTCGCGCAGTTTTTCGGTGTAATACCACCAGTCCCACGATTGCAATTTAAAATCGCCACCTTCGGCATCAATCATTGCTTGCAACTCGGCAGCTTCTTTCTTGGCTTGCGGCAACGCGTATTCCCATACTTCGTTTAGCAATTTATACACATTGGCCGGGTTTTTCGCCATGTTTTCCGCCAAAATAAAATCGGCGTGTGAGTCAAATCCCAAGAGTTGCGCTCTCTCAATGCGTAGGTTGGTTAAATCGTTGATAATTTTTTTGTTGTCGTTCGAGTTGTCGTTGTCGCCGCGCATGTACATTGCTTTGTACAGTTTTTCGCGTAAGTCGCGGTTATCGGCGTATTGTAAAAAAGGCAACCAACTTGGTTTTTGAAGGGTGAAAACCCATTTTCCTTCTTCGCCTTCGTTTTTGGCTGTTTCGGCAGCGGCTGCCACCACGCCGGCGGGAAGGCCTGCGAGGTCTTTTTCGTCATCGATAACCAGTTTATAACCGTTGGTTTCGTTCAATAAGTTTTCGCCAAATTTCAACGTGAGCGCCGACATTTCTTTGTTAATCTCACGCAACCTGTTTTTCGCGTCTTCTTCCAACATAATGCCCGAGCGCACAAAACCTTTATAGTAGTCGCTCAGTAATTTCTTTTGTTCAGTGGTGAGGCTTAGGTTTGCGCTGTCGTCGTGAATCGTTTTAATGCGCTCAAACAGTTTTTCGTTCAGGTTAATGTTATCGCGGTGTTCCGATAAAAGCGGAGAAAGTTCCGATGCCAGTTTCTGAATGGAATCGTTTGTTTCGGCGCCTCTTAGTCCGTAAAAAACGCGTGAAACGCGTCCGAGTAAACGGCCGCTGTTGTCTAATGCCACAATGGTGTTTTCAAACGTTGGTGCTTCGGAATTGTTTACAATCGCGTCAATTTCTTTTGCCTGTTCTTCCATCCCTTGTAGAAAAGCAGGTTTGAAATCGTCGAAAACAATTTGGTCAAACGGAGGCATGCCAAATTGCGTATCAAATTCGGTTAAAAAAATGCTTCCCGGCTCGCCTGAGCTTTTGCGGGAGGTTTGTGTTGAGTTGTTGCAAGCAAGTAGAGTGGTAGCTGCTAACATAATAAAAAGTACTTTTTTCATTCGAGTATTAATTAATTTATTTATACGATTTTAATTTCGCGCATGAAATTGAAAATTATCGCAAAGGTATAATTTTTTTATTGAAATCGGTAACGATTTAGCTTAATTGTTTATTGCATTGAGCGTTGGGCGTTGAGCGTTGGGCGTTGGGTGTTGGGCAAAGAGCGAAGAGCGAAGAGCGAAGAGCATTGGGAGGTGGGTGACGAGTATATGAAAGTGAAAAATTTATCAAAAAAACAAATTTTCTTTTGCAAATTAAAAAAATAAGCCTACATTTGTGATATCAAAATAATATCATTTTAAATTTACTTTTATGGAGACAAAAGAAATCAATTACAAAGGGTTTAAAGCCAATGGCTTTGTTATGTTGTTTGTTATACTCGCCTTGTTGGCGTTGATTGTGTGGTCTTTTTTCCAAGGCCCCTGGGGCATTGTGTCGGGAATTGCTGGTTCTGTTATTTGGTTTCTTTTGTTGCCGGGGCTGATGAAGCTTGAACCCAATGAATCATCGGTGATGGTTTTCTTCGGAAAATACAAAGGAACTTTCCGTGAAACGGGCTTTTTCTGGGTTAATCCGTTTATAACGCGCAAAAAATTATCGATGCGTGCGCGCAACTTGAACGTCGACCCCATAAAAGTAAACGATAAAGTGGGAAATCCCGTATTAATCGGCTTAGTTCTGGTGTGGAAGTTAAAAGACACGTATAAAGCGATGTTTGAAATTGACGCTCAAACGATGGCTTCGGGCAGCGTTACCCCCGGTGTAACTATGAGCGTGGCAAACAAAATGAAAGCTTTTGAAAACTTTGTGTCGGTACAAAGCGATGCTGCCCTGCGCCAAGTTGCCGGCAATTACGCGTATGACAACAATGTTGTTTCGGACTCGGAACTGACGTTGCGCTCGGGTGGGGAAGAGATAAACGAAGATTTGCTCAACGAGCTCAACTCGCGTTTGTATATGGCGGGAATAGAAATTGTGGAGGCGCGCATTAATTATTTGGCTTATGCGCCCGAAATTGCGGCGGTCATGCTTCGTCGCCAGCAGGCCGAAGCAATTATTTCGGCACGTGAAAAAATTGTGGAAGGTGCTGTAACCATGGTGAAGATGGCGTTGGACAGAATTGAGGATGAAAACATCATCGATATGGATTGCGATAAAAAAGCCGCCATGGTGAGCAACTTGCTCGTGGTGCTTTGTGCCGATGAATCGGCTCAACCGGTGCTCAATACGGGAACACTGTATCAGTAAGAAATTTGAAATTAGAAGTTAGAAGATTTTTGGGAATATTGCTAATTCCTTAATTTGTAATGAGAAAAGAAGTAGTAGAGTTTTACGAAGTACAGCGATTTCGACAGTGGTGGATATGGCTGACATTGATATTGTTAAACGGAGTATTTGTGTGGGGTGCCGTTCGGCAACTTGTTTCAGAAAAGCCGTGGGGAGATAACCCGATGAGTGATACCGGTTTGTTGGTATTTACGCTTTCAATGCTTTTGGTAAGCGCGGCAATTTTGAGCGCGAAATTGAAAACTTACATTAATAAAGATGGCGTTTATGTGCAATTATTTCCATATCACTTCCGATATAAATTTTACGGTTGGAGCACTATTTCTAAGGCACATGTTATTAAATATAGTCCTTTAAGAGCCGGAGGATGGGGGATTAAAATTTCGATGGATGCCACCAAACATTACACCGTTTCGGGAAATATGGGGCTACGTCTCACGCTGATGAACGGAAGAAAAGTAGTCATTGGTACAAACAAACCGGATGAAATGGTAAACGTTTTGGAGCGATTGAATAAGATGAAAAATTGATAATGGCAAAAAGAGAAAAGACAACAAAGAATTTCGCACTTCGATTAGATGCTGAAACTATGGAAGCCATCGAAAAATGGGCTTCTGATGAGTTTCGTAGTGTTAATGGCCAAATTCAATGGATATTGGATCAAGCGTTGAGAAAAAACGGCCGGCTGAAGAAATAAAAAATTTGAATTAATAGTTTGTTTTTGAAAGAATTAAAGTTCTTTCGTTTTTTGTTCAAAAACCAACGTAGAAAATTGATTGTGTTACATATGGCAAGAATTAGTTTCAGGTTTTCTTGCATTTTTTTGTTTAAATACTTGCAGTAATGTAATAAATATATTACTTTTGTGTTGTGAATAATGATAACGATTTACGTGTATTAGTCCGGACACCCGAATTTGATGAGTATTATAACGCTCAACAAAGGAGAGTGCAAGAAAAATTTGACTATGTGATTAGTTTGCTAATCTCGCAGTACGTTATCAGTGAAAAGTTTGTAAAGAAATTGGAAAATAGCGATTTGTACGAAATGCGGGTATCTGTTGGAGGTAACGAGCATCGGACAATTATATTCGCAGTTGATAATGTGAATTTTATTGAGAGTACACAGGCTATTTTATTGAACTCTTTTTTGAAAAAAGATACTAAACAGTATCGAAGAGAGGTGAAAAAGGCAAACGAAATTCTAAAACGCTACACATTATGAGAACAAAAAAACTAAATACAGAACTATTAGAAAAATTGCCAACCGCAAACAATTTGCTAAATGAAAAATACGGTGCATCCGGCACTCAAACACGCGACGATTTTAACGCCAAGGCGCGCGCATGGTATTACGGCGAATTGTTAAAGGAGAAACGTAATGAGAAAAAAATAACACAAGCGGAACTCGCTAAACGTATCGGTAAAAAACGTGAATATATTGCGTTATTAGAACGTGGCGAAACTGATATGCAGTTATCGACTTTTTTAAGTATATCAGAGGCGTTAGGTATGCGAATGGAGTTAAGAGCAAAATAATGCAAGTAGTATAAAATGGCAAACGGCGGGTAATCACTCCGCCGTTTTTTGTTAAAGCCTATTTTTCTAGCACAATCCGCCTTGAAATTCGTATGTAATTTCCTATGTAGATGTAAAATGGAAAACGCAACCAGTTTGTAGTTAACTGATTGCGTTTGATATTGTTGTCCCACCAGGATTCGAACCTAGACTGACTGAACCAAAACCAGGAGTGCTACCATTACACCATGGGACAATCCTTATGTGCTTCGTGAAAAGCAGTGCAAAAGTATAACAATATTTAGAATTAACCAAATAACAAACTTAATTTTTTATCTAAGAAAATTCAGAGAGATGTTAATTCGTTTTTGATCAGCTGTTTATTTTCCCGGACGCCAACGACTAATGATGTTTCTGCGCTTTAAAAATATTCCGTTTTGCTTGGTGCGCACATCTTCTACTACGTAGAAAATATGTTGGTCGAAATTGTTGAGCGTGCGTTCCAAGGTTTTCATTTGGTGCCGGTCTATAACGGTTTCGATAATGTCCACCTCGTTGGTGGAGCCTTTGCCGTGGGTCATGGTGGCGCCATAATTCAGTTTGTTGAGGATTTGTACCAACTCCATTCCGTTTTTTTGCGTGTAAATGCGGCACAACACAATGCCGTAGGCAATCCGTTGCTCTAAAAGAATGCCCACGTAATTGCCCGAGGCGTATCCGGCGGCGTAAGATAAATAGGCCACCAAATCGTTGGCGCGCGTGAGAATTTGAGAAATGATGACCACCCAAACGAATACTTCAAAAAATCCGATAAGGGGCGCCAAGTATTTCTCGCCCTTTGATACAAAAATAATGCGCAAGGTGCCGAGCGAAACGTCAACAATGCGGCCGAAAAATATTAAAATTGGCAGAAGCCAGGGGTAGGTGTCAAGAAAGTCGAACATAAACAATTAGAAGTTAGAAATTAGAAGTTAAGAAGTCAAGAAGTCAAGAAAGCAGTTGTTTGAGATACGTAACAAACTCCCCAATATCCTCCTCCGATGTGTCCCATGAACAAACGAGCCGCATTTCGTTTCGGCTTTCGTCCCAAGGATAAAAGAAATAGCGTTGGAGCAGTTTATCGGTAATTTCTTTCGGAAGGATGAAAAATATTTCGTTGGATTCTATTTTTTGCGTGATTTCAGCGCCTAAAGCCGCCATTTCTCTGCTAAGTTTTTGAGCTGCAGCATTAGAATGGCGGGCGTTTTGTAACCAAATACCCTCTTTCAGATAAGGGATAAACTGCGCTGAAATATACCGCATTTTAGAATACAACTGTGTGGTTTGTTTGCGATAATATTTTAGGTTTTCCGATAATTCTTTGCGAAGCGGAACCAGTGCCTCGCCCATCATTAACCCGTTTTTGGTGCCGCCAAGCGTGAAAATATCCACGCCGCAATCTATCGTCAGTTCGCGAAGCGAAACATTCAGATACGCGCACGCGTTGGCAATGCGGGTGCCGTCCACAAAAAGATACATATCGTGCGCGTGCGCCAAATCGGCAAGGGCTTTCAGTTCGTCGGGAGTGTATGCCGTGCCAAGTTCCGTTGTTTGGGAAATGGCGATGACTTTCGGTTGCGAATGGTGTTCAAAACCGAAACCGTGCAAGTGTGGGCGCACTAAATCGGGCGTAAACTTGCCATCGGGTGTGGGAATTTCTTTTAACGACGCGCCGGTAAATTTCACGGGCGCACCGCACTCATCCACCGCAATGTGCGCCGTGGTAGCGCAAAGAATGGAGTGGAACGGCATCACGCAGGCTTGCAGCGCGATAACGTTGGCACCCGTTCCGTTGAAAACGAACAGCGGTTGAATGTCGTTTTCTCCCAATAATTCCCTTACCGCGTCTTCGGCCCGGCGCGTCCAATCGTCATCGCCGTAAGCGATGGTGTGGTTTATGTTCGCGTCCATTATCGCTTGCATAATGTGCGGATGCACGCCCGAATTGTTATCGCTTCCAAAACTTCTCATTATTTTGCTGTTTTAATATCAAACCCAAATTATTCAAATAAAAGCGAATCGGAATTCACTTCACCCGTTATAAATTCGCCAATAAAAACTTCCTTACATCCTTCACTTCCTGCCCTTTTCGCGCGGCGTAATCAGCCATTTGTTCCTCGGATATCTCGCTCACGGCGAAGTATTTGCTTTGCGGATGCGCGAAAAAGAACCCACTCACCGACGCGTTGGGATACATCACGCCATTCTCTGTGAGTGAAATGCCGATTTCATCGGAGCGAAGCATTTCGTGCAGCGGAAAATTCACCGATTGGTCGGGAATGGACGGGTAGCCCACCGCAGGGCGAATGCCCCGATACTTCACCGCAAACATTTCGGCAATGCTCAGTTCCTCGTCGGCGGCATAGCCCCAATATTCGCGGCGAATTTTTGCGTGCAGCCACTCGGTGGTGGCTTCAGCAAGGCGGTCGAGCAACGATTTCATCAGCAGTGCGGCGTATTCATCGCCTTCGTCTTCGTACTTGCCAAGCAAATAATCCGCTCCGGCTCCGCCGGTAACGGCAAACGCGCCCAAATAATCTTTTTTTCCGGACGATTTAGGCGCTATAAAATCGCTCAGGCAAAGGTATTCATTTTTATTCGATTTCTTTTGCTGACGCAGCATTGGAAAAGGCTTGCCGTCGATAAAAATGGTGTCGTTTTCGCTATACGCTTCATACACGCCGAAAACGGCTTTTAGGTATTCGGCATCCAAATCGATGAATTTTTGCAGCATTTCCATCGCATCGTTGTACAATTTTGCCGCTTCCTGCGCCCGTTCACGCTCATCTTCGCGAAACGAAACAAGCCACTGCGCCCGACAATGCCCGCACATGCTTATTTTGGTGACGGTGTGAAACTTTGCCGACAAATTCCATGAATGGAAAAAGAATTTCCAATCGATATAAGGCACAATGTCTTTTACTTTTATATCGTTAAAAACCACGCGCCCGGTTGTTTTTGGCACGTTTAGCTCAAACGTGTCCCAATCTATGCGGAAAGGATTAGCGCGCGCTTCGTCAAGAGAAACCAATTCGGCCTTTCTTTCGCCGCGGTTTTCGCGCAAGGTGTGGTATTCGCCGCGCACTTTCTCCACGTACTCATCTCGCGTATCTACATTGAGCAAATTGGCTACTGCAGATGGGCTTTGCGACGCGTCTTTTACATAAACCACCGGGCCCTGGCTGTACTTGGGCTCAATTTTCAGCGCCGTGTGCAATTTGGATGTGGTGGCACCACCAATGAGCAAGGGAATGCTGAATCCGGCTTTTTCCATCTCTTCGGCCACGATGCTCATTTCTTCCAGCGAAGGCGTGATTAATCCGCTGAGACCCACCATATCAGGGTTTTCTTTGCGCACGGTTTCGATGATTTTTTCGGGCGGCACCATTACGCCCAAATCAATGATTTCGTAATTGTTGCACGCCAACACAATAGAGACAATGTTTTTGCCAATATCGTGCACATCGCCTTTTACTGTTGCCAGCACCACTTTACCGGCTTTTTGCGATTCGCCTTCGGCCTTTTCGGCTTCAATGGTGGGTTGCAAAATGGCCACGGCTTTTTTCATGGTGCGAGCTGCTTTTACTACTTGCGGGAGAAACATTTTTCCCGAACCGAATAAATCGCCCACCACGTTCATCCCCGCCATTAATGGCTTGTCAATCACGTCCACGGCGCGCGGATAAACCGAAAGCGCTTCGGCAATATCTTCTTCCATAAAATCGCCAATTCCTTTTACCAACGCGTGGCTCAAGCGCTCATCCAGCGGAAGTGAGCGCCATTCTTGCGCTTTGGATTCTTCGGCTTCGGGTGTTTTTTCGTTTTTCAACCGCTCGGCAAGTTCCATCAGGCGCTCGGCCGCATCGTCGCGGCGATTGAAAACAACGTCTTCCACCAGCGTTTTTTCATCTTTGGGAATGTCTTCATAAAGAACCGATTGCGCCGGATTCACAATGCCCATATCCATTCCCGCTCGGATGGCGTGATAGAGGAAAACCGAGTGCATGGCTTCGCGAATGTAATCGTTACCGCGGAACGAAAACGATAAGTTGCTCACACCACCGCTCACTTTGGCGTGCGGCAGGTTTTCTTTGATCCAACGGATGGTGTCGATAAAATCCACGGCGTAATTGCGGTGCTCTTCCATGCCCGTGGCAATGGCGAGAATGTTGGGGTCGAAGATGATGTCTTTTGGATCGAAGCCGTTTTCAACCAATAGCTTATAGGCACGTCCGCAAATTTCTATACGCCGCTCATACGATGCGGCTTGGCCCGTTTCGTCGAACGCCATGATGATAACCGCGGCCCCGTATGTTTGGATGAGTTTGGCGTGTTGCAGAAATTCTTCCTCGCCGTTTTTGAGCGATATGGAATTGACGATGCATTTTCCTTGCGTGCATTTTAGCCCGGCTTCCAGCACCTCCCATTTGGATGAGTCAATCATCAGCGGAACGCGAGCTACATCGGGGTCTGACGCCAAAAGGTTGAGGAAATTGGTCATTTCTTCGGCGCCATCGAGCAATCCTTCGTCCATATTCACGTCAATCACTTGCGCGCCGTCTTCCACTTGTTTGCGGGCGATGTCCAGCGCTTCGTCGTACTTTTTCTCTTTAATTAATCGTAAAAATCGACGTGACCCCGCCACATTACATCGTTCACCAATGTTTACGAAATTAATTTCGGGGGTGATTTTCAATTCTTCCAACCCCGACAGATGCAAAAACTCCGATTCGGCAACCGGTTGGTGCGGTGTTTTTCCTTCCACCAGTTTCACATACTCGGCAATGTGTTCGGGCGTAGTGCCGCAACATCCGCCGATGATGTTTACCAAGCCTTCATCGATAAACTCACGAATTTGTGCGGCCATTTTTTCGGGCGTTTCATCGTATTCGCCCAACTGATTGGGCAATCCCGCGTTGGGATAGGCGCTGATGTAAAACGGGGCGATGCGGCCCAATTCTTTCACGTATGGCTTGATATCCGCCGCGCCAAAAGAGCAGTTGATGCCGATGGCCAGCGGCTTGGCGTGGCTTACGGAGGTGACAAACGCGCCCAGCGTTTGCCCCGATAGCGTGCGCCCTGCCTTGTCGGTAATGGTAACGGAAAGGACTATGGGCGTTTCTTTGCCGGTTTCATCGGCTATTTCGCGGGCGGCGAAAATGGCGGCTTTAGCGTTGAGTGTGTCAAAGATGGTTTCAATGAGCAGGAAGTCCACGCCGCCTTCCACCAAGGCGGTAATCTGTTCTTTATAGGCCGCCTTCATATCGTCGAATGTAACGGCGCGATACATTGGGTTTTCCACATCGGGGCTCATAGATGTGGTTTTGTTTGTGGGGCCGATGGCGCCCGCCACAAAACGCGGTTTTTGAGGCGTTTTGACGGTGAATTCATCGGCCGCTTCGCGCGCCAATTTTGCCGAAGCGAGGTTTATTTCTCGCACGTGGGGTTGCATGTCGTAATCGGCCATGGAGATGCTCGTGGCGTTGAACGTGTTGGTTTCTATGATGTCGGCTCCCGCCGCCAAGTACTGCCGATGAATTTCCCCGATCACATCGGGGCGCGTAAGCGAAAGTAAATCGTTGTTGCCTTTGAGCAGTTTATTGAAATCTTTGAACCGCTCGCCGCGAAAATCGGCTTCGGTTAGTTTGTAACGCTGTATCATTGTTCCCATTGCCCCATCGAGGATGAGGATGCGGGAAGAGAGTATATCTTTGATATTCATTTGTTTTTGAGCTTAATAAATATTGATACTATCAAATGATACTATCAAAGGTAGTGAATTATTTAAAAGAAGAAGCTTTCAAACTTCTTATCTATCTCGAATATCTTTACTTAATGACTCCTAAGAGCATTTATCAGTTACCACGAGTTTTAACTCGTGGGTAAAACGTCTTTAAAAGGCGGCTTCAGCCCAAGATTAAAACCAATTGAATTCCAAACTTCTAACTTCTGATTTCTAATTTCTAATTTTCACAACCATCCTTCTTATCCACACCACCAGCCACGCCATCAAAAGACGAACGGCTAAAATCCACCAAATGGAAACACCGAGGGCCACAAATAACAAATTGTCTTCCAAAATAGAATGTGAAATAGCCAAATGATAATTCAAAAGCGAAGCTTCGGAAGGCTTTACCTTGCCGTCGCTCATTTGGTCCATCATCAGCGCGCCGCCGTAAGCCAGGCCCACGATGTAACCGATAAGCCAAAGAAACGCCGTACTTTTGGGCAATCCGAAAAATCGCAAAATCGGTTCAATGGCCCTTGAGAGTTTGGTGATAAGGTTGTATTTTTCCAACAACTTATACATCAAATTCAACGTGGCAACGATGGCGAAAATAAGCAATGCCATTTGTAACGAACTTTTGCCCCACGCCAAAAACACATCACCAATAGAGGTAGAAACTTCGGCAGCGGTTTGCGCAAAAAGCGGCATACCCATATCTTGCGGGAGAATGAGATTGAGAACAACGCCCACCAACAAACTGGCGATAATGCGCAAAGCAGACATTGACCAAAACGATGTTCCCGTTTTTGATTGAATGGCGCTTTCCACCGGCAGGTTGTGCGCCAATTGGCACATTAGTGCGAGAATGGTAAGTTCGCGCAGGGTTACGCTCATCGACATAATAATGGCCAAAGGCGCGTAGAGCGGAAGAAAAATGCTGGTAATAAAAATAATCGCCGTGCTTCCCGGTAATCCCAAATGCGCGAAAACGGGATTGAGAAACTGCGCTACATATGCCAACACGCCAAAATAATCCAAAAAACGCACCACCAACGAAATGGGCAGAATAATTTTCAGCAGCCATAGCGTGGTGCGTCCCGATTTTTTAACGGAAAAAACCAATATTTTTTGGAATGAACTCATTCAATTGGGGATTGCGGATTTGGGATTGGCGAGTTTTGATAACCTCTACATCAATCTACTATCTAACAATCTGCTATCTAACAATCTATTATCTAACAGTCTATTATCTAACAGTCTAAAGTCTAACAGTCTATTTCCGAAACATCCTGTCCATCGCGCGTTTGTCTTCTTTTTCTTTCAGCGATTGACGCTTATCGTATTGTTTCTTGCCCTTGGCCACGGCGATAACCAATTTTGCCAAGCCTTTCTCATTAATAAACAAACGGGTGGGCACAATGGTGAAACCGGTTTCCTTGGTTAGGCGCGTAATTTTTCTCAACTCGGTTCTATTCAACAACAGCTTTCTGTCGCGACGGGCATTGTGGTTGTTGTAGGTACCGTAAAAATATTCGGCAATGTGCATGTTGCGCACCCACAACTCGCCCCGCTCAAACAAGCAGTAGGTGTCTACCAAGCTTGCTTTTCCCAACCGAATGGATTTTATTTCGGTTCCGGTAAGCACAATGCCTGCCGTAAAAGTTTCCACCAATTCGTAATCGAATGTGGCGCGTTTATTTCGTATGTTGATGGGCGTTTGTTTCATTTCTTTACTAAATACTGTAAACTATGGGTGACCAAAAGAGCTTAAACGGATTGTATGATCAAAAATTCCAATAAAAGCTGAACGAGTGCGGGTACCATAACAATGAGCAACGATGCAATAACAGTGAACCCAATTCTTTTGTTCCCCGAAACTCCTAAATACACATCGGTTCCGATGTACACTACAAACACTATGTAGATAGCTGCCAGCCAAATAATGGAGAATTGCGGCAGCAACGGAGTGACAAAAAACAGCAAATAAGGCACCACCGATGAATATCCGATAAACCGTTGCGCAGTTTCCAAATTTTTGGTTATTCCGAATTTTGGAAACAATTCATTCAGCAAGTACGACGTGGCATAAAAACCGCTAAAAAGGGCCGTTACCACGGCAATGGTTTGTTTTAACGCCCACTGGATGTCGCTTTTTTCTAAAAACCTCATTCCTCCCACAAAGGTTGCCAGCGCGATTAACCCGAAAACAGGATACAGAAACTGATTCAAGAAAACGGGATGGTCTTCGTCTCGTTTCAATGTCCAGGCCTTTTTGGGCGAAAAGATAAAATGAAAAATGCTGCTAAAAATACCTTTCCACATGAGCGTTGTAGTTGGAGTGCAAAGGTAGGCAATTTCTCGCAAATAGTTTTTATAACGCGAGAAACATAAAAAAACAGCAACCTGTTTTTAAAAGTTGCTGTTTTAGGAGTTGTTTGTAGGTAGAGTCGTTTTAATTTCCGGCTACCACCATTTGATACGCGTATTGAGAAAGAACAGGCTCGGTTTTTCCTTCTTCGTAATACCTGAATTTCAGCGTCAGCGTTTTTGTTGTAGTGGTGCTGCTTCCGCTATACTTTTGTCTTAGTGGAGTCATATTCACAACAATAACATCGCTCAATTCTTTGTCTTCCGATGTGGATGTTCCTATCGTATTTAAGCGCATATCAATGATAATTTCATCCGCTTGTTGGTTTTCTGTTCTTTCCGCTTCGTAGAAATTAACAATAGGTGCATTTCCTTCCTTTCCCTTATACGTATAAGAGAATGCCCAGTGGTCATCAAAAAACTTGTCGGGAGAGAAAATCGGGCGTTGGATGGTTTTGAACGACATAAGCGGTTCTGTTGGCGCGGGAGACATGTTCAATGTTGTTTTTGAGAAAGGTTTGGAAACCTCAGTGGTAATTACATTGTACACGTTGTATCCTTCGCTGGTGGTTACCGTTCCGTTTTCGTTGTTCCACGAGTAGCTCGCCAATACAAAATTACCAGGGCCCACTTCTTTAATTCCGGGTGAGGTGATGAAATTTCCTCTTCCGTTATAAAAAGTTCTGGCATAAACAAGCCCCTCAGCATCTTGGGTGATATATGCGAAATCACTGGGATGCGAAAAAGAACCATCGCCTTCTTTGAGGCACGAAGTAAGCAGCAAACTTGCTGCAAATAAACTTAATAATAAATTTAGTTTTTTCATTTTGTTTTATTTAGTTAGTGATTAAAATTCATATCTCAATCCGACGTTGAGATCTAGCATAATTTTTTTGTCGGAATATATGGTTTTATACGTATTGTTTGTCTCGAAATGATAGGATCCGCCAACTTTTCCATACAAATTAAAGTTGTTGGTGATGGGATATGACGCGCCTAATCCCGCGTTTACAGAGAATTGTGGCTTTTCCTGTTTTATTTTTTCGCTTTTCCATTCTTCACCAATTTCGCTGGTGGTTTCATTGATGGTTTGCGCTTTATATTTGCGTTGTCCAAAAACGTCTTTTTCAATTATACCTCCCAAAGATGTGTAAACTTGCAGTTTGTTAATGGAAAAGAGAGTGTAATTTACATTCAACGGAATTCCCACATAATGAAAGTGTTGCGTTTCTTCGGCGCTGGAATTGATGTTGGTGTTTCGTGCTTCGGAAAACAGGTAAGTGTACACCAATCCGGTTTCTATGGATAAGTTTTCTACCAACGGCTTGGAGATGGTGAATCCGAATGATACGGGTTGAGCGTGAAACATTTCTGCAATGTTATTGGTGGAACTTAACCCGGTAAATGCTTGTTTTCCTCCCGCTTGCGAACTGAACTCCGACATATTGTCCGATTTGTCCACCGATGCGCTGCGCAGCGTCATAGGCGAGTTCACGGTTTTTTGAAAAGAGGAGAGGCCACCCTTCCCGCCAAACGACATCATCAGTTTGCTTTCTTTCTCGGGAGTGGCGCCACCGGCGAATAGCATCTCGTTTTCGTCTGTGCGAGAGAATTCTTCTATCAGTTTTTCGGCTTCTTTTTGGTCCGTTTCTTTCCTGTCGGTAATTACTTGTGCTGCTTGGTGGTTTTCTCTTATATCTATTTGTTTGTGTTCGCGAACAACCGTTTTTTGTTTCCGGAACCACGATGCCAATACATCCGATGTAGCGGTTGATTTTTTATACCTTTCTTCCTGCGGTGTTTCCTCTTTCTTCTTTTGAGCTAGTGTAATCGAGGTGTGTTGCTCTTGCGGAGGCGTATCGATTTTTTGTTCCGCTATTTGAAGTTGCGCTTCTTTTTGCGGCAATGTTTCTTGCGAAGGCGCAATTTCGCTCACAACTGTTTGATTGATATCAGCCGGCTGTTGCAAGAACAACAAGCTTCCGATGAGCAGGACAATCACAGCGGCGGCCGAACCGATATACCACCGGCGGCGCATCATTTTTGCCGCTGCGGCGGCATTCAGCGATTTTTCCAGCCTGTCCCAGCCATCGGCGGGAACGGGCGATTTGAAATCGCTGAATTTCGATTGAAATTGCTGTCTGATATGGTTGTCTTCGTTCATTATAGTTTCTTTTTTATTCTTTTCTTAAGATGGCTTTAATTTTTTTCTGTAATAACGATTTTGCCCTGAAAAACTGCGACCGTGAGGCCGCTTCGTTTATTCCCAGCGCGTGCGCTATTTCTTTGTGCGACATTTCTTCGAAAATATATAAATTGAACACCGTTCTTTGTCCTTCCGGGAGCTCCTGAATTAAATTCAATACATGCGAGCGGGGAATATTTTCGATATCCAGCGGCTCGTCTGCCAATGAATCGGCTTCGGAGGAAGATAAATAAGTATATTCCTCAAGGAATTGAAATTTCTTCTTTTCCTTCCGATAATTATCGAGCGCGATATTTACGAAAATGCGTCGTAGCCAACCTTCAAAAGAACCCTTGCCCGTGTATGAGCCAATCTGCGTGAAAACTTGGAGGAAACCGTCGTGCAATAAATCGCGTGCCAGTTCCTCGTCTCTGCAATAGCGCAAACATACCGCCATCATCACCGGAGCGTACCGCTCGTATAGCGCCTTTTGGGCATTACGGTTCTGTTTCTTACACGATATGATTAATTGCGAATCATCCATTTCCCAATCGCAGTTCACTATATACAGATGAAAAAAATGAGAAAACGTTGCACGAGATTCCTCTTTTTTTTCAAATTTATTATTATTTAACATTGTCTGATGGCTGCTAAAACAGCATCTTCGTTTTTCAAAGGTAAAAAATATCGCCGAACTCGGCATAAAAATGTAGCCAATTATAATTGCAGCATATCTGTTTTTTATCTACATTTGTTCTCTAAATCAATTAAAACCGCACTTATGAGAGATTTTTCAAAAATCATGCTGGCCTCGGCGTTGGGCTTCATTATCGCGAACATTGTTTTTTCCATTATTGCCTTTATTCTTTTCTTCGGCACCATGGGTTCGCTGTTTAGTTCCATGTCATCAAAAGACACGTTTGTTCTAAAAGACAATTCCGTTTTAAATTTGCGCCTGCAAGGCACCATTACGGATAGAACGCCAAAAGATGATCCGTTTTTATCGCTTCTCAACCAAAGCCAAACGTCGGTGATGGGGCTGAACGATATTACCGCCGCCATTAGAAAAGCAAAAGATAACGACAATATTAAAGGAATTTATATCGATTCACGAATGTTTTCCGCCTCTATGGCTACGTTGGCCGAAATTCGCCAAGAGCTCATCAACTTTAAAGAAAGCGGAAAGTTTATTGTTTCATATTCCGATGCGTACACCCAACCGGGCTATTATTTGGCATCGGTGGCCGATAAAGTGGCCATCAACCCCGAAGGAATGCTCGATGTGCACGGGTTGTCCTCTTCACCCATGTTTTTTAAAAATGCCTTGGATAAACTGGGAATTAAGATGCAGATATTTAAGGTAGGAACCTATAAATCGGCAGTAGAGCCCTTCACGCAAAATGAAATGAGCGCCGCCAATCGCGAGCAGGTAAGTTCTTATTTGAACGATGCGTGGAGTTTTTTGCGCAACGATATCGCCTCGGCCCGTTCGCTTAGCCCGGCAGATATCGACTCTCTGGCCAATTTAATGCCGGCACTTCAGAAAACCGACTTTTTGTTGTCGGCCAACTTGGTAGATACGCTTGTTTATGAAACCGATATGAAAAATTATTTACGCTCTTTGCTCGATATTGACGAAGACGCCACCATCGCATCGGCAACCGTGGGCGATATGAAATCGGTGAGAACAAAGCAAATCAAGAAAACCGACAACACCATCGCGCTTCTTTACGCTACCGGAAATATTACTTCGGGATCGGGCTCGTCAAACATTCAGGATAAGTACTTGGTGAATGAGATTGAAAAACTCAGAAAAGACGATGATATAAAAGCCGTTGTTTTCCGCATCAACTCGGGTGGGGGAAGTGCCTATGCATCAGAGCAAATATGGAAAGCCATCGGTGATTTGAAAGCCGAAAAGCCCGTGATTGTTTCAATGGGCGATGTGGTCGCGTCGGGTGGTTACTACATTGCTTGCAATGCCGATAAAATTGTGGCTCAACCCACAACCCTTACCGGATCCATTGGTATTTTCGGCATGTTCCCCAACTTGGAAGGTACCACTCAAAAACTGGGCATCAGCACCGATGTGGTAAAAACAAATGAATTTGCCGATTTTGGAAACGTTACGCGCCCCCTTAACGAAGGCGAAAAGCAATTGTTCCAGAATATGATCGATCGCGGATACGATCTTTTCATCACCCGTTGTGCCGAGGGGCGCAATATGCCGAAAGATTCGCTCGCGTTGTATGCCGAAGGCCGCGTTTGGACCGGAAACCAAGCCAAAGAAATCGGGCTGGTGGATGAATTGGGAGGCATTGAACGAGCCATTGAAATTGCCGCCGAACACGCTAACTTGGGAAAAAGCTACGTGGTTTTTGAATATCCCAGAATGCGCACGCCGTTTGAAGAGCTGTTGAATCCCAAAAAAGAAGAACTGGCTGCCAAAACATTGAAAGAATATTTGGGCGAAAGCTATGAGCTGTTTACCCTAATAAAAGAACTTAAGCAACAAGATTATATACAAGCGCGCTTGCCTTTTGAATTGAATATCAAATAACAACGCACTTGGTTCAACATGAACAAACCCACCATAGAAATCCGTCGTTCGTTGCTGCCACTCTCGTGGTTGTATGGGATGGGAGTGGGTTTGCGCAACGCGTTGTTCGACCGAAACATTCTTAAACAACACACATTTGATATTCCCGTTATTTGTGTGGGTAACCTCACTGTTGGTGGAACGGGGAAGACTCCTCATGTTGAATATCTTATTAGGCTGCTGTCGCCGAAATTTAAAGTGGCGGTTTTAAGCCGTGGCTACAAAAGAAAAACCAAGGGGTTTATCATTGTGGATGCCGACGCCAAAGTGCACGACGTGGGCGATGAGCCACTGCAAATTAAAAAGAAGTTTCCGCATGTTTTGGTGGTTGTGGATAAAAACAGAAAAGCAGCCATTGAAAAAATCATGTCCATTGAAAAGGAAGAGCGTCCCGATGTGATTTTGCTCGATGACGGGTTTCAACACCGATACGTGAAACCATCACTCTCCATTTTGTTGGTCGATAGCAACCGTCCCGTTTTCGAAGACAAACTGTTGCCCGCGGGATTGCTTCGTGAATCCATTCACGGAAAAAGCAGGGCGTCCATTGTGTTGGTAACCAAGTGTCATCCTGACATGCAACCCATCGATTTTCGCATCTACACTAATGGGCTCAACCTTTTTGCTTTTCAAGATTTGTATTTCACATCCATTGATTACGGCGTCATAAAGCCCGTTTTCCCGGAGTTGCAGCAAGAGCGCTTCGCGTTGAACGATCTTCGAAAAAAACATGTCTTTTTGGTGGCGGGCATCGCTTCGCCCAAGCCGTTGGTAGATAAACTGGAGCACAAAACCTATAACTTGTACACAAGTTTCTTCCCCGATCATCATTTCTTTACAGAAGAGGACATTCTCTCCGTAAAAGAATTGATGGACAGCGTGGAGGCCGATGATAAAATAATTCTCACCACGGAAAAAGACGCCGTTCGGTTTCGAGGCCTTACATCGTTGAACGACGAGTTGAAAAAACAAATGTATTACATCCCCATTCGGGTGAAATTTGTGGAAGAATCAGACAAAGAATTATTTAATGAAAAAATATATGAACATGTTAGAAAATATCAAACAAACAGCCGATTATCTGAAAGATAAAATCGGTGATGTGCCCAATACGGCCATTATTTTAGGAACCGGTTTAGGTGAACTGGCACAAGAAATTAAAGACACAACAGAAATTCCTTACACCGAAATACCCAATTTCCCCGTTTCCACCGTTGAAGGCCACAGCGGAAAACTCATTATCGGCACGCTGGGCAGTAAACGCGTTTTGGCGATGCAAGGCCGCTTTCATTATTACGAAGGATACAATATGAAAGAGGTTACTTTCCCCATTCGTGTGTTTAAAGCGCTGGGCGTGGAATATTTGTTCGTTTCAAACGCCGCGGGAGGGATGAATCCGACTTTCGATGTGGGCGATATTATGCTCATTGAAGATCACATCAATATGTTCCCCGAACATCCGTTGCACGGAAAAAACCACGAAGAATTGGGCACTCGTTTTCCCGATATGAGCGAAGCTTACAACAAAGAACTTCGGTTGATGGCGATGGAAATTGCCAAAGAAAAAAACATCAAGTTGCAGCGTGGCGTGTACGTAGGCGTGTCGGGCCCAACGTTTGAGACACCTGCCGAGTATCATTTCTTCCGTATCATTGGCGGCGATGCCGTGGGTATGTCCACCGTTCCCGAAGTGATTGTAGCCAACCACGCCAAAATGAAAGTGCTGGCTTTTTCCATCATCACCGATTTGGGCGTGATTGGAAAAATTGTGGAAGTATCGCACGAAGAAGTGCAGGAAGCCGCAAAAATTGCCCAGCCCAAAATGGCCGAAATTATGCGCGCCATCGTAGAAAAAATGAAATAACTTAAGTAGAGACGCATTGAATGCGTCTTCTTCTAAAATAAGTGGTTCATACCTAAAAGCGCATTGAATGCGTCTTCTTCTAAAATCAGTGGTTCACACCTAAAAACGCATTGAATGCGTCTCATTTCAAACAAAAAACCATAATAATTATTCCGTCAGGCTAATTCAGACAAGTCTGACGGATATTTTTCTCATTTATATGACATCACACGTAATTTACGAAGGCCAACAACGCACCGTTTGCACACATCTGCAAAGTGGTTCAAGCGTTGAAACCGATGCTCCTGTTGACAACAATGGCAAAGGCGAACGCTTTTCTCCCACCGATTTGCTAGCCACAAGCCTGGCGGCGTGCATGCTCACCATTATGGGCATGAAAGCTGAAAGCATGGAGATGGATATGGACGGAATGAAGGTGGACGTGCTAAAAACCATGGCTTCCGATCCGCGTCGTGTTTCACGAATAGGCCTCACGTTTCATATTCCCGATAAAGTAGCATCGGTGGATAATAAGACCAAAACAATTCTCAAAAACACGGCCTTAGCCTGTCCGGTAGCTAAAAGCATTCATCCCGATATTGAAGTTGTTATCGACTGGGGAGAGTGGAAGTAAGGAGACAAGAAGCCGGAAAAAGGTGAGTTTTCAATTAAATGTGAGAAAAACAATTTTCAAAATCGTAATTCGTAAATAATTTGATGCGTACAGAAATTTCAACCCTTGGCGAGTTTGGTTTGATAGACCATCTCACGAAAGATATTAAGCTGACACAACCCACATCCAAAAAAGGAGTGGGAGACGATGCCGCTGTCATCAATAATGAAGGCAAACAAACCCTTGTAACCACCGATTTATTGCTCGAAGGCATCCATTTCGATTTAACGTATGTCCCACTAAAGCATTTGGGATACAAAGCCGCGGTGGTGAATTTTTCCGATGTTTATGCCATGAACGGCAAACCGCAGCAGATAACCGTTTCGCTGGGAGTTTCCAAACGGTTTTCTGTAGAAGATTTGGAGGAATTTTATGCCGGAATTCGGCTCGCGTGCGAAATCTACGAAGTGGATATCGTGGGGGGCGACACCACATCGTCGCTCACCGGTTTTTCCATATCCATCACCTGCATTGGCATTGCCGATGAGGCACAAATTGTGTATCGCAATGGTGCGAAAGATACCGATTTAATCTTCGTTTCGGGCGATTTAGGCGCCGCCTATATGGGATTACAGTTGCTGGAGCGCGAAAAATCAGTGTTTGGGGGTGAAAAAGATTTCCAACCCGATTTTTCGGGAAAAGAATACATTTTGGAGCGTCAGCTCAAGCCGGAGGCTCGAAAAGACATTATCCGCCTATTGGCAGAGCATGGCATTGTGCCCACAGCAATGATTGATGTGTCGGATGGGTTGTCGTCGGACATTATGCACATTTGCAAGCAAAGCAATGTTGGCTGCCGCATTTTTGAGGAGCGCCTCCCCATCGATTACCAAACGGCTTCCATGGCGGAAACGTTCAATATGAACATTACAACCGTAGCGCTAAACGGCGGAGAAGATTACGAATTGCTGTTTACCGTTCCGCTAACGATGCACGAAAAAGTGGTGGCGCTCTCCGGCATTCATCTGGTGGGGCACATCACCAAACCCGATGAAGGCTATTACCTGGTTACCCGCGATGGCCAAGAAATGGCGCTGAAGGCGCAAGGCTGGAACCCGATAACGGAATAAAGGACAGATTACAGAAAAAATCGCACGTTTTTATTTCAAAAATTTTTTATTTGTAAAAAAACCTTTTATCTTTGCAGTCGCAAATTCAAAAATGCGATGGTGCCATAGCTCAGTTGGTAGAGCAAAGGACTGAAAATCCTTGTGTCCCCGGTTCGATTCCTGGTGGCACCACAAAAAACGCTTAAAGTGTGAAACTTTAAGCGTTTTTTGTGTTTTTGACCGAATGATCGTTGGGGATGCTTATGCACAATTTCTGGCTCACCCGTAAAATTATGTTTTTATGCATAAATGTTCGTTAATCTAAACAAGAAGAATTTTACATCTATCACTCCCCTCAAAGAAGATCTAAAGGCTTTAATCTTTGCATTGAAACTTTCAGCC
>JAEWGM010000044.1 GCA_023388315.1 Bacteroidota bacterium | reverse complement strand
CCACCCGATGGATACAGGTTCATTGCCACCGGCACTTTTGCTTCTTTGAGCGCGTAATAATAAAAAACACTGCTGTTGAGCAACGCATGGTCATCTTGCGTTTGCACCAAAAAGGTGGGTGGTGTGTTTTCGGTTACGTTCAACTCGGGAGCGATGGAGAAGTTTTTGCCATCGAGGTACGCAGGATAAATCAAAATGCAGAAATCGGGGCGCAGGTTGGCATCGTCATAATCGTCCGTTTTGGGATACGAACGTTGTTGGTAGCTGTTGCTCGCCACCGCCGCCAAATGCGCGCCCGCCGAAAAGCCCATTACGCCAATTCTATCCGGGTTGATATTCCACTCCGCGGCGTGCGAACGCGTGTAGGCAATGGCACGTTGCAAATCCTGAAGCGGCGCTTGGTGCTTCTCCAATCCTTCGCGGCGCGGCACCCGATACTTCACCAACACACAATTGATACCGAAGCTGTTGAATCGTTTGCAAATTTCCGTCCCTTCCAAATTATACGCCAAAATGTTGTATCCACCCCCGGGATTCACAATAATGGTTGTTCCCGAATTGTTATCGGCCGGCGCCGGATAGAATGTCAGCGTGGGTTCGCTCACATCGCTGATGCGAAGCACGGGGCAACCGGCCACTTTGGCGCCCGAATAATCGTCTTTTTGCTTCAATCGGGTTGTTTCGCCCGGCGCGTCGTTAGGAAAAAGCAAAACGGGTGGTTGTTGAGCCATAGCATAAGAGAAAATGAAAAGGAAGAGTAAAAATAGATTTCGTTTCATACAATAAAAATGTTTTATTCCAACTACAAACGTACTAAAAAACCTTGTTTCCGTTGCTTTCATCGAAAAAAATTACGAAAATATAAAGTTTTCTTCACCTGTGAACTTGTTCTCACCAATGTTTGTTTCTTACCACATGAGACAAGTTTTTTTTATTTCTATTTTACTCATACTTTTCAGTGCTATTGCTTACGTCGTTGTCAGAGGCGTGCAATCTCTGGCGGCTTATCCCATCGCCAAACACATTTATTGGACTACGCTGGCACTCATGTTTCTCTTGATGATGGCCGGTTTTTTTATGCCCACCGCGTTCCCTTCATCGATGAGCAAAGGTGTTACGTTTATCGGATTTAGTTTTTTGATATTGCTGTTATACCTGTTTTTTACTTTTCTGTTGATTGATGTGGTGCGCATCATTCACCGCATGGTGCCGTTTATTGCCGACATGGCATCGTTCCGGTTTCGGGCGGCTGTGGCGGGCATTGCGCTCACGGTGTTGATAATGATCATCGGGCACATTCGGTTTCTCCATCCCAAAACGGTACATCTTGAAGTAAAAACCGAAAATGCGTCCAAGGGGAAAAGCATGAAGATTGTGGCGGTGAGCGATTTGCACTTAGGCGTGTCCATCGACCGGAAAATGTTGCGGAAATATGTTTCGATGATTCAATCTGAGCAGCCCGATTTGATATTGTTTGCAGGCGATATAATCGACCGCTCAGTCCAAGCGGTTATTGATGCCAATATGCACGAAGAATTTCGGCAACTCCACGCGCCTTTGGGCGTTTTTGCCGTGCTGGGGAACCACGAATACTATGGCGAAGGATTGAAGAAAGTGCAGTCGTTTTTAGAAAAATCGCACATTACGTTGCTTCGCGATTCGGTTGTCGCGGTGAATGAAGATGTATATCTTGTCGGGCGAGACGATGCCGCCAATCAAAACAGAAAAAACCTCCAAAACTTAACACAAAATCTGGATGATTCCATGGCGAGGATTTTACTCGACCATCAACCCCATAATTTAACGGAAGCGCGCGAAAACCAAATCGACTTTCAATTCTCCGGGCACACGCATCGAGGACAAATATTCCCCGGCAACCTGCTCGTAAACAGACTGTTTGAAATAGGTTACGGATACAAGAAAATTGGCCCGACGCATTACTATGTTTCCTCCGGTTTAGGCATTTGGGGGCCGCAATACCGCATTGGCACACAATCGGAAATGGTGGTGGTGCAGTTGGAGTATTGAGGGCTACTCATTCAACAACTCATCTACTCTCTCAAACCGATACCCGCGTTTTTTTAATTCTCCGATTAAATCACCCAACCGATTGTACAGTTTATCGCTACGTTTCGGATCGGTGCCAATATGAATGAGCAGCAAAAAACCATTTAACGATTCTTTTTCTTCGAAAGAAAGAATATTCCAGTAAATTTCTTCCGACGACCGATAATTTACCATATCCGGCGTGGTGTAATCGGCATGGGAACCCGTTCCGGATGTAAAATTCACGATGTGCACGTTCATTGCCTTTGCCCAATCGCTAATTTCCCGGTTATACCATTCGTATGGCGGCATATAGTAACGCGGTTCATCAATCTTCAAACCCGCTTTTTGCATCGCCACATAATTATCGCGCAAATCTTTTTCAAAAACGGTACGTGAAATCAACGTACTGTCCCGTTTCGTCCAATCGGCATACAGCAAATGCTTATCGGAATGAGGCGCCATATAATGTCCCTCTTTTTGCAACTTTTTAGTTAACGAAGAAAATTTTCGATAAAAATCGCCCGTCAGAAAAAAACTGCCTTTCGTGTGATTTCTTTTTAATGTGTTGAGAATGTTATCGCCGCCATCGGCAAATTCGTGTCCGGTAAAAACCAAAGCCAGTTTCTTCTCATCGGCATTGCCTCTTACAATACCACCGTGTACCATTTCGTTTTTGCGTGTATCGGCTTTTGCGTTAGCCATGGAAGCCAAATAACCAAAATAATAGGTAAGAGAGGCCGTGCCATCCATCGTGGGTTCATTGGTGGAATAGTCGGCATAATCGTCGTGATATACCACGAAATCAGACTGAAACGGAGCATATTCATCTTCGTTGGCCAAATAAACCCCAATCAAACTGCTATAAATGGAGTGATAAATGGGGCCATCCACAATTCCACCGGTAATGGGCATTTGATGTAAATGCGTGAAAGCCGAATGAGGATCAGCCGGTGTGTCACCTGTTTCGGGATAGCCCACAATCATTGATGTTCCCCACGGATTGCAACCAAAAAGCCAATCGCGCATGGCGGTTTCTATTTCCAAAAAAGAATCATCTTCGGTTATCTCATGGTAAAGTCGGCATTGCGTAATAAATCCCACTGTAAGATTGTTAGAACACCAAATAAACGGGATGCCGTGCAAAAAAGCATTTCCCTCGGCACGCTCTTTCACGCGTTGTAAACCGGTTTTCATGTTTCGTATAAATTCTTTTTGTACGCGGATATCTAAATTTTGCTTTGCCAAATGATAATTTCCCAAATTCACGAAAGGATACCATTGATAATGCCTCGCAGAGTCGGCTCCCATCCACGGAGTAACCGGCTCTAAGCGCCCATAGCCTACAGCTTGTTTTAAATAATCTTGTTCTCCAAACGTATTATACATTTGAGCGGCAGCCAAATGCATATCATCCGCCCAGTTGTCTTCCTCATAGAAATAAGGCGCGCCGCCGGGCGCAGTTTGCGAAACTCCCGGATTTGCCACCCCTTTGCGATAGGCGTGTTGAGATTTTTCAAGAAGAAGGGTTGAAAATTCGGGATAATATTTCTCCAGTACTTTCGCGCCCAAAGCAAAAGATGAAGCATATTTCCCCAACGTAGAAGCCATTCCTGTACTTCGGTTTTTGTGTTTAAATAATCCTTGCGGCTGTGGGCTCACGAAATAAACCGGACGCTCTTTTCCCGCGCCCCAACCATAATCTACTTTTTGTTCATTGGGGAGCGTGAAGCCGGCGTGATCTCGGTCGTCTGCCAGTTGGTTGAAGTAGGTGTTGGAGTCGGGATTCATTTTCACCAACCAATCCAAGCCCCATTTGGCTTCGTCCAAAATATCGGGAATGCCGTTGGCGCCCTCATTTCCGTTCGCATCGTATTTGTCACCAAAAGATTGCGGATGTTGCGTGTATGCAAACAACATTTGATAAACCGCGTTAGCCGATGTAGTAACATATTGCAGGTAATCCGAAGCATCGTGCCAGCCTCCGGTGGTGTTGAAATACAAGCCATCGCGCTTTCCTTCGGGATCACCCACGGAAATGGCGTCGTGGGTGTGACACGAATCCTTCAGAAACGGATTATACCCACAACGCTGTTGCCGCATATACATCAACGGAATTTCCGATGCATCCGCATAAATATCATTCCCTATTCTGAAAGAAGGAGATTTGGTTTCTCCTACCTTTACAAAATAAGTGCCTTCCGATTTTAATTCGGAGAAATCCAAACGTGCGGTAGAAGTAAAAGCCCATAAAGGCCCTTCGTTCTTTAGCTTATCACTTCGATAAACTGTTTTTTGGGTATTCGCATCCACCACTTCAAATATCTCAACGGGTGTAGCCGATTTGCTCACCCACACCGCCACTTTCACATCATTTACCAAATATCCGATTTGATTGACTCTAATCCACGAGGTTTGAGAATATCCAGTTAACGTAACATATAACAACGCAAGCAATGTTCCTACTTTTTTCATAAAAAATCCTTTTAATAAGGTGTACAAGATATAAAAATATTGAGAATGAAGAAAGAGCAACTTCGGGAGAAATCGCTCTTTCTTTATTATAAAGTGATACTAAACATTCAATTTCACTTTAATTCCACAAGTTCCGTTGGCTCACTTTCCTTGTTGTCTTTGTTTATCGCAGTTACACAATAGTGTCCGGCGGCGTTCACCGACAAACTGTTTTGGCCGGTTATGCCCACCACTTGTCCCTCTTTTGTGATATCGGGGAAGTAATATACCACCGATTTCACATCGCCGGAAGTTGTCCAACTGAGTTGTTTATTGTTTATTTTCAGGTTCTGTGGTTTGGCGGGCGCTGCCGCTACTTCTCTGCCTAAAAAAGGAATAACAGCCGGTTCTTTATACAAATCGGTAAGCTTATCGGTAATTCCTATTTTGTTTAAAAGAACATAACGAGCACTATATTGGGCGTTCCCCTGCACTTTGGTGTTTCTGCGTGTTAAAGCGAATTGACGTTCCAGTTCGTTAACCGACTGAAAAGCTGCCGGCATAGCCGGATCACCAAATTTATAATAACCGTGTCCTATCATCAATGCCGCTTTGTAGTTATATTGTGACCACCAACCTAACCGCCCTTGAAAATCGTTGTACGCATTTCCTATTTCTTGATACAATTGTGGCATCACCACATCAATCCAGCCTTCGCGACACCATTTCGCCACATCGGCAAACAGGGTGTTTAAATTATAATCGGGACTGGCGGCGGGAGAAATGGTAAAAACAACTTCGGGCTTTGTGGCTACAATTACATCGTGAACCGCTTTGATTGCTTTGTCCACATTATCGCGTCTGAAATCTTCAATTTTTGCAAATCCTGCCCCATACTTTTGAAAATCGGATGCATCGGAAACCATTACGCCTGCCGATGAAGGATCGGAATAAAAGTAATCATCGAAATGAATGCCGTCCACATCGTATTTGGTAATTACATCTTTTACGATATCGGCCAGCCGTTGACGTACTTCGGGCAACGCGGGGTTATAAATCTGTATTTTCTCGTGGCTTACAACCCATTCAGGCTTCACAGAAGAATGTAAAGCGGGATAAGAACTGCCGTTATTCGCCCGTGTGGCAATTCTGTAGGGGTTCATCCAAGCGTGAAACTCCATATCGCGTTTGTGAGCTTCATCAATCATAAACTTTAGCACATCATAACCCGGGTCTTTTCCTCTGGTTCCCGTTATAGATGAGCTCCAAGGTTCATAAGGCGAGTTGTAAAACGCATCGCCCATGGGTTTTATTTGAACAATTACCGTGTTTATATTCAATTCTTTAAATTTATCCAAGTATTGAATATATTGATTTTTTTGTGGTTGAATATCATATTTTCCCATAGGCCAATCCAATCCGTAAGCAGTTGTAATCCACACGGCTCTCATTTCTTTTTTAGGGAAAATGAGTTGGGGGTCTGTTGGCCCCGGTGGTTGTGGCTCTTCGCCGGGAACATCTCTGCTACACGCAACGGTAAATGCAATGGCCAGCAGGATAAGATAAGTATATCTGATTTTTCTCATCATGTTTCAGGTTTAAGTAATTCTCTTTAGGAAAAAATAACTTTGCCGAAATTAGTCCGGCAAAGTTATTTTCATATGTATCCGTAAAAACACATTAGTCGTCAAGTGATTTTTTCGGGAATTCAACAATCACAAAGCCGGCATCGGCGGATGCGCCATAAACCATCAGGCTTTCATCGTTCCCTTCCGCATCTTTGGTAACATGCCATCCCGTTTGAGTGGAGGGTGCTGAGTTTACCCCACCCATTAAGGGATATTGATAAATAGGGGTCATATCGCCCGATTCAAAGATTTCTAAAGCCTCGGAAATGCTTTCGCCTCTTGTAATGTTGTAGATATACATTACCACACTATCTCCCGCGCCTCTTGCAGCAGTCACTACAAGCAGGTAACGCTCACCGTTGAAGTAAATAACCCGTGGGTCTGAACTTCTGATGGGGATAGAAGAATTATCCATTCTGTATCCGATGGTTCCGTCAACACTTGCTACCATGATGGGTGCCGCATGTCCGGTGAGCAGATAGTCGTCGGTTGTACCCACACGATTCATATTCATAAACGGCTCCAGTAAACGCGATGGCATTTCAATGATGAACGGGCTCGACACCTCAGTGTAGTTTCTGACCGTAAACCGCAAAATTTGGGTTGACGCGTTATCACCCAAGAAAATGTGTCCGTTTCCGTTATCATCTAAGTTCACAGAAAGGTTGTCGCCATGACGAGCACCTGCACCGGGGATGTCGGCTTTGTTAATGTTGGCGATTACCTGCGGTGCTTGCGAGGGATCGGTCCAGTGATAAATTTTTAATGGAGAAACCAATCCACCCGAAAGATTCGCGATATAGGTATGCCCATTAATTTGAGCTCCCAGGTTTACGGGGAACGTACCACCGCCAACTCCGGTGAGGTTCAACGGAATGGGTTTTATTTCGTTTTTCTTTAAATCATTTACATCCAAAAGGTGCGACCCACCTTCGGCTCTAGTTACAATGAGTACATGCTTGCCATCGAACCCTGAGCCTCTCGTGCTTAACGAAACAAAAGTAGGATACAACGGGTTACCAAGCTCATTTGCCGTGTTGTCATATATTTGAGGGTTTCCGAAATCGGCTCCAAACACAGGAACATTTAAGCGTAATGTTACTCTATATTCACGAAAACGTGGCTCGTTTACTACTTTTATAACCATGTCTTTTGAGTCTTCACCTTCTGCGAACTCAAAAGCCAAAACATCATTCTCCAATTTTGCACCATCAGACATCACTGCTTCAAAACGAACAGCCGACAAATCAGTTTCGGGGTCTATGCGTGGGAACCATATCGATTTAGTGTCTTCGTCTACTCTACCTTCAATTACGGTTTTTCCATCAACCCCCGCGTTGAGAATCTTAATAGATTTCAACACCACTTCGTTGGGAGATTCCACATTACTCGGATAATCTTCGCTACATGATGCCGTAAATAAGATGATGCTCAATGAAGCGAGAATAATGACGTATTTCGATAAATTATTTATTAACTTCTTCATTTTATAGATTTTTTATTTCGTTAATTAATTCTGAGGCCAGCCTTCGGTTTGCTTAAGTACATACCCTTTGCTCTCATAATCATCTATTTGCGTTTTACCAACGGGAGCAAGGTACGGATTAACGTTGAGTTGGTCTAAGAATGGCTGGCGGCCTCTTGTACTGCTACTTCTATAGAATCCTATCATTTCTGAGCCGTTGCCTCCATTGAAAGGAACAAAATTGTCGTTCAATTTTAATACCGAGAATTTCCCTGCGTTGGCGGGTGTTAAGTCGTCCGACATTTCTCTAGGGAAGTTAACCCAACCGCCTGCCAAGAGATCAGGATTATTGTCGGTATCCATATACTCGAGTTTTGACCAACGCTTGATGTCGGCAATGCGAGAAAACTCAAACGCGAATTCCATACGACGTTCTCTTCTAATTTCCCACAATAGTGGTGAAACATCCGCATCCCTGTCGGGGTCAGCCGGTAAAGCGCTCAATTCCATCGGCTTGGTTTTCTCCACACCCATGGCTTCTGCTTCCGGAGCGATGGGGCGGTTTCTGATTTTGTTGATAGACTTGTCTATGTCCGCCTGCGTTACAGATCCTCCTCCAATGGTAGCCAATTCGGCTTTTGACTCAATCCAGTTTAAAAGCACTTCCGCGTATCTCATCTCAGGATAATCGGTTCTGTTGTTTGTGCTGGTAAACTCCACGGGTGGCGCGTTTCCGGCCTCAACAGATTTGGCAACGCTTCTGGGCAAAAACTTATTGATGTACCAATAAGAGCCTCTGTTTCTTACGGTTGGCTTATCATAAAAAGTAGCTTCCAATCTGGGGTCGCGCGTTTTAATCGCGTTCGCTAAAGAAAAATCGTCCGCTTTATCCAGTTCGGAGTTTTGCCAAACTTCGCCGTCGTTGCAAATAAATGATTTGATTAAAGCGGCTGTTGGTCCAAAATTTATTGATTCTGAGAGGTTATTGTTAGAAGCGACACTGTGGGTAACTCCAACCGACTGATCGTAATGTCTGTACATTATAACATCTTTATTTCCTTTCAAGTCTTCCGAAGTGAACAGCTCTCTAAATTCGGTAACAATATCGTATTTGTTGCTATTTATAATGTAATCTCCTGTCTCCACCGCAAATTCAAAGAATTTTTTGGCACGCTCATTGTTTTTATAATAATATTTTTGCCAACTTGCTTCGTGCATGGCCACTCTGGAGATAAACGAAGCAACAATATATCGGTTTACGTTCATTTCGCCATCGTTTAAGCGAACATTATTAAACGCGAATTTTAAATCATCGTAAATGGCATCCATTACTTCATTTCTGGGCGTACGGGGTTTGTACAAATTGTCTAAATCGGTATCTGAGAGAACGTGATCGTAATAGGGTACATCTCCATATTCAAATACCAGTTCAGAATATCGTAACGCTCTAAAAAAGCGTCCAATACCCATCCAATGATTGTATGCTTCTTGGGATAAAACATCTTTCATGTTATTCTCTATCCTGTCAATCATTATATTAAGAGAACGGATGACCGCCATACTCCAAATTTTGCTATTGGGAACCGCGCGAGTGAAGTTTCCTTGGTTTCCGTTGTGTACAATATCATCGCTGAATTGATAGCCCATTAATGGGGAATATGAGTTTGTCCACGAGTGTCCATATCCCATAAAGAAACCTGGATAAAAAGTACTTCCTACACTATGGCCTCCATAGAATTTATTCGCATACAGGCGTACATTTTGCTCGTTTTTCCAAGCTGTCGCGTCGTTTTCCTGCGTTAGAGGCGGCCTGTCTAAAAAGTCATCGCACCCTGTTGCAAATACCAAAAGCAGTGCCACAAACGCTATTTTATTGAATATATTTATTTTCATAATGATGTTGATTTAAAATTATAAACTAATTTGAACTCCTACTGATGCAGATTTAAACGTGGGGTTTCCCGTACCTGTTCTTCCTAAGTTGTAATTTCCGCCTTCTCTTAACATAGAGTGCCCTGAAATTGACTCAGGATCAATGGGTAATCCTCTTAACTTATCAAAAGTTACAAAGTTTTCCAACGAGAGATAGATTCTGGCACTCGACAAATGAATGTTATCCAACACGTTGCGTGGAATCGTGTAACCTACTGTAATATTTTTAATTTTCAGGTAGGCCATATTGAGCATATAACGTGATTGTTTTCTCATCACAAATCCTTCATTAGCTCCGCCTAAATTCCAAGCTCTGGGATAGAATGCATCGGTTCTGTCTTCTTTCCAGAAATTTCCCGCAATTGCTTGTGGCATAGCTCCGTCTTTTACGTGAAATCCGGGTATTGCCAATTGACCTGCTCCCCAAATACTTCTTTTTCCCACACCTTGGAAAAACATGGAAGCGTCAAAGCCTTTATAATCTGCTCCTAAACGCAAACCAAACTCATAACGTGGGGTAGAGTTTCCAATTACCACTTGGTCTCCGGGATCGCCAAATGTGTTCTTACCCGGTGTAATGTAACCATCTCCGTTTACATCAACAAACTTCACATCTCCGGGGCTTATCAACAGTACCTGGTTGCCATCTTCAAAATAGGTTTGATATACCGGGTTATTGCCCGCCAATTGATTGGTACGTTTTGCCGTACCTTCCCAAATAATGGTAGTTTGTTGAATATTTCCGTTCGCATCATAAACAAAATCCTCTTTCTGGTATAATCGATCGGTAACGTAACCATATATATCGCCGTATCTTTTTCCTGTGGTGTAAGTATTATGTATTAACCTGTTCTCCCAAGGTGTGTTCCAGTCGGCCGCTTTTGTAATGTCGGTAATGGCGTCGTGAACGTTAGCATTTATATTGATGCCAATTCCGTTATCGAATCTGTGACTAAAGTCGGCTGCAATTTCCCATCCTCGCGTGCGCAAATTTCCATAGTTTCCTTGTGGAGCTCCGGCACCAAATGTCGCGGGCAACGCCTCGCCGGCAATAATCATATTTTTAGTATCGCGTTGATACCACTCAAACACGAATCCCAATTTGTTTCTGAAGAAACGCAAATCTAATCCCAAGTTTATGGTTTCAATATCTTGCCAGGTAATTCCTGCCGAAACAGGGCTTGGAGTACTTAGCTCAAAATATTGCTTGCCATCTTGCGACAACCACCAACTTTTTGACACATCCATTGTTGACAAATAGAGCGAGTTACGCACCGATTGGTCTCCAATCACTCCCCAAGACGCCCTTATTTTGGCAAAGCTTAAAACAGGATCTAAAGGTTGCATAAATGTTTCATTTGTCATAACCCAACCTGCGGAGAACGAAGGATACCATCTCCAACGCAAATGAGCGGGGAATTTAGAGGTAGCGTCGTAACGCAAATTTGCTTCCAACAGATATTTATCCATAAAGGAGTAGTTTATACGACTAAAAACGCCCAACTGCGAATCCCAGTTTGCGCCACCACCTACGGTTTCCGTGCCAACAGCAAAATTGAACTGAGGATTATCCTCATTTATTAATTCTGTTTTATTCGACCAATGGCTGTCCCATTTGTAGCTTTCTACGTTGGTTCCAAGCATAAATTTAAATTTATTGTTGTCGCCTATAGCCAAATCGTAGTTTGTTACCGCGTTAAACGTGTGTTTGTCCGAGACAAAAGAGTTCTTATAAAAATAAGAGTTTTCTTGTTGCACATAGTTCACAAACGGGAACCTGTAAGCAGGCATACCACCTGTATCTGTAATATTTCCTTTATCGTCTACATAAATGCGGTTTCCTTGGTCGTCGTTCCAAGCTACGGGTGTATACCAAGGTTCGCGCGAACCAAATGAGGGCCTTGAATTTGTAGCTTGATTTAATTGTGAGCTATACGCGTAATCCACCAAAAGATTCCAATTGGCAGTGAAATCGATGGTAGTTCCAAGGTTTAAGTTGGTATATCTGTTTCTGTTTACGGCAGTATGCGCGTTTTTGGTATCAAAATAGGGGTCTCTCACCTCTTCTCCATTTTCTAATGCTCCGGTAGGAAACAACCGGCTCCATCTATAAAGATATAACCAAGGGTCAGCCGAGAATCCGGTGGCGGAGTTAGGGAATCTTTTGGAAGAGTCGGTAAATCTTGCTCCTCCTCTTAAGGTAAGGAAATCCGTTATTTTGGACGATAGGCTCAAATTACCGGTAAATCTTCTGAAATCGTCGTGAACCGCGGGTTTCATCATCCCTTCTTGTCCTAAATACCCCACACTAACAGTATAGTTGGTATCACCTCTTCTTCCATTGAGTGAAAGGTTGTGTGTTTGCGAAAAAGCGGAGTTTTTAATCATCGCTTGAACCGGATCGTAAATTCTATAACCGAATTTATCCGTTCCGTCATAAATCCAGTCTCTTCCGTACAAAATGGGGTCATCGTATTTTACGGTGCTTCCATACAATCGTTGCCATTCTTTCACTTTCTCGAAGCTTTCTCTGCTTACACGCCAAAAACCGCCGGCAGGGCCGCCCGATTTCATGTTTTCGTGTGCTTCCAGCGTATATTCAAGCCCGTCCACACCAGCAATATCAATCTTTTTAAAAGGCTGCTGCCAAGACAAGTTAGTGGAATATGTAATATCGGTTCTTTCTTCTCTCGCGCCTTTCTTTGTGGTAATTAAGATAACTCCAAATGCTGCTTTAGAGCCGTAAATGGAACTTGCGGCAGCGTCTTTCAACACGGAAATAGACTCAATATCATTTGGGTTGATAACCTGGATACTTGGTATTTCTACGTTATCTACCAAAATGAGCGGATTGCTTGAACCGGCAATGGAGCCGATTTGTCCGCGAATTTTCATAATGGGGTCGGAACCCACCTCTCCACTGGGCACTACAATGGAAAGCCCGGGAACGGTACCCTGCAAGCCACGCCCAACATCGGCGATGGGACGGCTACCTAACGCCTCTTCCACATTCACGCTGGACACCGCGCCGGTGAGATTTTCTTTCCGTTGCGTTCCATATCCCACAACAACCACCTCATCCAGTAATTCGGTATCGGTTTGCATTACAATGCGCATAGTTGGCGATGCGGTTACTTCTTGTGTGCGCATTCCCACGTAAGAAATAACCAACGTATTAGAGCCCGAAGGGACTGTTAGGTTAAAGTTTCCGTCAATATCGGTTACAGTTCCCTGTCCTGTTCCTTTAATTTGAATGGATGCGCCAATGACGGGCTCACCCGATTCGTCAACCACACTACCCGTTACCCGGGTTTGTGCGAATGCAAACCCTATGCTCAGTAAGAATAGGGTTAATAAAAGATTAACTTTTTTTTTCATACTAATTTTTTTATCGTTAATTACTCTCTCAGAATGTTTAAGTTTTTTGATGTTAGATTACTGCCTACTCGATATCATACAACCTACGTTTTTCTTTACATTCTGATTCGTCACTGTTTTATTAGATTTGAAACATGTATGTTGTATGACACCACAAAGTTATTATTTTTTTGCAACTTTCAATGGTTTTTAGAAAAAAAAACAATGTTTTAACAAATCAAATGTCAATCAGACATTTAAAAACAGAAAATAAGATGGTTTAATTTCAAATGCAGTTGAATGTAAGTCGTTTTGTACATTTCGTGTCCGAATAAAGCTGTCATACATCTTTACTTTTATGCATAAAAACAGATTGTTTTTTAACGGAAAAGAAAAAAAAGAGCAATTTCGGGAGAAATCGCTCTTTCTAAAATATAAATTATATCTGCCTAGTTCCAACCTGGGTTTTGCTTCAAATTAACTCCTTTTGTTTCATATAATGTTATTTGATTTAAAGGAATTGGATATAGGTAATCTTTTTGCGCGTATTTCCTCAACAAACCATCATCTTGAATGGGTTTAATATATCCCGCGTTTCCAGCTCTGTCGAGATGAACAGACTCTAAGGATTTCAACGTTATAGGCGTTTCGGGCTTATAGGTATCATTATACCATTTTACATATCTTTCTTTATCAACCCAGGCGCCTAGATTCACCTCGGGTGTCTCGCTCATGTCAGCATAATGCAATTTACCCCATCTTCTGATATCGTTGAATCTTATTCCTTCATAGGCCAATTCGGTTCTTCTTTCCCTACGAATTTCCCAAAGTATAGATGAAACATCCGAATCTTTTTTAGGATCTTTTATTATTACGCCGTTTACGGAAATATCATTTCCTACAAGTGTTAAATGAGGCATTGCTGTACTTGGCCTGTCTCTGATGACATTTATAGTTTTATCAAAGTCCGCCTGCGTAAGCGTGTATGAGCCAAGGCTGGCGAGTTCTGCTGCCGCCTCAATATAGTTCATCAGCACTTCATTCAATTTCATCACGGGCGCATCTGTGATATTGGTGCTGCTTTTTCCTCCCGGTAAATCAATCAACGATTCATTCACAAATCGGTTGGTGAAATAGCCGGATGTTGCGTATACAGTACTTACTCCTTCTAATCGTAGCCCATCGGTATCAATAATAGCGTGTAACCGGGGATCTCTATCCACGATTTCATCAAAAAACCATTTATCGCCTTTAAACATGGTGTTTCCATCTTGATGAATGGGCAGCCCATTCTTTGTAAGATAGGTGTCTATTAGACTACGGGATGGACTATTAGCCTCAAACTCTGTGTTTTGGAAAGACATTAAGCTATGTGTTAAAACACCTTCAGCATATTCTCTATACAGAAGTACTTCGGGATTTCCTGCTAAACTTATTGACGTAGTTAGGGATTTATAATCGCTGGCTAATGAATATCTGTTGGATTTTATTACAGCATCTGCTGCATCTTTGGCAATTGTCAAGTATTTTTTAGCATATTCATTGTTTGATTCATTATATTTTTGCCAAGTTCCTTCAAATAACATTATTTTAGAAGTATAAGCCCAAACAATATCTCTGTTAATAGTTAATCCCTTCACCCCATCGCTTAAGCGGACGTTCTTGCCTGCAAAATCTAAATCCTCGGCAACCTTGTCCATAATCATAGTGCGGGGTTGTCTTTCTTGATAAAGTGCCGCTTCATCAGAACTCGATAAAGGGGCATCGTACCAAGGCACGTCTCCAAACTTAGAAACTAATTTGTGGTATTCCATAGCTCTCAAGAACCTACCTACGCCAAGCCAATGGTTTTTTGTTTCTTCATCTAAGTCGGTAGTTTTCCCCACTCTGTCTATTATAATATTTACTCTTCGCAAATTGTTAAAATTCCAGTGCGTAGCATCTGTAGTTGGAGTCACTTTAGTGAAAAATGTTGCTACTTTTTGTGCATTATCATCGTTCCAATCGGCAACGTTGGTCTCGGAATACCAGTCAGTGCGTGCCCAACCCGATCTCCATCCTTCAAAATATTGATCATAGAGGCCAACTACAACGGTACGTATGTTGGATTCGTCGTTCCAAAACTCGGGTGTATCCGTAATTTTATCTTTTGGATTCGTCTCAAGAAAATCGTCACATCCAAACAGAATAAGAGATACAATAATTAAGTTGAATATTCTATTTTTCATTTTATTTCTATTTAATTAAAATTGAACTTGCATACCAAATGAAAGCGTTCTGTTGAATGGATAACTTCTTCCGAATGACCAGGTTTCTCCACTAACACCAACTTTATAGCTTGTGCTTTCGGGATCAAGAGGAATAGTCATTTTATCAAATTCAAAAAGGTTCTCTCCGCTCACATATACTCTTACGCTTTGAAATTTCACTTTTTGCATCCAAGCTTCGGGAAGCATATAACCGAAGGTCAAATTTTTCAACCTCAGGTATGCCATGTTTTGAAGGTATCGAGTCTGTCTTAAGAAGTTATTTGAGTTGCTCAGCCAAGCATTATTCGATGGATTTGGATAAAAAGCATTAGTATTCTGCGGTGTCCAGTAATCTAATTGATGCTTGAAAGCACCTTCACCGTAACCGGATCCACCTGAAGGAATGGCAACACTACCATATCCCCAATAGTCGCGAGAACCAACACCTTGGAAAAACGCTCTCATATCAAACCCTTTATAGGCTAAATCGATACCAAAGTTGTATTCATATTTCGGCAATGTATTTCCAATTACTTTTAAGTCGCCATGATCATCGGTGGTGTTCTTACCGTAGGTAATTTTACCATCGCCATCGAGGTCTTTGTATTTAACATCGCCCGGGCCAAACGTAAACGAACCGGATTCAAATAATGCTTGCGATGGAATTCCATCTTTTAAAGTACCATCGGCATTAAAATCGCTTTCTTGGAATAATCTGTCAGTTTCGTAACCCCAGATTTCTCCCAGCACTCTTCCTTGATAATTTGCATAAATATTATTATCACTTTCATTAAACTTAGTGATAACTTCCTTTACATTAGAAAGAGAAGCTCTCAGGCCCAGCGCTAAACCATTAGAGAACAACTTATTGTAGTTAACTCCAAATTCAAACCCTGTTCCTGTTAATTCTCCAAAGTTGATTCTGGGAGCAGTTGCTCCAAAAGTGGAAGGAAGCGCTTCTCCGGGAGTATGCATACCGGATGTAATTCTTTTATACCAGTCGAAAACGAACGTAAGGGAGTTATCCAAAAATCCGGCATCCAATCCGATATCGTAGGTTGTTACCCGTTCCCACGTCAACGCATCGGATATGACGGATGGAGACCCCAAGTAAAGAACATTTTCTCCATTCACAACCCAGCCCGAGTTGCCCGAACTCATAGTAGAAAGGAACGAATTAGACGCAACATCTTGATTACCAATTGTCCCCCATGAACCTCTTAACTTAAAGTTAGAAAGCACCGGTTTTGTCCAATCCATAAATGCTTCTTCCGACAATCTCCATCCCGCGGATACCGAAGGGAACAGTGCCCATTTTCTACCTGCCGGAAACTTGGAAGAACCGTCATATCTAGCATTTAGTTCTAGCAGATATTTTTGCATGTAATCATAGTTGATACGTCCAAAAAAACCTGCAGCGGCGAAGTCTTCGTTATATGCTACACTTGAAACAAACTGCTCTCCGGTTGCCAGCGCAATTTCGGGTTTGTTTAAATCTATCAAGGTTCTTCTTTCTGAATAATGTCCAATACGATTACGAGTTTCGGCATCCATACCTGCAATGAACTTGAAGTTATGAACGTTATTAATTCCTAAATTGTAAGTAGCATATGCTTTGAAAATATTTGAAATCGTGTATCGGCTAGTTTGAACAGCACGGTTTGCCGAAGAGCTATACAAGCTCGAAAAGTTGTCGAACGGAGCTGTAGAAAACATATCAAATCCGTTAACAACACCCCCATTTCTTTTTTGGTATTGATTCCAAAGACCAAAGGTGTAGTCAAAATTGATTGAAAGATCCTTTATTGGAATTAGTTCTGTTCCTAAATTCGCTCTCACATAATTTGTGGTTAGCGATTCTCTGTTTGCTTGTTTTATATCTGTTACCGCAGATCTAAAATCTTTACCCTGATAGGTTGTATAAGGATACCAACGTGGCCATCTCATTAAATAAAACCAAGCATCGTATTGTCCGGAAGTATATCTGTAAGGCTCACTATCTTCAGTTCTCGTGAACATAATATTTGTTCTTACTTTCCACCAATCCTTAATTTTGGTTGTGGTGTTCGATGTTAAATTGTACCGCTCATACTTATCGGTATTTATCTTCATCACACCCTCTTGTTTAAGATACCCCAATCCAATGTTGTAAGTGGTAACATTATTTCCGCCCGAAATAGAGAAATCGTGGTTTTGTTGGGGTGTCCATTTTTTTGTAAACATCTCAATTGGATCGAAAGAGCGATAAAAGAAAGTTTTACCATCTCTAAATTCAAAATCTCTTCCTTCCAGCATTTCTCCAAGTTCGGCTTGCGACATCCCTCCATATTGAGCTTCCCAATTTCTCATTTTCTCCACCGCTGTTTGATCAACACTGTAACCAATGCTCGATACAACATTTCTATTAGGGTCTATTCTCTTGGCAACCTTCAAAATGTATTCGGCATTTTCCGTTGTTGACATTAACTCAGCCATCCGTGTTGGTGTATTCCATGCAAAATTGTTTGAGTAACTTACTCTTACTCGGCCATCTTGCCCTTGCTTGGTAGTGATTAATATAACTCCCCATGCAGCTCTAGTACCGTAAATTGAAGAAGAAGCCGCGTCTTTCAACACAGAGATTGATTCAATATCGCTTGGATTGATGAGGTTTAAACTAGGTACTTCAACACCATCCACTAATATTAAGGGTGAAGTTCCTCCGGCGGCATTAATAGAGCCCACGGAACCCCTTAGTTTAATAGTAGATTCGGTTCCTACACCACCATAGGAGTTAGTGATAGTCAAACCCGGTGAAACACCTTGCAGCGCCTTGGCAATATCAGTGACCGGACGACTGGCAACCGCTTCATCCACATTCACATTTGAAACAGCACCCGTTAAGTTTACTTTCCGCTGCGTTCCATATCCCACAACAACTACCTCATCCAGTAATTCGGTATCAGCTTGCAGCACAATGCGCATATTTGGCGATGCTGTTAGCTCTTGTGTGCGCATTCCCACGTAAGAAATAACCAAGGTATTAGAGCCCGAAGGGACTGTTAGGTTAAAGTTTCCGTCAATATCGGTTACAGTTCCTTGCCCTGTTCCTTTAATTTGAATGGATGCGCCAATGACGGGTTCACCCGATTCGTCAACCACATTACCCGTTACCCGGGTTTGTGCGAATGTAAACCCCATACTCAATAAGAATATGGAGAATAACAGATTAACTTTTTTTCTCATACTAATTTTTTTATCGTTAATTACTCTCTCAGAATGTTTAAGTTTTTTGATGTTAGATTACTGCCTACTCGATGTCATGCAACCTACGTTTTTCTTTCCATTCTGATTCATCGCTGTTTTATTAGATTTGAAACATGTATGTTGTATGACACCACAAAGTTATTTATTTTTTGCAACTTTCAATGTTTTTTTAAAAAAAAGCAACATTTTAACAAATCAAATGTCAATCAGACATTTAAAAACAGAAAATAAGATAGTTTAATTTATAAGATAGTTGGTATCGTTTGATTTTGCTTTGCTTCTTTATAAATAAAGCTGTCATACAACTTAGCTTTCCATAGACCAAAACAGGTTGTTTCTGTAGCGAAGGGGGCAAAAAAAGAAATAGAAAAAGCATGGGTTGAGATGAATTATAGCCGGAAGTCTTTTTGCAATTCCCGCAGTTTTTAAGTTCAACCCACGAAACATCTATTCCATCAACTAATTATTCTTCCTTTAAAGTATTTATCGTATATCTCCATATTTCTGTTGAGCAACTCAACCGAATGGCGATACGCGTCGTCGGGGATAGATTTTCTTATTGCCTCAAGAATTTTCACTTGCAACGACACGGTGTATTTTTTCTCGCCGTCGATATTCGCAAAAATCAAATTTCTCAACCTGGGCACCAGAGAATAAACCGGTTCCATACTAATGGTAATGATGGGATTATTGGTGGATTTGGCAACATTCATATGAAAACGGTTAATGATATCCACCTCCAACTGGGTGTTGTCGGGATCACATTTTATCAGGTCTTCTATATTTTGTTCCAACACCTCTACATCTTCGCGCGTTCTATTCACCGATGCCAATTTAGCAATTTCCGGCTCAAATATTCTGCGCACCTCAATGATTTGTTGAATAAGATTGGAATCGAATTTTAAATCGTAAAACAAGTTTAACGATTCAATGATGTTTTCAATCTTTATTTGCGTTACATAAACGCCACTGCCTTTTTTCACCTCAACCAAGCCTCTCGCATTCAAGCGTTTTAACGCTTCGCGCAAAGCTGTTCTGCTGACGGAGAAAAGTTGACACAATTCAAATTCGGAAGGTAATTTCTGCCCCGGCAGTATTTTCTTTTCTCGAATTAAATCCTCTATTCTTCGTTCTATTTTTTGGCTAAGTGGTTGAGCTGTTCCTATTTTACTGAAAAAATCTTCATCTAATATATTATGCATTTTTCATCCTTATAATTGGAGCACGCCTAATATACCCCCCTATGGCTGCAATTTTATCTCCATTGCAGCCTTAAATGGGAGTTTTTAGAGGCACTCTCTATTAACACTCAATAAACTTGAATAGGCAGTAATGCCCAAAAGTAGAAAAAATATTTGATGAAAGCATAACTTATTTGATTTTTAATAAAAAAACACCGTTCAATTTCTCGAACGGTGTTTTTACCAATTGATTTTTCAAGATTTCACTTAGAACTTATATCCAACTGAAAAATAGGCGTTTTGGTTTTTTAAACTGCCGTCTTTTGTGTTTGAGATATTCAACAATCCCATATCCCAACCTAAATCAACCAGAATTGAACCGAATTCTACCCCAATACCTAAGCCTACGCCGGCATCGAAGGGTTTGAGGCCCGTTTTTTTATCGAATGTGTTCACACCGGTGGTTGATGCATTTGCTTGTTTGATTGCCTCATCAAGCAAGGCTTTTTGATCGGCGGGCACATTGCCTGAAACTTTCAAATTCGCTTTGCCGCTTCTTTTACCGCCAACGCCGTAAGCCACGTATGGGCCGGCGTGCAACACTACGCGTGTTCCGGGGTTCACATCAATTTTGTAAGCGAAGTGAACGGGCAATTGCAAATACATGGCGTTTGCCGTTGCGTCGACAGTTCCTGAGAGGGTGGCGTCGCCAAATTTTTGATTGATTTTGGCGGAAGAGAGTTTTGCACCTTTGGTGGTAAAGAACAATCCCGATTGAATAGCCATGTTGGGCGCGAAGTCATAATCGGCCGCGATGCCCACGTTGTAACCTAATTTCATTTTGGTGTCTTTTACGTCTTTTCCGGAAAAGTTAGACATGTTTACTCCGCCTTTAATTCCAAAAGACAGTTCCTGGGCGCTCATTGAGCCAACCATGGCAACCATTGCCAGTAGCAATACAATTTTTTTCATACTTTTTTAAATTAATAGTTTCGTTTGTTTTATAAAAATGGTTCTATGTTTTGGGAGCAAAATATTGGCTTCCGATAGATAAGATGCATAAAAGAAAAAATCCCTCACGATGAGTGAACTTTTTTTGAAAAAAAATGCAATTTACCAGCAAATGAATGATAAATGGCTGAAAACAATTGCTAAATAGCACCAAAATCTACACGAATAGCACCAAAAAAAACACCGCCCAAAATCTCGGGCGGTGTTTACCTATTAATTTATCGTTATCCTTAGAATTTATATCCTACCGAAAGGTATGCGTTTTGGTTTTTAACGTTTCCGCTGCTTCTGTTAGACATGTTTACCAATCCCATATCCCAGCCTATGTCAACTAAAACAGGACCGAATTCTGCTCCAACACCAAGTCCTAAACCGGCATCAAATGGCTTGTATTGCCAATTTCCGTCACCGAAAATTTTATCGCTCGATCCTTCTATAGAACCAGCTTTAAAACTTCTTTTTCCACCAACTCCATAGGCCACATAAGGTCCGGCATGGAATACGATGCGGGTTCCGGGTGTTGCATCCAATTTATATGCTAAATGAACAGGAAGCTGAAGATACATTAAGTTTTCTGTGAACTCCGTATTATCAGCAATTTTAAGTGTAGAACCTTTGGTTGAAAAAAACAATCCCGATTGAATGGCCATATTAGGCGCGAAGTCATAATCGGCAGCCAAACCAACGTGGAAACCTATTTTCATGTTCTTGTCGGTGATTTCGTCATCAACCACTAAATTGGACATATTTAAACCACCTTTAATTCCTAAATTCATTTGTGCACTTGCCACAGTAACTACCGCCAGCATTGCAACTACTAATGTTAATCTCAATTTTTTCATAATTAAATCAATTAAATTAATGTTTTGTGTTTAGTTTGTTCAATAAAAATCTATTCATAAAACGTTTGCATCTCTTTTTTGTTCGATGATTGCTTTTTTAAACATCTTCAGAATCAAAAAATATGCTCCAAATGTAGCTACTTAAACATTATTTGAACAAGTACGGTTCATTAAAAGGGATTTTTTCCACACTTTTTTAACGATTTTTCGGAAGGAAACCGTCCTTTTTGGGATTTCTCACATATTTTGAGGCGATTCTCAGGTATAACGCAGTTCAAAATGAGGATGATTGCGAAAAAGATCGTTCGCCGCTTCGCGAATTTCATCGGATGTAATGGCATCGATACGTGCGAAAACTTCTTCAAACGATTCAAATGTATGAAGATGCAAAAAGCTTTTGGCCATAGTCAATGAGGTGCTTTCGTTGTTTTCCGATGCGATTCCGATTTGCCCTTTCCACTGTTTCTTGGCAATGGAAAGTTGCTGTGGGGTGAGCGCCACATCGCACAGCTTATCCCATTCTTTTTTTACCAACCGAATGCACTTTTCGGTATATTTCGGGTCGCATGCGAAATAGACGGCAAAAACGCCCGTATCGGTATAAAACGTAACGTTTGCCTCCACGTGGTACACCAATCCGTTTTTTTCGCGAAGCGAATTGTTGAGCCGGCTGTTCAGGTTTCCGCCGCCCAATATATTATTCAGTAAAAACAGCGGATAACGCATCGGGTGATGCATATCGTAGCCGCGCGTGCCCAACATTACGTGCGACTGCGCGGTATTTTTCTTCAATACCAATTGTTTGGCGGAAATTTCAACGGGTGCGACCCTTTCTTTGAATTCGAGAGCAATCTCCGGAAACGAAAAATGCTTTTCGGCAAAGCGTACTACTTTTTCAAAAGGCGTTTTACCGAAAGAAAAGAAAACCATATTCGAAGGCTGATATTGCCTAGAAACAAATTGTTTCACTTTCTCCGAATGGAAAGTAAACAGTGACTCCGGATCGCCCAAGATATAATGCCCTATTTCATGATTTGGGAACAACAGGTTTTCAAAATCATCAAAAATCAACTCCGATGGCGAATCGATGTAGCTGTTTATTTCGTCTAAAATTACTTCTTTTTCTTTCTCAATTTGATGCTCGGGAAAGGTGGAGTGTAAAACCACATCGCTCAGCAACTCAGTAGCCCGCTCAAAATATTCCGACAAAAAGGTAGCGTAAATAAACGTTTCTTCTTTAGTGGTATACGCATTTAATTCTCCACCCACATTTTCCATTCTGCCCGAAATGTGATGCGCTTTGCGTTTTCGGGTTCCTTTAAAAAGCATGTGTTCCACAAAATGGGCCATTCCGAACTCCTCGGGGTACTCGTCGCGTGTACCGGTGTTTATTGCCACGCCGCAATACGATATTTCGGAAGGAAAAGGGCGATGAATTATCCGCAGCCCGTTACTCAACGTATGTGTTTGATAGAGAAGATGTTTCATTTTAACGGCATATTCATTTTTTCTGAAGATAATGTTTTCGTTGCGAGGCTGGCAATTTCTCAATCGCGTAGCGAAGCATAGTACGCGGCATGTTTGCAGCATGCGTGTCAAGGAAAGCGGTTAATGTTTTTTCGTCGCGCTTGCCGGCTTCGCGCAGCATCCATCCGCAGGCTTTGTGCATCAAATCGTGCCGATGGGTGAGGAAATGCTCCGAAAGTTGCAAAATATCGTGAAAATCGTGGTGGCGGATAAACGCCATGGTGGAAACCACCGCGATGCGTTGCTCCCATAAATTTTCGCTTCGCGCTAAATCGTATAAAATGCCTCGAGGTTTGTTTCGCAACCACTCGCCAAGAATATTGTATGCCGAAACGTCCACTAAATCCCAATTATTCACCCGATGAGTATGCCGTAAATAAAAATCCACGATTTCTTTTCGCTTTTCTTCTTCCGCTTTCTTAAATTGCTCGTTTAAAATAACAAGCGCGCAAAACCGGCATTCGTGGATTTCATCGTCCAACAGCTTTTTCAGTTCCGTGAACGAAACGTTTTTATTGGCTCGTGCCACGCTTCGCGATTCAGGTACGGTGCAGCCGATAAAGATATCGCCTTCGCCATATTGTCCTTTTCCCGTTTTGAAGAAATATTTGGCGTGCTCCGCCTTTTCGGGATTACCAAAGGAGAGTAATTGTTGTTTTATGTTTGTTGCGTCGGGCATAGAGCGGTGAGCGTTGAGCGGTGAGCGTTGGGCGGTGAGGGATGAGCTTAGGGCATAACTAGTGCATTATCGGAAACATTCTAACATCTAAAATCGTAAATCTAAAATGCCTCTTTGCTCCACGCCCAAAGCTCAAAGCTCACTCAATTCACTCGTGAAACTTCGTATTCTCCGGTGTAAAATCCGATGATATTTTGTGCCATTTCCTCCGCCATTTTATTGCGGTCTTCCGTTGTTTTGGTTCCCGCGTGGGGTGCGAGCACCACGTTGTCGAGTTCCAGCAACTCGGGGGATATTTTGGGTTCGTTTTCGAAAACATCGAGGGCGGCAGCCCAAATTTTTTCCTCTTTCAACGCTTTGGCCAACGCTTTCTCGTCCACCATGTTTCCGCGCGCCGTGTTAATAAATACGGCCGTAGGCTTCATCGCGGAGAGTTCTTTTTCTCCGATGAGTTTAATGGTTTCAGGCGTTGAAGGCGCGTTAAGCGAAATATAATCGGCCGTGCGCAGCAACTCGTCAAAAGGAACGTATTTGGCGTTGTAACGCTGTTCTATTTCTCGGCTCAACCGATTGCGGTTGTGATAGATAATGTCCATTCCCGATGCCACGGCGCGGCGCGCCAACGCTTGTCCAATTCGTCCCATCCCGATAATTCCGAGAGTTTTGCCGAATATGGGAATGCCCGCGTCGCCGTAGGTGCCCCAATCAATGGCTTTGTGCTCGCGCAATTTCCGATCGTAATACCCAATTCTTCTTCCTGCCGCGAGCAGAAGCGCGAACGCCATTTCGGCGGTGGGCTCGCACGTGGTTTTAGGAATATTTGTCACCACAATTCCTTTTTCGGTGGCATAGTCCACATCTATATTATTGTAACCCACGCCATAGTTGGAAATTACTTCCAATTTGATGCCTTTGTCCATAATTTCTTTATCGGTATAAAACCCAAAATTAGGAACCAGCACCTCAAAATCGGGTATCATTTCCAGTACTTGTTCGCGTTTTAGGTTGCCATCTTCGGGCATAAACACATCGAATTTTTCGTAAAGTTCCGCGAGCGGTTCTTTGTGAAGCTTGTATGCAATGAGGACTTTCTTCATTATTCTTATAAAAACTTTCTACATTAAACGAGCTGTTCGTTGAAATTGTTTACCAAAGCGCAATAAAAAACCCTCGCTCTGGCGCGAGGGTTAAATATTTTTCCTCTTCAATCAACTTATTTTTTGGTAAGCACCAGTTCCTTATAACCCGGTATTAAGGTAATAACTCTCATCGTATTTCCTGAAACCGTAAATGTGGTGCTTTCTCCATTCGGCACCAACGCTATGGTTCCGGCAGAGTTGCTGTAAGTATACGTGAAGTTAGCCACGAGAGCATCCAGCGATATGTTATCGGGCAAGCGCACGGCTTTAGCTTCTATAACTCCGTCTTTTTCCGTGGTAAATCTCACCTCAACCACTCGTTGGTATGGATAATCTTTTCCGTTTTCTTTATGAACATCAGATATGGTTGTTGTCCAAGTAGTGCCTTTAAGAGAAGTTGCTGTATCATCTTTTTCACACGATATAAATAGCGCGGTTGCTAATAATAAAAATAATAACTTTTTCATAATGAATTGTTTTTAAAATGTCAAAACTCATGTATTGAAACTTGAATAAAGCTACTATTGTTCGGGTAAGGGTGATAAGATTCTAAAAAAAGTGTGTAAAAAAGAAAAAGCGGATATTCAATACCCGCTTTTTCTGCTCTTCCTCTTGGACTTGAACCAAGGACCCTCTGATTAACAGTCAGATGCTCTAACCGACTGAGCTAAGGAAGAATTTTATTCACTCTAAAAACTTTTCTTAACTTGCTCTTCCTCTTGGACTTGAACCAAGGACCCTCTGATTAACAGTCAGATGCTCTAACCGACTGAGCTAAGGAAGAATTTTATTCATTTTTCAGAAAAGTGATGCAAAAGTAGTGCAAATTTCCGAATAATGCAATATCTTCGCTACAAAAATATGAAGATTCCACATCTCTTGTGCTTCATTTGCCTAAATAAAGATAACAATGACCTACGACTTAGCTATTATCGGCGCCGGCCCGGCGGGTGCTAACGCAGCGGAATATGCAGCGGAAAACGGATTATCGGTTCTGCTTTTTGAAGAAGACAAAGTGGGTGGCACGTGCCTCAACAGAGGTTGCGTTCCATCAAAAACGTTGCTTTACTCTTCAAAAATGCTGGAAGAAATAAAAAACAGCAAAGAAATCGCTATAAACACTTCGGATACAACGCTCGATATGCCCGCGTTGATAAAACGAAAAGACAAATTTCTAAAAGAGTTTGCCGAAGGCATAGAAGAAGGCTTTCGGGAAAGAAAAATTAAGTTGGTAAAACAAAAAGCGGTTATCAACGGAAAAGATAACGACGGAAATTACCTTCTCAAAACTGATACCTATACATATAAGAGTAAGAAATTGCTGATTGCTACCGGCTCAGAAACCGTTATTCCACCCATCAAAGGTATTGAAAATGCCGAGTACTGGACATCGCGCGAAGCGCTGAACAACAAAGAAATACCCAAGTCGCTTACGGTTATTGGCGGAGGCGTTATCGGGATGGAATTTGTATCGTTTTTTGTGGGTTTAGGCGTGAAAATAACCGTGGTGGAAATGGCTCCGAAAATTTTGGGTGAAACCGATGAAGAGTTTTCAGAAATTCTGAAGGAGTTGCTCGAAGAAAAAGGCGTTGTATTTCATCTGTCAACAGAAATAACCGAAATAAAAGGCAAAACCGTTTTTGCAAAAAACAAAAAAGGGAAATTTCAAATAAAAAACGACAAAATTCTACTCAGCGTAGGCAGAAAACCTGTGCTTAAAGGCTTCGGATTGGAAACATTGCGTTTGAAAAAATTGCAAGGCAACATTAAAGTGAACAAGCATATGCAAACATCCGACACCAACGTTTATATTTGCGGCGACCTTACCGGCAAATCGCCCTTAGTGCACACCGCTGTTCGCGAAGGGCAAGTGGCTATCAACCACATGTTGGGCAGAAAAGACAAAATGGACTACAACGTGATGTCGAGCGTGGTTTACAGCATTCCCGAAATCGCATCGGTTGGAAAAACCGAGAAACAACTCAAAGAAAAAGGCGTAAAATACAAAGTGGCAAAAGTGCCGCTCGCGTTCGCCAGCCGATATATGATTGAAAACATTGATTCCACCGGATTTTGCAAAATTATTTCCGATGAAAAAAACCGCATACTGGGTGGGCATATCATCGGCAACAAAGTGTCGGAAATTATCACCTACCTCAGTATCGCCATTCAACAAAAGATGACAACTCACGAATTGGCAACCATTGCGTTTCCGCATCCAACCATTGGCGAAATAATTCATTACACCATCCATCCTGCAAAAATTGAGAAATAACCAATGCAGATAAAATGGACAATCATACTGCTTTTTATCTTGAGTTATCACCTCACGTTTGCTCAAACCACTGAAAAGCCGGGCAAAATTTCGGGAATTGTTATAGAACAAGCATCAAAAGAACCCATAGCGGGCGCCACCGTTAAAATACTTCAACAAAAAGACAGCGTTTTTGTAACCGGTTCGCAATCGGGAACAGGCGGCCGATTTTCCCTAAGCACGGATTATGGCGAGTATATTGTGCAAGTCTCTTTTGTGGGATATAAAACCATTAATGAGAACGTTGCCGTTACTTCGGCCTCTCCGCACGTTAAACTCGACTCACTATTTCTTGACGAAGACAATATTCTTCTTTCCGAAGCGGTTGTTGAAGCCAAAGTTCCGCAAATTGTGGTAAAAGGCGATACCATTGAATACAACGCCGATTCTTTTAATATGCAAGAAAACGCGTTGGCAGAAGATTTGCTAAAAAAAATTCCCGGCATAGAAATAAGCGCTACCGGGAAAATTACGGTGAACGGAAAGGAAATAAAGAAGATTTTTGTGGATGGAAAAGAATTCTTTAGCGATGATCCCAAAATCGCATCGAAGAATCTTCCGGCGAAAATTATCGATAAAGTGCAGGTGTACGAAAAGAAATCCGAAAAAGAAGAGCAAACCGGTTTTAAAGACGGAGAAGAGGAGCAATCCATTAATTTTACCGTGAAACAAGAAATGAAAAAAGGCTGGTTCGGTAACGTAGCGACGGGCTTTGGCAATAAAGAACGATACGAAACAAACTTTATGCTGAACAGAATGGTGGGCAACAACCGATACACCTTGCTTGGCGGCGCGAACAACACCGGCTCATCGGGCTTCGCCCCTAACATGCACGGCGGAGGTTTTTCCGGCGGGATACGAGGCAGCTCTGGTGTGGGGAAATGGGGAAATGGCGGTTTTAATTTCAACAATGAGTTGTCGAAAAAACTGAACATATCGGGAAACGTGAATGTAAACAGCGATAGCCAATATCTGTTCGCACAAAACCGGACTGAAACCATTTTAAGTGACGTAAATACCTTAAGAGAAAGTGTAAACGAAAACACAAACAGCAATCAAAATGTATCGGGGAATGTGCAGATGAGATGGACGCCCGACACACTCACGACCATTCACTTTAACTCAGGAAGCAACGTTGGAAAATCAAACAGCGTAAACGAAAACACATACACCACTACCGACGCGAACAACGACACCATCAACTTTGGGAATTCCAGCAACTCGTCAAACGGAAACAACCATTCATTCAATGGAAACCTCATGCTAAACCGAAAGTTTAAAAAAGAAGGACGCTCTCTTACTGTTGGTTTTATGGGTGGCACCAATGGCAATAATTCTCGCTCAAACAACATTAACAATGTATTTTACAGAAAATTGGGCCAAGAAGAGCATGTAGACCACTTACAAATTTCAAACAATTCTTCACACAGTTTTGGTGGTTATTTTTCGTATGTGGAACCGATATTGAAAGATAAATTCATAGAGATTAACTATGCATACAGCAGAAACAAATCGGAACAAGACACCAATACTAAAAGCAAGGATGCCGAAGGCAATTTCACCGTGTTAGACTCCACCTACACCCGCAGAAATTTAAACGAAACAGAAGGTCAAAATATACAACTCAATTTCAGGGGAAAAAGCGAAAAACTTAATTATCAAGCAGGCATTGGCATACAACCGTCATCGAGCAAACGAACATCGCAGGTGGTGGATTCGTTGTTGAGCGATACACACCAAAAAGTAACCGAATACGCGCCAAGAATTTTTCTTACATACGCGTTCGATAAACGCGAACAATTATCTTTACGGTACAACGGAAGAACCAACCATCCATCGTTACATCAACTATCGGCCGTTCCTGAAACCAGCAGCCCCTTATATGTTGTTTACGGAAATCCCAACTTAAAAACCGCCTTCAACAACAACTTTTCCGTAGATTATCACAAATTTCAGCCGGAGAAACAATCGTTTATATCGGCATCTATTTCCTTAGACAACACCTTAAACTCCATCGTATCATCTACTTTCACTGATGTGGAAACCGGTCGGCAAGAAACAACGTATGAGAATATAAACGGGAATTACGGTATCGGATTTTTCGCTACATTCAACACGCCGCTGAAAAATAAGAAATACACTTTCTCATCTTTCACCAACCTCAATTACCGCAACAATAAAGGGTTTGCTAACAGAGAAATAAACGTGAGCAAAAATTTCAACATATCGGAACGGCTTGGACTTAATTACCGATCGGAAAAAGCGGATTACGGCATTCTCGGTTCATACAGCTACAACAAGGTGAATAACAGCTTGGAAGGGCAGCGCAACCAAGAATTTATGTCGTGGAACATTACCGGAAACGCCACCATGAAACTGCCACGCGACTTCAACGTAAGCAGCAACATCACCTATGTGGGAAACAATGGTTACACGCGAGGCTACAATCAAAACGAAGTGCTTTGGAACGCGTCGGTCTCCAAACTGCTTTTCAAGAAGAAAAACGGAAACATTGAGTTCAGCATTTACGATATCTTACAACAAAAAACCAACATTTCGCACTATGTGGATGCCACCACCATACAAGAAACCACCACCAACAGCCTCACGGGTTATTTTATGCTGCGGTTCACGTATCGGTTCAATATTTTCAATACCGGCGGCGAGACGATGTAGAAATTAATTCAACACTCTTCAATCTCCATTTAAAACTTTTTACTACCTTTGAAACATCAACAATCATCTCTAAACAACGATAACAATGATATTCCGATTTTTAATTCTTTCCGACGAAGTAGAAAACTTTAAAAGAGAAATTAAAACAGATTCCGATGCTACCTTCTTCGACCTATACGAAGCCATTATCGACTCCACCGGATTCAGCCGCGAAGAGATGGCGTCGTTTTTCATTTGCGATGACAAATGGCGCAAACAACAAGAAATAACCCTTATTGAAATGGACACCGACTCCGATGAAGACCCGCATATTATGGAAGAAACCGTGTTGAGCGATTTATTGGAAGATGAAAAGCAAAAACTAATGTTTGTTTTTGATTATGTTGTCGAACGGGCGTTATACATTGTGTTATCGGAAATGATACCGGGAAAGAGCCTCGCTAAACCCGTGTGCTCCCTCTCGGAGGGCGAAGCCCCAAACCAAACGTTGCAAACGGATGAATTGAAATCGGAAAACACCGCCGTGGAAACAGGAGAATCTTTTTTTGGAGATGAGGAATTTGACATGGACGAACTTGATAAAGAAGGCTTTGAAGGATTGGATGAACCGCTTCCCGAATCCGGCGAAGCCGATTTATTTTGAATGAACACCCTTCTTGTATTGCTGGGCCCCACCGGCGTGGGCAAAACGGAGTGCAGCCTGCGCGTGGCGGAGAAACTGGACGCCCCTATCCTATCGGCGGACTCCCGACAAATTTACAGTGGCATGGCCATTGGCACGGCCGCGCCCACCGATGAGCAACTTCGCCGCGTGCCCCATCACTTTGTAGGAACACTCTCACCCGAAGACTATTACAGCGCCAGCGAATACGAAACGCAAGCCGTGCCGCTGATTGAAAAATTGCTGCAATCGCACGATTATGTGGTGATGACGGGCGGCAGCATGATGTATATCGATGCCGTATGCCAAGGAATTGACGAAATTCCCACCATTGATGAAGGCTTGCGCAAAAAAGTGTACGCGCTCTACCAAGAGGAGGGATTAGACGCCATTCGTTCCCGTCTAAAAATCTTAGACCCCGATTTTTACAACCAAGTAGATTTAAAAAACCCCAAACGCGTGATTCACGCGCTGGAAGTGTGTTTAATGGCCGGGAAGCCTTATTCTTCTTTGCGTACAAACACAAAAAAGGAGCGCAACTTCCGCATCGTGAAAATCGGTTTCACACGTCCACGCGAAGAGTTGTATGAACGCATTAACAAGCGTGTGGATCAAATGGTTGTGGACGGATTGGTGGAAGAAGCCCGAAAATTTTATCCGTTGCGTCACCTCAATTCCACCAACACAGTGGGCTACAAAGAGCTTTTTGAGTACTTCGACGGCGCCTGGCCCCTCGATTTTGCCATCAGCAAAATAAAACAACACAGCCGCAACTATGCCCGCAAGCAAATGACGTGGTTCAAGAAAGACAAGGAGGTTTTTTGGATTGATTTATCGGATAAAGCGGTGGATGTAATGGAGGAAATAAACCGTCGAATTGCTTGGAGCAACCCGACGGCAGAATAAGTTTTCAAACAAGAAGCGTTTATTTCTTTTTCTCAGGAACAGGAATCACTTTTTTAGCTTTCAAATTCATAATTCCCATAGAAGTGTCAACCGTTCCGGCCAACTCCTTTTCCTTTTCTTTAATGGTAGAAACCAATTTCACCCTTTCGCCATCAATGGTGGCTTCGGCGCTCAACACGCCCTCTTTAAACAAAACATTGGTAAGGTTCACCGTATATCCCGAATCGAATATAACCTTACCCGCTAATTTTCCATCTTTTTGATTTTCAAAAGAAAGTACTCCTTTGTTATAGCCGTAAGGCGCTTGATTAACTTCGTATTTCCACTCCCCGGTTACTTTTTTATTTTGTGCTGTCGCTTGAAAAGAAAATGTTGTGGCGATTATCATCGCGAACACAAGAAGAATTTTATTCATACTCTGTTTATTTTAAAGAATTAGACGAATAGCGTCAAAGATATAAAAATTTCGGATAAAGCGAACAAAATTGAACACTGCGTCTATAGCGTTGTTTATAAAAGAAAGCAAAACAATAAAAAAATGACAACACCTTATAAACCCATCGATCCTGATTTTTTTGAATTATTTCAAGAAGCGGAAAACAAAGAAAATTCCAAAGTAGTTTACTTCGCTTTTGATGAAGAACCTCGATTAAAAGAAGCCTTGGGTACCATCACAAAAACAGACAAGGCGGACGACGCCGGTTATTATCTGTTTTTTGAAAACGGAGACAAAGTGCGCGTGGACAAAATTATCGCTTTCAACGGAAAGCCCGGCCCGGCATACGATGAGTACGATGCCTACGGCCTTGCACCACTCACGTGCGAAGCGGGCTACAGCAATTGCAATTTAGATTAGCGCGCTGGGCGCTGAGCATTGAGCATTGAGCATTGAGCATCGAGCTAAAAGCCAACTGCCAAAACTACCACTTATAATTCAACCCGAAACTCAACATTTCGTTGATTTGAAAGAATTTATATTCTGGGTCTTCGGGCACGCTGTCATCGAAGCGCACGTTCACATAAATGCGAGTAGAAAAAGCGTTGGTGAGCGACATATTGAGCGAATTCTCAAACTCCGCCATTACTTTTGAGTAACTGGTAAAATACGTAAAACGAGAATCCCAGGTTATGTAACGCGTGATATCGTATTTCACGATAGAGTTAATGGTGGAACCGATATCGAACACCGATTTTTTTCCTTCCGGAATTCCGTATCGTTCCACATCCACATTGTTGTTGAGCACATATTTATAGTTAAAAGAAATAGGCGCCAAAGCCAATGTCCATCTAAAGCGACGGTGTCTCACCTTTTCAGAGCGTTTATCCAGTTCATACTTCAACCCCACCCCCGCGTTCACATACAACGGAGATAAAAACGCCGAACGAAGTTCGTTTGAATTGGGCGGATAATTATTAAACAGCTGAGATTTGGCTTCCATATTGGTGGAGTATGACCATCCTTTGGCAAAAGCATCTACACCAAAATCGCCGTAGTAGCGTATCAGGTCGTTTCCAATGCGGTATTTCCTTAACGAATCATCCGGTGCGTTGTAAAGAGATAACCGCCATTCCAATGTATTGTTGAATTTCACTTTGTCTTTGTGGTAATTGGCTCTCAGAATGTGGAGGTTATTAATGTTCATATTGCTTGTACCCCCCTTGTGCCAGTTGTCGGAAAAATAGTTTTGCGAAAACTGCAAACTGTGCTCTCCCGATAAAACCCAATATTTACGACGGATTTCCGCCTTTTCCACATCGGGGGCATCCAGCGAAAAATCGGTTTGGGCTTTTATCAGGTCGCGAAACGGATTAAACCCTTCGCGCACTTCCTCATCCACAATTTTTGGTGGGATGGTATCGAAATGCGCCAACGAAGAGTAGCGTATTCTTTCGGGATGGTCCAAGTAATACTGCCGTCTCACATTTCTCACGAAATCAACATGTTGCAATCGAGGAGCAAATGTATTTTCAGGAGAAATAAGCATTCCTTTAGAGGAGCCATCATCTAACGAATAGAAAGACAACTCTCTCGGAAGCATTTTTCCGTTAAAAATCATCGGGAGAAACAGCGGGTTGTAGAACAGCGTATCGCGAAAAGATAATCCACGCATCGCTTCCGTATTATAATACGATTCCGGCAACACCAATGTGCCGTTTTCTTTTCTCCTATACAATGAATCGAGCGGATTTTGATAACCAGCACGACTCGTTTGTACCCTAGGAATAATAACGGGAATGGTGTCCTGAGGCGGCAAAGAAAAGCGTCCTTGTCCCGGTGTTTGAGCATCGTAAGATTGCGTGGTGTGTTGTACCTGCCGATTAATATCGGTGATGCTTCTAAACACGTCCGATGTGTCGGGAACTTGTTCTATGTGCAGTGCAGATACTTGGTGCGTATATAAAAAAAACAAGAAAATGAAAGACAAGAAAATCTGTTTCATAGTTATGTTTATTTGATATTCATTTTTTTATGTTCTGATGAAGTGAAAGACGATGACACATACAACCTCAAATCAATCTTCAGAACACAACAATAGTTTTGTGTTATTATTAAGAACCACAAAGGTATAAAAAAACTTTTACTTTTGCATTCTTCGGCATCGGCACTTTAAATGGATGGATTAAATTTATATTTAAACCTTTCTACAGATAAAATTGTTATCTACACATCAATAAAAACTAATTGGTTATATTTGTACAAACATTTATTTAAAAAAATAACACAATGAAAACATTCAAATTTATACTTTTAGTGGCCATTGCCGGCTTTACGCTTTCGAGCTGCGGATACAACACTATGGTTGAAAAACAGGAAACAGTTACCTCGCAATGGGGAAACGTGCAAAATGCCTATCAACGCCGTGCAGACCTCATCCCTAATTTGGTTGCCACCGTGAAAGGCTATGCCGAACATGAGCAAGAAACCTTCACACAGGTTACCGAAGCGCGCGCCCGGGCAACGCAAATGAACGTAAACGCCGAGGAACTTACCGAAGAAAGCATACAACAATATCAGCAAGCGCAAAATCAAGTAAGCCAAGCCCTGGGCCGATTGTTACTTATTCAAGAAAACTATCCCGAGTTGAAAGCCAACCAAAACTTTTTGGCGCTGCAAGATGAGTTGGCGGGCACGGAAAATCGCATTTCGGTAGAAAGAAACAAATTTAACCAAGTGGCACAGGACTATAACGCCTACATCCGTAAATTTCCGCAAGTAATTTACGCCGGATGGTTCAAATTTAAACCCAAAGGGTATTTCGAAGCCACACCCGAATCGCAAACCGCGCCACAAGTACAGTTTTAGTCATCGTCATCAGAAAGCCGTATGTTAAATCCAGAACAGCTTGAACAAGTAAAAGAAGCGATACAAAGCGCCGAGAACTTAACATCGGGGGAAATTCGCGTGTGCGTGGCCCGCAGTTGCAAAGGCGATCCCTTGGAGGCAGCTGAAAGCAAATTCAAGTTTCTGAAAATGGAAGAAACCCAATTGCGAAACGGCATTCTTATTTACGTGTGCCCATCGGATCACAAAGCGGCAATTTTTGGCGACCAAGGAATAAACGAAGCGGCACACGACTATTTCTGGCACGATGCCTTGGAAGAAATGCTCTCTTACTTTAGAAAAGGACTCATAACCGAAGGCATTTGCCAAGGCGTGGGTAAAGTGGGCAATTTAATTAAAGCGCGCTACCCTATTTGCGAAAACGATCAAAATGAATTGTGCGATGAAGTTATTATGGAAGACTAAACTTCTCTCTGTTTTTATCATAAACACCCTCATTTTATTTGGGTTATCGGCGCAGGATATTCCCGAGCCGATGTATCCATACAGGCTGGTGAATGATTTCGCAAACCTTTTTTCGCAAACCGAACAACAAGCGCTTGAGCAAAAACTGCTGGCTTATAACGATAGCACTTCCACGCAAATTTATGTGGTTACGGTGAACGATTTACACGGTTATGCCGCATCGGATTTCGCCATTCGCTTAGGCGAAAAATGGGGCATTGGCCAGCGAGGCAAAGACAATGGCGCCGTTATCCTCATCAAACCCAAAGTGGGCAACAGCCGCGGACAAGCCTTCATATCGGTCGGCTACGGGTTGGAAGCCCGCATCAACGACGCGTTCGCGGGACGCATTGTGCGAAACGAAATGATTCCCCACTTCGCGCAAAACGATTATTTTAGTGGCACTAACGCCGCTATCGATACGATGATTGCGCGCCTTTCGGGCGAATTTTCCGCCGACCCACAAGAAGACGGTGTAAGAGGTTTTTCGATTTTAACCATTATCGTTTTCATCATTATTTTTCTTGTATTGGTGCGCTTGCTTTCTAACGGCGGCGACCAGCACATTGATGGAGACGGGCACAGCCGTGGCCGTGGTGGCGGGCCCATTTTCTTTCCGCCAATGACAGGTGGAGGACGAAGAAGTAGTGGCTGGGGCGGCGGCGGATTCGGAGGAGGCGGCTTTGGCGGTGGAGGTTTTGGTGGCTTCGGCGGCGGTGGCGGTGGCAGTTTTGGCGGTGGCGGCGCGGGAGGAAGTTGGTAAACGCCGGGTCGGAACACTTTCTTTGCCAGCGCTCAAAAAACAGCTATTCATATGAATTCTCCATCTGCATCATCTTCAACTTCCAAACTCATCACCATTCTTGGCCCAACGGCAAGCGGTAAAACCACATTTGCCGCGCATTTGGCAGCCACGCTGAACGCGGAAATCATCAGTGCCGATTCTCGACAAGTTTATCGAGGAATGGACATCGGCACCGGCAAAGACTTAGCGGATTATTTCGTAAACGGCACTCAAATAAAACACCATTTAATTGATATTCGCGATGCCGGCGATAAATACACTCTGTTTAATTACCACCACGATTTTCATCGAGTTTACAACGATATCTTCTCACGTGGCAAAACGCCCATTTTGTGCGGCGGCACGGGGTTATACATTGAGTCCGTTCTGAAAGGGTATCACCTGCCGGATGTGCCTCCAAACCCGGAGTTTCGAAAATCACTGGAAAACAAATCATTGGAAGAACTCACAACCATTCTCTCATCCTACAAAAAACTGCATAACGTTACCGATACCGACACAAAAAAACGCGCCATTCGCGCCATTGAAATTGCCGACTTTCAATCGAAACTGCCTTCTGCTGAAATAGATTTCGCACCGGTGGAAAGTGTAATTATCGGGCTTTCTATTGATAGGGAAACGAGGCGAGAGAAAATAACCTCGCGTCTGAAATCGCGCCTAGCCGAAGGCATGGTGGAAGAGGTTGAAAAACTCATACAAAACGGCGTTTCACCCGAAGATTTAATGTATTACGGCCTTGAATACAAGTTTGTAACCTTGCACGTTTTAGGCAAACTTTCCATTGAGGATATGTTCACTCAACTCGAAACCGCCATTCACAGGTTTGCCAAAAGACAAATGACGTGGTTCAGAGGAATGGATCGCCGGGGCTTCACCATTCATTGGATTGACGCCACGCTTCCGATGGCTGAGAAGTTGGAGAAAGCGCATTCTTTTATCGGAAAATGAAGAAGCTAAGCGGAAATTTCGTATTTTTGCATTTCGTCTTCGTGGTTTTCAATTTCCACGGGTTATTTCATACAACAATTCAATTTCACCCCAATGATTAAAGGCATTTTTCCCGTAGAAAAATTCAATTCCATAGATACTCCATTTTATTATTACGACATGGAGTTGCTGAAAGAAACCCTATCACTCATTAAAAAAGAAACGGAAGCCCGAAAATTTCACGTGCATTATGCCTTGAAAGCCAATTCCAATCCGCGTATTTTGAGAGAAATTGCATCGTATGGTTTTGGCGCCGATTGCGTAAGTGGCAACGAAATACATAAAGCGTTGGAATGTGGGTTCCCGGCATCGAAAATAGCGTTTGCCGGCGTGGGAAAAACAGATAAAGAGATTAACATCGGGCTCGACAACGATATTTTTTGCTTCAACGTGGAGTCGCTCCCCGAACTGGAAGCCATTGAACAATTGGCAAGTGAAAAGCAGCGAACCGCGCGCGTAGCGCTACGCGTTAACCCCAATGTGGACGCGCATACGCACAAATATATTACCACGGGGTTAACCGAAAACAAATTCGGGTTAAACGAAAAAGATTTGCCTCGCGCTATTGAGATGATCGCCGATTTCAACCGTGTGAAACTCATTGGCCTTCACTTTCATATTGGTTCACAGATTACCGATTTATCATCGTTTGAAAATTTATGCGTAAAAGCGTTGGAATTGCGCCAATGGTTTAAAAAACAAAATTTGCCAATGCAAGTAATCAATGTTGGCGGTGGGCTTGGCATCAACTACCAACACCCAAACCATTGCCCCATTGCGGATTTCGAGTCGTATTTCAACGTATTCGAAAAACACCTGAAACTCGATGAAGACCAGGCCCTTCATTTTGAATTGGGCCGCTCGGTGGTGGCTTCCTGCGGTTCGCTCATTACCAAAACAACATACGTAAAAGAAGGTATCGACAAAAAATTTGTGATTGTGGATGCCGGAATGACCGATTTAATCCGCCCCGCGCTTTACGATGCGTTTCACCATATCGAGAATATCAGTTCCGATAAAGAATACGCGTTGTATGATGTGGTAGGGCCAATTTGCGAATCGAGCGACGTTTTTGCCGAAGATATGCTGTTGAATGAAACCAATCGTGGCGATTTATTGGCTATCCGTTCCGCCGGAGCATATGGCGAAACAATGGTTTCGCAATATAATTGCCGGGAGGTGCCTTTATCTTATTTTTCTGATTCGTTATAAAATTATTTTCGAAATGGACTTTCTCATATCGTGGATTAATGATTTTAGTATTATTGAGTGGATTGTTGTCGGCACATTGTTCTTTTTTTTCTTAATGCAATTATGCTATTACCTTTTTGTTTATGGAAAACCGTATGCTTACGAGAAAAAAAGAAAAAGCCAACCGTTAAAAGATGAAGATCTGCCTTCCGTGTCGGTTATCATTTCATCTAAAAACGAATCGGAAGCGCTGCAAAAAAATCTTCCATTTATTTTAGAGCAAGACCATCCCAATTTTGAGGTAATTGTGGTGAACAGCGGCTCTACAGACGAAACCGATATGGTTTTAAAAGCCGCCGAAAACAAATATTCTAACCTTTATCACACCTACGTGCCCGCCGAAGCCGAAAGCGTGAATGAAAGAAAACTCTCACTCACAATCGGAATTAAAGCGGCAAAAAACGAGGTATTGCTTTTCACCGATGCTTATTGCAAACCTTGCACCCACCAGTGGATCAGAGAAATGAGCAGCAAATGTGTGAACGAAAAAGAGGTGGTGCTGGGATATTGCAAACTCAATATCGAACGCAAAAAACGGATGCGAAGTTTTATCCTTTACGACAACCTCATCCAAAACCTGAAACTCCTCTCTATGGCGATTTCTAAAAAACCATTTATGGGAATCGGCCGAAATTTGGCTTACAAAAAAGAGTTGTTTTTCAAACACAAGGGTTATTCCTCCATTTTAAATGTAGAAGGTGGTGAAGACGATTTGTATATCAACAAAATAGCCCACAAAAAGAACACCGCTGTTTGCCTTTCACCGGAAAGTATGACAGAAACCGATGTTATTCAACGTTTCTCAACTTGGCGGGCATTCAAAGCTCCTTATCTTTACACCAAGCAGTTTTACAAAGGCGTTGCATCGTTCATTTTCGGGCTTGAATCCTTTTCAAAATACGCTTTTTACGCTTTTTTGCTCATCGCGTCCGCGTTAGGAGTTTTCAACTCAAATTACGTGTTATTGGGTTTTGCCCTTTTATTATTTATTATCAGGTTTTTAATTCAAATGAATGTGATTAACCGGAACTCCCGCTTGTTCGACGCCGGAAAGTTTCATATCAACCTTTTGTTTTTCGACATTTTTCAACCGCTCAACAATTCTCGTTTTAGAAAATATGCCAATAAAAGGAACCGTTACAGATAATAAATCTGACACATTGACATTAAAAAATCCTCATTTGTAGACAAGTAGGGTTAAAGCGGGTTAATCGGTTTCTGTTTCAGTTAAAAGTGTTAAAAAGTAGATTGGACACAAATTTATTGAATGATTTTTGTTTTATATTTGCTTTAGAAATAAACAAACTAATCAATTAAACAAATGAACACAAGTAATAGTAGAAATTTACTGGCCATTGTTTTGGTAGCAATTCTTAGTTCGGTTCTTACGCTGGTAGGATACAACATTGCAAACAAAAATAACGGCTTGAATCTTGGAAAGAAATCCACAGAGATTGAAAGTACTTCCGAAATAAGGATGTATGCGGATTCTTTCGATCAAAACAAAAATGCCACACTGGCCAGCTTAACCACAACCGAAGGTTATCCCGATTTTACCGAAGCTGCCGCTCGTTCGGTTAACGGCGTGGTGCACGTGAAAGTAAAATCCATCAGTCAACAACAATACATGAATCCGTTCGACTTCTTTTTCGGTTTTGGAGACAGAGCGCCATCACAGCCTCGCGAACAAGTTGGTTTCGGATCGGGTGTGATTATTTCAAAAGACGGATACATCATTACCAACAATCACGTGGTTGAAAACGCCACGGAAGTAACCGTTTCGTTAAACGACAACCGGGAACTTACCGCCAAAGTAGTAGGAAAAGATCCGCAAACAGATATCGCTTTGCTGAAAATTGAAGGCGATGAATTCCCGTATCTCACATTCGGGAATTCCGACGCGCTACAAATCGGAGAATGGGTGCTTGCCGTTGGAAACCCGTTTAATCTTACCTCAACGGTTACCGCTGGCATTGTAAGCGCCAAAAACAGAGGCAACATTGTGGGTGGCGATTTAGGAATTCAATCGTTTATTCAGGTAGACGCGGCCGTAAACCGCGGTAACAGTGGAGGCGCGCTCGTGAACACAAAAGGCGAATTGGTGGGTATCAACACAGCCATTTTCTCACAATCGGGCGATTTTAACGGATTGGCTTTTGCCGTTCCCATTTCCATTGCCGGAAAAGTAGCAGCCGACCTCAAACAATACGGAACCGTTCAAAGAGCAGTGTTGGGAATTCAAGTGCTGCCCATTGAAGTGGTAAGACGCCAAGACCCCGAAAAAGCCAGAGAATTATCGCAAATAATTGGCGTGGTTATCGATGATTTTGCCGACAGAAGCGCTGCGAAAGCTGCCGGTATGGAAAAAGGCGACATTATCAAGCAAATAAATGATGTTCAAATCAGGAACTTTGCCGGTTTGCAAGATCAATTGAGCAGATATCGCCCCGGAGACAAAGTGAAAGTAACGGTTGACAGAAACGGAAAACAACATTCATACACCGTTGAATTGAAAAACGACGCAGGAAATACAGACATTCAAAGAGGGTCTGACACCATGGACCTCCTTGGCGTGACGTTTAAAGAAATTCCAAATAATAGAAAGCAACAACTTGGCATTAACAGCGGAGTTGAAGTGGCAAGCGTAGAAAGTAACGGGTTGTTTAGAAAAGAAGGCATCAATAAAGGATTCATTATTATGCGTATCAACAACACGCCTGTGAACAGCAGTAGCGATGTAGCCAAAATAGTTACATCGGTTAGCAACAGCAGCCAAGACAAAGTTATTTTGGTAGCCGGCTTCTACCCCAATGGACGTACGCAATACATCGCCATTGACCTCACACAGAAATAACCACACTGTTAACTAAGGTTAATTCCGTATTTTTCAGTAACAAAAACACCGTTATTGGTGTTTCTATAGCAAAGGATCCGATTATTCATCGTTTCCTTTGCTAATTATATATGGATGAAGGAATAAAGATTTTTATTAATCGAAATAATTCCTTATATTACATTATAGTGCAACGTGGCATGGGTGTGAATTTGTATGATAATGTAACTTTGTAATGAAAAATTGAGTACTTTTGCACCCCAAAACTAAATGACAGGAAATAGAAGAAAATAAATGAGACAATTAAAAATAACCAAATCGATCACAAATCGCGAGAGCGCTTCACTTGACAAATACCTTCAGGAAATCGGGCGTGAAGACCTGATTACTGTGGAGGAAGAAGTGGAATTAGCGCAAGCTATCAAGAAAGGCGACCGCCAAGCACTTGAAAAGCTAACCCGAGCGAACTTGAGATTTGTTGTATCGGTAGCGAAACAATATCAAAATCAAGGCTTAAGCCTTCCCGACTTAATTAACGAGGGCAATTTAGGCCTTATAAAAGCAGCCGAAAAATTCGATGAAACCCGCGGGTTTAAATTCATCAGCTACGCTGTTTGGTGGATTCGTCAATCCATTCTTCAGGCATTAGCTGAACAGTCTCGCATAGTGAGGCTTCCGCTTAATCAAGTAGGCTCGCTCAACAAAATAAGCAAAGCCTATCAAAAATTTGAGCAAGAAAATGAGCGCAGGCCTTCGGCAGAAGAATTGGCTATTGAGCTTGACATACCGGTAGAGAAAGTTACCGACTCACTAAAAGTTTCGGGCAGACACATTTCTATGGACGCCCCTTTTGTGGAAGGTGAAGACAACAGTTTACTGGATGTGTTGGTGAATGACGATGCCCCCGTGGCCGACAGGACATTGATAAACGAATCGTTGCAAAAGGAAATCGATAGAGCACTTTCCACACTCACAGAGCGGGAGAGCGATATCATTAAAATGTTCTTTGGTATTGGTTGCCAAGAGATGACATTAGAAGAAATTGGCGATAAATTTCAGTTAACACGAGAGCGTGTTCGTCAAATAAAAGAAAAGGCAATCCGCAGACTACGTCAGGATTCTAGAAGCAAATTATTAAAAAGCTATTTAGGATAACAGACAAGAATTTGTGGAAGTTGGGGAAAAAGTGTGGAAAAATGCCCTATTTAAAACGCCTTTAGCCATTTTTCGACTATTTTTTAGGTTTATATAAAAATTAAGTTTTATATTTGCAGACTGAAACATGGTCAAAAGCATAGGCTTTTAAAGAATTTTTGATATAATTACATAATAAACTGTAGTTTTGACGAACTTTTTTCGCGCCCTATGTGTTATATTTTGACAAAAAAGAATTGTACTAAGGGTAGTACAAACAACTAACAACATAACAAAAAAATATCGAGTTATTGTAATAAAAAATGTTTAATTAAAATTTAAATTTATGAAAAAGTTTAGTTTACTTTTAATTTCCGCTCTTGTAGCATTTAGCATAAGTGCACAAGAAGTACAGAATGTTTCTCACGGTACTGTGTACCTGAAAAACAAAGCAAGTGACAATTGGTATATGGGACTTGGTGGAGGCACCAACCTGTATTTCACTAAAGCTGAAAACGATGCAGATGGAGACTTCATGGATCGTTTAGGCTGGATGGGCCAATTGGAAATTGGTCGCTGGAACTCTCCTAGCTGGGGTGCTCGTTTGGTTATTGACGGTGGTCAAATCAAGCACGTTGCTACTGTTCCTTTCGGACCAAAACAAAATTGGTTGGGTGGACATCTTGACTTAATGTTCAACGTTATGAACGCTTGGGGTACTTACAATCCCGACAGAGTATATAGCTTAGTTCCTTATTTAGGTATTGGTTATATGTACGGATTAACTGATGATTGGAAAAAACCAAATCCTGACGGAGACTGGTTCAAAAATCAAAACCAAACTCTTACTTACAACGTTGGTTTAATCAACAACTTCCAAATTTCAAGAAGCGTTGCTATTTTCTTGGAACTGGGATGGAGAGTAATGCAAGAGTCTTTTGATGGAACTCCAACGACTGGTGATTTTGAATACGACAGCATGTTCACAGGAACAGCCGGTGTTAAATTCGGTTTAGGTGGAGCACAAGGTTTCACCCCTGCAGAATTGATGGACTACAACCTCATCAACGACTTGAACAGCCAAATCAACAGACTTCGCGCAGAAAACGAAGAACTCAGAAGAAGACCGGAATCTTGTCCTGATTGTCCTGATGTACAACCTGCAGTTGTCGAAGGAGTTTACATTCCTAACGTAGTATTCTTCCGCATCAACTCTTCTACTATCGACAGAGGCCAACAAGTAAGCGTTTACAACACTGCTGAATACTTGAGAAGCAATCCTAACGCAAGAGTTAACATCGTAGCTTACGCTGACAGACAAACAGGAACACCCGAATATAACTGGGCACTTTCTGAAAGACGTGCAAGAGCGGTTGCCGATGCATTAACTAACGAACACGGAATCTCTAGCGATCGCATCTCAATCGACTGGAAAGGTGACACAGAACAACCTTACGCAGAAAACGATTGGAACCGTGTAGCTATCTTCTTTGTTGAGTAGTAAAATCTCAGAATTAGATATACAATTAAAAAAAGCATCTCTTAGGAGATGCTTTTTTATTATCAATAAAATATACAGCAGCTTAATGCTTTTCCATATCTTTTAAATACACATCAAGAGCGTGAATAGAAATTAAAATTTCACGCACACAAAGAGCAAGTGAAATAATCAACAGAATTAAAGCGATGCCAAAAACATAAGCTGCAGTAATGTACATCGCGATGTAAATAAAAAACATACTCACCACACACAGCAGCAAACTTAAAATACCATAAATTTGCATACTGCGAATCAAATTCAAGCGCTTGCGAAGGTTTTTAATTTGGGGCAGTGCTACCGAGTCTTTATCTACTACAAAACGCTCTTTAAGTGTCCTAACCAGTTGCGCATACGATAAAAACCGGTTCGTATAAGCAAGCATAAGAAGAGAGATCGCCGAAAATAATAATGACGGCGTTGTCAATGTTAATTGTTCCATATAAATTGTTTTAAGATTTATTCTTTGATGAAAACGCGCTTCACGCGTGGAGAAACCGACGTTAATATTTCATAAGGAATGGTGTCTATACTCGCGGCCAGCTCAATAACAGACAGTTCGGAGCCAAAGACGATAACCTCATCGCCTTCGTGAGCGTCAATATGGGTCACATCTACCATACAAAGGTCCATGCACACATTTCCAACAATGGGCGCTGGCTGCCCGTTAATTAAAACACTGCCTTTTCGGTTGCCGAATTTTCTATCGAGTCCATCGGCATAGCCAATTCGTATGGTCGCGATGCGCGCGTCTTGGTTTACACGCTCCTTTAAACCGTATCCAACAGCTTCGTTGCTTTTTATTTCCTTGATTTGCAGAATGGTGGTTTTCAGTGTGCAAACGTTTTTCAAGCCATTTAATCCGCTTGCGCTAACTCCGTACAAACCAATGCCTAACCGCACCATATCCCACTGAGCGGATTGGAAGCGTTCAATGCCGGCAGAATTTAGTATGTGTTTATCGATGCGATAACCCAATTCCGATTCTATTGTATCGGCAGCGGAATGTAACGCGTCTATCTGCACGTTGGTAAAATCGTCGAACGTCCAACTTTCGCTGGCCGACAAATGTGAAAACACCGATTTGACCTTCAACCCTTTTTGGTTTTTCAATCGCTGGTTTAATTCCGATAATTGTTCGGGCAAAAAACCCAACCGATGCATACCGGTATCTATCTTTATATGAACGGGATAATTGGTCAATCCTCTTCTTTCCGCTTCTCTTACAAACGCTTCTAATATGCGGAAATTATAAACTTCGGGTTCCAGGTCATTAGAAAACAATTCTTCAAAACCATTCACTTCGGGGTTAAGAATGATGATGGGAATAGAAATCCCTTCGGCTCGAAGGGCGATGCCTTCCTCTGCCACGGCAACAGCCAAATAATCACACCGATGATATTGAAGCGTTTTGGCTATTTCCACAGCACCTGCGCCGTATCCGTTTGCCTTTACCATGCAAATAAGTTTCACGCCGGCGGCTAATTTCGATTTATAAAAGTTGAAATTATGGACAACAGCGTCCAAATCAACCTCCATAACTGTTTCGTGCAAACGTTCTTCGATAAGGGCACTTATTTTTTCAAAATTAAATTTTCGTGCACCCTTTAGCAAAACAAGCTCGTTGTTAAATGATTTCCAAATACCGGATTGAATAAATTCATCGGTAGAGTTATAAAAATACTTTTCTTTCACCCGAAACGCGTCGGCGTTCGCCGAAATGTCCGGGCCAATACCAATAAGCCGATGCAGGCTGTTTTGGTCAATCATATCGGCGATGTTTTTGTAAAGCGATTTCGCCAATTTTCCCGATTGAAGAACATCAGACAGGATGAGCGATTTCTGCATTTGCTCACCCGTTTTGCGTTGTTGTTGAAAATCTAACGCTATTTTTATGGAATTAATGTCTGAATTATAAGTATCATTGATAATCAAGCAATTGTTTTTCCCTTGCCGAACATCCAAACGCATAGCCACGGGTTCCAACTGCATCATTCGCGCAGCGATGGTTTGCGGCGTGACGTGCAAATAAAGCATAACCGCCAAGCAATGAATGGCGTTTTCTATGGAAGCATCGTCAGTGAAAGGGATGGAGAACGAATAATCAAAATGCAAAAAGGAGTAATGAATGATTGTTACATCAGTTTTTTTCTCCACGAGCGAAATATACAGATGCGCGTCACGGTTTTTCTTAGACCACGAAAACGTTTTTTGAGAAAGCACCATTAAATCCACGCACCGGCTAACCAGTTCATTGTCTTCATCGTAAATAAACACATCGCAATTGGTAAAAAGCTCCAATTTTTCCATGCATTTCTGCTGCAATGTTTCAAAATTCTCTTGGTGAGCCTCTCCAATTTTTGTGAGAATCCCCACCGTAGGTTTAATGATTGGCTCCAACAACTCCATTTCATCGGGTTTGGAAATACCGGCTTCGAAAATCCCCAGTTGGGTCTGCTCATCAAGCTCCCAAACCGATAACGGCACGCCAATTTGCGAATTATAGCTTCGCGGTGAGCGCGTAATATTGTAATCTGCTTCCAGCAATTGATAGAGCCACTCTTTTACTACGGTTTTACCGTTGCTTCCGGTGATTCCGATAACGGGAATATCAAACGATTCTCTGTGAAAAGCGGCAACTTTTTGCAAGGCATGAAGCGGATTTTTCACTTGGAGGAACGTAGCATCGCTCATATTTCGCCATTCCGGCAGCATTTTGCGTACAACAAAATTCCGCACGCCACGCTCGTAAAGCTCGGTTATGAAGGTGTGTGCGTCATTATTCTTGGTTTCTATGGCAAAAAACAAAGATTCACCCGGTTGCGATAGTTTTCTGCTATCGGTAAGCAGAATGGATATCTCAGCCGAAGAAGCCAAAGAGGATGGGCTCCCAATTATTTTTTTTATTTTTTCGATGGAATATGTCATAACAAAAATCTAATTTTTCAGCAACGTTTCGAGTTTCTTCAACTCATCGTTGCAATTAATTTGAGGATAGTTGGTTGAAAACCGCTGTAGTTTATGACGGGTTTGCTCCAAAAAAGACCGATACGAAGTAGTTTCCATATTCAGCGGCCGATGACGCAAATCTTGAGTTATCCTCCCCCACTCTTTCATCAATAGTCGTGTGCTTTCAGAAAAATAAGTTTCGGAGAAGCGTTCCCACACATAATCTACCGCCACCGATGAAGGATGCATCATATCTTCAGCGTAAAAGCGATAATCGCGCAACTCATCCAATATAATCTCATATGCCGGAAAATACAGCACATTCTCCGGAAAAATATGTTGCAAAGCGTCAATCGACAAATGCAAAATGGATTTACTTAGCTGATTTTCGTGCGCGCCGTCTTTCCAATGTCTAATGGGGCTTACCGTGAAAATGACCTTTGCGTTTGGATTAATTTTAAGCAGTTTTTCCACGAGAGGTTTCCATTCCTCAACAATTTCATCCACGGAAACGCGATGTCTTAAAAAAAGTTCTGCCGGAAATTTGTGGCAATTTCCCACAATCTCCCCGGTTTCCTTCCATTTATACACGTAAGCCGTACCAAACGTAACAAAAAAGATGTCCGTATGTTGAATGGAACGCGTGGCAGCGTCAAACCGATGGGAAATATTTTCCACACAAAGCGATTTATCGGGATGAGAGAATGATCCGTGATGCATTAAGCTGTGATAAAGCTCGTTATACTGAACCAAGTCATTGATAGTGATGGCATTTTTCGCGATAATTCTTTTTAATGCAGCGGAAACAGACATCGGGTTATATAAAATCCCGAATGGATTCACATCTACCTGAAATTTGTTTTCGGCCAATTTGCTTCCAATATGTTCGGAAAAACATGAGCCAAAAAGCATCATTCTCATAGAATGATCAATGCAAAAATCGGGCGGTGAAATGGCTATATGTGTTCTGAATTCCATTGCTTTATTTTATTTACAAAAATAACAATAAAGAGGGCAATTCAGCTATGGAAAGAATTATATTTTGCTAAATGAAAGAAAAGGAATTTAAATTCAAAAGGTCTGTTTTGAGGAACGAAAGGTATATAAAAAAGGAAAGGTTGTCTCACGACAACCAATCTTCATTGTTAACCTTAAATCTAATACCATGAAAAACACGTTGCAAATATAGGCGATTTTATGTTATAAAACATAGCTTTCGAGCATAAATATCGCGTTTTTTGCGTAATTTAACCATAAAATGGGGTTGAAGAACCCAATTAAAGGTATTTTTACACTTATTCAACATATAAGACCAACCCTTTGAGGTATTCTCCTTCGGGATGATAAATGTTTACCGGGTGGTCGGCCGGCTGGGTGAGTTGGTGCAAGATGCGCACTTTCCTGCCCGATATGGCTGCCGCGCTGAACACCGCGAGCCGAAATTGTTCTTTGCTGATAACTTGTGAACAGGAAAAAGTGAACAGGATGCCGCCTTGCGCAATTTTTTCAATGGCAGCCAAATTGAGTTTCTTGTATCCTTGCAAAGCGTTGTTTACGGCGCCGCGATGCTTGGCAAACGCCGGTGGGTCGAGGATAATTAAATCGTACGCGGCTTTCTCCGTTTGTTTCAGAAATTTAAACGCGTCGTCGGAAAACGAGGTGTGGCGAGCATCGTTGCCGAAGTTGTTTTCTATGTTCGCATCGGTAATGTCCATCGCTTTTGCGGAACTGTCCACCGAATCAACTTTACGGGCACCGCCACGTAATGCATATACCGAAAAGCCCCCGGTGTAACAAAACATGTTGAGCACATTTCGGTTTTCAGCATAATCCTTCAAGAGTTTACGATTTTCGCGCTGATCCACAAAAAAACCAGTTTTTTGGCCTTTCAACCAATCGATATGGAATTTAAATCCGTTCTCTACCGCAACGGCATCAACATGATCTCCACCCAACAAATAACCGTCCTGCGGGTCAATATCGGCTTTGAAAGGCAACGTGCCTTCCGATTTATAGAAAATGTTTTGCAACCCGTCAGCAGACAACACTTTTTGCAGTGCATTCACCAACAAATGCCGGTCTTCGTGCATTCCCACGGAATGTGCTTGCACAACGGCCGTATTGCCGTAAATATCAATAATTAATCCCGGCAAATTGTCTCCCTCGCCGTGCACGAGGCGAAACGTGTTGTTATCGGGGCGGACAAGACGCATTGCCGTGCGCATTTTATAGGCTTCGAGCAACCGTTTTTCGTAGAAAACTTGGTTAATTTCTTCATCCCGGAAAGATAAAATGCGCACGGCAATGCTGCCGATTTGGTAGTGTCCGATGCCCAGAAATGTTCCGTTGGAAGAAAGTAAACGAACCACTTCGCCTTCCCGCACATGTGCGGGTTTATGCGCGATAGCACCCGAAAACACCCACGGGTGAAACCGTTTTAACGATTCTTCTTTTTTGGGGCGAAGCGTTATTTCTCTATAGCGGCTCATTCGGCAAATTGTTTAAATAATGATAGATTTTCAAACAGGCCCAAGCGTCAATGGCGGCATACGATTTCTGCGCGGGACTCAGCATGTTAGCTTCCCAATTGGAAACACGTTGGCTTTTTGATATTTTCTTTCCGAAAAGAATGGCGTAAATTTTTTGGAGGCTGTTATCTTCAATACCAAATTCATGGACAAACACTTGAAGATCGAGAAAATTTTCGGGAGTGCGGTCTGAGCGTTTACTGATGGCGGCGAAATCGTCGCGAAGCGAAAGCCCGATTTTTTTGATATTGGGGTTGCACAGAATATCTTCCAATTCATCGGGAAACCCAATCTTGTTTAACCGGAAAAGAAAACACGTATTTTCCGTGGAAAGCTGCATTAGCGCCACTTTGTGTACCTCACCTCGCCTAAACGAAGGTTTGGTTTCGGTATCGAACCCTATTTCTGTTTGAGCGTTCAAATAGGCAATGGCTTTGTCAATCTTCCGTGGATGGTCAACCACCACAATTTTTCCTTTGAACACTTCAATGGGTAGTTCGGCAATCTCTTGTTTTGTAATTGTTAATCCCACAAATCCTCCTCTGTATTATAATCCTCCTCCGAAAAATCGTGAATACCGCCACGATATGCTATGCTGTGCAAGGGGCGCAACACGTTCACGAGTTTTTGGCCCCAATAGGCACGAAAATTTTCAACGCAGGAAACCAAGGCGTCGTTCATTTGCTCTTCAAGCCCATACTGATACACGGATACGAAGTTTCTGATATCTTGATAAATATCGGCAATATTTTCCGATACGAATGCCGAAACGGGCGTGTCGCTGTATTTCATCTCTTCCATAAAAGTGTCTAAATACACATCGTCTTCGCCCATCACATCAGCCACCGAAGCGGCTACACGAGCGTAATCGGCTTCTTTTACGAAAGTCTCCGTCAACTCATCGTTTAGTTGTACCACTTCGGGAAGCAGCAATGCCTTTACATACATTAATGGCAGTATTTTCAGCATTTTGTCTATCCATGCATCCCGCGACACCGCCTCTTCCTGTTCCAAAAAAGCGCAAAATTCCACGGCAACAGTCACAAAATCAATGACCGGGGATGAATATATGGTTTCTGTTTGTTTACTCATTGCAATTTTATTTGTCTCCGCAAATGTACGCAAATTATTTTGGATGCTCATTGCAAGATTATTTGTTTTCGGTAAAAACGGGTATTCCGGCGAGCAAAAATCCGCTTTTCCCGTAACGAAAAAACCTACGCGATGCCCTTATTTGACATTTTCTTTTTGTACATTTGCTTTTTAATCTTTTCGTTGAATGAAAAAACAAAAATTCCCATTGCTGGCGCGCGTTGCCACGGCCATTGTGCTTGGCATTTTGCTGGGGCAGGTGATGCCGCTGTGGCTCACACGGGTGTTTGTGACGTTTAATGGCCTGTTCAGCAATTTTCTCAGTTTTATTATTCCGCTTATTATTGTGGGACTGGTTACGCCCGCCATTGGTGAATTGGGAAAAGGCGCTGGTAAATTGCTGTTAACCACCGCTCTTATTGCCTATGGCAGTACGTTATTTTCCGGTTTTTTCACCTATTTTTCGTGCCAAGCCACGTTTCCTTTCGTCATAGGCGGCAGCTCGCTGCCCAATGCCGACGGCAGTGCAACCGACGCTATTTTGGCACCTTATTTCAGTGTTGCCATGCCACCGGTGCTGGAAGTGATGTCGGCACTTATTTTTTCGTTTTGTGTGGGTATTGGGCTTTCATTGATAAAAGGCAACGCGCTGCGAAAGGCGTTTCGCGATTTTCACGCAATCATCACACGCATTATCGCCTCGGTGATTATTCCGCTGTTGCCGATTTATATTTTCGGCATGTTTCTGAATATGGCCGTGAGTGGGCAGGTTTATTCCGTGGTTATGCTGTTTTTGAAAGTGATTTTAGTGGTTTTCGCGCTTCATATTTTGTTGCTTCTGTTGCAGTTTTTTATCGCGGGAACCATCGCGAAGAAAAATCCGCTGAAGTTGCTCAAAACCATGCTTCCGGCATACGCCACAGCGCTGGGCACCTCGTCTTCGGCGGCCACTATTCCGGTAACGCTGGATTGCGCGGTGAAGAACGGTGTAAGAACATCCATCGCTTCGTTTGTGGTTCCGCTGTGCGCCACCATTCATTTGGCGGGAAGCACTATGAAGATTGTGGCATTTTCATTGGCATTTATGTATTTCAGCGGGTTGCCCATTGATTTTGTACAGTTTGCCGGATTCATCTTTATGCTGGGCATTACTATGATTGCCGCGCCGGGTGTGCCGGGTGGCGCCATTATGGCGGCCGTAGGCGTCATACAAAGCATGCTGGGCTTCAACGAACAGCTTTTGGGAATGATGATTACCGTGTACATTGCCATTGATAGTTTTGGCACGGCGTGCAACGTTACCGGCGATGGCGCCATTGCCGTGGTGATGGATAAGATTGCAGGAAAGAATGAAAAAGATAAAACCGCTTTATTGGAGTTATAAAACACTTATTTTAAACAACTTGATTATGAAAAAGATTGAAGACATTAAGAAAGAATTTAGCGTAATGGACGAGCATTTAGAGCAGGCTAAAAAAGATTTAAAAGAAATGGTGAAATTCCGAAGTCGATTGAGAGAAATCTCCAAAAACATCAAAACGCTGGAAGAATTTTATCATTCGGAAGATTGGCTTGAAGACAGGGATACGCTTCACGAAAACCTTACCGGCACCGAATATTACGAATCTGCCGGTGAAGACCCCATCTGGATTGTTTCACAAGAATTTTACGAACAAAAGATAAAATTATTGAAACAATTGGCGAAAGAGTTGTAGAATTTTATTTGGGTTAACACTAAAATAAGAAGAATCGCCTCGACGCAACATCAACCTAAAGGAAATATGCAAAATTTTGATCGCAAAAAACATTGGGAAAGCATTTATCAAACCAAGGAGTTAAAAGATGTGAGCTGGTATCAACCAACACCGCAAACTTCCCTGAATTTCCTTAAGGAACTCAATGTGCCAACCACGGCGAAAGTAATTGATGTGGGCGGAGGCGACAGTTTTTTGGTTGACCATTTACTGGAGTTGGGATATCAGGATATCACTGTCCTCGATATCTCAACTGCGGCCATCGCCCGAGCAAAACGACGCCTTGGCGAAAAAGCCGAAAAAATAAAATGGATTGTAGCTGACGTAACGACCTTCAAACCAACCGAGAAATACGACTTTTGGCACGATCGCGCAGCGTTTCACTTTCTCACAGATGAAAATGAAATTGCGAATTATATAACAACAGCCTACCAAAGTTTGAACCCGGCGGGAGTTTTAGTTATCGGAACTTTTTCGGAGAAAGGGCCTAAACAGTGTAGCGGAATTGAAATTAAACAGTACTCGGAAAAAACAATGAGCAATCGGCTAAAAAAGTTTTTTGAAAAAATAAAATGCATCACGGTTGACCATATAACACCCTCGGGCGCTGTTCAAAATTTTATTTTTTGTAGTTTTAGGAAAGTAAAGCAGATTTGATAAGATTAAAATTGAGAATTCTTTAATTATTTCATAAAAGTTGTCCATTAGGATAACTTTTTTCGTATATTTGTTGCTGAAATGAGAAATAACAAAGTCAGGCATATTTTCATTTATAAGAACTACTTTTTGGACTTTTATAATAAACAAAAGCCAAAAGTAAAGGAGAAATTTTTGTGGACTTTTAAAGTGATTGAAACTGTTGAAAAAATTCTAACTGAATATTTTAAGTATTTAGAAGGAACTGACGCACTTTACGAAATAAGAATTAAACATGGAAGTGATATTTTTAGAGTTTTCTGTTTTTTCGATAAAGGCAAACTGATTGTTTTAACCCATGGGTTCCAGAAGAAAACACAGAAAACACCAAAAAGAGAAATTGAAAAGGCAATTAAAATAAAAAAAGAATACGAAAATGAATACAAGGAATAAAAGGATGACTTCTCTTGACGAGCTTATCGACAAAGAATATGGAAAAAAAGGCAACCCTGAAAGAGACAAATTCGAAAAAGGATTTAAAGAATTCAAACTTGGTTTTTTACTTCAACAAGCAAGACTTGAAAAAGGCCTTACGCAAGAGCAACTTGCCGAAAGATGTGGGACGAATAAAGGATATATATCCAAAGTGGAAAACAATATTAAAGACGTGAGAATTTCCACTTTACAGAAAATCGTAGAAGTTGGTTTGGGAGGGAAGCTACAACTAGAAATCGACTTGTAATCAAACGACTACTACCTCAAACTCCAACCAAAATCCACGTCCAATATGCTCCTCAATCTCCACGCCATAGAAGAAGAACTCAAAAAACGATGGCCCTACCCCTACACTTGGGGCAGGAAGCAGTCCGACGCGTGGGACGCTCAAACCAACTTTATTTACAAAACGCCATCGTTTGAGGGGTTGCTGCGGCAAACGGAACTTCTGCCGCCACCCATAAAAAATTACGCGATGAACCGATGGTACAATTTTTGGTCGGCGCAAGCGGTAGAAGCAATCTTCTGTTCTTTTCCCGCCGTAAAACCCAACTTAAATCCATATCACAAACTCATCGATTTTCGTATAAACGGTATCGCGTTTGACCATAAAACCACGGTTTTCCCCCGTGCCTTTTCGCCCCAACGCCGCCACGTCGTAACACCTGCAGAGTACGCCAAACAACACCCCGCCTCGCTGGCACATTGGCTATACGAGAACCAAAGCCAACAAGGCAGAAAGCACCTCGAAAACAGGCTGTTTATTGTTCTGTTCAATAAAACCGGAGAACATTGGAAACTCAAAGCGGAGATTTCGCTCCTAAAAGAAACGATTGGAAATTATATTTCATCGTTCAACGAAAAAGCGCTAATTTTGCTCCTCATTCAAGGAAAAACCGTGTGCACGGATATCCTGTGGGTGGAATCATAACATTTTTCCCGCGTGAATTATATCGGCTCAAAACATAAACTATCCGATTTTATCCAATCGGCTATTCACAACGTGGTGGGCAAAGACCTGTCGCGACACGTTTTTTGCGACCTCTTCGCCGGCACCGGCATTGTGGGCAGAAAAATAAAACCCGATGTAAAGCAGGTGATCAGCAACGACTTGGAATATTACAGCTACGTGCTCAACAAAAACTACATCGAAAACAACCACCCGATGTCCACACAGCCATATTTAGACGCGTTGAACGCCCTTGAAGGAAAAGGCGGAATGATTTTTGAAGAATATTCCGAAAACGGACGCGCCGGAAGGCTTTATTTTTCGGAAGAGAATGGAAAGAAAATAGATGCCGTGAGGCAACAAATCGGGCACTGGAAGCAGCAAGGAGAAATAACGGAAGCGATGTATTATTTTCTGCTGGCGTCGTTGTTGGAAAGTGCCGACAAAGTAGCAAACACCGCCTCGGTTTATGGCGCATTTTTGAAAAAATTGAAAAAATCGGCACAAAAGAAATTGTTAATAGAACCGGCCACGTACGACTGCACAAACAGCCAACACAACCGTGTCTATAACCAAGACAGCAACCAATTAATACGAGAAATAACCGGCGACATTCTGTATTTGGACCCGCCATACAACCATCGCGAGTATGGCGCTAATTATCACTTACTCAACACCATTGCGATATACGATTCGTTTGAACCAAAAGGCGTTACCGGTTTGCGCGATTACCAAAGATCGGACTATTGCAAAAAAAGCACCGTAGAAGCAAGCTTTGAGGAGCTTATCAAAAATGCGCGCTTCCAATTTATTTTTCTCAGTTATAACAACGAAGGGTTGATGTCCCCCACCCTCATCAAAGAAATTATGGAAAGATACGGCCAATACACGTTATTCACAACCGATTATCAACGTTTCAAAGCCGATAAAACCGAAAACCGAAACCACAAAGCCACTGCCACCAGAGAATATTTGCATGTTCTTACGAAATGGAAGATTGAATGAGATTGATTTTAAGATTGAATTAGATCGATGAGGATTGATGAAGATTGATAAGATTGAAAAAGATGGGGAGATTGAGCGGGAGAGGAAATGAAAAAGCAATCAAAAATTAGTGCAAACATTTTGTGAATCCATTTGAAAATAATATCTTTGCATCGTTAAAGGGGAGAGGAAGCAGGAAACACCGCTTCCTTTTTCATTGATAGGACTGAAAAATGATGGATAAAACCCTTGTAAGCGAAATTGCTGAAGCGTATCTGAAAGATTCTTCCAATTATTTGGTGGATGTTTCGGTAGGCACCGACAATGCCGTGACGGTAGAAATTGACAACGATAACGGTGTGAATATCGACGATTGCGTAGCGTTGAGCCGACACATTGAATCGCAATTCAACCGCGACTTGGAAGATTTTGAACTCACCGTGACTTCGGCAGGCCTCACATCGCCTTTTAAAACGCTGCGCCAGTATAAAAAATACGAAGGCAAAGAAATTGAAGTGCTGAGCAAAAACGGACAAAAACTCTCGGGCGTTTTAAAATCTTCTAACGACGAAGGCTTCACCGTTACGATTACAAAAATGGTGAAAACCGAAGGCGCTAAACGCAAAACCGAAGTGCAAGAGGACCTGTTTTTCAATTATAACGACGTAAAATACACAAAATATCTAATAAGATTCAAATAAACATATATGGGCAAAAAGAAAGAAACCATAAGCCTGATAGATACATTTTCGGAATTCAACGAACTGAAGAATATCGATAAAGCAACGCTCATCAGCGTGCTCGAAGAATCATTTCGCAACGTCATTGCCAAAGCCAACGGTACGGACGAAAATTACGACATCATCATCAACCCCGACAAAGGGGATTTGGAGATTTGGCGTAACCGCACCATTGTGGAAGACGATGAGCTGGAAAACCCCAATTTGGAAATTACTCTCTCCGAAGCATTGAAAATTGACGACGATTTTGAAGTGGGAGAAGAAGTTACCGACGAGGTTTACTTAGAGCACTTCGGGCGCCGCACCATTTTGAACCTTCGCCAAACATTGGCATCCAAGATTTTGGAGTTGGAGAAAGACAACCTCTACAACAAATACAAAGAACGTGTGGGCCAAATTGTTTCGGGAGAAGTATATCAGGTGTGGAAAAAAGAATTGCTGTTGTTAGATGACGAGCACAACGAGCTTATTTTGCCCAAAACAGAACAAATTCCCAGCGATTTCTTCCGCAAAGGAGAACACGCGCGCGCTGTGGTGGCCCGTGTGGAAAACAAAAACAACAATCCCAAGATTATTTTGTCGCGCACATCGCCCGTTTTCCTCGAAAGGCTTTTTGAACAGGAAATTCCCGAAATTGCCGATGGGCTCATCACCATTAAAGGAATTGCCCGCATCCCCGGCGAACGCGCCAAAGTAGCCGTGGAGGCTTACGACGACCGCATAGACCCCGTGGGCGCTTGCGTGGGAATGAAAGGTTTCCGCATACACGGCATTGTGCGCGAACTGCGCAACGAGAATATCGACGTGATCAACTTCACCAACAACACCACGCTTTTCATCCAGCGTGCGCTCAGCCCGGCAAGAATCAACTCCATCACCATAAAAGAAGAAGAACACCGCGCCGAAGTGTTTTTGAATCCCGAAGAGGTTTCTTTAGCCATCGGTAAGGGGGGCGCCAACATCAAATTGGCTTCTATGCTCACCGGCTACAACATTGAGGTGTTCCGCGACATTGACGAAATGGACGAAGAAGACATTTATCTCGATGAATTCCGCGATGAAATTGACGGTTGGGTAATCGATCAACTCAAGAAAATTGGTTGCTCCACCGCCAAAAACGTGTTGGCTATGGACAGAGAAAAACTGATTAAAGAAGCCGATTTGGAAGAAGTCACCGTGGATGAATTACTGGCGGTACTTCGTTACGAGTTTGAAGACGACGATGATTTTGACGAATAGGACAACGCGCCGGCTATCAATAAAAAGAAAGACAATACAACATACTGTTACACACTAAAAAAGAGAGAAAAGGATAAAGGAAATATATGCCTATAAGATTAATTAAAGTATCCAAAAATTTGAATGTAGGAATCAACAGCTTGGTTGAATTCCTACACAAAAAAGGTATTGAAGTAGAAGCAAATCCTAATGCTAAAATTGAGGATGAACAGTATGATTTGCTTATAGCCGAATTCGGCAAAGACAAAAACATTAAGCGCGAAGCCATCCAAACGCGCGAAAAGCTGCAACGCAGAGAAGAAAAAAGAGAAACGGTGGCTATTGAAGGGTACGAACTTCCTTCGGAAAAAGAACCTCGCAAAAAAGCGGAAAAAGAAGTTATTAAAACGGAAGTTCCCAAAGAGTTGAAGCCGCAATTTAATGTGGTGGGCAACATCGATTTGGACAACCTCAACAAAAGAAAAACCGAAAAGCCACAACCTGTGGAAGAATCGGTGAAAGAAGAGGAAACCGCTCCCGAAATTATAGAAACTCCCCAAGCGAAAGAAACAGTTGAGCCAGAAAAAGAGCCCGCTTCAACAGAAATTCGCGCGGAAGAAGAACCCACGAAAGAACCCGAAAAAGTAGAGCCCGAACAAGAAGAATCAGCACAACCGCTGGAAAGCGATGACGTTTCCGAAAAAGAAAAAGAAGAGGAAGCCGAAAGTGTCGACGATGACGAAAAATCGGAAGACGAAGCATCGGATGATGAAGTGTTCAGAATTCACACGAACATTCCGGAACCAAACATCGTGGTGAAAGGCTCCATCGACTTAGCCACCATTAACGACCGTACGCGGCCGGCCAGAAAGTCCAAAGCGCAACGCAAAAAAGAGCGATTGGAACGTGAACAACAAGCACTTGATAGCAAAAAACTGAAAGAAGAAAAAATTAAACTTCTCAAAAAAGACAGCATAGAAGAAAAGAAAAAAGCGGCTCACAAAGAATCGGAAGAAGACAGCAAGAAAAAGAAACGCAGACGCATCCGCACAGGAAAAGTAAATATAGACAAACCCGGAACCTACGGCACACAACGATCTGACAGAAGGCCATCGCTTAAAAAACCGATAAAATCGGAAGTAAGCGACGAGGATGTACAAAAGCAAATTAAAGAAACGCTGGCGCGCCTTACCGAGAAAAGAGGTGGAAGAGGCGGCGCAAGATATCGTCGCGAAAAACGCGAAGCCAGCGCTCAACGCCAGCAACAAGAAATTAAACAGCAAGAAAAGGAAAGCCGCATATTGCAGCTCACGGAGTTTGTTACGGCAAACGACCTTGCCAATATGATGGACGTTCCCGTAACCAGCGTTATTTCCACTTGTATGAGTTTGGGCGTGATGGTGGCCATCAACCAACGCTTGGATGCCGAAACCATCAACATTGTAGCGGATGAATACGGCTTTAAAACCAAGTATGTGAGTGCCGACGTAATCGAAGCCATTGCCGATGAAGAAGACAAACCGGAGGATTTGAAACCACGCTCGCCCATTGTTACAGTTATGGGCCACGTTGACCACGGTAAAACATCGCTTTTGGACAGCATTCGCGACACCAACGTAATTGCAGGCGAAGCCGGAGGAATCACACAACACATTGGCGCATACAACGTGCAACTTGCCGACGGACGTAAAATTACGTTTTTAGATACACCCGGCCACGAAGCGTTTACCGCTATGCGTGCGCGCGGAGCGCAAGTAACTGACGTGGCCATTATTATTGTGGCTGCCGATGACAGCGTGATGCCCCAAACCGTGGAAGCCATTAACCACGCCGGTGCCGCGGGCGTTCCCATTGTGTTTGCCATCAATAAAATAGACAAGCCCAGCGCTAACCCCGATAAAATAAAAGAGAAATTGGCCGAAATGAATTATCTTGTGGAAGAATGGGGCGGAAAGTACCAATCGCAAGACATTTCAGCGAAAAAAGGAATCGGCATTAAGGAATTACTCGAGAAAGTATTGCTCGAAGCCGACCTGATGGAATTGAAAGCCAACCCCAACCGCAATGCTACGGGCTCTATCATTGAGTCGTCGCTCGACAAAGGGCGCGGATACATTTCCACCGTGTTGGTAGAAAACGGAACGCTCAACCAAGGCGATGTGCTGTTGGCAGGATCGTTCTTCGGCCGCGTGAAAGCGATGTTCAACGAACGCAACCAACGCATTGAACACGCGGGCCCATCGGAGCCGGCTCTGGTGTTGGGATTAAACGGCGCGCCACAAGCAGGCGACACATTCAACGTGATGGAAACCGAACAGGAAGCCCGCGCCATTGCCACACGACGTGAACAATTGCAGCGCGAGCAATCGCTCCGTACGCAAAAAATGCTTACGCTTGACGATATCGGACGCCGCATTGCCATCGGCAACTTCCAACAGTTGAACATCATTGTGAAAGGTGACGTTGACGGATCAGTAGAAGCGCTTTCAGACTCGCTCATCCGACTTTCAACAGAAGAAATTCAAGTGAATGTCATCCATAAAGCGGTGGGACAAATATCGGAATCCGACGTTACGCTCGCAGCCGCGTCAGATGCCGTGATTATCGGCTTCCAGGTGCGTCCGTCGCTTGGAGCGCGCAAGGAAGCGGAAAAAGAAGGAATCGACATTCGCCTCTACTCCATCATTTACGATGCCATTGAAGAAGTTACTGCCGCTATGGAAGGTATGCTCTCCCCCGATATCAAGGAAGAAATTACCGCCAACGTGGAAGTACTCGATGTTTTCAAAATTACCAAAGTGGGAACCGTTGCCGGTTGTATGGTGAGAGACGGAAAAATTAAGCGCAGCAATAAAATACGCCTCATCCGCGATGGTATTGTGGTGTTCACCGGCGAGCTGGATTCGTTGAAACGATTCAAGGAAGACGTTCGCGAAGTAAACGTGGGGTATGAGTGCGGTATCAGCATCAAAAACTTTAACGATATTAAAGTGGGCGATATGATTGAAGCTTACGAACAAATTGAAGTAAAAAAAACCTTGTAAAGCCATCAATTGCAGGCTGAGCAAGAATAAACCAATAAAAACCAGTTGACATTGTAATTTTAATCCTACCCTGACATGGAGGCCGCATCTGTTTTTTACAAAGCGGATGCGGCCCAACACACCCACAGGATTAAATTACAATTGCGGCTTGGTCATAAAAAACAGAAATTATTCATTCCATAAAATAGATGATTATGACAAAAAAAATCTTTTTCAGTCTTAGTGTATTTATTTTGTTGATAAGCGCTTCGGCTTTTGCTCAAATGCAAACACCGTTAACGGTTGCTTATGTTAACACAACAGATATTTTGAACGCTTATCCCGAAAAACAACGGGCAACGGAGCAATTGCTCACATTGAGTGAAAATTACAAAAAGGAATTGGAGCTGATGCAAAACGAGTATAACAAAAAATATTCTGATTATATTACGTATCAAGCCTCATTGGCAGAGAACATTAAATTGCGCCGCATGCAAGAGCTAACCGAATTGGAAGGCCGAATTCAGCAATTTATGGAACTCGCCCAAAAAGATATTGAAGAACAAGAGAAAGTATTGCTCGGGCCACTCAAAAGCAGAATATCCGAAGCAGTACACGCGGTGGGAATCGAAAGAAATTACACGGTAATTTACGACATGGCCGATCCCGGCATCGCGTTTGTTTCCCCCAACGCAGTTGACGCCAACCCGTTTGTAAAACAAAAATTAGGCATTCGCTAACTCTCCAAAACGGAAGTGAAGAAGCAAAGCGCGGCCAAAGCAGGGCCCATCGGCATTTTCGATTCGGGCTACGGCGGGTTAACCGTATTGTCTGAAATAAGAAAACAGTTGCCCCAATACGATTACATTTATTTGGGCGACAACGCGCGCGCGCCATATGGAAACCGTTCTTTCGAGCTTGTTTACGCGTTTACGCTACAGGCCGTTGAATGGTTTTTTTCGCAAGGGTGCCATTTGGTGATTCTAGCGTGCAACACAGCATCGGCAAAGGCATTGCGAAGCATCCAGCAGAAAAACTTGCCGAAAATTGATCCTGAAAAACGCGTGCTAGGCGTTATTCGCCCAACCGCGGAGCGCGCAGCCGATTTTAGTAAGACAAATCATATCGGTATTTTGGGAACGGAAGGCACCATCCAATCTAAATCGTATGAATTGGAAATCGAAAAAATTCATCCGCAGCTCACCGTGTCGGGCGAAGCGTGCCCAATGTGGGTGCCGCTAGTAGAAAACAAAGAATACGACAAGCCCGGCGCCGATTATTTCGTAAAGCAGCACATTGGACGTTTGCTTCAAAAAGATGCAAATATTGATGCCATTATTTTGGGATGTACCCATTATCCGTTGCTGATGGAGAAAATTAACCAATGCCTTCCGGACGGTATAAAAATAATCGCTCAAGGAGAATATGTAGCCGAAAGCCTTGCAGAGTATTTGAAAAGACATCCCGAAATGGATGAAAAATGCACCAAAAACGGCACATTGAATTTTTTCACCACTGAGTCACCGGATAAGTTTGAACAGATGGCGTCTGTTTTTTTGAACGAAACAATTCAGGCACAAAAAGTAACATTGTAAAATCCACGATGAACTGGCTCGATTTCACCATAGGCGTTTTATTGCTCATTGCAATGATAAACGGATTCCGCAAAGGATTGGTCATGCAATTGGTTATGTTGGCAACCATTGTGTTGTCCGCCATTTTTGGAGGGCAATTGGCAAAAAAAATCCTTCCCGAGCTCACTCGTTTAATTGATCTGTCGCCTAATGTGGCGCACGTGTTGTCGTATGTTATCGCGTTTATTGGCATCGCCATTGTAATTTCCCTTATCGGGCGCATTATTCAAAAATTCATTCAAATTATTTTTCTCAGTTTCATCAATCGTCTGCTGGGAAGCATTGTAGCCCTAGCAACAATGATGATTTTTCTGAGTATTTTGTTGAATTTAGCCCTTATGCTGGATAAAGAAGAGGTGGTAATCCGACGTGAAACCAAAGAAGCATCCTTTTTCTTTGAAAGAGTAGAAGCCGTTGTGCCCGCCATTGTGCCCTATTTAAATCAAGCTATTTGGAAGGAATATGCGCCAAAGAGATATCGTGAAGAAATAGAAGCCAAGTCAGACAGTTTGAATCAATTCGCGCCATCGGGAGCACAAATCGATTCTACTTACCAACAAAGACATTTTGAAATAAATTAAAAATCACCCGTTTTTTTGCAAAAATGAAAATCCATAGAGAAGGAAAAAATACGCTCATTTATACGTTTATTATCTTATTGATACTCAACTTAGCCACATTTTATTTTGTGCCTAATTCTATTTTTTTGGTGGTGGTTTTCTCCATTTCCATTGTTTTGTATGTATTGATGCTCAATTTCTTCAGAAGCCCGGAACGTGTGTATGGAGGCGAACTTCACGGAATGGTAAATTCTCCAACCGATGGAAAAGTGGTGGTCGTTGAAAAAGTATTCGAAAATAAATTCTTCAATGAGGAACGCATTCAGGTTTCCATTTTTATGTCGTTTTTTAACGCCCACTCCAACTGGATGCCTGTCACAGGAAAAATTATTCACTCATCGCACGTAAAAGGAAATTTTCATGCCGCGTATCTTCCTAAATCCAGCCACGAGAACGAACAATCCAACATCGTGATAGAAACTCCTGAGCACGGCACCATTCTCACCAAACAAATTGCGGGCGCCGTGGCACGAAGAATTGTTACATACGTGCGTGAAGGCGAAGAACTCACCATTGGTTCACCGTTAGGGTTTATTAAACTGGGGTCGCGAATGGATATTTTTCTGCCGATTGATAGTGAGATTTTAGTAAAAATCGGAGACGAAGTAAGGGCTAACATCACATTTCTTGCCCGCTTGACTAAATTAAAGTAATTGGAACAATGCGTAAACACATTCCTAACATACTCACGTTGGCGAATCTTTTTTCGGGTTGCATCGCCATTGTGATGGCATTTCAAGGCCATTTCGGGTTAACAACCATGTTTGTAATAGCCGCGGCGCTGTTTGATTTCTTGGATGGTTTTGCGGCTCGAATTCTCAATGCGCCATCCGACATTGGCAAAGAATTGGACTCCTTGGCCGATGTGGTAAGCTTTGGTGTTGCGCCGGCATCGGCTGTGTTTGTGTTGCTGCGCGACTTTGCTGCATTCCCGTTTTATGCCGATGCGGCAAGAGTACTCATCCCCTATTTGGCATATCTCATTCCGGCATTTTCGGCGCTCCGGCTGGCCAAATTCAATATCGACGACCGACAAACCACCTCTTTTCTGGGGTTGCCTACACCCGCCAACGGCCTGTTTTGGGTGAGCTATGTATTTGGCGTTTACGGCATTTCGCAAACCAACCAAGTTGTTTTTTATTTCACCATCGGGTTTATATTTGTTTTATCTTTATTGATGGTTTCAGAAATCCCGATGTTTTCACTCAAAGTAAAGCGTTTCAGCTTTAAAGAAACCGGCCGGCAGGCGCTCGTAACCGTTCTCACCATAGCGTTTATCGTTATTTGGGGTGTATTGGGCATTGCCTGGGGCGTGCTGGCATATATTGTGGTATCGATATTTACCCGAAAAAATGAACACGAAAAATCGTTAAATGTTACAAAATAATTAACGCCATTCAATCAATCGTTGTATCTTTACTATTTGCATCAAATAAATAGTCACTATGGGATTCTTAGTAAAATTTATCTTACTGTTCATGGCCATTTACTTTCTGTTAAAAGCAGTTTCGAGATGGTTAATGAACGCCCGCGGATTTAACCGTCGCACCTCTTCATGGCCTTACGGACAAGCGCACGAAGCCCAAAAAGAACCCGAAACGCAGGAAGAAAGAATTCTTGATTACCAAAGAAAAAGTTTCGAATCTGCCGATGCCGTAGATGTAGAATTTGAAGAAATTAAACAAAAAGAATAAACGGCATACACCGTTGTTTGTAAAACCGCCCGAATTGGAAAAATGGGGCGGTTTTTTGTTTTGAAACTTCCTGCTCTTGTGCCTTCGTGCCAAAAAAGACATCAAGGCACAAAATCTAAAACACCAAAGGCCCTTGACAATATCTTGAAGCAATGAACGTTCCTCTTTACCAAAACTGCCGCAAAGCGGCTCAACTATATTAACCCCGTACGCAAGTGCGGGGTAAAGTAACCCAACACACCCAGCCCCGGAGGGGTTGAACAAATTCGCATAGATTCGGAAGCCAACTGACCGATTACTGGTCTGACGGATTAAAAAATATCTTGAAAACACGCAACAGACGGGCTTGAAGCCGTCAGATGCTTAATGAACAACTTCCGTCTATATCATTCCCCCTAAAACCCAACAACGAAACCACCCCCGAAATTTCTCAATTACAGAAAGAAACATTATTTTTGTAAAGAAAATCAAAGTTGATTATCCATAAAGCGTTCTAATAAGGAGTTGTATCAAAAGTAAAATCTACTATCAAATTGTCATACTGAATGAAGCTTTTGCGGAATGAAGTATCTATAATTTATGACAAATTAGATTTTTCTCCGCCAGCTGGCGGATCAAAATGACAAAACGGAAGGACATCAATGCTTTTGAGACAGCACCGTTCAAATAAGTCCTACAAAAAGGCTTAGCCATGATTTTTCAGGACTAAAGTCCGGGTAAAGGAGCATATTATCCACCTTGAAAGGCGGAGTTAATAGAAAATACCTGACGCTTTGCAGATAATTATAGAATCAAAAAGTCAATCAACAATAAAAAACTTATAAACAATCCATTAACATATGCAAGACATTTTTGACAGGCTGAAAAGCGTGGAAGGGCCGCTGGAACAATACAGAAAAAAAGCGGAAGGATATTTTACATTTCCCGAGTTGGAAGGAGAAATCGCGCCAAGAATGAAATTTCTGGGCCGCGAAGTACTCACTTGGAGTTTAAACAATTATTTGGGGCTGGCCAACCACCCCGAAGTGCGCAAAGCCGATGCCGATGCCGCCGCCCAATGGGGACTGGCTTATCCGATGGGCGCACGCATGATGTCGGGACAAACAAAATACCACCGTGAATTGGAAGATCGGCTGGCAAAATTCGAGAAAAAAGAAGCCGCCTACCTTCTCAATTACGGTTATCAGGGAATGGTATCCATTATTGATTCGCTGTGTACCCGCAACGATGTGATTGTGTACGACTCCGAGTCGCACGCTTGCATTATGGACGGCATTTTCCTGCACAAAGCCAAAGGCGGAAAAAGTTTCGTTTTCCCCCACAACGACATGGAACGTGCCGAAAAAATGTTGAAATTCGCCACCAAAAATGCCAAAGCCAACAATGGTGGAATACTGGTCATCACCGAAGGTGTTTTCGGCATGTCGGGCGATTTAGGCAACATTCCCGGCCTTGTGGCGCTGAAAGAGAAATACAACTTCCGCCTGCTAATTGACGATGCACACGGCTTTGGCACAATGGGCGAAACCGGCGCCGGCGCAAGCGAGCATTTTGGGCTGATGGACGAAGTGGACATCTATTTCGGCACCTTTGCCAAAGCTATGGCGGGCATTGGCGCGTTTGTGGCATCGGAAAAAGCCATTATCGACTCGTTGAAATACAATATGCGTTCGCAAATTTTTGCCAAATCGTTGCCCATGCCCATGGTTATCGGTTCGCTTAAACGGTTGGATTTACTACAAAATCAGCCCCAACACAAAGAAAACCTCTGGAAAGTTGCCAAAGCGTTGCAAGACGGTTTGGTAGCCGAAGGCTTTAATATCGGCAAAACCGAGTCTCCCGTTACTCCTGTTTATTTCAGCGGCTCGGTTCCCGAAGGAACAAATATTGTGATTGATTTGCGCGAAAACCACAACGTATTCTGTTCCATCGTGGTATATCCCGTGGTTCCCAAAGATGTGTTGATGCTCCGTCTTATTCCCACGGCAGCGCACACCATGGAAGACGTGAAAGAGACCATTGAGGTTTTCAAAAAAATCAAAGTCAACCTCGAAGCCGGAAAATATATGTCGGACGAAATGCGTTCCATGGCAACAAAATAAACACCAACATCCACAGAATGTTACGAATAAAAATACAAAAAAAGTACCACCTACAATGCACCGTATGCGGGACAATTACGCCCAATTTTTGGACGTGGTTTGAGCAAAATCAGCAATGCCCCAAGTGCGGAAGCAAACATTCCGAAGTGTGGTACAACAGAAGGTATCAACGGTTGCACAGAATGGCCAAAGGCTCGCCCAATAGTTTTTGGCGCTATTTTCCGTTTTTGCCGCTTTTGCGCCGCAGACACATCATTTCCAAAGGCGAAGGCGCCATTCCCATTGAAAGATGGCCTTTTTTGGAAGAATTCGCCAAAAAGCATTTCAATTTAGATATCGAAGTGCGGGTGTGTCGGAATGATTTGAACGGCGGTACCGGCACCTTCAAAGACATTGCGGCCTCGTTGGCGGCAAGCATCTTCAACGAGATAGGCATCAAACAATATTGCATCGCCTCCACCGGAAACTCCGCAACGGCATATGCCAAGTACCTTTCAATGGCCGATGTAAACTGTTCTGTTTTTATGCCCTCTGACGCGATGCGTGCTTCGGAAGCCACCATCAGTTCATACGGGCAACAGGTTTTTCGGGTGATGGGCGATTACGCAAAAGCCAAAGAAATTGCTGCCGGATACGCCAAAATTCATCACATTCCTATGTCCACAGGAAACATAGACCCCATTCGGGTGGAAGCCAAAAAAACAATGGTTTTTGAGTGGCTGCGCCAAATGGAGAAGTTCCCCGATGTGTACATCCAGGCAGTGAGCGGTGGTACGGGCCCCATTGCTATCGACAAAGGCATACGCGAAATTAAACACGTGTATCCCGAAGCCACGAATCCCCGTTTTCTGCTGGTGCAAACCGACGGCTGCGACCCCATGGTACAAGCGTGGGAAAAAGCCGAAGCGGCAGGATTTCCCGAAGGTTACGAGAAAGATTATCCCATCATAGACAACCCGCGAACCGATGTACCCACTCTGGCTACAGGCAACCCAGCCACCTACCCTATTTTGGCAAAATTGGTAAAAGCATCCAACGGAACTTTCCTGCGCATGCAAGAAAAAAAACTCGCCGCTATTGGCAAGCTGGTGGCCTATGAGCAGAAAGTTATTCCGGGGCCGGCATCGGCCGTCTGTATCGCGGGATTTTTTGTGGCGTTAAAGAAAAACCTTATCAAAGATGGCGAAACCGTGTTGCTCAACATTGGCGAAGGCACCAACCGCGCGCCACTTTATTTGGAACAAATGATTTACACCACACGCAACGTAAACAATGTGGAAGAATGTTCTCCACACGAAATGAACGTCTTTCGCGACCAATTATGGGAAGAACTTTTGGCGCCGTAAGCGGTTAAAAAGGCTTTTGCAAGCCAAAATAACATGAGCAAAGAAAACAAAGGCAAAGTAATATGGATAACGGGCGCTTCATCGGGTATCGGTGAAGCGTGCTCGTATTTATTTGCCACGGAAGGGGCAAGGCTAATTTTAACGGCCACACGAGAAGAGCAACTGAAAAAAGTGCAGCAGAAATGCATAGAGTTGGGGGCAGAATGCGAGATTTTACCGTGCGACTTGTCTGATATAGAAGGCTTGGACGCCATTACCGACAAGGCCACTTCCATTTTCGGGCGCATCGATGTGATGTTTCACAACGCGGGCATCAGCCAGCGTTCCAAAACAATGGAAACCCATTTCTTGGTGGATAAAAAAATTATGGATGTGAATTTCTTCGCGCCCGTAAAAATCACCAAACGTTTACTTCCGAAAATGATTGAAAGCGGTGGCGGAACCATTGCGGTAACCACCAGTATTTCAGGCAAATTCGGTTTCCCGTTACGCTCTGCTTATGCCTCATCGAAATTTGCTTTATACGGATTTTTTGAAACCGTTCAAGCAGAATATTACGACGAAAACATCCGTGTGGTAATGGTTTGTCCGGGGCGTGTGAAAACGAACATTTCTTTCAACGCACTGGAAGCCGATGGAACCAAACACGCCAAAATGGACGACGGACAAGCAGGCGGCATTTCTTCGGCAAAAGCGGCAAGAAAAATAGTAAAAGCCATCAATCAACAAAAACCGGAAGTCCTAGTTGGCGGAAAAGAACTGTTGATGGTCCATATCAAACGGTTTTTACCGGGGTTGGCAAGGAGAATGGTGAGAAAGATAAAACCGACATGAGGAATAGTTTGGAGTTCTGAGTTTCGAGTTTCGAGTTTGGAGGTGTAAGAATTAAAAATTTGAACGCAGAAATATCATAAACAACTCAAATTTAACACTCTATACTTTTTCAAAAATCAGAACTAAATATATATGGACAAAAAATTCAATGATTTTAGAGATTTAATAGTTTACAAGAAAGCTTTTGAGCAAGGCTGTAAAGTATATGATTTCAGCCTGTGTTTTCCAAGAGAAGAGCAATACTCCCTAACGGATCAAATAAGAAGAGCGGCAAGATCGGTGTGCGGCAATTTGGCTGAAGCTTATAGAAAGAGAGATTATATAAAACATTTTCGTCTTAAAATAACAGATTGTATGGGTGAAAATAGCGAAACATTAGTTTGGTTGGATTTTGCTAAACATCACAATTACATAACAGAAGAAAAGTATATCGAAGCTATTTCTTTAAACGAGGAAATAACAAAGTTGTTAAAATACATGTATAACAATCCTGGGAAATTTGGTGTAAAAGAATGAAATCTCAACAAAACTCAAAACTCAAAACTCAAAACTAACTACTATGTACATAATCTCCGGCATTCAGCAAGTGGGCATTGGTGTAGAAAACCTCTACGAAGCGTGGAAATACTACATCGAAGTATTCAATATGGACATCCGCATTTTGGAAGACAACAAAGTGGCGGAACTCATGCTGCCTTACACCGGCGGCCAGCCACAGAGACGACACGCCTGCATTGCCGTCAATATGCAAGGCGGCGGCGGCTTTGAGGTGTGGCAGTACGCCGAACGAAAACCAAAGAAGCTGGATTTTGAACTGAATTTGGGTGATTTGGGCGTGCTGGTATGCAAAATAAAAAGCCGCGATGTGGCAAAAACGTTTGAAGAATTTTCCAACAACCCGAAAATAAACGTGGTTACCCCATTGAGTAACAATTTAGACGGCAAAAAAACTTTTTATGTGAAAGACCCTTACGGGAACCTGTTTCAAATTGTTCACGACGATTATATTTTCAAAGACGAAGGCCGACTGACCGGCGGCGTGGCGGGTGTAACCATCGGCGTTACCGATATAGAAAAAGCGATGACCGTGTACGGCGACATTTTGGGTTACGATAAAATAATCGCCGATGAAACCGGCACTTTTGGCGATTTTGAAGGACTTCCTTCAGGCAACCAACAATTCCGCCGTCGGTTGCTCACCCACTCCATAATGAGAAAAGGCGCTTTCAGCGAATTGTTTGGCCCATCGTACATCGAACTCGTGCAAACGCTGGAACGCACACCGCGCAAACTTTACGAAGGCCGCTTTTGGGGAGATCCCGGCTTTATTCAGGTGTGTTTCGATATCCGCGGGATGGAAGCATTGGGAAAATATTGCGCTGAAAAAGGACATCCGTTCACGGTGGACACCACGCAAAACTTCAAGGAAGGCAATTCGTTTGATATGGGCGATGCTGCCGGGCAATTCGCCTACATTGAAGATCCCGACGGCACCCTCATCGAGTTTGTGGAAACCCACAAAGTACCGATTATGAAAAAACTCGGCTTGGCCATTAACCTAAAAAACCGCAACCCCGAAAAACCATTACCCAGGTTTATTTTAAAAGCATTGAGTGTGATGCGGGTGAAGGCGGAAAAACTGTAGTTCCTAAGGATAATAGAAGCGTGTCATTCATTTTTTAACAAAACCGGAGAGTTGGCTATATAAATCGGGCTGAAAGCCCAACATAATTAAGCCCAATGCAACGCGTTGGGTTAAAAATGAACCGGGCAGCCGGCGGGCTGTAAGCCCAGCTTAAAGAATAATCTGCCGCTTCAGAGACAAGTTCGATGATTTTAGATCAGACTACTCTGCTATAAATTTACGGTTCAGCGTCCTCTTCACACAATTTCCCCGCCGTTTTTCCGTTATATCTTCAATGGAAAAGCGGCGAATTCTTTTTTTAACAGTTCTGTTGCTGTGCGTTTTGCATGCGCAAGCACAATGGGATGCTCCGTTCAGTCAATTTTGGATGGTGAAAACCTACTACAACCCTTCGTTTGCAGGCGAAAGCGATAAAATTCAAGCGTCGGGTGCTTACAAATATGAATGGACGGGAGTGGCAAACGCACCACATCGGGTTTTCATTGGTGCCGATATGCCCGTGAAGTTTTTGGGCTTGCGCCATGGCGTGGGCCTCGTAACACACTCACACATCACCGGTAATGAAAGAAACAATGCTTTCGGTGCACAATATACGCTTAAAATAAAGGCTGGAAAAGGAATGTTCAATATTGGAGTTCAGGCAGCTATGTTGGACTTGAACTTCGATGCCGCTTCACTTCGGTTATGGGCTGATTCCACCAAAAACAACCAAAAAACAATCAAGTTTAACCCCACCGACACAAAAACAATCGATATAAACGCCGGCATCTCTTGGACGTCCAAAAACTTTTTTGCCGGAATGGGCGCTATGCACCTTAATCAGCCTGATTATTACTCGGTTGGGGACACCGTTTTTACGGCAAATACCGACTCCACTTTGTCGCGCATTCCGCTCTCGTATAATTTTATGGCAGGATACAATATTCGCGTGCTTCATCCGTTAATTGAAATACAGCCTATGTTTTTTGCCCAAACATCCAACTTTTCGCAAATACAAGTGCAGGCGGCACTTCGAGCTGTTTACAACAAAAAATATTTGGTGGGCGCGTCTTGGCGCGGTAAGTGGGGATATTCCTTTTTCGCCGGAGCGGTTATTGAAGATGTTGAAGTGGGGTATGCCTACGATTTGCATACCTCGGGAATTGGGAAAGAAAGCGGCGGAAGCCACGAAGTAAGTATTCGCTATCGGTTTCCGATAGATTTATTTCAACCAAAACCAATGCCGCATAAAAGCATTCGGTTGTTGTGAATTCACGGAAAAAAAGAAAGACGTACAACGAACATACAATGAGAAAATTAATCCTTTTAATTCTATTTATCGCCGCGGTTATTTCGTGCGGACGAAGAGGCGTAGGCAGCAGCGTGGGCGGAGAGCTCACGGGCGTTCCCGTTGGCAAAGTATGGAACGAGCCCACGCCTTACAACATGGTGTTGGTTACGCGCGGTTCGTATCGAATGGGGCCGGGCGAGCTAGACTCGCTGTGGGGGATGACGATTCCCACGCGCGGCGTATCGGTAGATAATTTTTGGATGGACGAGGCCGAAATCACCAACTCGCAATACAAACAATTCGTTTTTTGGGTGCGCGACTCCATCATCCGCGAACGATTGGCCGATCCTGCGTATGCCGGCGATGATTTCTACAAAATCACCGAAGACGAATTCGGAGACCCCGTTCCACCTCGCTTGGATTGGAGCGTTCCCATCCCGTGGTCGCGCAATACCGAAGAAGAGGAAGCGGCCATCAACAGCGTGTACATCATCCATCCCATCACCAAAAAGAAAATGTTGGATGCGCGGCAAATGAATTTCCGGTACGAATGGTTCGATGCCGCCGAAGCCGCTAGGCGACAACATCGCCTCAATCCGCAGGAGAGAATCCTTAACACCGATATCAGCGTGAATGAAAATGAGGTGATTATGATTTCTAAAGACACCGCTTATGTGGATGAGCAAGGAAGAATTGTAAACGAAACCATAACGCGGCCGCTGAGCAGTTTATACGATTTTGTCCACACCAAAATAGTGAATATTTATCCCGATACCACGTGTTGGGTGAATGATTTTAGTAACGCGAACAACGAGCCGTATATGCGCAATTATTTTTCTCATCCCGCTTACGCGCATCATCCCGTGGTTGGCGTTTCGTGGGAAGCGGCAACCGCTTTTTGCGAGTGGCGCACCATGTTTCTTCGCCAGGGATTGCAGCGCGCAAACGTAAAAATTGAGCCGTATCGCCTGCCAACGGAAGCCGAATGGGAAATGGCGGCACGCAGCGGGCGCACCGAGAACAAATATCCGTGGGAAACCGATTCCACCAAAGATGACGACGATTGCTATTTGGCAAACTTTAAGCCGGGAGAAGGTGCCTACGCGGCCGATAAAAACCTGATACCTGCAAAGACAAGAAGCTATCAACCAAACAGTTTCGGGCTGTATGACATGGCAGGCAACGTGGCGGAATGGACATCCACGGCATATACCGAATCGGGAAATGAAATGATGAGCGATATGAACCCCGAATATCGGTACCACGCCGCTCAGGAAGACCCTTATGCCTTAAAACGCAAGGTAATAAAAGGCGGATCGTGGAAAGATATTTCCACCTTCATCCGTTCTGATATGCGCGACGCGGAATATCAAAACCGTGGCCGCTCGTACATCGGTTTCCGCTGTGTGAGAACGCAATTGGGGCCGGGGAAGTGAGCATCCTTTTTCGTTGCAATAACATCGTGACGTAAAAACAAAAGTCTAACATCTAATCATCTAACATCCAACAGTCTAAAAAATATGAACAAAGCAATTCGAAAAATAGAAAACTTCCTGCAAACCGACAACGGACAGCGATTTCTGCAATACGGTTACAGTTTTGGCGCCGCCATCGTTATTTTCGGCGCCATGGTAAAAGTTTTGCACTGGTGGGGCGTTTGGGGAAATATTATTTTCGGCACCGGAATGGCAATCGAGTGCTTGGTTTTTATCCTGTACGGACTGGACCGGCCGCCAAAAGTACAACAATCCGTTGGTGGTTCTTCCATCGTATTAGCTGATGAAGGAGGTGTTCCCGCACAAGTGATCATTCACGGAGCCAACGCACCACATCAACCGGTGCATTTGGGATATACCGGCCAATCGGCACCTAAAGCTCCATCAACTACGAAACCGGCTGCTGAACCAACTACAGAGCAAGCCACAATTCCTCAAGCATCACAACAAAAACAGTCCCGGGTTCCCGAGAATTCGGTAGAACAATTATCATCCGTTTCAGATAATGTACAACGGTTTGCCGAAGCCACCGAAACACTTACACGAATTTCAGAAGCGTTGCAGCAGTCGTATCAGCACATTATCGATAACTCGCAGAATGTCAGCACAAACTCATTAAGTTATGTGCAACAAATGGAAGCGCTTAACCGCAATATTTCCGGATTAAACACCATTTACGAAATCCAACTGAAAGGCATTAGCGGGCAACTCGATACCATTGAGCAAATCAACAATGGAATGGCCCGCATTAAATCGATGTACAGCGAATCCATCCCCGAGGGCTTTATCATCAAAAAAGAAACCGAAAAAATGGCGGAGCAAATCCGTGAGTTGAATCAAATTTACGGACGAATGATTCAAGCAATGACGAACGCGCAATCCGAAACTCGTAACCCGTAACTCACAATGGCTAACAACACTTCAAACTCTCCCCGTCAAAAAATGATAAACCTCATGTACTTGGTGTTTATCGCTTTGTTGGCGCTCAATGTTTCGGCGGAAGTGCTCAACGGTTTCGATATTGTGGGCGACAGTCTGAACGATTCATCCGAAAACATGCACGCTCGCAATCAATTGATTATGGGCGAATTGGAACAATATAACCTACAGAACAGCGAAAAGGCCGGGGAGTGGTATCATAAAGGCCATCAAATAAAGCAGATGAGTGATTCGCTTATTCATTATATTGAATCGCTCAAGGTGCGAATGGTGAAAGAAGTGGATGGACGCAATGGCGATGTGGACAACATCAAAAACAAAGAAAATTTAGATGCCGCGCCCTATGTGATGTTGAGCGCGCCGGAAAATCGAGGGCAACTTCTGCGGGAAAGGATGGAGACGTATCGGGAAGCAATCACCCAACTAATTTCCGATCCCAAACGGCGGGAAATAATTGAAAACAGCCTCAGCACGGCACCATCGAGAAGAAATGCCGTAAATAAAAACTGGGAACAATCGCTTTTCGAGAATATGCCTGTTTCGGCAGCTGTAACCATTCTCACAAAATTGCAAAACGATATTCGGTCATCGGAAGGCGAAGCGTTGAGCAGTTTGCTCACCAGCGTGGATGTAGGCGATTTTAGGGTTAATCAACTTAACGCGTATGTTATTCCGGAATCCAACATCGTTATTCAGGGCGGAACGTACAACGCGCGCGTGGTGCTTTCCGCGGAGGATTCCACCAAACAACCCAACGTGTTTGTAAACGGGCGCATGCTCGACACTTCTGCAAACGGCATTTTCACCGCCGGCGCAAACAGTGTGGGAACTTTTCCCGTGGAAGGATACATTGAAATGCTCACCGGCGACGGTTCCACCATGCGCCGCAATTTCGAAAGCAGCTACACGGTTATCGAGCCAATGGCAACCATTGCGCCTACGCTAATGAATGTATTGTATGCGGGAATTAATAACGAAATCAGCATTTCCGTTCCGGGAATTGCGCCCCAAGATGTGTCGGCAACGATGACTAACGGTTCTCTCACGAAAAACGGAAATATGTGGACAGCCACGCCATCGGCCGTGGGCCAAGAGGCAACATTAACGGTTTCGGCACGCACTGCCGGCGGGCAAACTCGCCAGCTGGCATCAAAAGCGTTTCGTGTGCGCGCCCTGCCCGACCCTACGCCTTATATTGAAATTGTTGATGCAAACGGAAATCCCGCCATGTTTAAAGGTGGCGCTTTGGGAAAAGGAGTGTTAATGAACACCGACGGAATAAAAGCCGCTATAGACGATGGAATTTTAAATATTCCGTTCCGGGTAACAAGTTTCCGCACCGTGTTTTTCGATTCTATGGGCAACGCCATTCCCGAAATATCCAATGGAAGCCAATTTTCGGAACGTCAAAAAGAACAAATCCGTCGCTTGCAACGTGGCCAATATTTCTATATTTCGGGCGTAAGAGCCGTAGGGCCCGATGGTTCGGAACGAGAAATAGCGGTGATTGAGGTGAGGGTGAATTGATGTGGGGTGCTGGAAGTCGGAAGACCGAAGACGGAAGACGTAAGAGAGAGGACAACGCGCATTTCCACCTTAGAAAAAGGGGAGTAAGGGGGATTGAAAAATGTTGGGTGTGGATGCGGGGTGTTGGGTACTTGATGAGCGATATCGGATGATGATTTAACGCGCATTTCCCCCTTGGAGAAGGGGGAGTAAGGGGGATTGAAATTAGTAGAAATGACTCTCTTACGCAGCGTAAAGAGCTATTTCAGAAGTATTAATAAAGTGTCATACTGAATGAAGCTTTGCGTAATGAAGTATCTAAAACAGATTCTTCACTACGTTCAGAATGACAAAAGAAACGATAAAATGCTTTTTAGAAAACCCTCCTCAATGGATCTAAAAACAGAAAAAATACAAAACAATGAAAAAATTATCGATATTATTTATTCTTTTCAGCTTTTGTTTGGCGAATATTTTTGCGCAACAAACTGCGCGGGAAAGAATCACACAAAACGCGGAAGGTTCTCAAAATAAATCTGTGGGAGTATCAGTTCGAGCGGAACAGATGAACCGCACGCAATCTACCGATATTTCAGACGCGAAATGGTCGCGCGAAATTTATCGTTACCTCGATTTGGAAAAAGAAGGGAACGCCCCACTCTATTATCCGGTAATCCCCGAGCAAGGACGGATGAATCTTTTTACGATGATTTTCAAACTGCTTTCCGAAGGAAAAATAACCGCCTATGAATATTTAGACGGCAGGGAGGTTTTCACGGACGAATATAAGATTGATTTCAAGGAGTTTTTAGACCGCTTTGGCGTTTATTATCAAACAGAGAGCGGAAATATTGTTGTTAATGATGTAGATATTCCTTCCAACGAAGTTCAGGGATATTACCTGAAAGAAGCCTATTATTTTGAAACCGGCACATCCAATTACGGCGTAAAAACCGTGGCTGTCTGTCCTATCATTTATCGCCAAGACGATTACGAAGCCAATACGGTTCGCTATCCGCTTTTCTGGATTTCGTACGACGAATTACGTCCGTACGCGTTGCGGATGCCGATTATGACATCGAGCCTCAACAACACGATGACCGGAACCATCGACGATTTTTTCCGCAAACACAATTACGACGGCGAAATTTACAAAACCACCAACCCGCGCAACTTAGCCATTTCACAATACACCTCTTCGCCCGAAGAGATGAAGGCCGAGCAAGAAAAAATTGAAAAGCAACTCAAAGATTTTGAGGAACGGCTTTGGAAAGAAAACAGGGATTCTACGGTAATTCAGCCAACTCAAAAAAATAGAAACACAAGAAAAAGTCTGTTTAGACGCTCTTCTGCAGGAAGTTCTAATACAATGAGGGATAGGAGGTATTAGACGAGTTATGAGTTGTGAGTTGTGAGTTTTAGGTTCAGGGTTTGAAGTTTGTAGCCACCGCTCTCGCACCTTTATAAAGTGTGTGTTGCGAAGCAAGAAACAAATTGCCTGACGGCAGGCACGATTTACAAAATCGTACAAGCGTATGTCCAAATTTCATTAAAAAAACACGGTTAAGTTAACTTCTTAACCGTGTTTTTTCTAAAACTCAATTTTATAACTCAGCACCGGTAGTACGGGGTTATTTTTATCCAACTGCACTTTATTGGTCTTGAAATTGTAATTGAAGTTTTCTACCGCGGGTGTTCCAAATGCGTTTTTTACCTGCAACGATATTTGACTGGACGCTTTGGCGTGATTTACGCGATAACTTACCGTAAAATCAGCATAAAACACCGGGTCGTGCTGCATCGAGAAAGCCCGGGTTTCGTCGGTTACAATTTTTTGCTGCGCAATACTTTCTTCCTCATTCACGGGCGAATACCGCTCACCTCCCGTAAAATTCAATCGGATGTTATAATCCAACGAGCGTTTATTGTTTTTGAAGAAATGCTCTCTTCCAAAAAGCACATTTGTTACATACCCTTTATTATAGCGCGTATTGTGCCATACATTGTCTCCGGCTTTGTATTTGGCATCGAAAAGCGAAGCGGTTATCAGAAAATAGTAATTGTTGCTCAGGAATTTCTCCAATGTCAAGTCCAACCCGTAATTTCGACCGATTGTATTGTTTATCATCGCTTTATGCAGCATATAATCTTGCTTATAATTGATGAGAGAAAACGAGGTTCCTTTTTCTCCCGGCACATCAAACAAATATTGATAATAACCTTCGGCACTAAATCGTAAATTTTTCGATATCTGCCAGTTATAGCCTAGCACGAAATGATGCGCTTTTGAAAGTTTGAGCGACTTATTGGGCTTTTCTCCGTTTATTTCCATCAAATACATTTTCAGTTCTTCGGGTCGGCTGTGCAATCCATATCCTACATTTATCGAATGATCGGGATTTATGGCAAAACGAAGCCCAACACGCGGTTCAACAGAAAAGTCTTTACTCAACTCAAAATATTGAGCGTGTACGCCTGCATTAAGCGTTAATTTGGGTGCGATGTTGTGCTTAAACTGAGTGAAAACCTCGCAAGAATTGGCGCTCCCATTTTGTTTCAACAACCGCCTGTAGGTACCCGGCACATAATCCTGCGTTCCAGAAATATCCAAATCATAATTTAATCTTTTAACGGTTATTCCATTGCGCATCATCAGCTTAGCGTTAAATTTATGATTAAGCACAGACGCCAGGGTGATGGTTGAAGAATTTGTAATAAAATCCATATCGGGCTGCAAAGTAAGATCATCGTTCACATATTTCGATATCATTTTATTGCGCGTTCCCGAAAAAGCGATCGTAGAATTCAGATAAGTATTATTTCCCACCGTAATTTTATGTCCCAGCCCCAAAGTTCCCAAATAGGTATCCCAAACAAACGATATTCTGTCAAAATCAACTTCCCATTTATCCTTATCCTCTTCCACACCTTCCGTTGCCCGATCTATTCCTCCTATTCCCCAAAGCGAGAACACGCCGGCATTGGCTGTAGGAAAGTTTAATTTAAAAGACAGGTCTTGATATTTGAATAACTGCTTGGTATCAATAACCTTCATATCGGCCAGCAAACCGAAAGTGGAATATCTGTAGTTAAAGAGATACGACGCGTTCGATTTCTTAGAGAACGGTCCTTCCGAAGCAATATCGATACCCAGAACTCCAATTTGTGCCGTATGCTCGTGTTTATCGGAATTTCCCGTTCGTAACCTCATATCGAATACCGCGGCGAGAGCGCTGCCATATTCGGCGGGGAAAGCAGAGATATAAAAATCGGAGTTAGCCATTACCTGACTGCTAAAAAGCGTAACCATACCTCCACCCGTTACATTTGCGCCCGAAAAATGATGCGGCGTTGGGATTTCTACACCTTCCAACCGCCACGCCACGCCTTGGGGCGCGTTTCCTCTAACGATAATGGAATTGTCTTGAATATTTCCCGTGCTCACTCCTGCGTATGCTGACACCAATCGCGCGGGATCGTCAATTCCTCCTGCAAACCGGCGGGTTTCTTCCACCGTGAAAGAACGCGCGCTAATGCTTGACATAGAATTTAACGGCTGGCCTTTGCGCACGTCAGACTGAATCACTACTTCGTTTATTTCGGTAATACTTTGTTTGAGTCCTACATTGAGGGTGACTTCTTTACCCGATCCAACTAATATTTCAGCAATTGTTGCTGTTTCGTAACCAATATAAGAAACTTTGAGCGCCTGTCTGCCGAAAGGGACATTTTCGATGCTGAATTTTCCATTTTTGTCTGAAGTTGTTCCCAATAGAGAGTCGCTCTCCGCAAGCACTATGGTTGCGCCCAAAAGCGGCTCGTGAGAATCTATGTCGAAAACGGAACCTTTAATGGTTTGTCCGGCGGTTTGTGCCGATAATGTAATACTCGTTTTTGTAAAAAAGAACGAAATAAAAAAGACGATTAAAAAATTTGTTTTTTTCATTGCTTTGCACATTTTTGAATTAGTTGGATGCAAAGCTCGATAAAAGAGGAACACAAATCGTCCGAAAAGGTGGGATTGGATATAAAAAAGGTACAATCGGGACGGATTGGACTTCTTTTATGGACAAAACTTACGATTTATTGGATTGAAGATACTCGCGTGGGGTTTTTCCGGTAGTTTTCTTAAAAACTTGATTAAAAGATGATTTCGAATTAAATCCGGCATCGAAAGCAATGCCCAACAAGTTCAAATTGCGATTTTGCGGTTCCGATGCAAGTTCTATGAATTCATTTACGCGATAGCGGTTTACAAAGTCGTAAAAATTGCCACTTTCGCACTGATTTATTACTTGTGAAAGATTATTGGAGCTTATTCCCAATTTTTCCGCCAATTGGCTTAACGTAAGTTTCGGCTCAAGATAAGGCTTTTGCTCCCGCATAATAACCAACAGTTTTTCGTGAAGAATTTCGGCGTCGGCAGGTTTTAATCCCGACTTTTTATAGCTTTCATCATTGGGTTTGTGTTCAACAATTTGGGGAGTGTGTCTGTTTTTATCGGCAAAAATACCCTGATAACGAATACCGAAAAAGCCCAGCATTGCAACAAGGATGACCAGCATCGTGTAAGAAACTAAATCGACGTTAAACCCAACATCAATTCCCAGCAAATGCAGCATAAAAATCACCGCGACTCCCAAGTAAATAATTCCCAAGCCAATAATGAGCATCCGCAACCATTGCAGGCTGATTTCTTCTTTATAAGCAAAATTATCGGTTATAACGTGCTGATAATGTAAAACTTTCTTGTAAGCCAAAATAGGATACACAATACCCGATATAAGAAAAGTGAACAGAGAAACAATGAAAAAAATCTGGTACTCGCTGTCGAAATCCTGGGTATCTGTCAACAGTTTTTGCTCTGCCGAATAACCAAACAGAAACGGAATCATTCCAATATAAGTTATCAAAAAAGGCAAAAAATGCGCCAGATCTTTCCATCGTAAATGCTGATCCGATCTGAGCGAGAATACAACATACAGGAACAGAAACGGCCCGGGCAACAGCGGAAAAGGATGAGCAACACCCACCAAATGCGGATGGGTCTCCCAATAACCCAAATGCTTCAAGTAATAACTCAACAGATGAACGGCAATCACTATCATCCATATTGCCAGAATGTTATCCGACAAAGTTTTGTTCCGCTTGGCAAACAGCAGCGCCGAGAGAAACAAAGACAGAAAAATTCCAACTGTGAATATAGTGCTCATTTTATTAAAATTCAGCGAATTAACGTTGCAAGTTTTATTTTTTATTTCTGTCCAATCCCCCGATGTTCAAAACCGAAAGACGCAAGTTCTTCCTTGTTGTAAATATTTCGTCCGTCGATAACCAAATGCGTACGCATAATTTTTTTCAGAATTTCCCAGTTGGGCAGGCGAAATTCTTTCCATTCTGTGGGAACAATAAGCGCGTGGGCTTCGTGGGCGGCATCGTAAATATCTTTGGCATAGTAGATTTTGTCGTTCAGTTGTTTTTTGGCTTCATCCATCGCCGCGGGGTCATAAGCACGGACTTTTACACCCGATTCGAGCAGACTTTCAATAAGTTTCAGCGCGGGAGCATCGCGCACATCATCGGTTTCGGGTTTGAACGATAATCCCCAGACGGCTACGGTTTTGCCTTTGATATCACCACCAAAAAACTCATTGAATTTCCGGAAAAGAATCTCTTTTTGGCGCTCATTTACTTGCTCAACCGCTTTCAAAACGGTCATTTCGTATCCCACATTTTCAGCAACTTTAATGATGGCTTTCACATCCTTTGGGAAACAGCTGCCACCGTATCCGCAGCCGGGATAGAGAAAACTCCGCCCGATACGCGTATCGCTGCCAACACCTCGGCGCACCATATTTACATCGGCACCCACCAGTTCACACAGGTTGGCGATATCGTTCATAAAGCTGATTCGTGTTGCCAGCATGGCGTTGGAGGCATATTTCGTCATTTCCGAAGAGAGAATATCCATAAAAATCACCCGAAAATTGTTGAGCAGGAACGGACGATAAAGTCGCGTCATCAACTCTTTTGCGCGATCGGATTCCACGCCCACCACCACCCGATCGGGACTCATAAAATCGTCCACGGCGGCGCCTTCTTTCAGAAATTCGGGATTGGACGCCACATCAAAATTCAAGTTAGGCAGGCCACGTTCGTTCAATCGTTTTTGCACACGCTCTTTTATCTGGTGCGATGTTCCTACCGGAACGGTACTTTTTGTAACAATCAGCAACGGCTTTTCAATATGGTTGGCAATGGTTTCGGTAACCGCCCAAACGTATTTCATCTCGGCATTGCCGTCTTCGTCGGAAGGTGTACCAACGGCAATGAAAACGATGTCCATTTCGTTTAATACCGAAGGCAAATCGGTGGTGAAATGCAACCTGCCGGCATCGTGATTACGAACAACAATGGTTTTCAAACCGGGTTCGTAAATGGGAATGATACCCTGCTTCAATCCTTCGATTTTTTCCGCATCGATATCCACACACGTGACATCCACACCCATTTCGGCAAAACACGCGCCTGAAACCAATCCTACATATCCTGTTCCTACAACCGCTATTTTCATATTATACAGCTCTTTGCGAAAGGAGAGCGCGCTCTTTATCCGTTCGCGAGTTTCAATTTCTTTCTTAAATTATTGATGGGATAAAGCACCGTAAGAAAGCAAATAACGCTTACCACGGCAACCACGATAAGTACATCCGAAAACAACACAATCACCGGATAGGCATCCACCACATACGCGCCGGGGGTGTTGCTGAGGCGCAAAAGCCCGAAATGCTGCTGCATTAAGCAAAGCAGCAAACCGGCCGCCACGCCCAACACAATTCCCATAACAGAGATAATCCATCCTTCATACAAAAACACGCGAGTAATCAGTCTATTTGACGCGCCCATATTTTGCAGGTTTTTAATGTCGTCTTTTTTCTCCACAATAAGCATAGTGAGCGAGCCGACGATATTAAACACGGCAATAAGCAAAATAAGCGAGAGGATGAGGAACGAAATCCATTTTTCTATTTGCAGCATACGGTACGATTCCTTTTGCTGCTCGAAACGGTTTTCCACCAAAAAATCGGAGCCTACAATTTGCTCAATCTCCGATTTCACCGATTTCACCGATGCATTGGGCTTGAGTTTGATGTTGAGCGATGACACTTCATCTTGATATGAAAACAATTCCCGCGCCAATTCGATGGGGATAATGGCCATTTGATCGTCATATTCGGGTTGGTTTAGCGTGAAAACGCCGCCAATTTGGATGTTTCCGATGGTAAATGCCGATGTGGGATTGGCTAAATTTACCCGCACATCGCGTTTTGGCGCGTAAATTTCCACCGGTTTAATAAAGCCGGGACGGGCGCCCAAAGTAACGGCCAGCCCGGCGCCCAGTGTGGTGTAATCAACCACATCTTCTTTGAGTTTAAACGAACCATCGATCATCAGTTTTTCCATTTCAGACATTTGCCTGAAGTTTTCCGAAACGCCTTTGATTATAACCGGCACCTGACGGTCTTCAAATTTATACAACGCGTTTTCTTCCAGCGTTTCCGAAAACATTTCTATACCGCTCACCTGCAACGCTTTTTCAAATTCGGGCGTGTTATACGAAAACACTTTTCCTTGTTTGGGTGAAATTTTCAGATCGGGGTCAAAAGCGCTGAACATGCCTTCAACTAGCCCGCCAAAACCGTTAAAACCCGAAAGCACGCACACCATAGCCGCCGTGGCCACAGCGATGCCCACCACAGAAATGGTAGAGATAACGTTGATGGCGTTTCTCGATTTCTTGGCGAAGAAATAACGACGGGCTATGAAAAACGATACGTTCAAAATTGGTTATCAATTACGGAGTAGAGACGTTGCGTGCAACGTCTCTACAATTGTGGTTTATTTCAATAGTTTATCTATATTTTCAATATAATCGAGCGAGTCGTCGATGTGGAACACCAAATCAGGCACGACGCGAAGCTGCTTCCCTACCCTTTTCCCCAGTTCATAGCGAACCGATTTCACGTTCTCGTTGATGTTCTCCATCAATTCGGCAGATTTTTCGGAAGGGAAAATACTTAAGTAAGCGTGTGCCAGCCCCAAATCGGGCGTAACGCGCACACTGGTGACAGAAATGAGTACGCCGCGCATTTTTTTCGTTTCCACCAAGAAAATTTCGCTGAGCTCTTTCTGAATAAGCCTGTTTATTTTTTGTTGCCTGTTTGATTCCATTTTATTTCTTTCTAATTAACGTTAAGCCATCGCGCACCGGCAAAATTACTTTTTCCACCCGCTGATCCTGTGCCAGTTTTTCATTGAACTCCAAAATTCCTTTGGTTTGGTAATCGTTACGCTCAATTTCTTCCACCACTTTTCCGCCCCACAAGGTATTGTCGGCAATGATGAAACCACCCGGCGCGATTTTAGGAAGCAGCAGATTAAAATGCTCCCAATAATATCGTTTATCGGCGTCTATGAAAGCGAGGTCGAAAAACTCATTTTCAAACGTGGGAATAATCTCCTTAGCGTCGCCGATTATCCATTCAATGTTGTCTTTAAAATTGGAACCGTGTATTGAATTTCTGACAAAATCCTCCATTTCATCGTCAATTTCAATAGTGTACACTTTGCCATCGGGGTGGAGCAACCCTTCTGCCATACTAATGGCCGAATAACCCGTGAAGGTGCCGATTTCCAACACACGGCGCGGGTTTATCATTCGCACCAACATTTTTAGGATGCGCCCTTGTAAATGCCCCGAAAGCATCCGCGGATGAAGCAATTTTAGGTGCGTTTGTCGATTGATTGTTGCCAGCCAATCGGGTTCGGCGTCAATATGCGAAAGGATATACTCTTCTAACTCTCCCACAGGTGATTACATTGTAAAATCGGGTAAATTATATTTCTCTTTGGCTTCGAGAATTTTCCACGCTTCGCAAATGTCCAAGTAGGTAGTGCCGCCGGTTTCGCCGAAACTTCCGCCCAAGTAAGCCACTCGGTCTTCGGGCGCAATAATTTTGTTCTCAATTAATTTTTGAATGGCCTTGATGTAATACGCGCGGCGGCTTTCTTTTGTATTCTCAATTCCGCGGCCAGGTTGGTGCTCAGCCGAAACGCCGTAAGACAGCGCCAATTCACGCGCTAGGCGCTCAGTGGTTGCCATAGCGATTACGGGGCTCGTTCCGCGAAAAGCCGCCAACACCCTTGCCGTGCGGCCGGTGTGGCTGTCGGTGATGATGGCCTTTGTGTTTAGCTTTGAACAAGATTTCACGGCTTGCCGCGCCATAAAAGTGGTCACCTCTTTGTTGTCGTCATCCTCTCTGGGAACACGAATATCGTTTTCGGCCATTTTTGTTTCTTCGGCTTCGCGCGATGCCTTTGCCATCGTGCGCACCGCCTCCACGGGATATTTGCCGTAAGCCGTTTCGCCACTGAGCATTACGGCATCGGTGCGGTAATAAATGGCGTTGGCGATGTCGTTTATCTCGGCACGTGTGGGGCGCGGGTGCACAATCATAGAGTGCAACATTTGCGTGGCCACAATCACCGGTTTTTTGTGATGAATGGCTTGGCGAATTAGCATGCGTTGTATGCCCGGAATTTTTTCTTGCGCTACTTCAATGCCCAAGTCGCCGCGGGCAATCATAATGCCGTAGGCAACATCCAAAATTTCATCTACGTTGTCAACTCCTTCTTGATTTTCAATTTTAGCGATGATTTTTATCGGGCTTTTGTATTCGTCCAAAATGGCCTGCACTTCCAGCACATCTTCTTTGCTTCGCACGAAAGAGTGCGCGATAAAATCTACATTGTTTTCAACGGCAAGCCTTATGAATTTGCGGTCGCGGTCGGTGATGGTGGGCAAATTAATCCGCACGCCGGGGATATTCACGCTTTTGCGGCTGCCAACCACGCCATCGTTTTCCACATTGCAAAGCAGATAATCGGGATAAACTTCCACAATTTTCAGGTCAATTTCGCCATCATCTATCAGAATATCTTCGCCCACCACCATTTCTTGAACAATGTTGGGATACGTAACATAAATGGTGCCGTTGCCCGAAATGCCTTCGGGGTTTCCCACCACCTTCACTTTATCGCCGATGTTTAAAACCATCGGCTCCGGTGTGACGGTTGTCCTAATTTCGGGGCCTTTTGTATCAACCAACAGCGCGATTCGGTTTGAAACGGCACGCACGTTGTTTATGATTTTCAGAAAACCTGCTTCATCCAAATGCGCAGAGTTCATCCGCACCACATCCATCCCTTCTTCAAAAAGTTGTTGAAGAAAAGGCACCGTGCATCTTTTGTCGGATATGGTGGCTACAATTTTTGTTTTTTTTCGCATAAACGAGTTATGAATTATGAATAGTGTGATTTTTATCTTGTGTGATTAAGTTAATGGCTTCTACGCCCAAACGATAGGAGTTAAGCCCAAATCCCGCGATAACGCCTTGGCAAACGGCGGAAATCATGGATTGGTGACGAAATTCTTCGCGCGCGTGCACATTGGAAATGTGTACTTCAATAACGGGCGTTTGAATGGCTTTGATGGCATCGCGAATAGCCACCGATGTGTGCGTGTATCCGCCGGCATTGAGAATGATGCCGTTGTAACCGAAACCTGCTTCGTGCAGTTTATTGATGATTTCACCTTCCACATTGGACTGGAAATAATGAATTTCGGTTTCCGGATATTCTTTTTTCAATTGTTCCAGATAACCGTTAAATCCCTGATTTCCGTACACTTCCGGCTCACGTTTTCCCAACAAATTAAGGTTAGGCCCGTTAATAATTTGAATTTTCATCGTTTGTAGCTTTTAGCTTTGCAAAGATACGATATTTTAGAGAAACACAAAGATTGAAGGGACACAATAAAGGGATGAGCGAGGGGCCGGTGAGCTGTGAGCATTGGGCGTTGAGCTTAGAGTTGCAGCGCGTATTTTCGTCTGGGCTTACAGGTTTCTTTCGCACTTTCAGCGCTTAATTGTGTCTATCGAAAATACGTAGGGCGATGCCCTACGCTTTAGTCTGGTGCGCTTTCAGCGCTATTTCCAAGTGTTTTATATTCTCCGGGGCTTCTGCTTTTAACTTCGTAGAAGTTTTCTTTGCATAACCCCCAATTTTAATTGGGGCGGCGGGTATGCCTATCAGTACCAAACTCTGTAAGAGTTTACCAAACCTTTTTAGGGAAACGCTTACACCGTTTTTCCGTTATTTCGTCTGTTGCCCCCCAATTAAAATTGGGGGTTATGCACAGGTTTGTCCTACGGACAAATTTTAGTCGGTCAGTAATGAAACAATATATAAAAAAATTGAGGGCATTACCCTAAAGGCAACACCCTCAATATTATGTAATTTCTAACGGAATTTAGTTTTCCTTATCTGCCGTTTCCGTTACCGATTCGTTATCAACCGCGGGAAGCGTGAAGTTGGCTTCGGCCATACGTTGGTATGAACGATAACGCCACTGCGCGTTTTCCTTCGCAGCTTGGAATAATTCCTCGGCTTGTTGGGGGAACGATTTGGCTAATTGCGTGTAGCGCGTTTCACCCATTAAGAAGTCATTGAATTTGCTCCAATCCGGCTCCTTGCTGTCCAGCGTGAACGGATTTTTGCCTTCGTCTTCCAACGCGGGATTGTAGCGCCACAGTTGCCAATATCCGCACTCAACCGCCTCTTTTTGTTCGGTTTGCGCGCCACCCATTCCTTTTTTCAAGCCGTGGCTAATACAGGGCGAGTAAGCAATAATGAGGGATGGCCCTTTATAGGCTTCCGCCTCTTTCAACGCTCTCAAGTAATGGCCTTGATTGGCTCCCATAGCCACTTGGGCAACGTAAACGTAGCCGTAAGTGGTGGCAATCATACCGAGGTCTTTTTTGCGAATGCGTTTTCCTGCAGCGGCAAATTTGGCCACCGCGGCAATGGGAGTAGATTTGGACGATTGTCCTCCCGTATTGGAATACACTTCCGTATCGAGTACCAACACGTTGATGTCTTGTCCGCTGGCCAACACGTGGTCGAGGCCGCCAAAACCGATATCGTACGCCCATCCGTCGCCACCGAACACCCAAATGGATTTCTTGGTGAGGTATTTTTCGAGCGATAAAATTTCTTTGGCAATATCGTTGTTTACGTTTTGCAATGATTCCACAATCTTAGCGGATACTTCTTTGGATTTATCCGCGTCGTCCTTGTTATCCATCCACTCTTGGAAAAGCACTTTTTGCTCTTCGGTGAAGTCTTCGGTTTGACGCGCTTGTGTCATCAAATCTTTAATGCGGTTGCGCATGCTGGCGTGTGCCATTACAAAACCATAACCAAACTCAGCATTGTCCTCAAACAATGAGTTTGCCCAAGCCGGGCCTTTGCCTTCTTCGTTTTTGGTATAAGGCGTAGCGGGTGCCGATCCTGCAAAGATGGACGAGCAACCGGTGGCGTTGGCAATCATCATGCGGTCACCATACAATTGCGTAATGAGCTTAATGTACGGAGTTTCGCCGCAACCCGAGCAAGCACCCGAGAATTCAAACAACGGCGTAGCAAACTGCGAGTTTTTAACATTTAGCTTCGTATCAATCAAGTGCGCCTTACTGGTCACGTTTTCAACCATATAATCCCAATTCTTTTGGTTGTCGTATTGGGTAGCGATGGGCACCATCTCAAGGGCTCTTTCGCCTTTTCTTCCCGGACAAATATCGGCACAGTTGCCGCAGCCGAGGCAGTCGAGAACGTCCACTTGAATGCGGAATGCCAGCCCATCAAATTGTTTTCCTTGTGCTTTCAGCAATTCCACATCTTCGCCCACGCCTTCTTGTTCTTTGGCATCGAGCAAGAACGGACGAATGGTGGCGTGCGGACACACATAAGCGCACTGATTACACTGAATACAGTTTTCAGGCTTCCACACAGGCGTAAACACGGCCACACCGCGTTTTTCGTAGGTGGTGGTGCCTTGCTCCCATGTTCCGTCTTCTCTTCCGGAGAACACCGAAACAGGAAGATCGTAACCGCGTTGAGCGTTTACGGGGCGCACAATTTTTTGTACAAATTCGGGCGCGTCATCCACTTCTTGTTCGCCAATTTGAATATCGGCCCATTCCGCGGGAACTTCCACTTCTTCAATTTCGCCACCGCGTTCCACAGCGGCATAGTTCATATTGACAATGTTTTCTCCTTTTTTGCCGTAGGATTTCACAATGAATTTTTTCATTTGTTCCACCGCCAAGTCGTAAGGAATTACATTGGATATTTTGAAGAACGCCGACTGAAGAATGGTGTTGGTTCTGTTGCCCAAGCCAATTTCTTCGGCGATGTCTGTGGCGTTAATGATGTATAACTTGATGTTGTTTTGCGCGAAATATTTTTTCACGTGATCGGGCAAGTGGTCGGGCACTTCTTCTTTGGGCCACAACGAGTTGAGCAAGAAGGTGCCGTTTTTCTTCAATCCGCTTGTCACATCGTAAAGATGCAAATACACAGGCACGTGGCACGCCACAAAGTTGGGCGTATTCACATAATAAGTTGAGCGTATGGGATTGTCGCCAAAACGAAGGTGCGAACAGGTGAATCCGCCCGATTTTTTAGAGTCGTAAGCGAAATAAGCCTGCACATATTTATTGGTATTGTCGCCAATAATTTTGATGGAGTTTTTGTTGGCGCCCACCGTTCCATCGGAACCCAAACCATAGAATTTTGCCTCGTACGTTGTTTCGTCCATGGCAACCTCTTCTTTCACGGGAAGCGATTTGAACGTTACATCGTCCACAATGCCGATGGTGAAATCGTTTTTCGGCAGTTTGGCCGAAAGATTGTCAAACACCGAGAGGATTTGTCCCGGGGTGGTGTCTTTCGATGAAAGCCCGTAAATACCGCCCACAATTGCGGGAGCGTTTTCTTTTCCGTAGAAAGAGTCTTTCACATCAAGATACAACGGTTGTCCCGCGGCACCGGGTTCTTTGGTGCGGTCGAGCACGGCAATGCGTTTCGCCGTTTTGGGCACCACCGATAAGAACGCTTCGGCTTTAAACGGACGATACAAGTGTACGGCAACAACACCCACTTTTTCGCCTTTTTCGTTCAAGTGGTCCACCACTTCACGAATGGTTTCGGTTACCGAGCCCATCGCGATGATTACGCGGTCTGCTTCGGGGTCGCCGTAATAATCGAACAATCCGTATTTGCGGCCGGTAACAGCAGCCAATTTTTCCAAATATTTTTCCACCACATCGGCCACGTTATCGTAGAACGGGTTAGATGCTTCGCGGGCTTGGAAATAAATATCATCGTTTTGCGCCGTTCCTCTCGTTACGGGCGCATCGGGGCTCAATGCTCTGTCTCTAAACGCTTTTAATGCTTCTTGGTTGATCAGCGGAGCGAGGTCTTCGTTTGTTAACGCTTCAATTTTCTGGATTTCGTGTGATGTGCGGAACCCATCGAAAAAGTGAAGGAACGGAACGCGGCTTTCAATTGCCGAGAGGTGCGCCACAGCAGCCAAGTCCATCACCTCTTGCACCGATCCGGTGGCAAAAAGCGCGAAACCGGTGGGGCGTGCGGCCATCACGTCTTGCTGGTCGCCAAAAATGGACAACGCGTGAGACGCCAACGCGCGCGCCGACACGTGAAACACGCCCGGCAGTAATTCTCCCGCAATTTTGTACATATTGGGGAGCATCAATAATAAACCTTGTGAAGCTGTGAATGTGGATGTTAACGCTCCGGCCTGTAATGAACCGTGCACGGCACCTGCCGCTCCGGCTTCGGATTGCATTTCCTGCACCAACACGGTTTGGCCAAAAATGTTTTTTCTTCCAGCGGCTGCCCATTCATCCACATATTCGGCCATGGTAGATGAAGGAGTAATCGGGTAAATGGCCGCTACTTCGCTAAACATATAGGCGATATGCGCGGCTGCCTGATTACCATCGCAGGTCAAGAAATTCTTTTCTTTTGACATAATTTGCTATGATAGTTATTAAATAAATAGTTGATAGTTCTAGGTGGTTATTCAGCGTTATTTTGACGAGGGGATAATTTGCAAGATGTGCCCCACACGTGTCCGCTATTTTACTCAACAAACAATAACCCTGAATTTGGACTGCAAAATTACTAATTTATTATGCAAAGAACAAGAGATTGAACGCTTTATTTTCTTATGAGGAAAGAAGATTGCCCCGCCCCAAAGTGCAAAACTATGTTAAACTTTAATCATTAACTTGTTCTCAGCGTTATATTTTCAAACAACACAGCTACAGAAATGAAAATAATTATTATCGCGAACCGGCTTCCGGTCAAAATTGAAAGAGAAGGAAATTCATTCAGTGTGAAACGAAGCGAAGGCGGCTTAGCCACCGGCTTGGGCTCGCTGGAAACCAAAGCGGAGAAATATTGGGTGGGATGGCCCGGAATCCATGTGGATGACGAAGACGAGAAACGGGAAATCACCGAAAAACTACACGAATTAAATTATCATCCGGTATTCTTGTCGGTTGAGCAAATAGAAAACTATTACGAAGGATACAGCAACAGCACCATTTGGCCGCTGTGCCACTATTTTTTCTCGTTTATTCAATACAGAACCGAATATTGGGAAACGTATAAAGAAGTAAACAACTTGTTTTGCCGAGAAACCATTCCTTTTATTGAAGCCAACGATGTTATTTGGGTGCAAGACTATCAATTGATGCTGCTGCCCAAGTTGATTCGCGACCAAAAGAACGATGTCAACATCGGTTATTTCCACCACATTCCGTTTCCCTCGTACGAACTTTTCCGCGTGCTCCCCGAGCGGGAAGAAGTATTGGAAGGGCTTTTGGGTGCCGACCTCATCGGGTTTCACACGCACGATTATATGCGCCACTTTATCAGTGCTATTTACCGTGTGCTGGATTTAAATTGCAACCTCGATGAAATCAGCCTAAAAGACCGCATCGTGCATGTGGACGCTTTCCCGATGGGAATTAATTACGAGCAATACCACGACGCGCCGTTGCTGCCCGAAGTAAAGAAAAAATCGGAAATCTTAAGAGAAGGGCTCGGCACCCAAGACATCATTCTTTCGGTGGACCGCTTAGATTACAGCAAAGGTATTTTACACCGCCTGCAAGGCTTTTCTCGATTCTTGGAGAACCACCCGGAATACCACGAAAAAGTATCGCTGGCGATGATTGTGGTTCCTTCGCGCGACGCGGTTGGACGATATGCCGACTTAAAGACCGAAATAGACCAATCCATCGGGCAAATTAACGGATTGTACTCCACGTTGGGGTGGACTCCGATTCACTATTTCTACCAAAGTTTCGCGTTTGAAGATTTAATCGCGCTATACGATATCGCAGATATTGCTCTTGTTACGCCTGTGCGCGACGGGATGAACCTCGTAGCCAAAGAATACCTCGCCACCAAACGCGACAGGCCCGGAATTTTAATATTAAGCGAAATGGCAGGAGCCGCCATTGAACTTTCGGACTCCATCATCATCAACCCCAACGACACACAGGAAATTGAAGATGCACTGGTGCAGGCGCTCACTATGCCGGACAAAGAAAAGCGCGAACGATTGAACAGAATGCAAAAACGCATCTCCACGCAAACCGTAAAAAAATGGGCGAACGATTTTGTGCAAGAGCTTCTGAACATTCGCGAACAGAACAAAGAGATTCTTCAAAAAGTGGTGGGCAAAAGGCAGCTTTCGCAAATAAAGAAATCATACGAACAGGCCTCGAGCCGGTTAATACTCCTCGATTACGACGGCACTTTGTCGCCTTTCGTTAAAAACCCCGAAGACGCCGTGCCATCGGAAGAGTTGCTGCAGTTGCTGCACGAAATGACTTCCGACAGCAAAAACAAAGTAGTGATCAACAGTGGGCGCAACCACCAGATTTTGGACAAGTGGTTCCGCGGGCTCAATCTGGATTTTGCCGCCGAACACGGCGCGTTTTACAAAGAAAACGGCAAGTGGCACGAAAATTTAGTGGAGAAGATGGAGTGGGACGATGAAATTCTCAACATCATTGAGCACACCATTGAGAAAACGCCTCGCTCACATTTGGAGCAAAAAGACGCCTCGCTGGTGTGGCATTACCGAAATGTGGACGTATGGCTGGCCGAATTGCGTCAAAAACAGCTCATTAACGCGCTTATGGGGCCCACCTCACGGTTGAACCTGCAAATTGTGCCGGGCAACAAAATTGTGGAAATAAAATCGCCCGAATACAACAAAGGCAGCGAGGTGAAACGCTTGTTGGAGAAAAACAAGTATGATTTTGTGCTGGCCATTGGCGACGACACCACCGATGAAGATATGTTCTACGCCCTCCCACCCGATGGAATCAGCATTAAAGTAGGGAACTTTTCGCCTGCGGCCAAGTATCGGATTCCGTTGCAATCGGCGGTCATTCCGTTTTTTCAAAAATTGATAAAGTAAATTGATTAAACGCAAAGTGTCTTAACTCCGCTTTTTAAAGCGGAGATTCAAAATAAATCCCCCAAAAGGCTTTAGCCATGATTTCTGAGGACTAAAGTCCGAGTGAAGGAGCGTATTCTCAATCTCCGTCTTGAAAGACGGAGTTAATAAAAACCCTAACACTTTGCATTTTAATCATTTAAAACATAAATACATTATGGATTGGATTACAGAAATCGCGCACGAAAACAACTCGTTGCGCTACCTCATTATTTGTCTTATTTTTGTCGCGCTCTTCTTTGTGCTGGCGGCAATTTCTAACTTTATTTTCAAAAAATTAAGCGCCCGAGCGACAAAAAGCAAAAGCTTGATTGACGATTTTATTGTACGCCTTTTTCGGGTACCCGCCCTTTGGCTTATCTTCGTTATTTTACTCAATATTTTCAGCTCGTTGCTCGACGAAAACACCCGCATTTACAATGTGATGCAAAAGATCGGGCAAATATTGCTGATACTTTCCATCGGGTGGTTGGTTATTCAAGCCATTCGCGCGCTGTTTCGATACTTCCAGAACAAACTCGATGTTACGCAATCCGACAACCTTGTGGCCAGAAAACGGCTCACGCAACTCAGTATGATTGAGAAAGTGCTCATTGTAACCATGGTCGTTATTTTTATCTCCATCGCGTTGATGACTTTCGAGGCAGTCAGAGGATTGGGCGTAAGCCTTTTGGCATCGGCCGGTGTGGTGGGTATTGTGGTTGGTTTGGCGGCACAACGAAGCGTGGGCCAAATTCTTTCGGGCGTACAAATTGCCATCACACAACCCATTCGCTTGGACGACGTGGTGGTGATTGAAGGCGAATGGGGGCGTATTGAAGAAATAAATATCACGTACGCGGTGGTAAAAATTTGGGATGAGCGCCGGCTGATTGTGCCCATCGATTATTTCCTCAACAATCCCGTGCAGAACTGGACGCGCACCAGCTCCAATATCCTTGGAACCGTTTATTTATATGTTTCGTACGATTTACCGCTGCAGCCGCTACGCGATAAACTTGCCGAAGTGGTTTCGGCAAACGAGAATTGGGACAAACGCGTGCAAAATATTCAGGTGACCGACAGCAAACAGTGGTACAAAGAAATCCGGGTGCTGGTCAGCAGTTCCGATTCGTCGCGCAATTGGGATTTGCGGGTTGATGTGCGCGAAAAACTCATCGATTTCATCAACGAGCATTATCCCGGTTCATTCGCGAAAATCCCCACCACGCTAGGTGAAGCGATTTCCAAATCGCTTTGAAAAAAACTTGACAAAGTTCTGAACTTTGACAAAGTTTAACGGCACCCCCCCACTGGCGCAAGTTTGCAACTTGTGCCCAAGCAAAAGAGAGTTAAGAAAAGTGTATCGAAATAGGTTTTAGCTGATATTCAACTTATAGGCTTTGTGCTAGAGCCAGTTATCACAGCCAATTTTATCCACTTATCAATTGATATTGAACTCTTCTGAACGGAAGCATATTAAACAAAATTGCTATTGATTCGGTTTTTATTGAAGCATTGTCCTTATCGCCCGAATGGGCGAGATTTTCATAACCTTTAGGCGATTCTTTCGCCTAAGGTTAAAAACTACGTCCCAATCTCCGCCCGAAGTGGCGGGACTTACCCACCACCAAGATTCTCTTCCAAACGACAAGAGCCATCCATCTGCCTTAATTAGCCATAAAAAACGAATAACGGAAGTTTTGAAAGCAAACCGAAGTTCACATCACCCAATCTTTACGGCCGAATAAATTTCGACAACTCTTTTTCTTCCGAAAACAGCGTGGCGGTATTGATAAATGCCAAGTGCGAATAGGCCTGCGGGAAGTTGCCCAGCTGGCGCTTGGTTTCAAAATCCAAATCTTCGCTATACAACCCCACGTGGTTGGAATAGGAAATCATGGATTCAAAAATCTGGCGCGCCTCTTCGGTTTCGCCAATCACAAAAAGGGCTTCAATGAGCCAAAACGTGCAAATGGTGAACGATGAGGTGGGTTTGCCAAAATCGTCTTCGGCTTTGTAACGGTACATTAACCCTTGGTGAAACAGGTTTTCTTTAATGGCGTGCACGGTTTTTATGTAACGCTCATCGCTCGCTTCAATAAACCCGTACACCTGCATCAACAGTAGCGACGAATCGTGGTCGGTATTTTCATACGCCTGCGTGAAACACTGCATTTCTTCGTTCCATCCTTTCAGGTGCACTTCTTGTTTAATGTGGTCGGCCTCTTCTCGCCAAATGGCGGCGTAATTGTCTTTGTGCAGCAGCTCGGCAATCATGGAAGCGCGGTCCAGCGCCACCCAGCTCATCACTTTTGAGAACACAAAGTTGAGCTCGCGCGTGCGGAATTCCCAAATGCTTTGGTCGGGCGAGCGCCACGATTTAATGACCATTCGCACCATGTTTTTCACCACTTCCCAAATCTCCTCCACCTCGTCAAGCGTTCCGGGGAAATAGAGGTAATATTTATAGATGACATCGAGCAAATAGCCAAGCGAATCGTTTTGCAATTGGTTGTAAGCCGCGTTTCCGATGCGCACGGGCGCCGAGTTTTCGTATCCCGAAAGATGCGGAAGCGTTTCTTCCGTGAGTTCGCGCTCGCCACGGATGCCGTACATGATTTGAAACACATCGTCGCGCGATTTCAGGATGCGCTTCACAAAAGCGATAAACCGCTCGGCGGCGCCCCGATGTTTCATAAACAACAGCGTGTCTATGGACATGGAAGCGTCGCGCAGCCAGCAAAACCGATAATCCCAATTGCGCGTTTCGCCGATGCTTTCGGGCAAACTGGTGGTTACCGCGGCCAGCATGGCGCCGGAGTGCTGGTAAGACATCAGCTTCAACACCAACAAACTGCGGTTGATCATACTTTCGTATTGCTTAAACTCGCGCGAACGATTAATCCAGTTGAGCCAATATACTTTGGTGCGCTCGTAATCCAACAAAATCCTGTTTTGATCCACCGCCACCAACTTTTGGTTATAGGAAAGAAGGAAGAACTGATGGTCGGTGAGCGTAAATTCTTCACCGCTTAAAACGGTATGGAAATCAACGCTGGTGTAGAGATATATTTTGTCTTCGATATCGTTGGCCGCAGACGATTTAATGTAGTTCGGGAAAACCGTATGCACCGTTTCTTCGCGCGCGTAATCCATTTTCGGGTTGTAAATAACGCGCAGTTTAGGCTCGCCTTTTATTATGCGTAAATAGCGATGAATTTCGGGCGGGAGGTAATGTTTTTGCTCAATGGTGCGATAACGGGGCATATAATCGTACACCACAAAAGCGGCATCGTCAGACACATATTTGGTGGCAAGAATGTTGGTATTTCCCAAATAACTTTGGGTGATGGTGTATTCATCGGAAACCACAAAAGCGAAACTTCCTCCTTTTTCCTCGTCCAGCAACTTGGTAAATACCGATGGTGAATCAAAATCGGGCAAGCACAACCAATCTATGCTCCCCTCTTTCGAGATTAACGCCGCCGTGCGGCAATTTCCTATTACTCCGTAATCTAAATTTTTCATTCGTGCTTTATTGATAGTGAATCCGGACAAAGATACGGCATCTTACAGAATATGAAAAACGAATTGAGAAGTGTTAACAAAACATTGTGCGCCTCATCGGCGTTATAAATTTCAACTCGTTCACTAAAAAATCCGTTATGAATAAAATGTATCACCGCTTGTTTCTACTTGTTTGGGCAATCGCGTTTGCTGGCTGCACCCAAAAACAAAGCGAAAATCCCGCACCTATTGATGAAAATCAAACAGATAGCATTGTTGTATCGACAGATAGTACAGAGCACGCGAAATTTGATGAATACCGCAAACGTGTAGTCAAACTGCCGCGGCGCGAAAACGAAGAGTCACTGAAAGTGAAACTAATTCCCGGTGTTACCATGCTGACCGACGATTGCAACAGTTACGGTTTGCAAGGAGAGTTTGAAGAACACGTGGATGATGAAACAAACACCGTTTTTCGTGTGTTCAGGTCGGATGGGAATGTGTTTCAAACCCAAATGGGATGCCCCGATGACACGATGATTGTGCGCTTTGTAGCCGGGCAATCCGTTTTAACGGATTACAACAGCTCACAGCCTTTGGTGGTATATCTTCCGCAAAATATAGAACTGCAAACGGAAGTGTGGCGCGTTTCCGACATGGTTTCCGTAAACAAAAACGAGGGCGAGGCTATTATGCGCGCCTTCCCGGCGGATCATCTCAAACGAATGGGCGATGTGCACGGATATGCCTTGCAACTTTCGGGAATTTCGGCCGACGCGCTCATCCAACTCATTCCCGGGATAACCAAAAAGGTAGATTGCAACCACCATTGGATAAAGACAAACGGTTTTGGCAGAGCAGGAACCATTGAGTTTCCGTATGAATATTACATCTATGATTCCGATGGCGAGGTTTTCTCCACACGCATGGCCTGCCCCGACAACACACTCACCGAGAAGTTCATACACGACCGAACGCCTTATACCTTTCCGTATAACCCGGATGAGCCCATCGTGTTTTTTATTCCCGCAAAATTGGAATTGCGTTACCGCATTTGGGAAAAGGCGTGAGTGGGCACCCTGTGCATAAGATAAGATTCAAGGATATTTCGGTCGTGCCGCCACCTCCGGAAAAGTTTTTCATGGCTAAAGCCAGAGTAAATGCGCATTTTAACCGGGGCTGTCTCAAAAGCAGTGACGTCCTTTCATTTTGTCATTTTGAACGTAGTGAAAAATCTATTTTGTCATAAATTATAGATACTTCATTACGCTAAAGCTCCATTCAGTATGACAATTTGATAGTAGATTTTACTTTTGAGACAACCTCTTAATAAAAGTGTAAGATGCCTTTCAGGATTGAGACCAATTCAATGCGTCGCTACGTTTGGATATCCTCTGTAGTTTTGAAGAAATTTACTTCATCTAACGGTTAATTCCCCTCTCAGCGCAACGGGCATCAGTTTATTCACCTCTTCCGGTGTTTTTCCGTTGCCGAACAAAATCATCAGTTTTGCCAGCGCGGCTTCGGTGGTAATGTCGTAACCGCTTATCACGCCGAGTCTTTCGAGGTGTTGCCCATTTTCGTAACGATGCATTTCCACGCTTCCGTACAAACATTGCGACACGTTCACAAAAACAATCCCTCTATCGATGGCGTTTTTCAACAACTCCACAAACCAATCGTCCATCAACGCGTTTCCTGAGCCATAGGTTTCCAACACAACGCCTTTTAATTCCGGAATGGCCAGCACCGCCCCAACCACTTCTTTTGTAATGCCCGGAAAAAGTTTGAGGATCACCACGTGATGGTCTAAATTAAAATTGAAGTTCACCGGTTTGCTGTAATCGGGCTGAAGAATGAACTGCTTTTCGTACCGGATATCCACGCCCGCCTCCGCAAGCGGCGGATAATTGGGGCTGTTGAACGCGCTAAAGTTATCGGCATTCACTTTGGTGGTACGATTGCCGCGCATCAACAAGTTTTGCATATAAATGCACAGTTCGGGCACGGTGGGCCTGCCCATCTCGTCTTTGTCGGCAGCGATTTCAAGTGCGGTGATGAGGTTTTCTTTGCCATCCGTGCGCAACTTGCCAATGGGCAATTGTGAGCCGGTGAAAATAACGGGCTTGCCCAAGTTTTCAAACATCAGGCTCATTACCGATGCGGTGTAAGACATGGTGTCGGTTCCGTGGAGGATGACAAAACCATCGTATAAATGGTAATGTTCTTCAATTACTTTGGCCATACTTTGCCACTTTTCGGGCGAAATGTCCGATGAATCGATGGGAGGATCAAACAAATATACTTCCACAATGAAATTCAATCGTTTCATTTCGGGTACATTTGAACGCAAATGGCTAAAATTGAACGGCTCCAGCGCGCCTGTTTGAATGTTTTCAACCATCCCGATGGTTCCACCCGTGTAAATAAGCAAAACTCTGGTTTTTCTATCGATCATAACAGCATTATTTTCCACAAAAATAACAATTTGTAAATTAATAATTGACTTTTTGACAATAATTTTACACGCATGTATCCGTATTACAGAGAAATCAGAATCACATTTTTAGAACGAATGAACTAAAGAAATAGTAATTTGTTTAGAAGAATATAAAATAAACATCAAAATTATCAAAAATGACAACACATTCTATTAAAACTGTGTGGCGAAAAAATAATATTTTCGACACGGAATTAGACGGACACACCCTTACCATTGACCTATCAAAAGAAGCCGGCGGCGATGACGCGGGCCCTCGTCCCAAAAAATTAGTCTTAGCGGCGGCAACCGGCTGCACAGGGTTGGACGTGGTGGAGATATTGAAAAAAATGCGCATCAACATCAAAAACTTTGCCATGAACGTGGAGGCGGAACTTACCACGGAATATCCCATCACCTACTCCTCCATGAAAGTAATTTACGAGTTTGAAGGGGAAAACTTGCCCAAAGAAAAAATAGAACGGGCCTGCAAACTCTCGTTCGACAATTATTGTGGCGTAATGGCGCTGCTGAAAAAGGCCATTCCGGTAACTTACGAAGTGAGAATTAAATAGCGTAACTTTTAAACTTTTTCGGCCACAATTAAAGAAAAATTTCCATATTTTTTTTACCTTTGTAGTCCATTAAAAAAAGATTGTTGCAAACTCAACGAATTACTATTCACAAAAAATAAAAAGATATGCAAACCATTGACTCTTTCAATTTTGCCGATAAAAAGGCCTTTGTACGCGTGGATTTTAATGTTCCGCTCGACGAAAATTTCAATATTACCGATGACACCCGCATTCGCGCGGCAGTGCCCACGTTAAAGAAGATTTTAAAAGACGGCGGCAGCGTCATCATCGGCTCGCATCTTGGCCGCCCTAAAGGCCCCGCCGATAAATTCTCGTTGAAACACATTTTGCCCCGCGTGTCGGAATTGCTGGGCGTGGATGTGCAATTTGCCAACGACTGCATCGGAGAAGAGGCCGAAGCCAAAGCGGCTGCTCTGCGTCCCGGCGAAGCGTTGTTGCTTGAAAACCTTCGTTTTTATGCCGAGGAAGAAGGCAAACCACGCGGATTGGCCGAAGACGCGTCGGAAGAAGAAACCGCGCAAGCCAAAAAAGACATCAAAGAATCGCAAAAAGAATTCGCTAAAAAGTTGGCTTCGTATGCCGATGTATATGTGAATGACGCATTTGGAACAGCGCATCGCGCGCACGCTTCCACCGCGCTCATCGCCGATTCTTTCGATGAAAAGCACAAAATGTTCGGCTACCTTTTGGCAAACGAAATTACCGCGGTTGAAAAAGTGATGAACGACACGCAACGCCCTTTCACAGCCATTATGGGAGGCTCCAAAGTTTCCACAAAAATTGACCTCATCAAGAATTTGTTGGACAAAGTGGACAACCTCATTCTTGCCGGCGGAATGACCTACACTTTTGCCAAAGCCGATGGCGGCGAAATTGGCAAATCCATTGTGGAAGACGACAAATTGGCATTGGCACAGGAAATTGTGATGTTGGCAAAAGACAAAGGCGTGAATTTGGTGCTGGCAACAGATGCCAAAATAGCCGACGATTTCAGCAACGACGCCAATATGAAACTGGCACCCGTAAAAGAAATACCCGAAGGTTGGGAAGGGCTCGATATCGGCCCCGAATCGGAAAAAGCTTTTGCCGAAGTCATTAAAAACTCCAAAACCATTTTGTGGAACGGCCCCGTGGGTGTTTTCGAATTCGATAATTTCGACGGTGGCTCACGTGCAGTGGCCAACGCCATTGTAGAAGCCACACAAAAAGGCGCTTTCTCGCTTATCGGCGGTGGCGATTCCGTGGCATGCATTAACAAATTTGGCCTTGCCGATGAAGTTTCTTACGTTTCAACCGGTGGCGGCGCCCTGCTCGAAATGATTGAAGGAAAAGTGCTTCCGGGAATTAAAGCGATAAGAGGTTACTAAGAACAGGCAGTAGCATTGTGATATCGCCCGCGACAAATACGAGCCACGCGCGATAACGACGAAATAAAACCGCACAGAAGAAATTTTGTGCGGTTTTTTGTAACTTCCCGCAAAAAAACAGTGGTTTGTTTTTTTGATTACCACCATGTTTATCAGAACAAATTGAAGCAAGTAAAGCCTGAAAGGCTTACATACATTAGCCCAACGTGCAACGTTGGGTGATGAATTTCCTTACAAAAGCAAGCTCTGAAAGAGCGGAATATAAAAAATATGGCTCATCACAATGCAATTATCATTGTGTTATAAAAATTAAAACGTCCTTTCAGGACTTGGGAAACCGTTCTATTCAACCCAACGTTTCACGTTGGGCTAGATTAAATTCAGGCTTTCAGCCTTAAACTAAAGAACCATCAATTATGGCAAAGTTTTTCGCACCTTAAAAATCCAAAACCTCTCTTTTTCCTTTGAAGTAATTCCTGCCGACTTGCGGTTATTGGAAGAAGAAGAGAATAAAACCCTTATTCTGAAAAATGCTATTATCGAAGGTCAAAAAAGTGGAATCGCCGTAGATTTTGATCCTCAAGGCCATCTTGAAAAATTGAAAGCAGAAAAAAGAAAAAATGGCTGAATTTCATTTAACCAATAAAGCGGCTGAAGATTTATCTGCAATTTGGAATTTCCCACAAAAAAGCCTGAAAGGCTTACATACATTAGCCCAACGTGCAACGTTGGGTGATGAATTTCCTCACAAAAGCAAGCTCTGAAAGAGCGGAATATAAAAAATCACTCTCTTGAAACGCAGAATAAAGGATTAACACATGTTTTTTATTACTTTTGTAAAAAAACATCATGAAATACTGCCCCAACTGCCAAGCTGAAGTAATAGACAACTTTCAACTATGTTGGAATTGCAATTACAGCTTTTCCGAAGAAAAAGTATTGGATATCATTGAGCACGATCAGCTGAAAAGACAAATCGATTGCTTGCGCTGCAATGATATTCCCATGCACTTTAGCGGAAATTTTAAATTTCACGAAGGCCCTCGTGTTGGCGCCCTTGGCGGTTTTATGGAGATTTTCACCAACCGCGAATCGTTCGATTTATATGTTTGTCCCAAATGTGGCAAAGTTGAGTTTTTCGCACCTTAAAAAATCAAAACCCTTCTTTCTTCCTTTATCCATCGATTTTTTGTAATTTTGAACGTTTTTTCGGAAAGCAAATCCGAAATGCGTAAATATAAATAGAATGAACATTTCATACAACTGGCTGAAAGATTATCTGCAATTCGATCTTTCGCCGCAAGAAACGGCAGACGCGCTCACTTCCATCGGTTTGGAAGTTGGCACGGTAGAAGAAATTCAAACCATAAAAGGCGGTTTGGAGGGATTGGTTATTGGCGAAGTGCTAACTTGCGAAAAGCACGCCAACTCAGACCACCTGCACGTTACAACCGTTAATATCGGGAGCGGGGAAGAGCCGCTGAAAATTGTTTGCGGCGCGCACAACGTGGCTGCCGGACAAAAAGTGGTGGTTGCCACCGTTGGAACAAAACTATACTCGGGCGACGACGAGTTTACCATAAAACGCTCAAAAATCCGTGGCGAAGAATCTTTCGGAATGATTTGCGCCGAAGACGAAATTGGAATCGGAACATCGCACGACGGCATTATCGTTTTGCCCGCCGATGCCGTTCCCGGAACGCTTGCCAAGGATTATTACAACGTAAAAAGCGACTACGTGTTGGAAGTGGACATCACGCCCAACCGTGTTGATGGCGCGTCGCACTACGGCGTGGCACGCGATTTGGCGGCGCACCTTCGTCAAGCCGGAAAGCCATACAAACTCACCAAACCTTCGGTTGAGGGTTTTAAAATCGATAAAAAAACGGGCGGAATCGACGTTTCGGTTGAAAACAGCGAAGCCTGCCCCCGATATTCGGGTTTGACCATTCGCGGCGTTGAAGTAAAAGAGAGCCCCGATTGGTTGAAAAACAAACTGTTGCTTATCGGACTACGCCCCATCAACAATATTGTGGACATCACCAATTTCGTGTTGCACGAAACCGGACATCCTCTGCACGCTTTCGATGTGGCGCAAATCACCGGAAACAAAGTGGTGGTGCGCACACTTCCCGAAAAAACCAAATTCACAACGCTCGTCGAGCAAGAGCGCGAACTTAGCGCCGACGATTTGATGATTTGCAACGCCGAAGATGGCATGTGCATTGCCGGAGTTTTCGGCGGATTGAAATCGGGTGTGACCGAAAGCACAACAGACGTGTTTTTGGAATCGGCTTATTTCAATCCCACTTGGGTGCGCAAAACCTCGCGACGCCACGCGCTAAACACCGATTCCTCGTTCCGTTTTGAGCGCGGTGCCGACCCAAACAACACTGTGTATGTCCTCAAACGTGCCGCCATGCTCATCAAGGAATTGGCGGGAGGCGAAATTGAAGGCGAAATTCGCGACATCTACCCCACCCCTGTAGAGAAACCGGTAGTTACCCTTTCGTTGGACAAAGCAAATAAACTTATCGGAAAAGAAATTCCGAAAGAAACAATAAAATCCATTCTGCAAAGCCTTGAAATGGAGATTGAAAACGAAACGGAAGACACGCTCACCCTTCGCATCCCAACGTATCGGGTAGATGTGCTGCGTGATGTGGATGTAATTGAAGACATTCTTCGCATTTACGGATACAACAACGTGGAAATTGGCAGCACCTTGCAATCGAGCTTGTCTTACCAAACGCCAACCGACCGCAAGCATCAATTGCAAACGCTTGTTTCGGAACAGCTTACCGCTAACGGCTTCGGTGAAATAATGAACAATTCGCTCACCAAACGCGCCTATTACGAAAACAACGACTTTTTCCCCATAGAAAACTCCGTTAAATTACTGAATCCGCTCAGCAACGATTTGGGCGTGATGCGACAAACGCTGCTCTATGGCGGATTAGAAAGTATTGCCTACAACCGCAACCGCAAGCATAACGATTTACGTTTTTACGAATTCGGGAACTGCTATTTTTACGATGCCGAACAAAAAAACAGCGATAAAATCCTCGCCGAGTACAATGAAGAATCACATATCGCGTTGTGGATGTGCGGGAAACGCACCCATAAAAACTGGGCAGCGGCCGAAGCGGAAAACTCCATTTTTGAGTTGAAAGCGCATATTGAAAACCTCTTTAAACGCATCGGATTTTCAGAAAATCAACTCATTTTTGAGCCACTTTCAAACAGCCTTTTCGATGTGGCGATGAATATCCGCACGCATCAAAAACAAATAGGCGTTTTTGGCGTGGTTTCCTCGAAAATATGCCAAACGTTTGATATTGACACGGACGTCTTCTTCGCGGAACTGAATTGGGACACTATGCTGAAAGAAACAGCAAAAAAATCGGTTCAATTTGTCGAAATTTCCAAATTCCCGCCTGTAAGCCGCGACTTAGCATTACTAATTGATAAGAACGTCACTTTCGCGCAAATTGAAGAAATCGCCAAAAAATCCGAACGAAAATTGCTGAAAGAAGTGTCGCTATTCGATGTGTACGAAGGGAAAAACCTGCCCGAAGGAAAAAAGTCATACGCCGTAAACTTTGTGCTGCAAGACAACGATAAAACCCTAAAAGACAAACAAATTGATGCTGTAATGCAGAAAATTCGCTTGAATCTGGAAAAAGAATTGAGCGCATCATTGCGATAAGTAGAGACGCATTGAATGCGTCTGATTGAATGTACCCGTCGGTAAAGACATGAAATACCGTGTCTCTACAGTTAAAAAAACATATACAAAAAACAGCCAATAGCCAATGGCTAAAAGCAAACATCAATATTATGGGAAGAGCATTTGAATACAGAAAAGCAAGAAAATTGAAACGCTGGGGCAATATGGCCCGCGTTTTTACAAAATTGGGAAAGGAAATTACCATTGCCGCAAAATCGGGCGGTCCCGATCCTGACACCAATCCGCGTTTGCGCGTGCTCATTCAGCAAGCCAAGAAAGAAAATATGCCCAAAGACAACGTGGAGCGCGCCATTAAAAAAGCCACTGAAAAAGATTTCACCGATTACAAAGAAATGGTGTACGAAGGCTATGGCCCCTTTGGCGTGGCCATTGTGGTTGAAACCGCTACCGACAACACCACGCGTACCGTGGCAAACGTGCGCAGCTATTTTAACAAACACGGCGGGTCGTTGGGCACATCGGGAAGCTTGGAGTTTCTTTTCGACCACAAGTGCGTATTTAAAATCGCGCCCAAAGAAGGCGTTTCTTTGGAAGATTTGGAACTGGAATTGATTGATTACGGCGTGGATGAAGTGGAAGTGGAAGATGAAGACATTGTGCTCTACGGCGAGTTTAAATCGTACGCCGAAATTCAATCGTATTTGGAAGAAAACGGATTCGAAATCCATTCTGCCGAGTTTGAACGCATACCGCTCGACACCAAATCGCTCACCGATGAGCAACGCGAACAAATTGAAAAATTGCTCGAAAAATTTGAAGAAGACGAAGACGTTCAAAACGTGTTTCACAATATGGAGTAAGGGCGGAGAGCGTTGAGCGTTGGGCAATGAGCCAAGACGGGGAAATGAAGTTAATTTTCATTCCCCGTTTTTATTTTAAGGGTTTAAGTCTGAAATCCAACAGTCTAATGTCTAATAGTCTTCTCATAATATCGATCCAATGCTTCTTTTGCCGCCACAAACGAACTTTTTTTCGCTGAAAGCACCTCAGCCTCAAGACGTGGCATCAATTTCTCGATTTCCGCGTTTTGGTAAAAATCGTTGCGCAAGCGCTCGTTGATGGATTCGTACATCCAATATTTGGATTGCTCGTTTCGTTTTTGGTCGAAAAATCCGTTTTGTTTTACAAAGTCCACATATCTGTGCACCATATCCCATACTTCGGCAATGCCCAAGTTGTAGTATCCCGAGTAAGTCAATACTTCGGGTGTCCACCCCGAGTCGGGAAGCGGGAACAAATGCAGCGCGTTGGCGAAATGCCGTTGCGCCATTTTGGCTTTTTCAATGTTGTCGCCATCGGCTTTGTTAATGACAATGCCATCGGCCATTTCCATAATACCCCGCTTGATTCCCTGCAATTCATCGCCGGTACCGGCAAGTTGAATGAGCAGAAAGAAATCCACCATAGAATGTACGGCGGTTTCCGACTGCCCCACCCCAACAGTTTCCACAAATACATAATCGAAGCCGGCCGCTTCGCACAAAATAATGGTTTCACGTGTTTTGCGCGCCACTCCACCCAGCGATCCCTCCGAAGGCGAAGGACGAATAAACGCGTTTTTCTCTAATGAGAGTTTTTCCATGCGGGTTTTATCGCCCAAAATGCTGCCTTTTGAACGTTCACTCGATGGGTCAATGGCAAGCACAGCCAATTTGTGTCCTCTACTGAGCAAATACATCCCAAACGAGTCAATGGATGTGCTTTTTCCCGCGCCGGGAACACCGGTGATTCCCACCCTTAACGATTTCCCGGCATAAGGCAGGCATTTTTCGATAATAGCTTGCGCCACTTCCTGATGCTCAGGCTTTGAGCTTTCCACTAACGTAACCGCTTGGCTAAGCACAGTAATGTTTCCCGATAAAATGCCATCGGCAAACTCATCGACAGAATACAGCGAGCGTTGTCGCTTTTTTAAATACGGATTCACACTCGGAGGTTGGCTAACGCCTTTGTTTACAACTAGTCCTGTGTATTTCGGATCGTTTTCGGGATGGTGCATAATTGATTTCTTAATAAAAAACCGGATAAAATATCTTTCTACAAAGATACTCTATCCGGTCTGTTATTACAACCAAAAATGGCTGAATTATCTTTTGGGCGTCACATTTCCTTTTATGGATAACACATACACCGTATCGGGCACATTCGTGTAAACCGTGATGGTTTTATGGAAGTTCCCGGGACGCGCAATGGTTGAATACCTCACATCAATCTTGCCCTTTTTGCCGGGCAAAATTGGTTCGCGCGTATAGCTTGGCGTGGTGCAGCCACACGATGCCGAAACGCGCTGTATAATAAGCGGACTCTTTCCCGTGTTGGTAAATTCAAACTGCGTGGTTACCGCGCCTATTTCTTCTTTAATGGTTCCAAAATTGTGTTCTTTTTTTATGAACTTGGCTTCAGGTTTTGCTTGAGCGAAAGCAACGCCACTCAATAAAACGCTAAAGAGTAAAATAAAACTTAACTTTTTCATTTTTTGTATTTTGTATATGGTTTGTTGTTTATTATTGTTTTGTCCAATCTTCGATTTTGATGTTGGTGATTCTTTCAAAATCCGATACGTTTCGAGTTACTAACACGAGTTCATTCTCTACCGCCGTTGCACCAATCAATAAGTCAAAGTCTTCAATTATTCGTCCAATCTTTTTTAATCGCGCTTTTTCTTTGGCGAAAAAGTCTAACGCTGAAAAAATGGGTACTACATCAAATATCTGAGAAAATTCATTTATCCTTTTCCTGTTCTTTTCGATGTGTTGGCTTTTTTCCACTCCATATTTTAACTCGGCAAGCGTTATCTCAGAAATAAAACAATTTTCAATTCCAACCGTTTTTATTTTTTCGTTCAGTTGATACAAGCCTTTCAAGTAATAAATACAAATATTTGTATCGAGAAGATATTGTGTCATAACTCAATACGCTCTTTATTGATAGTCCTGTCTCTCTTTATTTCTTCAATAATTTCTTCGGCGGTATTATCCGATATAAATGAACCAAATAATTTATCCACCGTTTTTTCGTTCGTTTTCGGTTTATCCTTTATGGATGCGGAAAGGCGCGAAATAAGTTCCATTTTTATTTCCGGACTTAAATCTCGAAGATTTTTATAATAAGATTCCGCTTGTAATTTTATCGCGTTCATTCTTCCTCCTTTCTCTATCGTTTTCAGACGCAAAATTAATCATTTAGTTTAATTGCGCTCAATCTTTAACATTAATTCTCACTCCCGCCGTGTGCGACATAAATTCCGGCGCGTACATACACTGGATGGTGGTAATTCCGTTGGAATAATCGCCCGATCGGGTAATAAAAACGCCGTATTCGAACACGTACGTTCCGCGCGGAAGCGTGTCGAAATAGAAATTGGTGGACGCGTCGCGCGAAGTTTGATAATAGATGGTTCCGCCTTGCCATTTCACGCCCGAAAGCTGCTCAAGCGGTTCGAACGCGGCGGCGCGCATATCTTTCAGATGTACGAATTCCAAATCTCTGTCGGCACGAACGGTAAGCCGAACAATCACTTTATCGCCCACTTTCAGCGGGTTGTTTTCGGTAATCGGGATGAGTTTTGTTCCCGAAGCATCGGTTTTTTCCACGAAAAGCAGTTTCTCCACATCGAGCGAGGCGTCGGTTTTCGAAATCTTGTCCAAATCTTCGTAATACTGCCAATAGAGTGCGCCCCAAGCGGGTGCGTTACCACGGTTCTCGATTTTTACCCGTCCCATTTGCGGATTGATTTCCGTTTTCTGCCACGATTCTTTGAAATATTCCGTACCGAGCTCCTGTTTCTGCGGCTCAATCACCTTATTTCCAACGGTTACAACCGATTTGTTCTCACCCGAGAACCAATCGCTTCCGGTACTTAACAGCGCGTAAACCGCATCCATTGTGGCGTGCGTAGATTCCCACATTTGCGTTTGTTTCTGTTTCAATAACCAGCGTTTCAGGTTGTCCATTTCATCGGATTTTGCGCCGTTCGCGCGAAACGCGTCCATGATGAACGTATGCACCGATACCGCCGATTGCGACATAAAGACGTGTGCGCGGTTGTTTGCCCAAAACATTCCCATCTCGTCAGAAACAGTGGCGTGCTCGCGATACGATTTCAAAATATCCTGCGTGACGGTTTGTTTTCCGTTTTTCTGCATCAGAATGGCGATAAGCGAACGCTCGTACAAGCCGAATTTTGTCCAGTTTTTCTCCACAACCGATGTGTAAAAATCCACCATTTCCTGCTCGCTTTTGTTGAGCGGATATTGAGAATAGGAGGAACGAACATACAGATATTCGAGGTCGGAAGTGGAAATGGATTGAATTTTCCGCCAATCTTTGTTGTACTTTTTCAATTGTTCGAAATTGCGCAACGCTTCGCCATCGGCGTAATAAACGGCGGGTTGCAGCAAAGCGCGGATGTCATCCGAAAACTCCACGGCTTTCAGCTCTTTCAGCTGATTGAATCCGTAAAGAATATACTGCGTGATGCTTCGGCTCGGATAAAATCCTTTAAACCAACTCCATCCACCTTGCGTGGCTTGCAACTCCTTGAGTTTATCAATGGCTTGACCGGTGAGATTCTGGCCGCGATTTAAATCGAACAAAAGCGCCAATTTCTGCTTCTGTTCCGATTCGTTTTTCACTTCCAGCACCCACGGCGTTTCTTCGAGCAGCACGTTTTTAAGTTCCTGATTTTTTTCGAGATTCGACAACAACGTTTCGGAATTTCCACCCTGTTTTTTCCACGCATCAATCATTGTCGAAACTTTTGGATAAGCCTTTGAAATGTGTAGCCCAAGCGTGTTGGCGTAATACGAAGCGAACCACGAAACGGCGTTATCGCTTTCGGGATTGCTCAGAACGGGAAGCGCCTGCATGGCGTACCAAGCGGGATTGGATGTAAATTCGAGCGTCAGGCGGTAATCTTCGATGGTGCCGGACGATTTATTGGTCAATCTGTCCATCGAAAACTCTTTGCTCTGCGTTCCGTTCACGTCCATACGCAAGGTTTCGGTAACAAGCATTCGATTCGGCAAAACCGCCAGCGCGTGCTGTTCGCCATCGCTAAACGACTCGCTTTGCGCGACAATCCGCACGCCGATAATATCGATATCGTTGGGAACATTGAACGTCCACGCGGCATCCGCCGACGCGCCTATTGCCAAGGCAAACGGTTGCGATTGATTTTCCACCGAAATGGTGCTCATAACCTCATCGGTAACCGGATTGATAAATTCCAATTTCACGTTTCCGTTCACCGCGTTGTCCGACAAATTGGATATTTTGGTCGAAATTGTTGTTCGGTCGCCATGGCGAAGGAATCGCGGCATATTGGGCGTAATCATCAGCTCTTTTTGCGAAACAGCAAACGCTTCGGCATTGCCCGTGTTCAGATTTTTATCGTGCGCCAGCACACGGAAACGCCATTTGGTATTGCTTTCGGGAACAGTGAAGGTGATTTGTGTTTCGCCTTTATCGTTGGTGCGCAATTGCGGGAAGAAAAAGGCGGTTTCATTGAAACTGCGGCGGATTTCTACGGCGGCAGGCTTTACTTCGCCGCTTAAATCTTGAGCAACAATATATTCATCGTCTGTGTCTGATATAGAAGCACTTGGCGGTGGTGGCGCATTGGGGTCTCTTCGGGTAATTTCTATTTCTTCTTCAGCAACATAAAAGCTTTCATTTACCACACTTGCAACTTTGGCGCTCCGCATCATCATCGCTCCATAATAATATAACGAGAAGTCGAACCAATTCAATCGATCAAAATCAAATGCTGTAACGTTTTTCATCGGCAACGAAATATGGCCGACCATTCGATTCAGGTAAAAAGATTTATCGTTTTGCAACGCGGACGCTGTTTTATAATTAAAATATCCTGGCAAGGACAGCGTCCATTGTTGCGATGGATAAATTTGGTCGAGCGAAAAGTCGTACATTCCCGCAAGCACTTCTGCCAAAGTGGGATTTCCTTTGGCGTCTTTCACCGATATGCGCCACTCTTCGTTGCTGCCGGGACGAATTTTATCGCGAAAAACATCCAATTTCACTTCTAAATTTGTTTTTTCTTTTTCGAGAATCAGCGCCTCTGAATGATTGTAGAGTTTCTCGTCTTTCACATACGTCAGCATCAGTGTGGCATCGGTTTTATATTCTGTTTTGTAAGGGATGGTAAACAAACGGTTTTCGTTGTTTATTTTCAACCATTTCCGTTCCAACAAGCGGTCTTCTTGCCAAAGTTCGTAGAGTACGTTTATATTATCGGTTGCGCCAAGGATAATTTCGGCGGGTTTGTTTGCTGAAAACGTGTTGTTTTTTACCACAAACCACTCGTTGGTTTTTATCGGCGGACGTTTATCGGAATAAGCAAACAAAATAAAATCTTTTTCTGCCGTGATGTCATTTCCTCTATCGTCTTTCGACTGCAATTTCACCCGATATTCCCCCGATGGCAATGCTTTTAGTTTCGATTTCAAGTCGATTTGTTCGCCTGTTTCGAAACTGCCTTGTAAAACTTGTTGATTAATGGAATCGTTTTCGTGCAGCGAGAAAACCTGATACGTTCCCGATGCTTTTATCTCGTTTTCATCAAGATTTTTGGCGGAAATAACAATTTTATCCTCCGATGTTTTTTCAAGTTTGTAGGGGATTTCTATATTCAACACCATAGAAACATCGCCTACCGTAACGGAATAATTTCCGGTTTGTGTTTCACCATTTACATCGGTAACCGTTGCTTCAACATTAAAAGTATAAACAGAACGGATGGAATTTCCTTCATCGGATTTCTGTGGCGTGAACGAAATAGCAAACTTGCCATTTTCATCCGTTGTGGCAACGCCTTCGGCAAAATGTTCGGGCGAAGTGCTCCAACGCCACCACCACGGTTGTTGGCGGGTAATACGATAATTTACGTTCGCGTTCTGCAACTTAATGCCAGAATAACTTTCGGCTTTACCGGTCAATGTTATTACTTCACCGAATTTATAGGTTTTTTCAATTTTATCGAACGAAATTTCGAAGGTAGGACGTTTGTATTCTTCCACACGAAAACCAATATTTCCGTTTTCATTCTGGATGCTGAAATTTCCCGAAAGCAGCCCCTGCGGCAATACAAACTCGCCCGAAACGGAACCGAACTCATTGGTTTTCAACGCCTGTTTAGAAACTTCCTGAGAATTGGCATCGCGTAAAATAAATTCGATAGACTTATTCGCCAAAACCTGCGATTTATCCTCCTTTGTGCTTGTAGCGATGGCTTTGAAAAAGACGGTTTGCCCAGGACGATACAAACTTCTGTCGATAAAAATATTTACCCTTTCAGTGGTTTGTTTTCGGTCTTCGTTGTCTTGATAAGAATAACCCCACGGAAGCCGTGTGAGCGTGGAAGCGCTGTCGTTTCCAGCAACGGCTTGAAAAAAGACATTGTTGTTCGGGATGTTTTTGTTATAAACCGCCAAGCCCAAATCGTTTGTAGAAAGGGTTTTCTCGAGCACAAGCGTCGAGTTATACCAACTTCCGGGAAGTTTGTAAATCTTCACTCGCGCGTTTTTCATCGGCTCGCCGGTTACGCGGTTTATCACAAAGAGTTCGTAAGTATCCTTTGCCGACAAACGGTTAAAAACAGCCAAATCGGAAACGGAAAAATAGAAGCCGATGTTTTCATTCTGCTTCGCACGCACGGGACTTGATTCGAATTCGAGTTTATAAGCGCCGAAATCTGAAATATCTATCGCAAATTCGTTTGTTACCGATTCATACGGCTCTCTTTTTTCGAGCGGAATTTGAATTTCGCGCACCAACGTTTTTTTCTCGGTTTTTTGTCTATTTCCGGTATGTTCTTGATAAATGGCAGGAAACGATGAGTCGAGTTTGTAAAGTTTCGCTTTTAGCGATTGAATGTTTTTGTACTCAATTGTAAGTGTTTTTTCCGTTTTCGCGGCGAAAGTATTGTTTCCGTCTACTTGGAAATGGGATTGCGTGAGTCGTAGCAATCGGTTTTCCAAAACGGAAATCCGCTCGTATTTAGGAAATGTTTGAATTGTTTTCCGCAACAGGTCATACAATTCTTTCGTTTTTTCTATTCGTTTTGTGCTATCCTTATCGGAATATTCCGAAATTTGACGGTCGTAAGCATCGGCAAGTTTGTCTACGATTTCCACGCTTATAGGGTCGCTTTCCCACTGCCGTAAGATTGTTTGAAGCGCTGGAAGTGCGTATTTTCTACGGGATTGGTACAGTTTTGCAAGAAAATCCATCTTGCTCAACTCTGTGAGAGCGACCGAGGTGTTGAGCTTGCGTTCGGAAAGCGAAACAAGCAGTTTTTTGTACGTCTCCAACACCCAAAGGTTGTACTCTTCGGGTTGAGGATTGAAATTCAGTTTTACAAATTCATCCATTGGTGCGAATAACGACTGCTGCGTGATATTTTTCTTCGCTAACGAACGACTTAAATCGGTATCTTCGCTCACCTGTGAGAAGAATTCGATGGCGCGACGCACCAAAAAGTCGTACATCGACGGATAAAACCGACGCGAATCTTTGCCCAAATCCACCACGGCGGCAAAGGATTCTACCTGGGCTTTTTCGAGTTCCGCTCGCGAAGCGATGGATGCGTTGAGGTGTTCCACCACGTTGTCGAAAAAGTTGTTTTTGGACCACTCTTTCATATCGTCCGGCACAAAGCCGCTTATCGCGGTCCGCTCATCAACCTTCCAGCTATTTTTTTGATAATATTGCAAATACAATTCGCCCAACATCGAGTGCAGTACCGATTTTTCCACTACATCGCGGCTTTTCGCCAACATATCGGAAAGATTTCGGAAAATCACCGTATCGTTCTCGGTGTCAATCGCTAAGTCGTATTTCCCTTGGTGAATCAAGGCTTTTATTACCTGCGGACTGTTTTTGTCGGCAATTGCCCGACGCAGAATCTTATCCACCTCTTCCGCCGCGGATTTCGGAAGCGATTTTTTTTCAAACTCCTGCACGGTTTTCCATTCTTGTTCGTAGTTCATTTTCGATGTTTTTTGCGCGTAGATTGCGCCAAAGCACAATAAGGCGATGAGTATTGAGATTGCTTGTTTCATATTTCGGTTTTATCTTTAAGATGCGTTTTGATTGGAAATTCCACAAAAGGTTACATCAATTTTATGTTAAACAAACAGAACGGGATTTGGTTTTTGTTTTGCCGACAACCGGCTCTAATCAAAAAAACTATCGGTAAATATTCATTCTTGCAATGAATACACCGATAGTTTTTAAGACGAGGATACGGTTTGTTTATTTTTTCAAAACCGTAACGGTAATCGTGCCTTTTACACCTTTTTTATCTGTAACTTCAATGGTGGTTTTACCTTCTTTTACTCCGGTAATTTTAACTTCACTGTCGGTCACCGTTGCCGTAGCAATTTCTTTATCCGATTCTTTCACAGTGTAAGGAGTGGTGCCGCCTGATACTTTTACAGTGGCGCTGGCTTCTTCTTTTACTTCAATGGAAGCAGGAGAGAAATTCAATTTTGGAGTTGGTTCATCGTTTTTGTCACAAGCGATAAAAAATAATCCCACGAGCAAAATGCTCAATAAATAACTGGATCTTTTCATAATTTTTTTCGAGTTTAATTAATTAATTTTGTTCACTGTTGCATCGTTTCATTAGAGCTCAATTCTGAAACAACACATAACAATGATGAAACTCGCAGTGCAAATGTTGCAACACCGCGAAAAATTAACGTACTTTAACTCGGATGTCTCTTTCAAAATCACGGTTTCATCACCACACCAATTTTCTTTCTCCCGTTAATTTTTACCGTTAATGGCGATGCAAAATGCACGTGACGAACGTGTTCGCTTTCATAAACGGCAGGTTGCGTATTAAGAAACTCTTCATCGAAGAAACCATCGTTTTCCAAAAATGGATTAACGGTAAAATAACCGACGCCAAAAGAGGTAAGGTTTTGAAAAAAATGCGTTCCTTGGCTGGGTTCAATGCGGTAATTCTCCAATCCCGACTCCACAATAACACGCGCTTGGCTGATGTGCGGCCACTTTACAGGAATTCCCAACCATGGATCGGACGAACCCCAACGGCCGGGGCCGACAAGAATAAAATTTTTATCTTCGTCAATAAACGTTTTGTTTAACTCTTCAATTTCACGCGCGATTTGTGGGTTCTTAGAGGCGTTGAACGTTTCGGCTTTTACATAAATCACATCGTGCACATCGTTGGAAATACCATTTCCCAGCGCGTTTCGCGAAAACAACACGGTGTCTTCTTCGTTTACTTCCTCAAGGTTCTCACTCACAAACGCCTTACTGTCAACAATTGGACGGATTTGTAGCACATAGAACACGCCCTTACGCTGGCCTTGCACATCCACCGCGAATTCAATTTCCACCGGGCGGCCCATTTCGCGCTGGCCCGCTTTGAGCACTTTGTCCAGCATTTCAGCAAGCGGAAGCGTTTGATGTTGCAAGATGTTGGAGAACGAGATAATTTTTCTTCCTCCGGGATAATATCCATCGCGAATAATTTGGTCTTGAGGATCGTACGTGGAAGCTAAAAAACGCAAGGGCGTTTCGCCTTCGGCCGATTTCAGTCGAAGCCGGAGCAAGTTAAAACTGTCATCAATAGTAATATCTTTGGAAACAGAATCCATATCAAGGGCGTAAAACTGCGTTTGCGTATCTTTCAACGCCAACTCAAGCGTACTCAACTGCAAAATATTAGACGCGTGCCGCGGAGAAAATCGCAACCCCACACTGCCTTCCACCACATATTTCCCCAGCCCGAAAGCCATATTCACAATGCCATCTTCCATTTTCTCATTGCCGATGGGATAATAATTAATGGAGCGCGCCACGCCCGAAATAGCGGGATAGAACAAGTTTTGGTATTGCGATCCCACCAATTCCTGCAACACGATGGCCATTTTTTCCTGATCAATAAGATTTTGGGTGGCAGCCATATACGCCTTGCTATCTTTGTAAAATACTGACGCGTACACCGCCTTAATGGCGTTGCTTAACAAGCGCACCATTTCATATTTATCGCTGGCGTAGGGAATCATATAAGTGGAGTAAATTCCCGCGAAAGGCTGATACTGAGAATCTTCCAACAAACTGGAAGAGCGCACGGCAATGGGTGAATGAATGGCATCGAAAAACACGAGAAAGTCGCTCACCAACCTCTTGGGAAGTTTGGCGGATAGAAAATGTTTTAAAATATCCTCATCTGACCTGTACGACAACGCAACCGGATACAAGTTATTCGCTTCCATAAACTCATCGAAAATATCGGTACACAATACCACCGTTTTGGGCGTTGTAACAGGAAAGTCTTCGTATTTATTAAGTTCACGGCGCGTTTTCACAATGTGTCCGATAAACGCCAAGCCTCTCCCTTTTCCGCCCAAAGAACCTTCGCCGATGCGCGCGAAATTGGAGTATTGGTCGAACCGATCTTTCTCAAAAACCGCCACCACACCCGTGTTTTTCATCCGTCGATATTGTACAATGGTGGAATAAATGAGCTCACGCGCGTCGTTCATATTGGCATATTCCGATACGTCGATTTTTTTCAACTTTTCCGCCACCGGGAACATCGCGCGCGAATAGAAAAACCGTGAAATATGGTTCCGAGAGAGGTGATAATACAGCGCGTCATCGGGAATATTGCGAATGTTCATCTGCAACTCTTTCAGGTTTTTAATGCGAAAAATTTCCTCTTTTGTGGTAGGTGAAACAATGATGAAATCGCCAAAACCAAGGTTTTCTTTCAGCACCCGATGCAAATCCTGCGGAAAAGTTTTTGAGTTTTTATCGATAAAAACACCGTTTACTTCGGCGGCATATTTACCGTTCTCCGTTTCAGATGAGGCGTAAATAATGGGAATGTAATCATCGTTGCTTCTGATCCATTCTCCCAACTTTTTGCCGGCAAGTTTGTCTTTTTCGTTGTTTTTATTAAAACTAATATCGGTGAGTACGCCCAACATATTGTTCCCGTATTTCTCGTAATAAGCAACGGCTTCTTCATAGTTACGCGCGAGCAAAATTTTGGGGCGCCCGCGCATCCGAAGCATCCGAAGGTGATCGTTTAGCGCTTCTTTCGAGAATTCTTTCGATTCAGACAGCACAAATTTAAACAACATGGGCAATGCCGTTGAGTAGAACCGCACGGAATCCTCCACCAGCATAATGGTCTGTACGCCAACGGTTTTTACATCGTGCTCCACATTCATTCGGTCTTCAATCAGTTTTATGATGGCCAATAGCAAATCGGTGTCTCCCAGCCAACTAAACACATAATCGATACCACTCATATCCATTTTATGAAGCGTTTCGGTAACCGATTTTGAAAACGGAGTGAGCAGCACTACCGGCGTGCGCGGATAGTTTTTCTTTATTTCTTTGGCCAGTTCAAACGTTTCGCTGTTATCCATATTAGGCATACAAATAACCAGTTCGTAGCGGTTGGCGCTCAACTCGGCCATCGCTTCTTGGTTGGAACTTACTTGGGTAAACCGTGGTGGATAACGCAAGTTAAGCGAGGTGTATTCATTGAAAATCTGTTCATCCACTCGTCCGTCGTCTTCCAACATAAACATATCGTATCGCGAAGCGACCATCAGCACGTTGTAGATGCGCTTGTTCATCAATTTCACAAAAGGGGTGTCCCTAAAACGGAGTTGGCCGATATCGTGCGCTTTAATTACGGATTGAGGGGTTGATAATTTCATAGGATGATGGGAGATTGAGTGAGATTGAAAGGCAAAGATAATTATTTTAGCCACAAGTTACCGATGAGCTTCGGGTTTCTTTTTATCTTTCTATTGCAATCTTACGGTTGATAATACAACGGCGACTCGGGTCCCAAAGGCAAACCCAGCAATATCCAAACAATGAGCAGCAGCGTCCACATCACAAAAAAGGCGATGGAGTAAGGCATCATGGTGGCCATAATGGTGCCCAGTCCCGATTTTTTATCGTATTTCTGGTAATAGACAATAATGAGGGCAAAGAAACTCATCATGGGAGAAATAATATTGGTAATGCTGTCTCCCACTCTGTAAACGGCTTGCGACAATTCGGGCGAATAGCCCAGCAGCATAAAAATGGGCACAAAAACCGGTCCCAAAATCGCCCATTTTGCCGATGCACTTCCCATAAATAAATTCATAAAACCGGCAAAAATCACGAAAATAATGACCAGCGGAATCAGTCCGATGTCGGCGTTTTGCAACGCATCGGCTCCGTTAATGGCCAAGAGCAACCCCAAATTGCTCCACCGAAACCACGCCACAAACTGCGCGGCAAAAAACACCAAAACCAAAAACGATACCAGCCCCTTAAAACTGGTGTTCATCCCGTCTATCAAATCGTTTTGCGTTTGAAAGGTGCCCACGGTGAAACCATATACCGCACCCAAACTGGCCGCCATCAAAAAAAGCACGGCAATGAAACCTCGTAATAACGGCGAATGCAGTATCGTTCCATCGGCACCTCTCAACACCCCGTTTTCAGGAATCAGTCCAATGGCAAAAACAACCACCCACGCCAACAGCAGCCATCCGGCACGGCGCAATCCTTTTCGCTCCAGCGGGGTGGGTTGCATAATCTCTTCCCGCTGCACAGAACCGGTGTATTTTCCTAATCGGGGTTCAATCCATTTCGACGTGATAAAAGTGGCAGTAAAAGAAATAACCAGCGTGGAAACAACCATAAAATAATAGTTCGCGGTGGGAAGCACGTAATAATTCATATCGAGAATATGCGCCGCTTCGGTTGAAAGGCCGGCCAAGAGCGGATCGATGGTACCAATAAGCACATTGGCGCTAAAACCGCCGCTCACCCCCGCGAACGCCGCCGACATACCCGCTATGGGATGGCGCCCCAAAGAATGAAAAATTACTCCCGCCAGCGGAATAATGAGCAAATAACCTAAATCGGACGCCACGTTAGACAAAATACCGGCAAATACCACCATAAAGGTGATGGATTTCGCCGGCGCTTTTACCAACAACGCGTTAATAGCGGCACGGATTAAGCCGCTGCTCTCCGCCACACCAATGCCCAGCAACGCTACCATTACAATACCCAGCGGCGCGAAACCGGTGTAATTGTTCACCATTTCCAACAGAATACGGTGAAGGCCGTCGCGCGACAGCAAATTCACCATTTCCACGGTTTCACCCGTCGCGGGATGCACACCCCGCCAGCCTAACCAACTGCCAACGCCCGAGAACAACAACGTAAGTATTGCAAACAATCCAAATAACAATGCGGGATGCGGCAACGCGTTGCCCGCTTTTTCAACAAAATTAAAAAATCCTTTCTTAGGCCTCTCTTGCGGTCTATCCATTCTTTGTTACACTTTTAAAACGGATTGGTTTCTTCCTCGCGATGTGGACGAAGACAGATAAAAAACGGAAGGGTACTTCTCGCTTTACCTCATTCAATCTGACAGTTAAAGTGCACAAAGATAAAAGAAAATGCCGTTTCCTCAAATAACAGCGTGGAGGCAGTTTCTTAAATAACGTGAATGAGATGGCCTTATGACGGGATCTCCTGCTCGCACCATTCCTGTAGAACCCGTCTGACCGATAACCGGTCTGACGGATGGATGAAGTGTGGGTGTAACCCGATAGCTATCGGAATAAGCTGCTCCTTCAGAGCGCATAGCGGAACTGTATTTGTAAACCCAACGCGCCGCTACGCTTTGCATTGGGCTGAAATAAGTTGCCACTCCGTGGCGTGAAGGGTAATTAGCTGTTGGCTGTTAACTGTTGGCAATTTGTAATTAGTAATTAACAATTACTAATTGATCAATTAGTAATCTTCCCGCTCGCGCCATGTTGTGGGTGGTGTGTCGCGTAGTGAATAAGCTTGTTTTAGCTGCAGGCTTTTTTAAAACGCATCGGCTAACAGCCATTTTTGCTTCGCAACGCACGAGTTTGGAAGCTTGCGCAAGCGGGTGGTGTCTTTTCCATCAGTATTCAGCGTAGTTTCGAGAAGTATGCGGAGTGGTTCCGAGATATATTTGAGGTAGCTTCGAAATATATTCAGGATGGTTCGTAAAGGTATTTGGGGTAGTAACTTCATCCCCATAGGATATAAAAAAACACCCCACCGGTAGTTTTCAACTACCCATGGGGTATTTACTTACCAGTCGGAATATATTGCCGCAAGGGCAGGAATATAGCCGTGTATTGCCCTACATACCCTTCGGACCGATCCTGAATACAGTTCCGGAAGATAGTTGCGGTATTCGGTTATTCTTGCGCCGGTGTTTCGGGTGCGGCATTTTCTCCACTACCGGCTGTGCGCCCACCGCTGTAATGCTGGCGCAAATCCTGATAAATGGTGGTAGTGCCCGGCTCGTTCTGTTCCGACAGGTATTTCACATACCGGTAATAGGCTATGGTTGCCTGAAAGTTATCAAAATCGAGCAGCGTTTTGGTATCGCGTATTTTTTCCACCACCATGGAGAGCTCGCGTAGCGGGGCTTCCAATTGCGATCGCACCAGGTAATCGCGATCAAACTCTGCTTTGTCGATGGTTCTGGGCAAGGTATCGGGTGCCTTGTCCATGTAGAACTTCGCTTTGTCCACCAATATTTTATTGCGGTCGGCAATACTGCCATACTGGCGGCGTTCGGCCGGCGTAAGATTCACCGCTTTGCCCACCAATACAGTGTTCAACTGGGCAATAGCGGCGGATTTCTGTGCCAGCTCTTCTTCGGTAAATTCCACCGATATTAAATTGTCTAAAGCCATAAGCGTTAAAATTTAATGGTTATTACTATGGTTAATTTCACGGTGCACCCTCTGTTCGCTTTGTATCCTCCTTTTTTGGGGCGCGGGTTATGTGTATAGTTTTAAGATTCGAATTCTGCTTTTTGAGTGTTATTATGCTTCATTTTTCAATCATTCCCGCTTGCGCCAATGCTGTAAATGGTGCGTCGCGTAGTGAACAGTCTTGTAGCTACCACGCTTTTTAACGCGTACCTACCAATAGCTATTTTTGCTACGCAACGCACGCGTTTGGGAACTTGCCTGAGCAGGGTAAGTTAATGCCATGGTGATACTGTTTTTCAGTTACCTCCTTTTTGGCACGGGCACCCTAGGTGTTTCCTCCTTTCTGTATAAGGTACCGTAAAACAATTTTCCATTAATGCCTGATAGGTAACAATTTGCTTTCGCATCACTTCTTTATCAGTTTTTGCGAATAGCGTTTGCCGTCTTTTATTACTACCACAAAATAGATGCCTTTAGGCAAATTTTCCACCGAAATTTGATACGTAGATTCTGTGGTTTGATAGCTTTTTAACAAAGCTGCTCCGCTCCATAGCTGTATTTGGGTAATGCCGGAAGGGGTGGTTTTGTTTACCCCGGCTTTGGATAAAATGGAAAAATTTTGTGAGGTCTTTGCTGGCAGGTTCAGCGTAACCTGGTCAGTGGCGGGATTGGGATAGAGGGAGAAGGGCGAATTGTTTGAAAAATTATTGCTGCTGAACCGATGAACAATTTGTGTAGGTTCGCCGCATGGATTCATAAAATCAACCGCAACATATGCATACGGGCTATTAATATTTCCTTTAAAATAAGCCATAGTACCGTCTTCAAATATCATTTCCAATCCGTCGGATACAGTCCATCTAAAATTCGACGAACCCGTATAAAGCAACTCCCCTTGTAAATTTGCTGTGTGGGTGCTATTTAATGGATTAAGGTCGTCAATAGTAGACGAAACATTCATCAAAGTGGTTGTTTCGTTAATCCCAGGCTTCCACACAATGATTCGTTCATTTGCGACTAAGGTATTGAACGGCTCTCCAATATCGGCTATAACATATGCTGTCGGATTTATATGTGAAAGATGTTGCCCTCTTTCAACCGTAATCGAATTGCCCGTCTCCCGAATAAAATTCATATCGGAAGATACACTCCAGGCAAAAGGCACATTTTCAGGCAAATTTTCTATAGTATAAGTTACAGGGCTATTGCAGATGTTAACAGGGCCGGAGATACGGGGTGCAACAGCATATACAGCGGCATAAGCGTCAACTAGACCATAACCCATTTCTTGGTTCCATGTTCCGTTTGGTCTTCCTGCTGTAGTGGCATATTGATAATTCCCGACTTTTCGTGCTGTTTGTTCTATTATATTTCGTACTTGTTGCCCGGTAAGATCAGGACGAATAGAAAGAATTAGAGCGGCTACTCCTGCTACATGAGGTGCGGCAGCGGATGTGCCATTAAACCAAACAGTATAATCTCTATTTGTATAATCAGCAGGTATAAGATTTCCCCCACTTTCTATATGAATTCGTTCATTTGGATTATAACCAAAGTTTTCCTGCCTATCAGTAGTCGGAATTAAAACACCTGGAGCCACCACGTCTAATTGATGTCCAAAATTACTACCCCAGCGAGTTTCTCCATCACAACTTACTCCTTGTGGGTCTGGAGTTACACCCGGTCCCACTTCCCAAACTCTTGAACTGCTACGTTTACGTTGCCCGCATGGACTTATTGCTCCGACTGCTAATATGGCGGGATTACTGTTTGCTGGATAATTAACCGTACTATTGTCATTTCCCGTAGCAAAAATTACAATACAACCTAATCCACTTCTTCCGTTTGTTACAGCATTTGTAATAGCATCATCAATTAAAGAGCTTACAAGCTCATTACTTCCCCATGAATTATTAATTATATCGGCATCATTTTGAACAGCCCAGTTGATACCTAAAGCTAGCTGTTCTCGAATATTTGGTGTTATTTGTAAACGATTACTGACAGACATCAGCCTTGCATTTGAAGCTACCCCTCTGATTCCGGCTGAATTATTTCCCATGGCACCGATTATCCCCGCACAAGCAATACCATGATTGCCTCTCATAATGCTTGGAGTACTTCTGGTTTCAGTATCAAAACTTAAAGGATGAATATTGTTTCGCAAGTCGGGATGATTCAATTCAATTCCTTGATCAATAACTGCTACATTTACTCCGGCTCCGGTTGAAAGCCTCCAAGCATCACAGGCTCGAATATCGACACCATTTGTGCCACCGTATTGCCCTGTATTGTGTAAACCCCATTGATTTGGAAAAAAGGTGTCATTTGTACAATTCAACAAATCGTCAACCATTAAATCGGGTTCGGCATATTGAAACATTTGACTTTCATAAAACTTATTAGCCATATCCATAGCATTCCCTTCAGATTGTTTTGTACATGACAATGCGAACCACAACGGCATGAACATATCTTGTTTTATGACTACCACGTTATTCTTGATGCTATACCTGTTCAATAAAGTTGTATCAGAAAGCGATTTTAATTTGACATAAAAAAAGTTTGATAAACCTATTTTTTCTCCTTTCTTTCCTCTAAAATAAGGAGAAACTACTTGAACGCCATCAATCTGTTTTATAGCATTAATCTTTTCTTTATAAGGTTGTCTTGACCTTAATTCCGGCAATTGAATTTCAGTCCAGTAAAATTCTGCAGAAATATTTTGTTTCTTACTCAGGAGCCGGGTATGTTGTTCTTTATTCAATACTAAACTAACACCTGATATTACATTACTTTTTTGCAAGACACTTTCGTTTGTTGTTGTAACAAAAACATAATTTGTATCTAACTGTAAATATTGTTTTTGTCCTTTGTAATAATAAAAATGCTCTTGAGCAAATAACGATAAAGGGAAAAATAATAAAATCCAAAATATTTGTCTCATAATAATTGGTTTTAATTTTCTAAATGTAATTCTTCTATTTTAAAAACAACTTTAGCAGCTTTGGGAAGCTTTGCAACAATCACTCCATACCTAAATGTGTCAGGACGAGTAGCTAAACCACCTATTTTGATTAAATAAATGTATGAATTTGTTTCTGTTTTAATAAAAGAATGTTGCATATTAGAAACTTCATTACCGTAGCTGCTAAATCCTAAAAGCAATGTGTATTTAGTAAAATCTATTTGTTGCAATTCTTCATATCGTTGCAATTCACTTTCGCTAAACACAGTATTAAGTTCTTTTTGAGACTGTATTACAATTGATTTTGTATTTTTGCCCAAAATTGTCAATTTGGGTAATTCTTTTATAATTATTGCATCCGGGAAAGTAGTATTTACCTCTTTCTCACACCCCATACCCAAAATCAGCGAAGCAATCATCATAAATAAAACTGTTTTTACTTTCATAATAATTCATTTTTGTAGTTAATAAATTAGATTTAAATATTTTCTCTTCCGCTCGTAATCCTTGTTACAAGTGGGCTTTAAGGTTTGGTGGAGTGTCAGCCTTCATAAAGACGTGTTTTGTATTAAATTATGGCGTAAAAATAATGAAGATCATCTTAAAAAACAACAATAGATTGTTAAAAAACAGCCATTTATTTTACTACAATTCACTATTGTCCGAATAAAAAATTGTCCGTAGGGCAAACCTGTGAATATCCTCCTCTCGATAAATATCGGGATATCTATCGGGAGGGAGAATCAAGGGGTACAACAAAACTCTGTAGGAGTTTGCCATTGTAATTGTGGGAAACGCCTACAGCGTTTTGGCTTCTTTATTGACGTTTTTCCCCCAATTGAAATTGGGGGTTATGTAAGGAAAACTTCTACGAAGTTAAAAAGCTCCTGCTCGCGCCATTCCTGTAGAACCCGTCTGACCGATAACCGGTCTGACGGATGGATGAAGTGTGGGTGTAACCCGATAGCTATCGGGATAAGCTGCTCCTTCAGAGCACATAGCGGAGTATTTGTAAACCCAACACACCGCTACGCTTTGCATTGGGCTGAAGTAAGTTGCCACTCCGTGGCGTTAAAGATAATTGGCTGTTAGCTATTGGCTGTTAGCTGTTAGCTGTTGGCAATTTGCAACTAGTAATTAACAATTACTAATTTATCAATTAGAGGCAGTTTCTTAAATAACGTGAATAAACAACCTTCCCTAAGTAGCTGTTTTCTCAATGAAAAAAATATCGTATATTTGACATCGGACTACTAAATTAAACAAGGATGAAAAGAATAAACATATTGCTTAGCGCCCTTATTGTAGCGATGGGATTGGTCGTTATGGCGTTACTACTCACATCGGGCAACCACGTTGAGCGAGCGGAAGCCGAAAGGCCATTCGTACTTTCTATGACCGCATCGGTGGATGTACCCGATGAAATAACTTTTGCCGGCGAACGCACCATTTTTGACCGATACGACAAGCGAGAGCGCATGGACCGGGAACTGAACAGTTTCACCTATTTCCACTCCACCACCCTGTTGCTATTTAAACGCGCCAACCGCATTTTTCCCATCATCGAACCTATTCTGAAACAACAAGGCGTTCCCGACGACATAAAATACCTTGCAGTGATTGAAAGCAGCCTCGATTACCGGGCGGTTTCCCCCGCCCGCGCCGCGGGATTGTGGCAATTTATGGCAACCACCGCGCCCACTTACGGACTGGAAGTAGGTTCTGATGTAGATGAACGATACCATATTGAGAAATCCACCGTGGCTGCTTGCCGCTATCTCAAAGACGGTTATCGGAAATACGGTTCTTGGAGCGCGGCGGCGCTGGCGTATAACGGAGGACAGGGGCGTATTACGGGCGAACTGAGCAACCAGCGCGTGAGCGACGCGATGGATCTTTGGCTGGTGGACGAAACCACCCGTTATTACTACCGCATGCTTGCCATTAAACAGATTTTCGAAAATCCACGGCAATACGGGTTCGTAATTAAACCGCACCAATTATACAAGCCGATGGAATTTAAAGAAGTGCGCGTGTCGTCGTCCATCCCCGATTTGGTTGCTTTCGCAAGGCAACACGGCATTACTTACGCGCAATTGAAAGATTTCAATTCGTGGTTGCGCAGCACAAAACTTTCCAACGCTTCAGGAAAAAGCTACACCATTCTCATTCCCACCCAAGAAAGTTTGTATTACAAAAAAGGCCAATCGCATAAAGTGCACGATTCCACGTGGGTTACGCCTTAGTGAGCTACGAGCGGGAGGGACTTTGAAATAATCCCTGTTTTTCGTATCTTTGCGGGATTTATTTTAACGAAAAAATGACTCCCGAAACAAAAAATATAGAAGTGTACGGCGCACGCGTACACAACCTCAAGAATATAGATGTAACCATTCCCCGCGATTCGCTCACGGTAATTACCGGATTGAGCGGCAGCGGAAAATCGTCCCTCGCGTTCGACACCATCTTTGCCGAAGGACAACGGCGTTACATAGAAACTTTCTCGGCCTACGCCCGCGGCTTCCTTGGAAAAATGGAACGTCCCGATGTGGATAAAATCACGGGACTTAGCCCGGTAATCTCCATCGAGCAAAAAACCACCAATAAAAATCCACGTTCCACCGTGGGCACCACTACCGAAATTTACGACTTTTTGCGTTTGCTCTTCGCACGCGCCGGTGAGGCCTATTCGTACATCACGGGCGAGAAAATGATAAAATATACCGAAGACCAAATCTTGGAACTTATCTTAGAGAAATACATCGGTAAAAAAATATACATTCTCGCACCTGTTGTCCGCAATCGGAAAGGGCACTACAAAGAATTGTTCGAGCAAATCCGAAAAAAAGGCTACCTCAACGTGCGTGTAGATGGCGAAATAAAAGAAATCCTGCCCGGCATGCGCGTGGACAGATACAAAAACCACAGCATCGAAATTTTAATTGATAAACTAATCGTTTCCAATAAGTTTGAAGACAAACTGCGCGCCAGCGTACGCACCGCGATGAAACAAGGACAGGGCCTTACGCTTATTCAAGATGTGGAAGCCAACGAGGTGTGGCATTACAGCAAAAGCCTGATGTGCCCCACCACGGGATTATCGTATGGTGAGCCGGCTCCTCACAATTTCTCTTTCAACTCGCCGCAAGGCGCTTGTCCGCGCTGCAAGGGCATTGGCACGGTAGACCAGATAGATATGGAAAAAATCATTCCCAAACCCGAAATGAGCATCGCTGCCGGGGGCATAGCGCCATTGGGAAAAGAACGCAGCAATTTGCTTTTTTGGCAAATTACCGCTGTGCTGGAAAAATATGGTGCCACGCTGAAAACACCCATCAAAGACATTCCGCAAGAAGCGATTGACGAGATTATGTATGGCACCAACGAGCGGTTGAAAATTAAAAACGAATCGCTGGGGAACTCCAATTACATGGTTTCGTTTGAGGGCGTGGCCAAGTATATTGAAATGCAGCAAGACGACGAAGCATCGGCAACGGCGCAAAAATGGGCCGGCCAGTTTATCACCACCTTCACGTGCCCCGAGTGTCACGGACAGCGCTTGAACAAAGAAGCACTGCATTTTAAAATTAACGAAAAAAACATTGCCGAGTTGGCCGAAATGGACATTCAGCATTTGTATGATTGGTTTATCGATGCCCAAGAACACGTATCGGAAAAACAACGGTTGATAGCCGAAGAAATTAAAAAAGAAATTCTCTCCCGATTGCAATTCCTGCTCGATGTAGGACTGGGATATCTTTCGCTGGCACGCGCTTCGGCAACGCTTTCGGGTGGCGAAAGCCAGCGCATACGCCTTGCTACGCAAATTGGCTCGCAACTGGTGAATGTGTTGTATATTTTGGATGAGCCCAGCATTGGGTTGCATCAGCGCGATAACCACAAACTGATTGACTCGCTCAAAAAACTGCGCGATACCGGCAACTCGGTGGTGGTGGTAGAGCACGATAAAGATATGATGCTGGCATCGGATTACATTGTGGATATGGGCCCGTTTGCCGGACAAAAAGGCGGCGATGTGGTTTTTGAAGGCACTCCCGATGAAATGCTGCAAAAAAACACCCTCACATCCAATTACCTGAGTGGAAAACTGGAAATTGCCATTCCCGAAAAACGCCGGGAAGGAAACGGCAAAAAACTATTGATTGAAGGTGCCGCCGGAAACAATTTAAAAAACGTGAGCGTGGAGTTTCCCCTCGGCACGTTTATTTGCGTAACGGGCGTGTCGGGAAGCGGCAAATCAACTCTTATCAATGAAACGCTGCAACCCATTCTCAGTCAAAAGTTTTATCGTTCGCTTAAAGACCCGCTGACCTATAAAAACGTTAAAGGAACGGAGCATTTGGATAAAGTGGTGAGTGTTGACCAATCGCCCATCGGGCGCACGCCGCGCTCAAACCCTGCCACTTACACGGGTGTTTTCTCCGATATCCGCACGCTTTTCGCCGGGCTGCCCGAAGCAAAAATTCGTGGTTACAAGCCGGGCCGGTTTTCGTTTAACGTGAAAGGCGGCCGATGTGAAACGTGCAACGGCAACGGATATAAAACCATTGAAATGAACTTCTTGCCCGATGTGCTGGTGCCTTGCGAAACCTGCAACGGCAAACGTTATAACCGCGAAACGCTGGAAGTGCGTTTTAAAGGAAAATCCATTGCCGATGTGTTAAATATGACCATTAACGACGCGGTGGAGTTTTTTGAAAACGTTCCCAACATTTTGCACAAAATAAAGGTGCTGCAAGAGGTGGGATTGGGCTACATCAAGCTGGGTCAATCATCCACTACCCTCTCGGGCGGTGAAAGCCAACGTGTGAAATTGGCTACCGAACTGTCTCGCGTGGATACCGGAAACACGCTTTACGTGCTGGACGAACCTACCACCGGGCTGCATTTTGAAGACATTCGCGTATTGCTATCCGTTTTAAACAAATTGGTGGATAAAGGCAACACGGTGATTGTGATTGAACACAACTTGGATATTATAAAATGCGCCGATTATATTATCGATTTAGGCCCCGAAGGCGGAGAAAAAGGCGGCTACATTCTGGCTACAGGAAAACCCGAGAAAATGATAAAAAATAAAGCCAGTTACACAGCACGATATCTCGAAAAAGAGTTAAACAACAACCAAGATATAGTTAAAAAATAGTTTTTTATGAACTTTTATACATGCGTATTGTTTAACCTTCAGATAAGGTGTTATTAAGAACAGTTATAAATTAACAACAAAAACCACCTCATTAAAATGGCAACGATTACATTCAAAGGAGACAAAGTAAATACAAATGGTGAACTGCCTCAAAAAGGCGCTTCAGCGCCCGATTTCACGTTGGTGAAAAGCGACTTGTCGGAAGTAAGTTTATCTGACTTTAAAGGAAAAAACGTTATCTTGAATATTTTTCCAAGTTTAGATACCGGCGTTTGCGCCGCTTCGGTTCGTCGTTTCAACAAAGAGGCTACCGCTCTCGATAACACAGTCGTTTTAGGCATTTCGGCCGATTTACCTTTTGCAGCAGGAAGGTTCTGCTCTGCTGAAGGCATTGAAAACGTAATTTCATTATCGAATTTTAGAGATCAAGACTTTGGTAAAAACTATGGGCTGCTTATGACAGACGGCCCGCTGAAAGGATTGCTCGCCCGCGCCGTTGTTGTCATTGACAAGGACGGGAAAGTAATTCACAACGAACTGGTTCCTGAGATTGCACAGGAGCCGGATTATAATTCTGCAATCAACTCGATAGTGTAGTTTGTTTCATGAAGATTGTGTTAACAAGAAAAGTCTGCGAAGTGATTCGCGGGCTTTTCGCTTTTTAGGCGCAGTTGGCTAGTGGCTATTGGCTGCTGGCTTTTGGCGGTTAACAATTAAGTTGGGCTTACAGCCCGCCAACTGAATTATTTGACTTTAAAAGGGGTTGTCTCAAAAGCAACAATAAACCATCATCAACTTTTAAAATGAAAGTATTCTATGAGAAAAGTTCTGAAAGAACTTAACTATCAATAACCGTGCGTGAAACGCACGGAAATGAGCGCTAAACCTAAATCAACCCGCCAGCTGGCGGGGTTGAAGTTCAGCCCTCTTCGGGGCTGTGGCGATGAGATGCTTGCCACCCCGCACTTTCGTGCGGAGTTATTAATGTTTAGTCCCTTCGGGACAAAAGTATCAAATTAAAAGCACTTTGTTAAAACTTTACACTTTTGAGACTCCCCCCTGAATTAAATCGGACTGTCAGCCGAATCAAGTCCTCTTCTCCCACTCACCAAGTCTCCCACTCACCCCCTCACCCACTCACCAAGTCTCCCACTCGCTATCCTCGTTTCAGAACAAATTCATTTCTTATTTTGTTATGACACTACAACAACGTATGAAAAATTTGCATTCATGGAAAAAGAAGAGCCAAGGGAAAATAAAAAAGTAACCTTTAAATCTGTTTTCGGAGTTTTAAAAACAACCGTTCAAGGATTTATGGATGACGGCGTAACCCGCTTGAGCGCGGCTCTTGCCTATGCCACGCTGTTTGCCATTGTTCCTTTTTTCTCTCTGCTTATTACCATTGGCACATTTTTCGACATGAATTTTGCCAATCGGTTTTACTCTCAATTGGTGCCCGTTGTGGGTGAAGATGTGGTTGAACAAATCCAAACAATTGTGCAAAACGCGTATTCCGGATCGGGATCAACCATTGCTACTCTTGTGAGCGCCGGCATTATGATATTTGGCGCCACGGCCATTTTCGCGCAAATGCAATGGTCGCTCAATACCATTTGGGGTATAAAACCCAAACCGAAAAAAGGATGGGTGAAGATGATTACAAACCGCTTGTTGTCTTTTTCCCTGATTTTAGTTTTCGGTTTTATTTTGCTGATTACTTTCTCACTTACAGCGCTCATACAAGGTTTCAGCGACAACCTTTCGGCTTACTATCCAGATATTACCGTGTTTTTATTTTCTGCCATCGGGATGATTATCAATATTGTCATCACCACATTGGTTTTTGTGCTAATCTTCAAAGTATTGCCCGATGCCAAAATCAAATTCAAAGATGTAACGGTGGGCGCTGTGGTTACCACATTGTTGTTCTTGCTGGGACAATACGGCATCTCCATTTATCTGGCACGGAACAACACCACCTCGGTTTACGGCGCAGCCGCGTTTGTTTTGATTCTGCTCACGTGGATTTACTACACCTCCATTATCATCTACATTGGAGCCGAATTTACAAAAGCTTGGGCCAACGAAATGGGCGGAAAAATCTATCCCGATGAATACGCCGTATCAACGCGCATTGTGGAAGTGCAAGACGATGGGCCCGTGGAAGCGGTGAACAAAACGGAAATAGACAAGTCAGCAGACACATAAACAATTCATTTTAAAAATTATATCAATGAGACCAGTTATCGGAATTATTCTTATCGTAGTAGCCTTAGTATTAGCTTATTTAGGCATTACCGGATTGCAAGAAAGCACATCGGCCGTTAGTTTCTTCGGCATTGAACTTCGCGCCGAAGACAGCGGAGCGAAAGAAGTAGCCATCGTTCAACTCATTGGCGCGGCAATTGCTCTTATAGGCGGAATATTTTTAGTAGGGAAAAAGAAGTAAATCCTTATATTTCAAGGCTGCCCACTTTCTTAGGCCATCGGGATGAAACATTCTGTTGGCTCGGAATTTTATTGCCTTTAGTCCAAATAAGAATTCGCAAAACTTTAAAGCTAACTTTCTTTTTATTACTTTTGCAACAAATAGAAAGAAACTCCACTTAACTTTACGCGCAGGAGTAACATCGCGTAAACCAAAACAATAATGGCAAAAAGAAAAAAAAGAAGCCCTCGGAGAAGAACCACCGCGGCATCAAGACGGCGAAAAAATAACGGTTTCGCCAATTTTATAAAAAGTGAACGCGCCCGATTTATCGCCGGGTTAATCGTCGCTTTCACAGGCATTTTTATGCTGATGTCCATGATTTCGTTCTTTTTCACCGGTGCTGCCGATCAAAGCAAAGTGTTGAACAAATCGTTTGGTGAGCTGATTCGCAGCAAAGCGTTGGAAGTGGACAATTGGACCGGCGCCGGAGGCGCGTACATTGCCGAAGTGATGGTAAACGGGTGGTTTGGCATATTCTCAGCGCTTATCCCCATCTTTATTGTTTACATAGGGCTGCGGATGATGAAGGTGTCCGACTTCTCTTTTCTTAAAGCCTTGTTGATTACCGCCATGGGATTGATTTTCGGCTCCATAACAAGCGCCTTCGTGTTGGGGAAACTCTTCCCGCGAAGCCACATTAACTGGGGTGGCGCGCATGGAAGCCAAATTGAACAAATTCTTGAAAACAGCCTTGGGTGGCCGGGGGTTATGCTGCTTATCGTTTTATTTATTGTGGTGATCGCGGTGCTTTTCAGAAAAAGTTCCATGTACAAAATACAGGAAACACTCGTCAATAACAAACCCACATTTGGTGCATCAGGTAGCGCCGATGAGAAAGAAGAGCCCCCATTTGAAGACGAAATTGCAGAGAAAAGGCCCAATCCGTTGAAAAAACTTTTCGCCTCGTTACGCAAAGAAAAAACCATTGAGGAGGAAGAAAGCGCAGAAATCAACATTCCTTTCGAGAAGATTGAAACGGGCGCTCCCACACAACCAATCGTTTCCGCGAAGCCATCGCTGCAACCCACGACAGACAAAAAACAAGCAGCGCCAAAAGATTTCGAAATCATTGTTCCTAAAGACGAAGAAGTTTCCCAACCCGCGACGGCTACGCCCGAAGCAACTCCCTTATCAACCGATGCAGCCGTAACGGAAGTGGAAGAAATGGAAGACTACGATCCGAAAAAAGACTTGTCGAGTTTCCAATTTCCTTCAATGGAGTTGTTGAAAGTGTACAACACCGGAAATCGTGCGGTGGATATGCAAGAGCAAAACGAAAACAAAGATAAAATCATTCGCACATTGCGCAATTACGGCATCGAAATCACTTCCATAAAAGCCACGGTGGGTCCCACCATTACGCTATATGAAATTGTGCCGCAGGCGGGTGTGAGAATTTCGCGTATCCGCAATTTGGAGGACGATATCGCGCTGAGCCTTTCGGCGCTTGGAATCCGTATTATCGCGCCGATGCCGGGTAAAGGCACCATCGGGATTGAAGTGCCCAACAAAGATCCGCAAATTGTATCGATGCAATCGGTTATTTCCTCTAAAAAGTTCCAGGAATCCACTCTCGACCTACCTGTGGCGTTGGGAAAAACCATCACAAACGAAGTCTTTATTTTCGACCTCACCAAAATGCCGCACTTGTTGGTGGCAGGCGCCACGGGGCAAGGTAAATCGGTGGGGTTGAACGCCATTATCACATCGCTATTGTATAAAAAACACCCATCGGAAATGAAGATGGTGCTCATCGACCCCAAAATGGTGGAATTCAATATTTACTCTACCATTGAGAAGCATTATTTGGCCAAACTTCCCGATGAGGAAAAAGCCATTATTACCGATGTGAGCAAAGTTACGCAAACGCTGAACTCGCTCACAAAAGAAATGGACGATCGCTACGAGCTACTGATGCGGGCACACGTGCGCACCATAAAAGAGTACAACGCCAAATTTATAAAACGACGCCTCAACCCCAACAACGGGCACCGATACATGCCTTATATTGTGGTGGTTATTGACGAGTTTGGCGATTTGATTATGACAGCCGGAAAAGAAATTGAAATGCCCATCGCGCGCATCGCGCAAAAGGCACGCGCCGTGGGAATGCATATGGTGATTGCCACGCAGCGGCCTACCACCAACATCATTACCGGTACCATTAAAGCGAACTTCCCTGCCCGAATGGCTTTTAGGGTAACCTCGCAAATTGACTCGCGCACCATTTTAGATATGGGCGGTGCCAACCAACTCATTGGCCGCGGCGATATGCTTTTCTCACAAGGCAGCCACCTCATACGCATTCAATGCGCCTTTGTTGACACGCCAGAGGTGGAAGAAGTCGCCCAATACATTGGCAAGCAACGCGGCTACGAAGAAGCGTTCGCCCTTCCCGAAATCGTATCGGAGGTGAGCGAAGATAAATCCGCCGCTATAGACCAAGAGCGCGACGCGCTTTTTGAAGAAGCCGCACGGCTAATTGTGATTCATCAGCAAGGTTCCACATCGCTTATACAACGAAAATTCTCTATCGGTTACAACCGTGCCGGACGATTAATGGACCAAATTGAAGCGGTGGGAATTGTTGGACCCGCACAAGGAAGCAAACCCCGCGAAGTGTACATTACGGATGAATATTCATTGGAGAAATTGTTGGATTCCTTGAGGTAGTAGAATGTCGGATTACCGATGACGGAAGTTGACTGGCCGGTGAAAAATCGATTATAAATAAATTTTGTTGTGAGTTTCAAATTTGAAAAACTAACAACTTATGAACGGATGTATGGAGAACATAAAATGATGAGCCTTCGTATCCGTCATCAGTTATCGGTCTCCCCGCCCTATTAAACTTTCCCAACTCCCGCTCGTCTATCTAGTACAAACCCAAAAAACAACATTATGAAAAGAAATATAGTCACCATTGCCATTTTATTTATCGTTTCCATTGCGTTCGCACAAAATGCCAACAACGCGAAAAGCATTCTGGATAAAGTGTACAGCGGATACGAATCGTCTGACGGAATTACCCTTTCGTTTAAAGCCACCACGCAAGATGCAAGCGGAGCAGCATTTCAGCCGCAAGAAGGGAAAGCGCTGATAAAAGGCAACAAATTCAAACTCACCACCGAAGCTATGGACGTGTGGTTCGACGGCAAAACCCAATGGGTGTTAATGAAAGACATCAACGAAGTTAATATCAGCAATCCCACAGGACAAGAAATTGCCGCCATCAGCCCCCTGGCGCTATTGGGAATGTACAAATCGGGATTCTCGCTGAAAGCACCCGTGTCCAAAACCATAAACGGTAAAAGCGCCTACGTTATTGATATGGTTCCCGCTTCCACCAATAAAGATTTCAAAGCAGTATCGGTTGCTATTGACAAAGCCTCGAACACCGTTCTTCAAGTAAATACCACGATGAACAACGGAGTTAAAAACAAAATAGACATCACCAACTACAATGCCAACCATAAATTTGCGGATAGCGAGTTCGTTTTCAATAAAAACAACCACAAAGGCGTTGAAATAGTAGATTTGAGGTAGGCATTGCTGGATGTTGGATGTTTGATGTTGGGTGCGGAGTGAAGGATGTTTAGATACCCAAAAACAATCATTATGAGTTTTAAATTTGAGAAATTAACTATTTGGCAGAAAGCAATGAGTTTTGGAGAAGACATTAATGATATTTCCAAAACTTTTCCCAAAGAAGAAATCTATAACTTAAGTTCACAAATAAGAAGAGCCGCCGACTCCATTGCATTAAATATTTCCGAGGGTTCTATCGAACAATCAAATCCTGAATTTAAAAAGTTCATAGGATATTCCATTCGTTCATTGGCAGAAGTAGTAACTTGTTTACATAAAGCCAAATTAAGAAAATACATAACGAATGAAAAATTCCAACAACTATATGATGAGTCCTTTCATTTGATGAATATGATGATTGCCTTTAAAAGCAAATTAAAATGACTTCAACACCCAACATCCCGTACCTAGCACCTAGCACCCAGCACCCAGCACCCAACACCCAGCACCCAACACCCGCCAACATCTACCTCATTTAATATAAATAGAAAATTACGATAACCCTTTCGCATATATAAGAATAGTTGTATCTTTGAGGCAATTATTCACATCACGGCCTTCTCCTATAAAAGAGAAGGTTTTTTAAAGACTAAATTTTATGAGAAACAAAGTACGATGCCTGATTATCGGCTCAGGGCCAGCCGGATACACCGCCGCTATTTATGCCTCGCGTGCCAATTTGGATCCTGTTTTATATGAAGGCCTGCAGCCCGGAGGGCAGCTAACAACCACAACCGAAGTTGAAAATTTTCCGGGCTATCCCGAAGGAATCACCGGCCCCGGATTGATGGAAGATCTTAAAAAACAAGCCCAAAGATACGGCACAGAAGTGTTTCCGGGAAGAGCAACCTCGGTAGATTTCTCTTCGCACCCACACAAAGTAACCATTGACAACGAGCACGTTATTGAGGCCGACACGGTCATCATCTCCACCGGCGCTACCGCAAAATATTTAGGGTTACCCGATGAGACGAAATACGCCGGAATGGGCGTATCTGCCTGCGCGACGTGCGACGGTTTTTTCTATCGGAAAAAGAAAGTGGCCGTGGTGGGAGGCGGCGATACAGCCTGTGAAGAAGCCACCTACCTTTCCGGATTAGCGGATAAAGTGTACATGATTGTTCGTAAAGATTATTTGCGCGCGTCAAAAATTATGCAAGAGCGTGTTATGAACAACCCAAAAATTGAAATCCTGTTCGAACACAACACAGTTGGATTGTTCGGAGAGAACGGTGTAGAAGGAGCGCATTTGGTAAAACGCATGGGCGAACCCGACGAAGAAAAAGTGGACATTAAAATAGATGGATTTTTCCTTGCCATCGGGCATAAACCCAACACCGATATTTTTAAAGATTTTGTTGAAACGGATAACGTGGGCTATATACACACCCAACACCCCACCACAAAAACCAATGTGGAAGGCGTTTTTGCCTGCGGAGACGTTGCTGATCCACTTTATCGACAAGCAGTTACCGCTGCCGGCACCGGATGCCGAGCCGCGATGGACGCCGAAAGATACCTATCGGAAAAAGGATTGTAAAAATTTTAATAAACGGAGCGAAAAATTATCGCTTCGTTTATTTTATCACCTCCAAGCGAGCCTGTTTTTTATATTCAACCTTCATTCTGCCCAAATAAGTTAAAACACACCCCATCTTTTTCTGAAATATTGTTAATTAACGGATTTTCCGTGTTAAAAATATATTAACATATATCAAAATGATATATCTTTGCAACAAATTGATGCAGCATAGGTCAGCATGCGCTTTCTATGCTCATACGAGAAACTATATAATTAACTATAAATCACTAAATTAAAAACAAGAGAGAATGAAAAGAAAGAATCTTTTTGCGAAAGGCTTATATACGCTATTATTGAGTGTATTTGCCTTATCTGTTTCTGCTCAAACAATTAATGTAAGCGGCACGGTAACCGACGACACTGGCTTGGAGGTTATTGGCGCAACCGTAATTGTTGCAGGAGATGCCTCTAAAGGAACTGTTACGGACATTGATGGACGGTACACTTTGAACAATGTACCTTCAGACGCGTCATTGCAGTTTAGCATGTGGGATTATCAACACAAGTTGTTCCCGTAAACGGAAGAACCACAATTGACGTTGTAATGGCAACCGACTCCGAATTATTGGACGAGGTGGTGGTAACAGCGTTGGGAATTAGACGGGATAGAAAATCCCTGGGATATGCGTTGCAAGAGATTAAAGGTGACGACTTGGTGCAAGCAAGAGAAGTAAATATTGCGAATGCGCTTTCAGGAAAAGTTGCCGGACTACAAGTGGTTAGGGGAAGTTCCGGTGTTGGTGGTTCTTCAAAAATAGTACTTCGCGGTAACAACTCATTAACTGGCGATAACCAACCCTTAATTGTTGTTGATGGTATTCCTATGGATAACTTTACGGGAGCAAGCAACAATGACTTCTGGAACCCAAGTATGGATATGGGTAATGGACTGGGCGACCTAAACCCCGAAGATATTGCATCAATGTCTGTTCTTAAAGGAGCTTCAGCTGCAGCATTATATGGTTCGCGTGCAGGTAACGGAGTTATTTTAATTACAACCAAAACCGGAAGCGCACAAAAAGGTATGGGAGTAACGTTTACCTCTACAACGGGTTTTGAAAATCTATTTATGGTCCCCGATCTTCAAACTGCTTTTGGACAAGGAAGCAATGGCGTATACGATCCTAACTCCGGTTCTAGCTGGGGACCTAAAATCGAAGGACAAGAAGTGGAAAAATGGGACAAAACAAAAACACCACTTCAGGCATACGATAATATTTCTAATTTTATGCGCACAGGCATAAACACTCAAAACTCTGTGGCGTTATCACGCCAACTGGGTGAAGCCTCATCACTCTATTCATCCATCACACACTCATCGAACCAAGACATTGCCCCAGGTTCTAAATTGAATCGTCTGAATCTTATCAGCCGTTTCGTATCGAGTTTTGGAACAGATAACAGATGGACTACTGATGTCAAAATTCAATACATTAACACATCTGTACACAACCGTCCATTAGGTGGAAATAGAGGTGAAAACTTCTATAGCACCGTTCTTACCATGCCATCTACAGTAGATATCAGAGATTTTGAAGGGGCAGTAGATGAGTTTGGCAATCATTATTGGTATAACCCTCAAAGTGGACTAAACCCTCACTGGGCCTATCGTTACAATCTTAACGACGACAACAGAGACCGTTTCTTAATGAACGGTTCATTAAAATATCAGTTCACAGATTGGTTGTTTGGAGAAGTTAAAGCAGGTACAGATATGTACACCACCAATACCGAATCCAAAACATACGGTAAAGGGCCTCTTACTTCAACAGGTAAATACAGTTTAGGAAAAAACGTATTTAATGAAACTAACTTGAGCTATTTATTTAGCGCGACAAAAGACGAATTGTTTGGAAAAGTAGGTGCTGCAGCAACTTTTGGTGGCAACCTGATGAAAAGAGAAAACTCATCTATCTCATCCAGTACAGGAGAGTTGGAAGTTCCTAACCTGTTCTCACTGAACAATGCAGTTGGACATCCGGGGGTATCTCAAGGCTATGGACTCCATAAAATCAACTCATTATATGGAACTTTACAGTTTAATTACGATAGATATCTATTTTTGGATTTTACCGGACGTAACGACTGGTCATCTACCTTAAGCAAAGAAAACCGCTCGTTCTTTTATCCTTCCGTTAGCACCTCGTTTGTTTTCTCCGAACTTATTCATAAATCAGGAAGCAACTTGCCTTGGCTGACTTACGGTAAACTTCGCGCATCGTACGCCGCAGTGGGTAATGACATGGGACCTTATCAGCTGTATAACTTCTATACAATAGGAAAAGATCCTAACGGAAATACTACAGCTGGAACAAACAATGTTCTTTATAATTCGGATGTTAAAAACGAATTGATTAAGTCGTGGGAAGTTGGTCTTGAAGCCAAATTCTTAGACAATCGTTTAGGTTTTGACTTGGCATTTTATAAATCAAATGCAACCAATCAACTTCTTAATATTCCTTTGAATCCGCTTAGTGGTTACGAGTACCGGAAAATTAATGCCGGAAACATCGAAAACAAAGGATTTGAATTAATGATTAATGCAAGGCCGGTTCAAACAAATTCATTCCTTTGGGATATTGAGGCAAACGTTTCAAAAAACATCAACACCGTGCTTGAACTTTCAGACGAAGTAACACAATATGGCTTGGGATGGCCTTTTGAAAACATACGAATTTTAGCAGCAACAGGTGAGCGATATGGTGTAATTTACGGTAGTAAATTTGCTCGAGTAGAAGATGAAAAGAGCGAGCATTTTGGAAAAATTATAGTTGATGAGCGTGGTATTCCTACAGCTGCAGAAGGCAGTCATTATTTGGGCAACCAGCAGCCCGATATGCTTTTAGGCATAACTAACACGTTTACTTATAAAAACATTTCGCTTAGCGTTCTTATAGACGGAAGATTTGGTGGTAAAATATATTCATATACCAACCACCTGCTGAAGACAAATGGTAGATCGGCTCTCACAGTAGTAAATGGCGAAAGAAATGAAATAGTTTACGATGGTGTGATGAAAGAAGGTGATAATTTTGTTAAAAACACCACAGGGGTTGATCCTCAAGTATTCTGGACGACACTTGCCGGAAGGTCCAACTCCAACGTGGGTATTACCGAAGAAAACTTATTCGATGCAACTAACATCCGCATAAGAAACTTATCGTTAAATTATCAAGTACCCACCAAATTCACACAATCAATTGGTGTTCAAGGAGCAAAGGTTGGTTTCTCAGTTAACAATCTTCTTATGTTGAAGAGCCATTTAAACGGAGTTGATCCTGAGTCGGTTTATGCAACAGGAACAAATGCGGTTGGGCTGGAATCATTGTCTCCTCCTACAACTAGATCGTATTATTTCAATTTATCCGTAAGTTTCTAACAAAAACAAATAAAGAAAATGAAAAAAACAATTTTAAAAATAGGCGCCCTGTTTGGTATAATTGGAATATTTGCTGCTTGCAGCGATTTCGATGATATTAATAGAAACCCAACAGCCGCTAATATAGACCAAGTACAAGTTGAGTACTTTATAAACAGCTCGATTGTTGGTGCGCAACAAAATCCCGACATTGCGGAAAGAGCATTCGTCCTATATTGGAAAGATGCCGGTCATATGGACCGTATTGGGTCACTTTCAGAAGGATATACCGACAATGGCTGGACATCGAACTATTTCAATGGTGCGTCAAAATGGTTAGGTAATATCAACACCGCTATTCAAGTGGCTGATGCCAAAGAAGAATCCGGAAATTTAGAAGCATATTCAAACAATCTTAAACAAGTTGCTCGAATTTGGCGTGTCTATTTAATGAGTGAATTAACTGACATCTTTGGCCCAATGCCTTTGAACGGCTTTCAAGGCACCAATCCCGAGTTTAATAAGGTGGAAGAAATTTATGATTTTATGTTGAAAGAGTTAGCTGATGCCGTTTCCAAAATGGATGATGCAACAGTTATTGACCGTGTTAAGAAAACAGACCCTGTTTATGAATACAATTTCAACAAATGGAGAAGATACGGTAACTCAATGCGTATGCGTTTGGCTATGCGTATCTCCAATGTAGATCCGGCAAGAGCTAAAGCTGAGTTTGAGGCCGCAGTTTCCGGAAATGAATTTATAAATGCTTTGGCCGACAATTTTCAAGTACAGGAAAAACCGGGTTGGGATGATTTAACAGGCGTTATGTCTCGCGAATGGAATATGCAATACATTTCTCCTACCATCAATAATTTATTTATTGGATTGGGTGGTATTAGTTCGGCTGAATTAGTTGACGGGGATGCTGAAGCTATTGCTAATATTAAACCTGAAAATTATATGGGCGTTAGATACGAAATGCAATTTACCACTAAAACAAATGATCCTTCAGCAGGATATTGGTTTGATGGGCTTCATGCAAAAATAGATCCTAGGGCATATAAGGCATACATCATTCCCGGACAATTTGATAATCCGGAATATAATAGATATCCATCTTGGCAGCCTCCTGCTACAAGCCAAACTGAACGTCCTCTATTAAAACCAAAAGCAGATGACCCCAGTAAAACAGACACATTGGTTATGGTTGACGCAGCATATTCTTGGAACGCTGCCGTAACCGGAGATTGGGACAAAAAAGGCACATACAACAGATTGATTGGATGGCCAGCTTGCATGCCACGATTAGCAAATAAGTTCAGAAACAGTTCAATGAAGCGTGTATTCTTCGGATCTTGGGAGTCCTATTTCTTAATTGCCGAAGCTGCAGTTAAAGGCTGGAGTGTACCAATGAGCGGTAAGGCTGCCTATGAAAAAGGAATCGAAGAGAGTTTCAATTACTGGGGAGTATCCTCTAATCTTGCAACTTATCTTACTTCAGAGAACTACAGCAGAACAGGAACATCCGTTAAATGGGAGCATACTGCAGAACCTCCAGCAACAATTTCTATGCAATATAAAAAAGGTGTTACTGGCGAAATAGGAACAGTAGATTTCAAATATCCGGTTAATCATTTATATAAAAATGGCACGGTTAAAAACGACCAATTAACAAAAATTATCACCCAAAAATTCTTGGCACAAGTTCCTTGGCTTCCATTGGAAACGTGGAGCGACCACCGCAGACTAGGATTGCCATTTTTTGAAAATCCTGCTGTTGAAAAGCCTATCGAAAGCCTTCCGCCACTCACCGAATCCAACTATATGGAAAGTCGGTGGGAGTTCTTCCCTCAAAGAGTTCCTTATCCCGCATTCTTGAACAACAACGTTCCTGAAGGATATAAACAAGCTGTTGAGCAACTCGGCGGAGAGGATAATACTCGCACACCACTTTGGTGGGCAAAACACTAAGCAACTTTTAATTTATCTCATAAAAAACCGCTCCTAAAAAAGAGCGGTTTTTTTATGCCTATACCTCATCAATTCATCGACAAAATCATCCGGTTATCATCGGCCATTTTGCGCATATTCAAAATGGCATACCGCATTCTGCCCAGCGCGGTGTTAATACTCACACCGGTTCTCTCGGCAATTTCTTTAAAACTCAAGTCTTGATAATAGCGCATCTCCAGCACTTCGCGCTGCGATTGGGGCAATAGATAAACCAGTTTTTTCACATCGTCTAAAATTTGTGATTCCACCATTTTGGTTTCAATGGTACTCTCGCACAAATCGGAATTGTTGAGCAAATCAAATTCGTAGGCGTCGTTGGATACGGTGTTTTCGTTTCTCTCTTTGCGAAAATAATCAATCATCAGATTGTGCGCGATGCGAAAAATCCACGCTTTAAACTTCCCTGTTTCAACGTATTTGCCTTGCTTAATGGTAACAATAGCTTTGATGAAGGTATCTTGAAAAATATCTTCGGCAATATCGTTACTGCGAATGGAGAAAAAGATGTAATTGTAAAGCGATTGTTTGTGACGTGAGAGTAGAATATCAAACGCCTTATTGTTGCCTTGGGCATACGAAACAACCAACTCCTCGTCGGTCATTGACAAAAGAATTTCCATTACTTTAATAATTAACTGATTAATTTAATTGAGTAATGTCATTCCGATAGGCAAAAAGTTTTTAAGCGTTTGAAAATTTCACAATTAAAGCAAAGAAAAGAATAAAATACTTAACATGCAAACATTAAATGTTAATTCGCATATTTATTTAAACTTCTTATCAAAAAGTAACTCCATAACCAATGCCGATATTGATGTTTCTTCCCGCGTTTGCGGTTTCGTAACTTAAGCGGCTTATTTCATTAGAATCCACAGTGGTTATCAACTCCGCATGCGTTTTTTGTAAGGGTTGCTGAAAGTTTAGGTTGAGGGTGAGAAAACCATTTTGCGTGATGTAATAGTTAACGGATACGCCCGCGTTTACATAAAATATGGACGGAGTTTGAGTATAATTCACGGTTTGAGACTCGCCATTTTCTCCTTTGCGGGTTTTTTCCAGATTTGCTTCAGGAAGATGTACCATAGCACCCAGCCCCAAAGTTGGATACACACTCCATTGATTTCCCTCAATACGATAGATAACACCAAGATCAGCGGCCGGCTTTATCTTTGATACAGGGAATAAGGCGTTAAACAGGCCTTCAAGTATAGCGCCCAATGCTCCGGTCTCGTAATACTCAGTATCTTTCACTTGGTATAAACTTACTTGCAAATTTGCATATGCACCCACTTGTGGCGAGAACAGATAATTGACACGCAAAGCGCTCATGGGAGCTACTACTCGCTCAATAAACGTATAGCAATGATTTATTCCATCCGTCGAGATTGATGCTTACTCTGTTGTCTCCTTGGATACGCAAGGGTTTAAGATCGAAAGAATAGTTTTTAGAAATAGCTGCCGCGCAGAGTTCTTTATTTGTAAATTTAATTCTTGCAAAACGTTGTACCGGATCAGACTCCGCAATAACACCCTTGTCGGCTAATTGAAGCTGCCACGAAGAACCATCGCAGCCGCTGGCGCCGATAACAACCTGAAGTTTATCGCCAACTATTTTTGCATCAATAATTGTTTTTTCATTGTCGGTTTTTGCGTAAAAACCAGGATTGATAACAGTTTGTAAATTATCGTACGTTATTTCTGTTTTATCTTTTTGGCAAGAAAATAAAGTTAGAACAAACAGAAGCATTGGGATTACTTTTAATGTTTTCATAAAAAATTGGATTTTAAGTGAAATTCAAACGAAAATAAAAATTGCGTCTATATAATAGATGAAACTTAAGAGAAAATGTTGCGTTGGTTTTGCAGGATCCTGAATATTTTAACGTTATATAACAAATCTTCTCTTTTCAATACTATTTTACACTCATAGTGTGAGTTCCGTTAAAATAATAAAGGCGTCGATTTTTTCGACGCCTTTATTATTTCAGCAAAACGCTGTTTTACATTTCGTTCATAACAGGTTTATAATATCCTAAATCCTCAATCCGCGATTTGGTAACAAAGTTGTAGTTTTTTACCACTTCAATTTGTCCGTAATGGATATACACCTCGGCGCTGCGGCGGAACAATTCGGGGTCTTTGTTAGCATCTTGCAACAAAAGATGACCCATAATTACGTGCCCGGCGCTTTCCACCAATCGACGCGCGTGGAAGTCGAGATATTCCTCATCTTTTGGAGTCGTTACCAACTCCACCAGCTTCTCATACATTTGCGCCATTTTAGACAACGTGCGTTTCAGCGGCTCCAGTTCCGGCGAAACGGGCATTTCTTCGTATTCTTTAATGCGCGACAAATAGGTTCCGGTGGTCACGTGACGAATGGCCGCCACCACTTGCAACTGCGTGGTTCCCTCGTAAATATTGGTGATGCGCGCATCGCGATACAAGCGTTCGCATTTGTAATCTTTCATATATCCCGAGCCACCGTGTATTTGAATGGCATCGTATGCGTTTTGGTTGGCATACTCGCTGGTCATTCCTTTGCCAAGCGGTGTGAAGGCATCGGCAAGACGAGAATAGTATTTCATTTCGGCGCGTTCTTCGGGCGTGAGTTTACGCTCGCGGCCAATGTCTTCCAAAATCTTATACATATCCACAAAACGGCACGTTTCGTAAAGAATGGCGCGCGAGGCATCGGTTTTTGCACGCATATTGGCGAGCATTTCAAACACGGGCGGCATTTCAATAATGGCTTTGCCAAATTGACGTCGTTCCAGCGCGTAATCATACGCTTCGCGACAAGCCGCTTCCGATATTCCTACCGATTGCGCCATAATGCCCAAGCGTGCGCCGTTCATTAACGACATCACGTATTTAATGAGTCCCATTCGGCGTGAACCAACCAGTTCGGCTTTCGCGTTTTTGAACACCAGTTCACACGTGGGGGCGCCTTTAATGCCCATTTTATTTTCGATGCGGCGCACAGTAACGCCACCGCTGTTTTTGTCGTACACAAACATGGAAAGCCCACGGGCGTCTTTTGTTCCATCTTCCGAGCGGGCCAGAACTAGGTGAATATCGGCATCGCCGTTGGTAATGAATCGTTTTACGCCGTTCAAATACCACTGGTCTTCCTCTTGGTTGTACGATGCTTTTAGCATTACGGCTTGCAAATCAGACCCTGCATCTGGTTCAGTCAGGTCCATAGACATAGTTTCGCCTTTTGCCACCCTGGGTAAATAAGCGTTTTTCTGCTCTTCTGTAGCAAATTCGTAAATGGTTTCGCCGCAATCCTGCAACATCCAAATGTTTTGAAAACTGGCATCGGCACGACTCACTATATCGGCCGAAATCATATAAGGCACCATGGGGAAATTCAATCCGCCAAACCGCCTTGGGAAAGCCATTCCCATTAGCTCGGCTTTGTTTAGTGCATCTAGGTTTTTTTGCGTGGGCGATGCATAAGTTACGCGTCCATTTTCAACCGTGGGGCCGCTGTGATCCACTGCTTCCGCGTTCGGTTCAATAATATCGCCACAAATTTCGCCAACCACTTCCAGAATTTTGTCGTAACTGTCCATGGCGTCTTCAAAATCCATAGGGGCGTAATCGTAAGTATCTTTATCAGAGTAATTTCTTTCTTTCAATTCCACAATTCGTTTCATCAAGGGATGATTTAAATAGTGTTTGAATTGCGGTGTGTCGGTATAAAAGTTTGCCATTGTTGAGAGTATTTGTTGTTTATTTTTTTGAAGAAGGGGAGAACTAAAGAAGTAAAGAAATAAAGAAGTAAAGAAGTGGAGAAGTGGAGAATTAGAATAGAGACAGTAAAAAACCTAAGAATTTTGAATTCACATCTTTAGATATTTTTGCGCAATACGACTCCAAGATTCTATCAACTTCTTCTATTTTATTTTCCAATAAAAGATAGTCCTCTTCCGAAATATAGAGCAAGTCGCGAGAAAGAATAATATAATTGTATGTTTCAGCCAAAGAGCCTTGTGAAATATTGAAAAAGCGAAGTTTGTCTTTCTTCCCTAACTTTCGATATCCTTCAGCAATGTTTGCCGTAATTGAAATAGCTGCCCGGCGCATTTGGGAAACAAGCGCAAAACGCTCATCATCGGGAAAACTCTTGGTTTTACGATAAATATCCAAAACCAACTCATGGCCTTTCTGCCAAACAATTAACGATTGAAACATTTTAACCTTCATCTTCTTATTCTTTTACTTCTTTACTTCTTTACTTCTCAACTTCTTCACTTCTAATTTCTAACTTCTAATTTCTAACTTCTATTTCTTCTTATTTCGAATTCTTCCTATAATATTTAATTAATTTGGGAATCACCTTTTCAACTTCGCCTGTGATCACATAATCGGCGATGGAGTTGATGGGCGCGTTGGGGTCGCTGTTGATGGAGATAATCAACGAGCTTTCCTGCATTCCCGCGATGTGTTGAATTTGTCCCGAAATGCCGCAAGCGATGTACAACTTGGGGCGAACGGTAACGCCGGTTTGCCCCACTTGTCGGTCGTGCTCCGCGTAACCGGCATCTACGGCGGCGCGCGACGCGCCTACTTCGGCGCCCAAAACGGCGGCCAAATCGTAGAGCAGTTGAAAATTCTCTTTCGATCCCACGCCGTATCCTCCGGAGATGATGATGGGTGAATTTTTGATGTTTACTTTCGATTTTTCCACGTGGCGGTCGATGATTGAAACCACGAAATCGTCTTGTGAAACATAGTCATTCACATCGTGTTCCACTACTTCGCCTTTGTAGTTGACGTCTACGATTTCTTTTTTCATTACGCCTTCGCGAACGGTGGCCATCTGCGGACGGCAATCGGGGTTGATAATCCACGCCACGATATTTCCGCCGAAGGCGGGACGAATTTGATAGAGCAGGTTTTCATACACTTTGCCGGCTTTTTTCTCTTCGTGGTTGCCAATTTCAAGGGAAGTACAGTCGGCCGTTAAGCCACTGCCCAGTGCCGAAGACACCCGAGGGCCCAAATCGCGCCCGATGATGGTAGCGCCCATCAAACAAATTTGCGGTTTTTCCGCTTTAAACAAGTTCACCAAAATGGATGTGTGCGGCAAGGTGGTGTATGGCGACAGACGCTCGTCTTTAAAAATATGCAGCACATCCACACCGTATGCAAATACTTGTTGCGCAACGGTATCAAGTTGAGCACCCGCGGCAATGGCCTCGAGCCGGCAGTTCAATTCATTGGCGAGCGTTCGACCCTTGGTGAGTAGTTCAAGGCTTACTTCCGCTACTGTGCCGTCTTCTATTTCGAGATATACAAATACGTTGTTCATAAATTTAAGTTGAGTAATGTGAGAATATACCAATGCGACAATGCACCGTCTGCCGTTTTACGGCATATTGGCACATTTAACCATTTGCATATTATCCTATTGTATGGTTAGCAATTAATTCTTTAATCAGTTCCTCTAGTTCAAAATCGTCGTCGCTGATGCGTTTGCTTTCTTTTGCCTGGAACACCACGTTTTCTATTTTCTTTACTTTGGTGGGCGAACCGGATAATCCGCATTGAACGGGGTCGGCTTCCACATCAGCTACGCTCCACTCCACCAAGTTCAGGTATGGGCGCGAGCTGTATAAATCGATATAATCGATATTTTCCGCCTGCCGCTCCGTAATGGTTTTGGCGTGTTTGTATTTTTGCAGAAATTTAGCGTTCCGCGGACGGCACGCGCGTGCTGAGCCGTTGACGGTTACCACCAAAGGAAGCGGCGCTTCCACAACTTCCACGCCGTTTTCGAGGCGTCGTTTGATGCGAATCTTATCCTCATCGATGCTCTCAATATCCTCAGCATACGTCACTTGCGGCACGCCCAGTTTTTCAGCCACCTGCGGGCCCACTTGCGCCGTATCGCCATCGATGGCCTGACGGCCCGAGATGATAAGGTCGAAATCGCCAATTTTCTTCACTGCCATAGACAATGCGTAAGACGTAGCCAAGGTATCGGCTCCGGCAAACGCACGGTCGGTGAGCAACACTCCATCGTCCGCGCCTCTGAACAAGCCTTCGCGAAGCACTTCGGCAGCGCGGGAAGGGCCCATGGTGAGCACGGTAATTTTCGATTCGGGATATTGGTCTTTAATTCCCAAGGCTTGTTCCAGCGCATTTAAATCCTCCGGATTAAAAATCGCCGGCAACGCGCCTCTGTTCACTGTTCCGTCGGCTTTCATCGCGTCTTTCCCAACGTTGCGGGTGTCGGGTACTTGCTTTGCCAACACAATAATGTTAAATGCCATTTTTTATATGTTTTATTTTGTCGGTTTAGAAGAAGGCAAATTTACAGAAAGAATTCAGTTTCACCAACAAAATCTCACATAACTATCACATAAATTGCACAAATAACTGCTTTTTGTATCGTCTGTTGTTATCAAGCCTGCCGAAAAATATAAAAGCGATGTTTTAAACCAAAACTACCTTGTTGTATCAAAGAAATTACGTGATTTAAAAACTTTTAATTTATTCAATCGTTAAATACATAGTACAGAATTTATTCAACCAACTTATCAATATGAAAACAGCAATTCAATCTACCGCTATCGCTTTTTTAATCTTTCTGTTTAGCAATTGCGCCGGCATTAAATATATGACGGTTGAAACGCGTGAGCCCGCGCAAATTACCTTGCCCGAGAATGTGAGGTCGGTAATTGTTGTAAACAACGTGTCGCAACAACCAAACGATGTTGGACATAACAATAAAATGCTTGGGCGAAGCGATATTCAACGCGTGGAGGCCTCGGCCGATAGCGTATCCATTTATTACACGGAAGCGCTATCGCAATTCCTTCAGGAAGAAGAATACTTCAACTCCGTACTCTATTTAAGGGAGCCGCTTAGAGACGATAAAGATTTCTTTCAAGAAAAACCCATCGCTCCCGCCACAATGAACGAAATAAGAAGCAAAACCGGCGCCGATGCCATTATATCGCTGGACAAACTCATCCTGCAAACCAACCAAAGAGAGCATTACCGCCATCAAGGGTATGCGTTTGCCGATATGACGGGCAAAGTAAACTCTACGCTTCGCGTATATCTTCCCACGATGGAAGGAAAAATCCCCGCCGTGCAATACACCGACAGCCTTCGTTGGGAAGGATTCGATATTCAAGACGGCAACGCTTACTCCGAACTGATGCTGCCATCGCGAGAAGAGGCAATGAAGCAATTGGTGGTGCGAGCCGCCGAAAAAATGACGTATGTTTTCTCCCCACACTGGGTAATGCAAGACCGATGGTATTACACCTTGCCCAACTCGTTGGCCCGCGAGGCCGAAAATTATGTTAAAACGGCACAATGGCAATACGCAGTTGAAAAATGGGAAACATTTTACAACAGCACCGGAAACGAGAAAAACAAAGCCAAAGTAGCAACCAACATTGCGTTAGCCTACGAAATGCTCGACGATATGGAAAAAGCTTACGAATGGGCTACCATCTCCCACGATCTTTTCAAAAAAACTACCGCCACCAGCTCGTTGGAACGACGCCGCTCGCTTATCTACATGAATGAGGTTAACAGAAGACGCGACAACTCAAACAAGTTGAATATGCAAGTGAATTAAAGCAAGAACAACAAAGGGTATCATTTGGTGCCCTTTGTGTTAAATTCATCTTAAAAAAAGTCGCTCAAAGTTTCTTTCATTTCAAAAAAAACACTACCTTTGCCCCATAATCTTCAACAACAGTAAACTCAAGCTACTGTTTTTCAATTAAAAATTTCAAACTTATTATATTCCAATCGTTTTTCACACGTATATGGATTTAAATCCCAACCTTGAAACGATTTTAACTATCATATTTTTATTAAAACCATAACGAATTACAATTAGTTTACATGGCTTATAACATTATCGAGCTTAATGAAAAGCTCACGACAGAATTACGGGTTCTTGCAAAGGAAATGGGAATCAGGCGTCCTGATGCCTATAAGAAGGAAGAATTGATATATAAAATTTTGGACGAACAAGCGATTGCCGAAACAAAAAAACTTTCTTCCACTCCCTCTAGACAGAACCAGCAAAGCAAAAACAGCTCCGACAGAACTACCAGAAAAAGAAAAGAAAACCAACCTGCAAAACAGGAGAAAACCAAACAAGAACCACAAGCTTCAAAACCCGCCCAACCAAAGAAAAACGCACCTCAACCGGCTGGCGCCAAAACTGCCGACAAACCACAAGCAGTGAAAAAAGAAAACACGGAATTTTCTAAAAACGGCCAAGAGGCGAAGCAAGAAAAAAAACAACCGGAAGTAAAGCAGGAAACCAAACAACCCGAAGCAAAACAACCGGAACCAAAACAGATTGAAGCGAAACAACAAAAACCCGCTGAAACAGAAAATGTAAAGCAAGAACAGGCCACAAAAGAAATCACCGAAAAAACGCAGGAAACACAAACCGCGAAAACCGGAACGTCAAGGCCCATACAGCTTGTTTTCAGATCATCGAAAAGTAGAGGCGAGGACAAAAAAACCACGCCTCCACCGGTAACCCTTCCGCCTGTTGTGGCTGAAGAACCGATGGAAGAAGCAGCGGAAAAAGCACCCGAAGTGGTTATTGAAAAAGACAAACCGCTGCTGCAAGAATTAATTACTCCCACACCTCCGGTACAACCAAAACAACAGCAACATCAGCACCAAAACAGAAATCAAAATCAGCCGCAGCAACAAAAAGAAAAAGATCCGGCGTATGATTTCGATGGAATTTTAACGGCATCGGGCGTGCTGGAAATTATGTCCGACGGATATGGTTTCTTGCGCTCATCCGATTACAATTATATGTCTTCACCCGACGATATTTACGTGTCGCAGTCGCAAATTCGTTTGTTTGGGTTGAAAACAGGCGATGTGGTGGAAGGCCCCATTCGCCCGCCCAAGGAAGGCGAGAAATTCTTTCCGCTGGTGAAAGTGGACCAAATAAACGGCCGTAAACCCGATGACGTGCGCGACCGCGTACCGTTTGACCACCTGAAACCGTTGTTCCCCGATAAAAAATTCAACCTAACCAGCGGCCGCAACGATAACTTGTCGTGCCGCGTGGTGGATATGTTCTCTCCCATTGGCAAAGGACAGCGCGGATTGATTGTGGCACAACCCAAAACGGGTAAAACAATGTTGCTGAAAGACATAGCAAACGCTATCGCCTCCAATCATCCCGAAGTGTATATGATTATTTTGCTCATCGATGAGCGCCCCGAGGAGGTTACCGATATGGAACGCAGCGTGAACGCCGAAGTAATCGCTTCCACGTTTGACGAACCGGCAGAACGCCACGTAAAAATCGCCGATATTGTGCTCAACAAAGCCCGTCGATTGGTGGAATGTGGTCACGATGTGGTAATTCTCTTGGACTCCATTACCCGCCTCGCACGCGCTTACAACACCGTGCAACCGGCTTCGGGGAAAGTGCTTTCGGGTGGGGTGGACGCTAACGCGTTGCAGAAACCGAAACGGTTTTTCGGCGCGGCCAGAAACATCGAAAATGGCGGTTCGCTCACCATTATCGCGACAGCGCTTACCGAAACGGGCTCGAAAATGGACGATGTGATTTTTGAGGAGTTTAAAGGAACAGGCAATATGGAACTTCAACTCGACCGAAAATTATCCAACAAACGCGTTTTCCCATCAGTGGATATCATCGCCTCAAGCACGCGTCGCGACGACCTGCTCCTTTCGGAAGAAACGCTCAATCGCATGTGGATTTTACGCAATTTCTTATCGGATATGAATTCGGTGGAAGCGATGGAATTCTTGCTGAACAGGCTGAGACGCACATCGAGCAACGAAGAGTTTCTGATTTCGATGAACGATTAAGAAACCATCAAGTATATTATGCAATAGCGGTTCTTATTAGGGCCGCTATTTTTTGTTTTAATCGCTTGGGGTTTATATCCCTTTTATTTACCTTTGTTCCAAACCATTCAACTAAAAAAAGAATAATTATGGGAAAAACAATGCAGTTACAACAGTCAGTTTTGCAGGATGTGATTTCCTTACTCGACAATAAAAAGGCGCTCGAAAAACTTCAATCTTATATCCAAATATTGAAAAAAGAAGAATTGGAGGAAGAAATGACTGCCAAAGAAAAGGAAGAAATATTGAATGATATTCGAGAAGGGTTACGTGAGCTAAAATTGACACAACAAGGGAAGCTACATAGCCGCCCTGTAGATGAATTGCTCAATGAACTATAATATTGAAGCTTTGCCGGCATTCGATAAAAAGTTCAAAAAGTTGGCTAAAAAACATAAGTCTTTGAAAAATGACTTGCAAGAACTTGTTGAGCAATTAAAGCAAAATCCAAACATTGGAGTGAGCTTAGGTAATAACATTCGTAAAGTCCGCATGGCGATCAGTTCAAAAAGCAAAGGCAAAAGTCATGGAGCTCGGGTAATTACGCACACAGCCATTTTTAACGTAGAAAAAGGTGTAATCACGTTACTTACAATTTACGACAAAGCGGAACAAACAACCATTACAGAAAAAGAAATCTCTTTACTGATAAAGGAATTGGAGTAAAGAATAAAAATAAAAGCATCAAAACATACTATTTTTTTATAAAAAGACACATACATGAAAAACTATTTATTTATTATTCTTATAGTTCTATTTACCTCTTGTGTTCCTTCTATAAAAGAAGAAAAACTCTTAATAGATAAAGAAGTAGAAAAAACGCCTAAGCATAGAAACTATGATTTTGATATAACAATTAATACACAAGACTTACAAAGAGACAATAAATTCAATTATAAATATCTTATTAATACAAAGTACTCACGAGATGATAAAAACAATTTAGTTTTTTATAAAAAGAATATTCTTCAACATGTGATTTATAAATATCAAAGAAATGAAAAAAAATTCGATGTCTATGATAGAATACCTATTGATACAAATAGGTATCTATTGAATTCCCACCAACTTGATTCTATATATTTATTAACAAGCAAACTATTTCAAATCGACACTTTAAATCTGGTAGATAATAGGAATGACAACACATATTATTATGACGGATTGGTAACAGAAATTGAGTTGAATAATTTGGCCCTCAATACGAAATATAAAATCACACTATCAGAGGTCAGCGACGACAAACTATTAAAGGATTATGAAAAGCTATTATCTTTCATAAAAAACATAGAAAAATAGATATTTATATTCCACAATGTGACGTAAAAAGAATTGCGGTACGCTGTACCTTTTTCTCGTGTAATTCAAAATGCTACAAATGTTGCCGCTGCTCCGCAGCTAATAAGACAAGTAACAAAGCCACAGAGTGGCTAAAATATTTGTAGCCAATGACAATCTAGACAAACAAGGTGCAGCGCACCAAGATATTCTACAGAATTATCAATCAAAAATTAAAATAGGAGGCTTTACGGGTAATCACTAATCAATAAGAATAAAATATCTTCTGAAACAAAAAGCATGTTCAACGAAAACGAATACGAAAAAGTCATCAGAATCATCAGCATAGAAAAGGCCAACAAAGTGGGCATGTTTATTATGATTCCCGTTTTTCTGGCTTTTACCGTTCCTTATATTTTGATACACGATATTGGCAAAGAAGATTTTTTTAATTTTTTCAAAAACGATTTTTCACCCATAAAAAGTTTCCTTCTTTTCTTCGTGGCCATACTGATTGGGATTGTGCTGCACGAAGTGATTCACGGAATTACGTGGGCGCTTTTCGCGAAAAAAGGGTTCAAGTCTATCCGTTTCGGTGTATTGTGGAAAATGGCTACGCCTTATTGCCATTGCACCGAACCGTTGAAAATAAAGCATTATTTGCTGGGCGCCATTACACCGGCTATTTTTGTGGGGTTAGTCCCCGCTATCGCAGGTATTGTTATCGGGAATTATGGCGTTACGTTGTTCGGTATCTTCTTTGTTATTAGCGCCATTGGCGATTTTATGATTATTCATTTGCTGTGGAATGAAAATTGGGAAGATTACGCGCAAGATCATCCATCGGAAGCGGGATGTTACGTCTACAGAAAATTGCGAAAATAGCCGAGAGAAGCGAATTCCGATTCGCTTTAACGTTATTCCATCCAAATATCTTCAGGATAAGAAACTTCCTCTAAGAAAAGCGCGCTCCCCGGAACCGAACTGCCGGCAACCTGTCGGTTTTTTGCTTCAATAATGCGGCGGAAGCCCCGCTCATCAAGCCGTCCCCTACCCGCTTCGAGCAACGTGCCTACAATGGCGCGCACCATATTCCGAAGGAAACGATCGGCTTTAATGGTAAAGATATAATCGTCGCCGTTTTGCTCCCACCCGGCAAACTCAATGTGGCAATTGTTGGTTTTTACATCGGTGTGCAATTTGCTAAAGCTGGTAAAATCGGTATATTCCTTCAAAACGGAGCATAGCGCGTTCATTTTATCGATATCGGGCGTAAAAAAAACGCGATATTTAACATCTCCCTGAAAAACATCTTTCGCCGTGGTAACGTAATATTTATAGGTTCGCGCTGTGGCGGAAAAGCGCGCATGCGCATCGTCCCTGACCCGATTAATGGAATGAATCACAATATCTTTGGGCAAAAAGCTATTCAATTTAAGAGTTAATTCTTCCGCATTGAAATCCTCGTCTAAGTCAACATGCGCCGTCATTTTTCGGGCGTGGACACCCGCATCCGTCCTCCCCGCGCCCACCACCTCAACTTGCTGCTTGCGCAGAATGGTAGAAAGCGCGTCCTGCAAAACTTGCTGCACACTCAGTCCGTTGGGTTGAACTTGCCAACCTACGTAGTTTTTTCCGTTGTATGAAAGTGAGATAAAATAACGGGCCATTTTTTGCAAAAAAAGTTATTCTAGTATAGACAACAGAAACGCCGCCAACAGCGTAAGAAGATAAATTGTACTTTTCATAATAAGATGGGATTTAGAGGGAAAGATTTGTAGGCTTTATCGCACCGTGATGTGAAAACACGCCTGTTTGCGTTCGTGCTTCACATAACATCGTTCTTGGTTTTTTAAATCGAAAAGCACTTGCGCCAATACCAGTTTTAGCCGTTCGGGCGGCAGTATTCGGGTGGAATCGTCGTCCACTTGCTCAAACCGTTTCCACGAAATATCAAACGTGGTACCATAGCGGTGCGCCGAGTTGTCGCTGGCATTGATGTTGCGTTTGGTGAGTCCGGCAACGTCGTTGTCTGAGCGCGTTACGCTCGTGAGATAGAGCCGATACAAAGGCAAATCTTTGCTATAAAGCGAATCGCGGAAGTTGTTGGAGATATCCATAAACAATTGCGCGGCAGCGGGGACCAAAAACGGCACGGAGTGCGTGAGTTCATACGTTTTATACAGTTCCATAGCATCGGGTAAACGCACGAGTTCGTCTATGCGCGCGAGGGTATCATCTTTGGTTTCCATTGGCGTGATGCCGTTTTTCACGGCAGCCACGATATGCAATTCGTGTAAATCGTTAAATTCTTTATTGTAATTGCCCGTGAAACGCATTTTTCGTGTTTTCACCAACG